>JBPCKD010000001.1:0-45316 GCA_051004635.1 Pyrinomonadaceae bacterium
AACTCCAAGTCCCACCCACCACCGGCTTAGTTCAACACACAATTGTGTGGCGGCTCTCTTGAGTCTAGGGTGGGTTGAGTCAACTTACCGCGCCACACGAATTCTTAGAACGTTTGGACAGCAGCGCGGGAAGCGTCTGTCCCAACTTGATTGATAGATTCGAAGGTTGGATGTAATCGCCGTGCCCGGTCACCTCAACCGTGAGGCGTTTCAAACGGAGATGGATGTCATAGGGAAGGGCATGAGAAAGGTACTCGTGATCGGCTCTGGCGGGTCCGGCAAGTCCACCTTCGCCAGGCGGCTCGGGGCATTACTCGACCTCGAAGTGATTCATCTCGATTCCATCTACTGGAGTCCTGGCTGGGTTGAGATGCCTAAGCCCGACTGGAACAGAACAGTTGAAGAGTTGCTTACTCGTAATGCGTGGATCATTGACGGGAATTATTCCGGCACACTCGAGATGAGGCTTGAGGCGTGTGATACGGTCATATTCCTGGACCTCTCGCGAGTGATTTATCTCTGGCGTTTGCTCAAGAGGGCGGTCTTATACCGGAACGAGCGCAGGCCGGATATGGCAGAAGGGTGCCCGGAGAAGCTCAACTGGGAATTTATAAAGTGGGTGTGGGGATACCGCAAGCGGACCAGGCCAAAGATCATAAAACGGCTTGAGAACAACGCGAAACAAATCATTTGGTTGAAGTCACCAACAGAAGTGAAAAGATTTCTGGTGACCGTTAGCCCACCAAAGCCGGCGTCTGGTCGAAAATCAGCATGGACATCATCAACCCAAAACTGAAGGGCGACTCGTGTGAAACCAAAGAACAAGCTCTCGATGTCGATGACCCTGGCCCAGGTTGAGAACGGCTACTGGTACGCAAACGAACTCAAGGAATTTGCGCAAACGATCGGAATCCCATCTGCGAGCAAACTTCGCAAAGACGAACTCGAGAAGGCCATCAAGCTCTTTCTCTATACCGGCAAAATTGAGAGCCCTACCAGGCGAAACCTCTCGACCCCAGGAGTCAAAGACGTTGAACGAGGGCTGAGTCTCGATCTGCCGGTAGTGGTCTACACGAACGACAAGGCGACCAAGAGTTTTCTCGAACAGGAAGCTCTGAAACTTGCTCCAGGCCTGAAGAGGAGATCTGGCGCGCGCTACCGGCTCAATCGTTGGCGGGAGGAGCAACTCATCAAGGGCGCTAAACTCACCTATGGTGGCCTGGTCAAAAAGTACGTTCAACTGAGTCAGGTCAACGAGTCGTTCAGCCAAATTCCTACCGGGAGATACATCAACTTCATGAGCGATTTTTTGGCTGCAGAGAAAGGCGCTACCAGGGAGCAGGCAATTCAGGCTTGGAAAAAGCTGAAAGCTATGGACGTTCCCAAAGACTATCGTTCGTGGGTCAAATCCCGATCGTCGAAAGCGAGGTGACGGTCGACCGCGATGTTTCTTGCATATAAGATAACGAGCGAGCTCTACTGAGATCTGTGCGGCCCTCCGCCTCCCGAAACGAGTCGAACATCGGCGAAATCGATGAACTGTTTGATACGTGAGAGGGGGATGCCGGCAGGTCGCTTCCCATCATGAGTTCCGAATGCTTGAAGAATTATTGGGTTCCACTTCTTCGGGAGATTTTTGATTGCCCACCTGCCTGCCTGTTGCTTCGAAACGATCCTACCGTGCTCAAAGGAATACAGAATCCTGCAAACAGTTACCACTGCATAGCCGCGATACGAGGGAACGTTTCGCCATTCGCTCGCCTTTTTTCCGCAAATCTCTTCTCTTAGATAACTAAGCTCTCGTTGCAATGCCTGGAACAAGAGCTCGCGAGTTATTGTGGGAACGAATGACTCGGGTTGCGGGCCCAGTTGTGTGGCCCCACTCTGCATTACCTCTAACCAGATAATCGGATTGCCATCTGAGCTGCCGCGCTTGAAGACGCCAAACTGATAGAGGCAGGCCCTGGCGTTCATGGTGAGGACCTCATTCTTGATCAGAAAAAGCACTTGCAGCCGCGCAGCCCATGGATTCGACTGCGCCGCCTGGGCCAGCCAAGCGCTCATTTTCCGAAACTGCGCATCGCTCAGTTTCCGTTGAGTCACTACAATGCAGTCAACGTCGCTGCGTTTTGAGTTGAAAGAAGAATGTCTGAGCGATCCGTGGAGGTAGAAGCCGAGCAGGTTCTTCCCCAGGATTATAGGAAGTTGCGTGGTGAGATCCTTTAGTAGAGCGGCTACCTGAACTGGAACATAAGCCATAGATCAACCAGCGGAGGCACTTGGCGAGCTGGGCGGAACAACAAACTTCAGTTGGTTTCAACGGTTAGCCACAAATCGGGATAATAGTCCGGCAAACTTTGTCGAATAAATTATTCAAGAATGGTAGTCTCGGGGTCAGGAAGGCGGGCTTGCCCCCGCACTTGGTCTGCTCCACTAAGAGTAAACCAATCATTTTTTGCGAACCCATTTCGTGGTGAGGAAGAAGCGGCTGTCCTCACTGAAGTCGGTGAACATTTTCTCGGGAATTTCCTGGTTGTCATACCAGGGGCCGGCGACCTTCAAAATGGTTATGTCGGGTAGTTCCAGCCAGCCACGCACGACATACTTCGCGGTGCCTTTATGCTTGATGGAGATAAGGCGACCAACTATGGTGATGGTGCCGGTCGTAATATCCCTGAGCTTCTTACCGTTTCTGACCTCGAAGAAATCGTTGGTGTATCTCCCATTCTTGTCGAACGTAAACTTGCTCGTGAAGTGGAGCGAATCGGTTCCGGCGTATGAACCGGTGGAGCGGTTAACATATGTCGTCGAAATGCGCCCGGGATTATCCCCCCACTCACCGGCAAGGTCGGCGATGGTGAGCTGGCGCGTGGGCTGTGGGATGACAAGGTTCCCTTCGCTATCAAGGGTCGGTGGGTTGGCTGCCATCGTATTGATTGCGGGTGCGACGGTTTTATCCATCTCTATCGCGCCGATAAAAGCATCCACTTGCTTCGCGTAGGCTGGATCATTGAAAACGGCCAGGATGCTAACTGTCTTTCCGAATCCGCTGATAACGGTCAAAAACCCAACCGCTTTGCCGACTTCCGATTCGACCTCGGACCCGCCGGAGATCGCCGTCCACCCATCGCCCTTTTGCTCGTCGGTTTTCGGATGGGCTTCGGCCTTCATTGTCTTGACGACCAGATTATTCCACTCGCGCGTAAAATCACCGGTTGGATTTCCGGTGCCAGGCGTCGCGCCGTAAAGCGTAATAATACAAAAGGTGCCGGTGGTTTGATTTAGCTCGCTAAATGCCACCACGTTTTCCTTCGGCGTCTTATTCATGCCTTTCGGCGGGGTGTATTGCACAATACCCAGCTTTTCCGTCTGGCAGATTGCGCTCTGCGGAATAAACAAAACAACCGCGGTCAAGGCGAACAAAGTAAAACGTTTGTTTCTCATCGAAAATGTTCTCCAGAGCGTCAGCGTATGACGGCCGACAATTTGTAAAGCCAACGTGTTTACGGAACTATGCAATTCTCCAACAACAGAAATGCTTTTGAATTATCGAAACCGCCTCCCAAACCGCGCACGGTTCCTTCGACCGTGGCTTCCTCGTGCGCATTTAGCGCGGCAACACGCGAACTCTGCGATCTGTTGAAAAAGCAGCGGCCATTATTGGAGGTTGAAATCGACGACTTGAAGGTCAACACGATATTTCCGTCTTTCCCGATCTCGATTGTGTTGACCGTTCCGTAAACGCGCACCCGTTTTCCAACCCATACCTGATTAGCGCGGAGCTCATTACCCTCGAATTCCTTGACCAATGAAGCTACGTGCATTCGTGCGGCCGGGGCTTCTGGAAATGATTCTTCACGCTGCGGGGCCGGGTTGTCTGCGGCCGTCGCGGCGGCCCCGGGGTCGAGCCGGATTTTTTCGGGCGGCATTCCGCTTATGTTCGCCAAAACTTTTCCAGCAAGCTGACGATATGTTTCGACACCTGCTGCATCTCCGTTCTGTTTCGCCTCCATTGCGCCGGCCTGGACCAGCATGGTGAAAATCACCATAGTCTCGTACATCTCTTGTTTCTGCCGCTCAGTGCTTCCTCCAAAGATGTTATTTTCGGCCATCAATTCGCCGATAGCTTCGCCGATCTCGAGCAGCCGTGCTTCTTCCGGTTCCGGCGTTCCGTTGTAAACGCTGCTATTGACCGCGAGAGCCACAGCGAGGGCGAGGGCGAAGTCGTTTGGCCTGCCAAGCCGACGCGCCTCCGTTTCATACATCGTCAGGGCTGTTCCATAGATTTTGAACATCTGCTCTTTTTCCTCAGGCGTATTGCCAGAGGCGTTTGCGAGTTCGCGCGTAGTAAGCTGAGTTCCGGTAGAACGAAAGCGCGTTGCTGCTGCAATCTGGGCGGCAGACTTTGGGGGCGGCAGTGGATCGGCGACTCGTGTTTCCGGAGCGCGGGAATTGGCCGAAGCTGAGCTCCCGCTCTTTCGCCGAGCCCGGGCTTTCGCGTACATCCTGTTCCAGATGCGATCATTAATAATGTTCCCGATAGACGCGCTGACCGGATTGTTCCAACTGTTGCCCATAAGATCTTTGTGTTGGGCCGTAACAATGCCGCCTGAAAAACATGCAACAGCGAGAGCAAAACAGCCGTTGACCAGGTAGGTATTTCTTTTCATCTTTCTCCTTTTTACTTCAGCGAATCCACCGGCGACTGGCAGTAAAGAGCCCATCGTTTCTCAACCGGGTCAAACAAGCGATTTGAAGGACCGGAACCGCCATTCACAACGCTTTAGGGGTCGGGCTGAAACGTGGGACGGGTATCACCATGGCTGTAGAAAAACTCTAAAGGCATTCTGTGCTTCTATCCGAGAATGTGCAACCGACCTACGCTTAACCGTTTCCATTTATCTGAGTTGAGGTCTCTGGACGGCAAGAGTTTCTCTGGAAGAGGCGTAATGGGCCAGGCATCGTATCCACAGATTGCACCGATTACGCCGATTTAAGAAAAGGGTAGATTCAACTGAAGTGCAACAGTGTAACTCCAGCTGACGAATGCGTTTGTCCAATTTAGCTTCCGATCGCTGAGTTGCACTTCCAACTTGAATCCGCGAAGAGCAATTAGAGCAGACGACTAAACTTAGTGTGACGTATCACCCTTGAACAAATTTGGATCTATGGTTTTTGGAAATCTGCGTAATCTGTGGATGGATCAGGGTCTTTGGCCCGCCCTTGTATTCGGTTCCGTCATCCCTTTCAACTTGTGCGCGGCGGGTGATAGTCTACTCACGAATTCAAGCGGTGATTAAGTTCTGACGTCGATGCCACTTCGTCCGCCCAACAACTTTCGCCAGGAGTCACTAAGTGCCTGAATTTCTTTCGAACATTAGCTCCCTGATGGTCTTTCTCGCCATTGCAGCGATCGGCTTCATTTTCCTGCTTGCTTCTTTGATGTTGGGAGACATTTTCGATAGTTTCGGGATTGACTCGGGACTGGATGGCGGCGCAGACGGTCATGGCTTCATGGACAGCCGCGTGATCAGTGTTTTTGTGACATCGTTTGGCGGCTTTGGGGCCATCGGGATACAGATGGGACTCGGCATAGTTGCCAGTTCCCTTGTAGGCTTGGCGGGTGGTGTTGTGCTCGGTGGCCTCGTCTCATTCTTCGCGCGTTTTCTCTACAAGCAACAGTCGTCGAGTTCTGTAGGCACAGAGCAACTCATTGGCCGCACGGCGCAGGTCATTGTCTCGATTGCGCCCGGAAGTCTGGGGCAGATTAGTTGCCGGATAGGCGAAGAGCGGATTGAAAAGCTGGCTCGCTCAAAAGACAACCAAGAAATTAAAGCCGGCGTGGTGGTCCGCGTGGACGAGATTGCCGGAGATTCTGTCATCGTCAGCCCCAACACCGACGCGTAAACCATATTGAGCTTTCTCCGTGTAACCTCCGTGTTCTCTGTATCTCTGTGGTGGACAATCGTTAATAAAAAATCCACCACAGAAGCACAGCGGACACAGAGCACGCACAGAGCAGTTCAAAACTAACAACCTGCTCTACTTATTCAGTTGAGGTAAAGCGAATGCCCGAAATTCAAGATCTACTCATCCCAGTTGTGATTGTAGTCGTAGTGATCGGCTTTTTGTTGGCGCTGATGCTGATTAGCCGAAACTACATTAAAGTCTCGCCCAATCGAGCAGCAGTTATTTCTGGACGCTCCCGGAGGCTCCCCGATGGCACCGTCGTCGGTTACAGATTGGTTAGGGGCGGCGCGACCTTGATCGTCCCGTTTCTAGAAAAGGTTGAATACCTCAGTCTGAACGTGATCACGGTGCCGTTGGCCACCACGCGTGCCTATACCGTGCAAGGCGTTCCTGTTTCAGTCAAAGCGGTCGCCAACGTCAAGATCAAGGGAGACGACGACTCCATGAGGTCAGCAGCGGAACGCTTCTTAGGCATGCTGCCAGATGAGTTTCATAAGCTCGTCTTTCAGACGCTTGAAGGACACCTGCGCGCAATTCTCGGCACCCTTACGGTCGAAGAGATCAATAACGACCGGCAGAGTTTCGCTCAGAAACTAACCACCGAGGCCGCAGGCGATTTAGAGAAGATGGGCATAGGACTCGATGCTCTTACCATTCAGGAAATCTCCGACGAAGAAGGCTATCTCGATGCACTGGGCCAGCGACGGACCGCCGAGGTCCAGCGCGACGCGGAAATAGGCAAGGCTGAGGCCCTTCGCGATTCCAAGATCAAGGCCGCGCTGGCGATGCAGGAAGGTGAAAAAGTTCGCCTCGCTTCAGAAGCCGACATCGCTGCTTCAACCAGAGAGACGGAGGTAAAGCGGGCACAATTTCAATCGGAGATTAAACGTGAACAAGCCACTGCTGCACAGGCTGGTCCGCTGTCAGAGGCAAAGGCGCGACAGGAGGTTGTCGCTGAAGAGGTTCGTATCGAGAGAATCCGCACCCAGGAGCAAATTGCCGTTCAGGAGCAGGAGGTGCTTCGGCGCGAGAAGGAACTCGAAGCCACCGTCGTGAAAAAAGCAGAGGCCGAGCGCAGAGCGGTCGTGCTGCTGGCGCAGGGTCAACAGGAGGCGGCGATTCTCGAGGCAGAGGGACGTAAGCAAGCTTTGATTGCAGCGGCTGAAGCCGAAAGCCAAAAGCTGCAAAGAGAGGGGTTGGGACGCGCCTCTGCAGTCGAAGCGGAAGGCCGCGCCGAAGCTGAAAAAATCCGGGCACTCGGTCTGGCGGAGGCGGAGAAGATAGAGGCACAGGGTCTGGCCCACGCTAAAGCCACGGAAGCCCAGGGACTGGCGGAAGCTTCTGCGATCAAAGAGAAGGCAGCGGCGTGGCGTGAGTTTAACGATGCCGCGCGCTTGCAGACGATCCTGGAGAAACTTCCCAGCATCATCGAAGCAACGGCTCCGGCTCTGAGAGCCATCTCCGAACCGCTGGGCAATATTGAGAAGGTCGTGATGATCGATCATGGCGGCGGTGACGCAAACGGTCGCGGCTCAGGCGGCCTCAATCGGTTCGCGCAGACTGGACCAACGATGATTTACGGGCTGCTGCAGCAATTACAGTCTCTCGGCCTCAACCTGCCGGAGATTCTCAAGCAACTGGGAATCCCTACAGACAAGGACGCGTTAAAAGATGGGGTTGCGACCGACGTCGAAACAACTACCGCAGTGAAAGCACCTCGTCCAAAAATAACTGAGTGAACTGAATATCAGGATCATCGTGAGATTCGAAGTCGTCGCCGCATTTGCTATCGGAACGCTTCTTCCAGTACTCGAAACTTGCCGCCGGGGTTTCAGTCACTGGACCGTCGACTTCACGACCATGTTTGAGGATTACGTCGGAGGCGCATTGCTTCTCATCGGTGGGTGGGCGTCGTATCGGGCGTGGCCCAGGGGAACTCTTTTCCTCGTTCTGGCATGGGCCTACGTCACCGGCATGATGGGCGGTAGTTTCTGGTCCCAGCTTGAGGAAACCTTCCGGGATACCAGCACGGAACCACACAACCTGCTGGTGGTCACCGTCAAGTTTCTATTATGGGGTACCGCTGTCGTGTCTTTGGTCCTCTCCTTCCGAAGAGCAAAAACGCTTTGAGTTTCGTGATTTTTCGAGTGATTTCCTAGCACCCCGCGTAGATCGCCTTCCGTGGCCAAAGACTCGATCCACGAAATCACACGAAGCCACACGAAAAAAGACTGTAAAGTCGACTGAGAGACACTAGACTAGCGGTTCAACGAATTTGCCGAAACAAGATCTTCAGGTTGCGGACTCTCAAGCGCCATGGGCGAGATTCCATTTTTACAAACCTCGCCAGAGCTGTGGATTCTGAATGATGCGGATTATCTCAGGGGCAGGGCGATGTTAGAGACCTGGCGAACCACGAGAATTGAAACCAGCAACAGTTGGGCTTGCGACGATTGCGGCGAAACCATTGAAGGCCAATTCACTTCATGTTGGCAGTTTGGCCCTCGACGCGGTTGATCAGCCGAACAAAGTCGAGATGGCGAAAGTCCTGATTGATGCCGGGGCTGACATCAATGGGTCGCTCGGCGCCGCGGCGTGCATAGACAATGTTGAGATCACCGCGCTGCTGCTTGATCGCGGCGCGGACATCAACGGCACCGGCAGTTGGTCGCCATTGGAGGAGGCGCTGTACTGGAACAACCAGGGCGTAATCGAGCTGCTGCTCAAACGCGGCGCATCAACGCATAACCTGCGCATCGCGGCGGGTCTGGGCCGGATAGATTTAATTGAAAGTTTCTTTCGGAGCGACGGCAGTCTGAAGCCTGAGGCCGGCAAGATCGATTGGCCGTTTGGAGAACTGCAAAAATCGAATTTGAATTGCAGGATAAAGGACGAACTACAAGCGAAGGTGGACAGTTGGTCCGAGGATTCCCAGGATATTATCAACAACGCTTTCATCTATGCTTGTAATCGCAATCAAATCGATGCCGCGCGGTTGCTGCTCCAGAAAGGCGCGCAAATCAACGCTATACCACCCGGCTTTGATTACTCCGGGACCGGCCTGCACTACGCGGCGCTCAACGGCCATCAAGCGCTTGTGGAGTTCCTCATCGAACAAGGCGCAGATGTGAACGTTAAGGACACCAAGGTCGGGTCAACGCCGGCCGGCTGGGCCGACCATGGTGGCCATCCCGAGCTGAAAAATTACCTGAAACAGATTGCGGCTCAGAATGATTCAATTTCCTGAGAGTCGCTTTCCGGGGAAGTGCTCTTTAACTTACAGATAAGTAAACGATCCACTAAATCACACGAAGCAACACTAATCTTAATTCATGAAATTTCGTGTAACTTCGTGGATCGTTTTTGCGGGCTAACAGGCGAAAGCACCGGCCATAAAGTTAGGACTTGCCCGTTCGCACGGCCACTTAGACTCGCTACCCAATTTAGATACAATCCCTTCCATGAAACGCTCCGGAGTCGCATACCTTCCTCTTCACGGCGGTCGCGTTCCGCAATGGCTTGATCAAGGATCACCCTAGGCAGCGCCGGAACGACAACACCAGGCAGCGCTCGCTTTTTTGATCTGCTGGGAAGAGTAGGAAAGAAGTTCAGAGTCCAAGCTTTAGCTTGCCGTTTGGGGACAAGCAACCTAAAGGTTGAACTCTCAACTTCTTGAAGGCCGGCAACCGCGCTTTTTCCCGGCCTTCGGATAATAGAATCGCAAGATTCGAGATCACACGCGAGGTTATGGCAATAATTTTCCACATCACTAAACGCGAGGCATGGGCGATAGCCGAAGCTGAGGGCGCCTATCGGACCGAGATGTTTCCCATTGAGGGGTTCATTCACTGCTCAACGCGCGATCAAGTCATTCAAGTCGCTAACATTCGTTTTCGCAGGCAAACCGGACTGGTGTTGCTCTCGATTGACACGGATAAAGTCGCAGCAGAGATCGTTTACGAAAACCTGGAGGGCGGGCAGCAGCTTTTCCCGCACATCTACGGCGAGCTCAACACTGACGCGGTGGTCCAGGTTGCTGAATTCCAGCCTGGAGTGGATGGCTATTTCACTCTCCCCACCGGTGAAGGGGTTCGCTAGTCTCAGTCCAAACCAACAGTCCAAGCCACCAGTTCAGAGTCAATCTCGAGCATACGTTTAGACAGCGAACTTGTACGCCCACGTTGAAAAGGGGGGCACTATTGCCCTATCTAAACGGGCCCGCTACCCACCTTTCAGTAGTGCTCCATTAGTATGTTGCTAAAAAAGGATGGTTCGAAGGCAATGAGGTCAGTACCACCTCGCGGTAGCGGGTGGGTCTGCTCCCGAACATGATCAGTGGGCAAGACCAGATGCTCTCGGCGTTATAGCTGCTCCATCGACAACCCACCCGCTGCGAGGTGGTACTGACCCCATCGCCTCGCAGTAACTCGCCAGGCAAGCAGCAGTTCTTTCTCAGCAACACGCTAACGGAGCATTACCACCTTTGCTGTGCGCTGGACATCCGGATCCGCTCGGTGGTGAAATACCGTGTCGATTGTTAAAGGAAAAAACTATGTGCAGAAATATCAAAACTCTTTTTAATTTCGAACCTCCTGCCACAGACGAGGAGATTCAAGCATCATCACTTCAGTTTGTAAGGAAGCTCAGTGGCTTCACCAGGCCGTCAAAAGCCAACGAAGCCGCGTTTGAAAAAGCCGTCGCGGATGTCACTGAGGTGGCCCGAACTCTACTGGCCTCGCTGGTAACGAATAGCGAACCTCGCGATCGCGAGATAGAGGCCGCTCGAGCGCGGGCCAGAACTGATGCGCGGTTTGGTCATGCGTGACTTGTATAGTTGATGCTTCCATAATTGGCAGACAGTGATGCGACACTCAAGAAGTTCAGAGTTCAGCACGGGGTCACCACGGGCAACCCGCGTGGGGTGGTAGTCTTTTGGCTGTGATTCCCAAGCGGCAAGCTAAATAAAGCTTGGACTCTAAACTTCATGAGCTGCCTCGAACTGAACCTCTGCTGGCCTTAACTCAAGGACCAAGATCACGTAACAAGCCCAAGTCAGTTTTGCATTGGCTCAACTTCGCGCAACCGCCGCTCGAGATACCGGCGCTCGCTGTCATTGGTTACCAGCGCTAGCGCGCGCGTGTAGCTCTTCGCAGCCTCCGCGCGGGAGCCGATGCGACGCAGCAGGTCGGCACGAGCGGCATGCAACAAGTGATAGTCGTTGAGATCGCCTGACTCAGCCAGCGCATCAATGAGTTCGAGCCCCGAACGAGGGCCGCTTACCATTGCGACGGCCACAGCCCGGTTCAACGACACGATGGGAGAGGGCTGCACCCGCTCGAGAAGATCATAGAGCCGGAGAATCTGAGGCCAGTCCGTATTTTCTACCAGCGCCGCCTGACAATGCTGAGCCGCAATCGCTGCCTGGAGCGCGAACGGACCCGCACCTCCACCCCAACGCGATGGGATTCGCGCATTGGGAAGTCCGGGCCCGCCGCGAAGGGCCTCCGCCACGAGCGGCAGCGCCTCGGCGATCTGCTGTTGATCCCAAAGGCTTCGATCCTGCTCTTCGAGCACGACGATATCACCCGCATCATCGAGACGGGCATCGCGACGAGAATCGTGAAGCAACATCAGAGCTAGCAGACCAGTTGCTTCGGCCGGAGCATGCGGCAACATCAACCTTCTCACGAGTCGTGCAAGCCGTATCGCCTCGGCGCACATATCGTTTCTCATCAACGGCTCGCCACGAGTGGCCGCATAACCTTCGCTGAAGATGAGATAGATAACCGTCAGCACCGCATCGAGCCGAACAGGCATCTCGTTCGTGTCGGGCACCTTATACGGAATGCCTGCGTCACGAATCTTCCGTTTCGCGCGGACGAGCCGTTGCGCCATCGTTGCAGGTGGAACGAGAAAGGCGCGCGCGATCTCGTCCGTCTCCAGACCGCCGAGCGTGCGAAGCGTTAGCGCGACTTGCGCCTCAAGAGCGAGCGCAGGATGACAGCAGGTAAAGATCAACCTAAGCCGGTCGTCGGGAATTTCGCTCGTGTCGTAATCCGGTTCTGCAACTGTTTGGATCAAGCCGGATGCGGCATATGATTCAACTTTCTCCCTGAAACGCGTCTGGCGCCGGAGGCGGTCGATGGCTTTGTGTCGAGCTGTCTGAATGATCCATGCGGGTGGGGAATCAGGAACGCCGGAGTCGCGCCATTGATCAACCGCGGCCGCGAAGGCTTCCTGCGCAGCCTCTTCGGCCAGGTCGAAGTCGCCGAAGGACCGAATCAGGGTGGCGACGATCCGGCCCCAATCGGAGCTATAGACCGCCTGGACAGCTGCGTTAGCGTCTGGGAACATTCCTCATGTTAAATAATTTTCCGGTGAGGTGTCGATCCGGGCACTGGCCGTTCGACTTAATAGTGGAGGCACACATATGAAATTCATGTTGTTGATTTACCATGATGAGCAGATCTGGAACAGACACACGGAGCCCGAGCGTCAGGAAATTTACGGTGAGTACCGCGAGTTGATTCAAGAGATCCAGTCTAGCGGGGAGTATCTCGTGGGGGACCAATTGCAGCCGACAACTACGGCAAGCACCGTACGCGTGCGCGATGACAAACCGTTGGTGACCGACGGTCCCTTTGCGGAGACGCGCGAGCAGCTCGGCGGCTTCTTTTTGATCGACGCGAAGGACCTGGCTGAGGCTACCAGGATCGCCAGTCGAATTCCATCGGCCCGCATGGGCAGTGTGGAAATCCGGCCAGTGGTGGAGAGTGCGGCGGCTGCACTCGCGTAGCACGCAACGTTCGAATTTGACGACGGAGACACACCAATGAAATATATGTTGCTGGTCTATCTTGATGAGCAGGCCCTGAGCGAGACCGAGCGAGAGCACTGTTACGTGGAGTCCGCACAACTTACCCAAGATCTCAACTCTGCCGGACAGTATTTGGACGCCAGCCCGCTGCATCCTATTGCAACGGCGACCAGCGTCCGGGTGCGTGATGGCAGACGGCTCGTAACCGATGGCCCCTTCGCCGAGACGCGCGAGCAACTTGGCGGCTACTACTTGATCGAGGCCGGGGATCTCGACGAGGCGATCGCCGTAGCCGAAAGGATTCCACCAGTTAGATTCGGTACTGTCGAAATCAGGCCAGTGATGGAAATCGCGGGCCTACCCGAGAATTAGTGTTCGCCGCAGGCGAACGCTTGAAGACGAGGCGCACTTATGAAATATATCCAATACGCTGCTACCCCCTGCGAATGCGTGAGTGTTCAGCTTACGGATAAAGTTTGAGAGGAGACAAATGCAAAAGATAACCCCATTCTTATGGTACGACGACAAGGCCGAAGAGGCTGCGAACTTTTATGTTTCGATTTTCAAGAATTCCAGGATTGGTGACATTACCCGCTATGACGAAGCGGGGGCAAAGGCGGCTGGAAGACCAAAGGGATCGGTAATGACCATCGAATTCACTCTCGAGGGACAGGAGTTCGTGGCCATAAACGGCGGCCCGCATTTCAAATTCACGGAAGCCGTATCGTTCGTAGTGAACTGCGAAACGCAGGAAGAGGTAGACGAGTTCTGGGAGAAGCTCACTGAAGGTGGAGAAGAGGTACAGTGCGGCTGGCTTAAAGATAAATATGGTCTGTCATGGCAGGTCGTTCCCACTGCTTTAACCGAGATGTTGAAGGACAAAGATCCGGCGAAGGCAAAACGCGTCATGGAAGCAATGCTTCAAATGAAAAAAATAGATATCAAAACTCTGAAGGATGCGTACGAACAAAAATGATCCGGCACGGATCCAAAAAAGCGCGACCATCGACCTAACTCCCATCGCATCGTTTTAGATAGGCACTTGTGCCCCCGTCGCCGTCGGACAAGTCCGCTTTCAAAACGAAACGTGTTGAGAGCAGTCAAACTCGAAGGTGGGCAGGTCCCCGCTCGCCCGCATGAAGACAATTGAGAGGAAAACTTATGCAATCGGATACTGACGCAACTCCCGTCTCGAAGACACGGCTTTGGACCGGACGCATCATCAGTGCGATACCCACCTTGTTCTTGCTCATGGACGGCGTGATGAAATTGTTCAAGCCGGCAGTCGTCGTAGAGGCAACCGTTAAGCTCGGATATCCGGAGTACGTCATTACCGGTCTCGGGATGGTCTTGCTCGCCTGCACTGTCATCTATGTAATGCCGCGTACAGCTATTCTTGGAGCGATCTTGCTGACTGGCTATCTCGGGGGCGCAGTCGCTACCCACGTGCGAGTCGGTGAGGGAGCGTTTCCAGTCCTCTTCCTGTAATCATAGGCGTACTGATCTGGGGAGGGCTGTGGCTGCGCGACGACCGCTTGCGCACATTAATTCCAATTAGACAGCAGGTGGGCAATCGTGGATACACTCAACCAGCTCGCGGGAGCGGGCTGAGTATGGCGATGAACCGCCAAGGAGGAAACCAATCATGAACATTGCACTCTGGATTATTCAGGTGTTGTTAGCTCTACTCTTTCTTTTCGCTGGTGGCACGAAGCTGGTCCTGCCGCTCGAAACGCTGGCGGAGATGTCGCGGCAGTCGGGACAGACGCCGCTGCCGGGCTTGCTCACTCGATTCATCGGCGTGGTCGAGGTGCTCGGCGCGCTCGGGCTGATTCTCCCAGGGCTCCTGCGCATTCGGCCGGGGCTGACACCGCTGGCGGCCGCTGGACTGGTGATCATCATGATTGGGGCGACGGTGCTCACCTTCGCGGCCGATGGTTTCGCGATGGCGCTGCCGCCTCTCGTGGTAGGAATCCTGGCGGCGTTCGTGGCTTACGGTCGCTGGCGTCTGGCGCCGCACCGCGGACGCTAAGCATTTTGGAGACACCTCTCCAGGAAGCGGCTCGCCGCAAATGAATTTCGGATTACTAATATCAGTTAACCGAAGGAGCAGACCATGCAATTGAGTCCTCATCTTATTTTCGGAGGCGAATGCGAGGCAGCTTTCAAGTTCTATGAGCGGTGCCTTGGCGGGAACATCCAAGCCATGATGACATGGGGTGATTCGCCGATGGCCGATCAAGTGCCGTCAGAATGGCGCCATAAAATCATTCACGCAACCCTGATTGTCGGAGAGACGGCACTAGGCGGTGGTGACGCTCCACCTGATAGCTATGAAAAACCAGGAGGTTTTTCAGTAACGATCCAGTTAGAGGATCCGGCAGAGGGCGAACGCATATTTAACGAGTTGGCAGAAAACGGAACAATCCAGATGCCATTCCAGCAGACCTTCTGGGCGGCCGGGTTCGGCATGTGTGTCGATCGATTCGGCATACCGTGGATGGTTAACTGCGGACAAGCTGCCTAATAAGTGGGTAACTGCGTGGGCCCGAGCCGTTTCCGAGGGACGCCACGGAGTGACACCCCTGCAAAACGATCACAATACAAAACTTGGCGAAGAGTTAGTTGTAAGGCTCATCCACAGATTTCGCAGATTTCAAATCCACACATTCAAACGAGTTGAGTGGCGCAATCTTCGCAATCTGTGGATCGTTTCGCCGCGCCTGTCCGACGGTGACACGACTACGGCATCAAGACGCGCTTTCCTTCTCGATCTGCGTGCGGAGTCGCTCCTCTTGCTCTCTTAGTTCGGGTGTGAATTCGGCGCCGAAATCCTCGGCTTCAAAAATCTGGCGAATCTCGATCTCGGCTTCCCTGTCAGGAAAGGGAGCCGGGCAGCGTTTAACTCACTCGACCGCCTCTTCCATCGACTTCACTTGCCACAGCCAGAAGCCGGCGATCAGCTCCCTCGTCTCAGCGAAAGGACCATCGATAACTGTACGATTCGCTCCAGCGAACCTGACGCGCTTGCCCTTCGAGCTCGGATGAAGCCCCTCGCCAGCGAGCATTACGCCAGCCTTCACCAGCTTCTCATTAAACTGTCCCATTTCGGTGAGCAGTTCCTCGCTCGGCATAACACCTGCTTCTGAGTCTTCGTTGGCTTTAATGATGACCATAAATCGCATAGTAATGTCTCCTTCTGCTTTCGGTTTCGGAGCCGGGCTTCCAGACAATCTAGACCGGCTACTCTCGGCTCTCTACTTACAAGTCGAACGAGGCACCGCGAGATCGACAGGGACAGTATAGTTTTTCGAAGCATAATCCGCAGATTACACAGCGTGGCTTAGGCCGTAACCAAATAATTCTCCGGCTCCAGAGGAGCCAAATTTATGAATCGCGCTATGAATCCAGGACCTGCGCTCCAGCGGAGCGCGATGTTTCAGGCATGGTCCGCGAGACCGGCTTACGTTTCGCTCCTATGGAGCGAGGAGGAATTCTTTGGGGTCGCGCGTTCTATAAACATTACGTCCCTACAGGACGGAGAACACTAGTCCCGCCTTTCCCCTGATGCTCCTTGCTTTCTTTGGCAGCGCAATCTGCGTAATCTGTGGATAATGATCGTTCACTTGATCGACGGCACGTACGAACTCTTTCGTCACTTCTACGGACTTAGGCGCTTCAAGAAAACCGATCCTCCGTATGGCGCGGTGACAGGGGTGCTTCGGACAGTTGCAAAGATGATCGATGATGGGGCGACCCACGTCGGAGTTGCAACTGATCACGTCATCGAATCATTTCGCAACGGTCTTTGGCCCGACTACAAGACCGGCGACGGCATCGAGCCAGTACTGCGCGCGCAGTTCCTGCCTCTCGAGGAGGCGCTGGCTGCGATGGGCGTGGTGGTGTGGCCGATGATCGAACTCGAGGCCGACGACGCGCTCGCTTCCGCGGCGCATCTTGCGGCCCAGGATGAAAGAGTGCAGAAGGTGTGCATCTGGACGCCCGACAAAGATCTTGCACAATGCGTTGTCGGAGACCGAGTGGTCCAGGTGGATCGGAGAAAGGAACTGATTCGCGATGCGGACGGTGTTCGCGCCAGGTTTGGCGTTGCGCCGGCGTACATCCCTGACTACCTCGCCCTCGTGGGTGACGCCGCGGATGGCTATCCCGGAATCGCCGGCTATGGAGCCAGGACTGCCGCACGACTCATCAACCAATATGGTCCGATCGAAAACTTTCCTCCGCAGATCCTTAACGACCACCGCGAAAGCGCACTCCTTTTTAAAGACCTGGCGACGCTGCGAATCGACGCGCCGCTCTTCAGCGACGTGGACCAACTGCGCTGGCGCGGGGCGACCGCGTCCTTCGCGTCGATGGCGGAAAAGATCGGCGATCCGCCTCTGGCGAAGCGTGTACTTGATCTGGAGAACCGACTGACTGAGAATCCACAGATTATGCAGATTACGCAGACGAAGAAGAGGGGCAAGAGCAGGAGGACGCAGGTGTAACGTCTGATTCTTTCTGCTCCTGCCTACTGCTCCTGCCTACACCTCTTAATCTGCGAAATCTGCGGATACTCCGTGATCAGTGGAGGTTATTGAAATCCGCAGATTACGCAGACAAGAAGGTCAGGACGGAGCAGGAGGCGGGAGGCACGACCAGCACGTAGACGCGGAAGACCAGGCCAGCACGTAGGAGCGGAACGCAGTTGGAAGTCGTCATAGTTCCCTGCTCGTGCCTTCTGCTCCTACCTCCTGCTTCATGCCTCCTGCTTCCTGCCGACTGCCTCCTGCCGCCTGCTTCCTGCGTTCCGGCCTTGCATACTGATCCAGCCCGAATCCAAGAGAAAGCGTCGCCAGCAGGAACGCGGACGAGAAGAAGTAAGGCGCCGATACTCCAATCGAATCAAACGCCCAGCCGAAGAAGAGGGGTGCAATAATGCGAGAAATGCCGCCATACGTCTGTTGCATTCCCATGTAGAGGCCGCGTTCTCTGGGAGCAGTGACTCGTGACAGAAGTGCCGTCACACACGGAAACGTAAAGGCCGTGCCCAAAGGGATCAGCGCCACCGCCAACGCGAGCATCCACAGGTTCCGTGATAACGGCATCCCGACAACGCCCGCCGCCAGGAGCACGATGCCCAAGCGCGAGAGATTCGCCTCGCCCAGCCAATCGACCGCGCGCCCCAGCAGAAGCACGCGGGCAAAAACGGAGATGCCGCCAACGTACATGAAGAAATAGCCAATCGTCTGTTCGGTGACCTGAAAGCGCGCGTTCAAGAACAGTGCCAGCACCGCAAAGCTTCCGTAATAGGCACCGATGGCGATCGAATAGATCCAGATGAGACGCGACGAAGGCTCGCTCGAGTGGGAGATGACACGCCAGATCGCCTGCGTTGAAGTTTGACGTATCTCTCCCGCCTGCGGCTGCTCACTGAAATCACGCGATTCCTTCAGATAACGCACGACGAAGATCATGTTAAGCAGACAGAGCGCCGCCGCCATGATTCCCGGCGCCGCGTGGCCCATCTGCAACGTTCCTGCTCCCGGCATCAGGTCGCGCGTGCCTAACGTGATAGCAAAGGAACCGAGCACCGGCCCCAGCGCCACCCCGAGGTTAGTTGTCGCCGACAGCCAGCCCAGCGCTCGCGCGCGATCCTTCGGATCGGTCGAATCGGCCACGTAAGCCTGGATCACTCCCACTGTGCCCCCACCTGCCCCCTGCACGATGCGCGAGATAAACAAGAGGAGCAGCGAGTGGGCGAAGCCGAAAATCAGATACGCGATGGCTGATGCGCCTAACGCAATGAGCAGCGTAGGCCGCCGTCCCACGCGATCGGAAAACCGGCCCCACATGGGCGCGCTTAAGAGTTGTGCGACGGTGAATGCCGCGACGATGAAACCGATGATGATCCCGATCCCAAAGTGCATCCCCATCAAATCGATGCCCGACCCGCCGAGTGTTTTTACATAGAATGGCAGGAGCGGAATGATCATCAGCAGCCCCAGCATATCTACGAATGCGGTGGCCATCAGTGTGAACAGCTTGGCGGGGATCTTCCGCACTTCCCGCCAGAGGACATAGAGCAGCCCAATCGCGATCACTGCGAGCATTACGAGCACGATCGGCGATTGGAAAGATGGGGCGATGTTCTGCTGGAGAATCATTTCAACGCGATATCCACAGATGACGACCTCTGCGCGGCTGCCGCGCCGGAGAACCCGGTTGCGCAGATTACACAGATTTCAAACCCAATGCACTCGGACTGCCAGACGCAACATCAAAAGTTTATCTGGCTTCCAAGACGTGAGGCCACAACTCATTTGGCTAATGGTTCTAAATCTGAGAAATCTGTGTAATCTGTGGATAGTCCCATTTGTTTGATAAGTTCACAACTCTTGACATATTTTTACATGCCCTTGACACACCTTAACACCGGCAAGAGTATGCTCTGGCTCGCATACCGCAGTTCCTTTAGAGGTCGAAAATGAAATTGAAGAGAAGAGGTTTTCTGGGAGGCTTCAACCGGTTCCGGCTGATGCTGACGCTGGGTCTTGCAGTTGTTTTGCCCGCGGCCGCGCTCATATACCTCAATTTCAGCCAGTTGCACGCGTTCGAACGCGACAAGACGCTCGAGGCCGCCTTCCACCGCGATTTTCAGGAGGTGCTCGCAATCACCGAAAAGAGAATCAACAAGAAGGCCGTTGCGATGACCGAAGATGTCAGGAATCTTTTCCCGTCTCCGGACGCGGACCCGCTGGAAAAAGAAAAGCAATTTCAGCTCATCCTGACAAAGAATCCGTGGTTGTCGCAGGTGTTCCTCTGCGACGAAAAAGGTTTCCTGTTCCATTTGCAACCTCGATTTATGGGTGACAAACAGATCCGCAAAGAACAGGAGCAAATGGCTGAAAGTTACCGGGGATGGTACAAGCTGGAAGGTAAGCTGCTGGTGCAGATGCTGCACAAGAAAGTTCACAAAACGGTTGCCTCCTGACTTCTGACTCCTGTTTTCTGTTTCCTGTTCCTGTTCTCATTCTTCCTCGATTCCCGCGCCTTGCCATGAAGCGCATTCTCGGCGCTAATATGCTGCAAATTCTCGAGCCGGAGACACATATGAAAACAACAACCATACTGCTTTTACTGTTCGGCGTTTCTATCAGTTGCCTGGCCCAGACGCCCACGTCTGAGCGCCAACAGTTCATCCGCGCCGAAGCGCCGGTGATCGCACTGGCCCATGTCCGCGTGATCGACGGAACCGGCGCCGCTCCGCGCGACGAGCAAACCATCATCATTGCCGATGGCAAGATTCAATCGATAGGGCCGAGCACAACCGCCAACGTACCTTCCAACGCACAGATACTCGATCTCAAAGGCTACACGGTCCTGCCCGGATTGGTTGGCATGCACAACCACATGTTCTTCCCTCAAGGAGGCTCGCCTCCGATGTACTCGAACATGGGGAGCAGCTTCCCACGCCTCTATCTCGCGCTTGGCGTGACCACGATTCGCACGACCGGCAGCGTGGTGCCATACACCGATCTCGAAATAAAGAGGCTGATTGACGCCGGCCGCATGATCGGTCCGAAGATGCACATCACCGCGCCGTATCTGGAAGGCCGTGGCGCTTTCACGCCGGTGATGCACCAGCTTACCGGCCCTGACGATGCGCGCCGCATGGTCAACTTCTGGGCTGACCAGGGCGCAACCTCTTTCAAAGCTTATATGAACGTCACCCGCGATGAATTGCGGGCGGCCGTGGAAGAAGCACACAAGCGTGGGTTAAAGGTTACGGGCCATCTCTGCTCGATCGGCTATCGCGAAGCGGCGGAGATCGGCATTGACAATCTCGAGCACGGCCTGCTTGCAGATTCAGAATTTGTTCCCAACAAACAGCCTGACAAGTGTCCGGGCGCTGCGGTCAGCGCCAGCCTGCGGCAGTTAGATCTCAACAGCGATGCGGTGAAAGAAACGATCCGCACGCTGGTAGCGAAGAACGTGGCGATCACTTCGACACTGCCGGTGTTCGAAGCCGGCGCGCCGTTGACTCAAAGCGGAATAGGGGCCGCCAGTGCCGTCCTGAATCCTCGAGTCCTTAACGTAATGAACACGGACGCGCGCGTGCGTTACCTGACGGCGCGATCGCGCATCTCGGCCGATTCGCCTGCGGCTGCGATGGTGCGCAAATCGATGGATTTTGAACGAGCGTTCGTCGCTGCCGGCGGATTGCTGATTGCTGGACTCGATCCGACGGGGAACGGCGGTGTGGTGGCTGGCTTCGGCGACCTGCGCGAGGTCGAGCTGCTGGTGGAAGCCGGCTTTACTCCGGTTGAGGCAATCAAGATTGCCAGCTTCAACGGCGCCAAGTTTCTCGGCGAAGACGCGCGCATCGGCTCGATCGCCGCAGGCAAACAGGCTGACCTGATGGTCATAAGAGGAAATCCGGCCGCCAACATTGCCGACATCGAAAAGGTCGAGATCGTCTTCAAAGACGGCATCGGCTACGACTCCGAGAAGTTGATCCAATCGGTGCAGGGCTTGGTAGGGATCCGGTGATAACTTGTAGGGGCAGCACTCCGTGGCCGCCCCTCTTCCCGGTACCACTCAACCTTCAAAAAATGTCGCGGGCGCAACGAAGGGGTGGCCACGGAGTGCCACCCCTACAGTGCCACCCCTCCTTTCGGATACCACAAATCTTGCAAAACAATGAAGAGTGCCTCCCACTCCCAAGGTTTGATCCTCGCCAATCGAACTTCTAACATGACGCGATTCTTCATATCTCGTTTGAGGTTCGCGTCAAATGCCTCGCTTTCCCGGTTTCCCTTTGCCGCGTCGTTACAATTCATTACGACTACTCGGCTACGATTACCATTCCGTTCATCAACTCTGCGCGATCAGCCTGGTTACGGAGCTTCGTAGACCACTCTTTGCCGACATGATCCTAGCCAAGGCTACCCTGGCTTCCTTACTGAGCGATGAAACTCTTGATTGCATGCGCGTCCGAGCCTTCACTCTCATGCCCGATCATCTTCATTTTCTCGCAGGCGTTCGGCAGCCCGAACTTTACCTTCCAAACCTCATTGGCAGGTTCAAGAGCTATACGACCCAAGAGTACTGGAAACGGAGTCGTGAGGTTGTGGATCGTGGCAGGGTCTGCTTACCGCCTGCTTCGGTAAGCAGGACAAATCGGAATGAAGCTCGCGCGCTGCTAACTCCGCTAATGGAATGGCGAGCCACGCTCCGCCCGGAAGTGGTTGAGTTGAAGAACTGGCCAAGACTAAAGCCGGCACAGTTTCTCAAGAAACGTTTGTGGCAGACACGCCTGTTCGATCATGTTATTAGAAACGATACTGACCTGCATGAGAACCTGGAATATATCGCGATGAATCCTGTAAAGGCGGGATACGTAACGAGGCCCCAGTTTTATCCATTCACAGGATTCCTCGTTTAATTTTAGGGGCAGGCCGCCCTCTTCCCGAGACCACTCAACCTTCAGAAAATGTCGCGGGCGCAACGAAGGGGTGGCCACGGAGTGCCACCCCTACAGCTGCAAGCTCTTACTTATTCTATCGCTCGGCTTTACTTTCCACTGTCCATATGCCAGCCGGGATTTACCCATTGCCCTTTGCGCAGGACGAAGACCTCGGTGACGCGGCCGGTCTGGTTGATTCGCTGACCGCCAGTCTCCAGCTCCAACGCATAGTTTGAGTAAACCATGGCGGTGAAGCCGTAAACCTGGATTTCGGTTTTCGGGAACTCGAGCTTGAGAAGCTTGCCGCCACTCTTCGCGAATTGCGTTGAGCCGTCCAGAATCGTTTGGCGGTTTGACCAGTTGTTGTCACCGGCCTCGATGGCTACGGTCTCTTCGGGGATCAGTTTTTCGAGTGTGGCGCGATCGCCGGCGAAATAAGCGCGCCAGACGGCTTCCCGTGCATCGAGCAGACGTTGCTTCATTTGGTCCGGCAAAGTTCTCGGGGCCTGCAATTGCGCCTCCATCGATTCCTGATGAAGCGCCGTGTCGCTGCCGCTTTGGATCCACTTGCCGTCTTGCTTCGTGTAAAAATCCGAAATGCGAAGCGCGCGGTGGAACGGACCATTCGGCGTATTCGACTCGATGTCCGCAATGAAGCAGACAAAAGCCGCGTCGCCTTTAAAGATCATGTCAAACTCGCGCATCTTGTAGCTCTTCATTCCGTACGGACTTTTCGGATCGACATCGTTCCAGTCCATATAGCCGGCGATGCCTTTGATCATCTCGCGTGAACCTTCCAGGTAGCCGAGCCAGTTCTCGGCGTGCGTCGCGCGCAACGCCGCGGCATCTTTCTTGATAAACGCCTGGAAGATGCTGTCGATGTGCGCGCGAATGGCTTCGCGATCAGCAGCCCGGTTGTCCTGGATGTTCAGGGAGCCGGCAGACGTAGCCGCGACAAAGACCACGACGCCAAGCACGAACGAGAAAAGGGAAAAACCGAAGATTCTTAAAGTCATCGACTTAACCTCCGTATTAGTGGTATTGAGCAGACTAATACATCAAAGAGCTCGAAACGAAAGATTTACGAGCTTCGGGAGTGTGAGATTTGACCAAAGAGACGATCCACGAAACGACACGAAATCACACGAAATGGCGTTAGTGTCATTTCGTGTAGCTTCGTGGATCGCATCCTCTTTTCGTTGCGGCAACGAGCGCGCCCGGCATTCTCTGTCAACGCCGGCGTCTTACCTACAATTGATGGCGGACAAAGCGAATCGGCGTAATCTGCGAACAGTCTTTATTTGCCAAAAGAATACAGAGCGCTGCGAGTCCTGATGTAAATCCGCCCGCCCGCAATTGCCGGGGTCGCGAAGACCTCGTCATCCAACTCGTTAACCTTGAGTACCTGCCAATCGCCGGCGGCCTTCAATACAGACACCTGACCCGCCTGCCCGATCAGAAAAACCTTGTCGTCGGCGGCTACGGGCGACGAGAAGTATTTATCAATAGCCCCATGCAGGCGGCCTTGCTTGAGCACTGCTCCGGCCGCCGGATCAAATGAGATCAGAATCCCGCTATCGTTGATCATGTATAGAACCCCTTTGTAGAGGAGGGTCGAAGGAACCTGAGGCACCGGCTTCTGATAGCGCCAACGGATTGCGGTCGAGGTTTGATCGCCCTCACCTCCCAGCTTGATTGCGAGCAGACCATTCTCAGAAGCCATCATCCCGCGGAAAACTTCCCAATCTTTAGCGTTCAACTTCTCATCGCGGTCCATATCAAACGCCTCGAAGGCGGCATTCAACATCTTGTCCATCATTTCTGTGCCGGAGACTTCAGACTTCGCGATCAGCTTGTCACCATTCTTGTCATACCTGGTCCAAGCTTCTTCGAAGGCAATCGTTTTGACTTGCTCCCCGGGTTGATTTTGCGGGAAGCCCCACCCGTTGATGTACAGATATTCGCCATCGTTGCTGGCAATCGATTTCATCTCGCACGCCAGCCCGCGAACCCACCAGACTCTTTTGCCATCTGCGACTGAGTAAGCCGAGAGCTGGAACGATTCGGGAATAACAATCTGTTTCGGACCCTGTTTTGGTTGATAAACGATCGGTGTCGAGTAGCCCGAGATGACCACGGGCCGGTCAACCTTCCAACGCAAACGGCCGTTGTTTTTATCAACCGCTATCAGGTATGAGCTGGGACTGTCTTGATCAACGGGAAGGATTACTTTGTCGTCAACCAGAATTGGCGAGGCCCCAAAGCCGTAGAACATATTGAACGGACCGAGCAGCCGCCGCCATCGCTCCTTGCCGGCACCGTTGTAAGAAATCAACCCAAACTCCTGGAAGAAAACGTAGACGTTCGACCCATCGGTGACCGGGCTGGGCGACGCCGGGTTATTTACATTCTGCAAGCGACCCACACGCGACCTTGGCACCTCTCGCTGCCACAGCAATTTGCCTGTGGAACGGTCAAGAGCGATAACCAGTAGTTTGTAGTTTTCTTTTTCAATTGGGCTCGCCTGTTCTCGGCTATGGGCGTATTGCTGTACACCTCCATTTAGCTGTCTGCTGTTTGCTGTTTGCTGTTTGCTTTTCTCGTACGCCGTCACGAAGATCCGATCGCGTGTCACGACCGGCGAAGAATGTCCGGGTGGCAGTGCTGTTTTCCAGATTACGTTCTTGTTAGGCCCAAACTCTTCGGGCAGCCCGGTAGATGCCGAAACGCCCGTCCCGTTTGGTCCTCGAAACTGTGGCCAATCCTCGGCGACAGCGTTGGTCGACAGCAGCGACGGGACGGGCAGTAAGATCGATAAGGCAAAGATTGTGTTCCTTACCTTCGACATTGTCCTGCGAGACTGAAGTGACATTGTCCTGCAAGATTGAAGAGTTTTGTTTAGCACAACACCACTCCTGACGAGAGTTAGCAATGCGGGTGCGATTCTAGTTGAACGAAGCCATAAAGGATCGACGTCTTAGACTACTTCGCTATGGCGCATTTTTTCGACGCGTCGCACCTGAACCACATAAGCCTGCGCGACATCGGACTGGAACATTTCCCTGGTCTCGACCTCATCATCTTCCACCGGCGTCAGCGCCAGGTCCATATATTCGTGACGACGCGAATCGCGTTTGATCTCGCGATAAATGAGATACAACCGCGAATAGAGCGAAATCCAACGCAGCTGTTTCCAAAGCATTCCGGCCAGGTACTTCGGATAGAAAAGCAATACGGGTTCGAGCGGCAGACCCGACCTCCGATCGCGACGAAACTTGAGTCGAAGGAACCCGCCTTCCAGCGGGTGGATTTTCTCGATACCGATGCAGCCCTTGAACCAGGTGATAAAGAGCACGGCCTTGCCCGGACTGGTTCCGGTTGCCATCGCTCGCTTAAGGATCGTAGTAATGTGCTCGGTCGTATAGTAAGTCTCCCACGCAGCGTGATAGACGCCTTCCCATTCCTCGCGCGACATGTGCGAGTGCCCGGTGACAGCGTGGTTGAGATCATACTTGTTCATGTCCGGGTCCATCCAGACCCCGGCCTCGTGCAGCTTGCGATGGTCTTCCGAGCCGGGCAAAGGCGTCAGGTAGAAGAATTCGAGCAAATCAATGGGCAGTTCTTTCTGGATGATTCGAATGTCGTGGAGGATAGCCTCGGGCGTATCGCCGGGAAACCCGAGAATGTAGCCGCAATAGGTCAGCACTCCTGCATGCTTCCACGCCAGGAGCATCTTGCGATATTCGGTGATTTTGTTCTGATTTTTCCTGGCGCCAATCAGGCTGTCGGGGTTGATGTTCTCAAGGCCTATGAAGACACGCTTGACGCCGGCGCGGGCAGCCTTCTCGATGAAGTTAGGGAGACGGTGGCACAACGTGTCCACCTGAATGATGAAACTGATCTTCAGTTTTTCAACTTCACGCAGTTGTATGAGGCGGTCCAGAATTGCTTCCCAATCCTTGTTGCGTGCGAAGTTGTCGTCCGTAATGAAGAACGAGTGCAGACCCTGTGCGATGTTCGCTCGCACTACACGCTCGATGTCATCTGGCGAGCGCCGCCGCGACTTGCGGCCCTGCACATTGATGATAGTGCAGAACGAACAACTAAAGGGACAGCCCCGACCTGCATCCAGACTCGTCGCCGAGCCCGCCGTACGTTTGACTCGCTCTGCCGGGAGCAGCGGCAGGGCTGCCCCTTCGAGGTCCGGTAAATCGTCCATGAAATCGTAGAGCGGTGCGAGGCTGCCAGCCAAAGCGTCGCGCAACACCTGACTCAAGCGGCCTTCGGCCTCGCCGGCAAAAAGCGAGATGCCCATCTCTGCGGCGCGTTGGACATCAGGGTCGCGCTCCTTGAGCATGGAGAGAGTGCCGGAAACGTGGAAGCCTCCGAGGGCCACCCTGATCCCGCGCGCGCGCAAAGGGGCAGCGATGTCCAGGGAGCGCGGAAACTGGTTTGACTGGACGCCGACCAGCATCACCATCCCGGCGTCGGCGTTTTCGATGAGCGAGGCGATGCGCTCCGGATTAATGCGCGTGTTTGTTTCATCAAAAGCGTGGATTTCGATTTCAATGTCGTCGCCGAGGAGCTTTTGTTCAGCGCACTCAAGCGCAAGACCGTATAAGCAAGCCAGCGAATTCGAGGGAATGGCAGATCGAAACCACTGGATGACATAGCCATCGCCGTCATAGTGCGACGGCTTAATGAGCACGAGGCAGAAACGTCGCTGCCGTTTTTTATCAGATTCAATCATGCTGATATTTACACTCAACTAGAGGGCGCGGCGTATCTAATTAGTGGGGTCAGTGTCACCAATAGGCGCAGCGCCACTACATCGTCCAAGAATTGAAGCAGGAAGACCCACACTTTCCGAGAGCACATGCGTAGCGATCGTTACAGAACCGAGGTTGCGAGTGCATCCTGTCACTACGCTCACGATTCTACCCGTATCTAATCATGAACTGATAGATACAGCCTAAGGTTGTGACTCAGTTTGTCGTAGAAAGAATCCATTCCATCACGGGATCGCGTCCGGCTCGAAACTCGGCCCAGGTGGGCTCGATATGCCGATCAGGGACGACCGCAGAACCATTAGCGTCACCGAACCGATAGTACCGAGTGGAATATGAGATTCGGAACCCGGAGTTGGGCAGGCGGAACTCCGCGTGTTCGCCGTAATGGGTCGGTCTCATCCCCGTCGGAGCACCGATGAGAATCGCGTTCGCCTCGTTACGAAGGTCGAGCGCATTCACCGTCGCCGCGGAAAACGTGCCCGGTCCAGTGATTACGAACAACTCGCCCTTTCGGTTGATTGCGGCGCGCGCCTTGATGATTGGGAGCAGTATCTGGCGAAACTGCTCGAGGTCTCCGCCTTGATTAAGCCTCAGATCGATCACCAGTCGTCGAGCTTGCGATTCATCGAGCAGCCGGGCGAGCGCGGCCGTGCGTTCGCGGAACTCTGCGTCACGCGGATAACGAGCGAACGAGAAGTAAACCGTCTGAGCATCGGGCAGAGACTCAGCCCACCACGCCTCAGTTAATCGCTGCAAATAGAGCGGTGGGTTCTCTCCCGTTGCCATTCGCCAGTTGGAAAAATCTCTGAGCGGCGCCGGGGAGAGTGTCATGGTCGCGCGGTCTCCTGTAGCAAGCTCTAAAGCGAAGGATGCGTTCTCTCGATCGGAGATTACGCCTAAGCCGTGCAAGGCTTCGGGCGAGGTGAATTGCATGGTGGCGGTCAAACGAGTCCGCCCCTCATTCTCGCCCCGAGGAACAAGTTGCGTAGCCCGCTCCATCACGTCGCGTACTGGCGTGGAGCCAATCGCGAGTATGCGTGCCCCGGCAGCCGTCTGGTAAGGAGCCTGCGCTGCGATTACGCGCAACTCATCGCCGAACCATTGCAACTCGAGCGGATAGCGCAGGTAGCTGGGCGGTAAATCCAGGTGCGTGTGGCCATCTCCGATAAGGGCGGCGATCCGCATCAACCCAACCAGCACCTCGTCACCATTCATTTCTGGGATGGCAGCGTCCAGACGCGCTACTTCGCCGGCAAAGGTTTCGCGGCTAACGGTGTGGAACGCATTGGCGTGTTGGCTGGTAAGTTCGCGCGCAAGATAGCGCAGATCGGCACGCCATGCGTCGGGAGTGATCCCAGTGGTGGCATTCTGCGACGTGCATGAGCTCAGAAGGATGAGAAGCGTCAGCCCGCGTTTTAGTGACCCATTCATGGTTCAGGCTCAGTTAATAGCGGACCACATTCCTTTCAAGGTGAATGTGCATGAAGGATCTGCCGGCGGAGGATTGAATTCGTATCGATGATCGCGAATGATGACCGTTAGCCTTCAATAGGTGACTTCTGTGATCGACGCTTGATGATTAGGAGGGCTTAATACTGATGATCGCTTTGTTACTAACCACGCCTCGCACACTGACACTGACCCACACGTCATTCGCATTTGCCAGTTCATCCGGCAGTAATACCACAACCTGAGTAAGCCAATCATATTGCGGAACCTTGCCGACGAATTCCACGGTCAGCGAATACATCCTATGTTGACTGTCTTCAGCCTGAGCCGTCACGGAGGAAACTTCGCCCGGCAATAAATCCACATTAGCAGCGAAGAGCATGAGGCGCTTACGCCCATCTTGACTAAGAATATTGCCCCTCAAAAGCGCGAAGGGATCGCGAACCATCGTCACCGAATCCAACGCGATCGCCCGGTCTGATAGGTCTTCAGTCAACAATCTTGGTGCGGGGGGACCGATCGAAAAAGCGCGGAAATTTGAGTTTGCGCCGCCCCCGGTTGGATTGAACACCATAACCCAGGCTGTCCCGGGATTGGCGATGTCGGCGGAAGAGATCGAAGCCCTTAACTGCGATGAGGAACTGAACGTTGTCGGTCGATCCTCGCCGTTCCAGCGTACTACCGAACCGTCTGCGAAGTTTTCACCGCTAACGTTCAGTGTAAAAGCAGCGCCCCCGGCTTGCGCGCCAAATGGCGAGAGAGTACTGACGATGGGCACTTCAACATTACTAATGACTGTAAAACTATCGATGGTCCGTCCGTTAATGTCCTTGAAGTAGAAGACCGCCTTGTTTGGCTGACCGTCCACGTTGAAAATGCCGAACAGTGCGCCGAAAGTGGCATTCGGCTGGCAGACCGGGTCGGCAGGTAAACAAGTCAAAGCGGAGATGCTGGCCCACCAGTTACCTCCTAACAATTGCTGACGAACACTATGACCGCCGAGACCCGATACGAACGCAAAACTGTTGCCTTTAGTCAGGGTCAAAGTATCTGATGTACTCACGATGTTCCGGTTGATCACACTGCTCATCAGGTGCGTTCGGCTGTATGAGTGCTCATGCGCAGTCGCCATGATCGCGCCTCCCTTTCTGGCTTCCTCATACACTCCCCAGCCCGTCTCATCCTCTTTGCCGCCGGCCTGCATTAGTTTCTGGTTCTTATGCCAACTACAAATACTCCAGACTGAAGAGTCAGCGGCGAGTTGATCCCTGATGTAAATATCGCTGCTTCCATTATCGAAGCCGGCGACTCCGGGAGCGGTTATGACAAAGAAGAGACCTTTGTAGTAAAACGATGATTGCACGCCCAGGTCACCGCTCCAGGTTATCCCCAGGCGGTTGAATCTGTTCTTTACGTATTGCTGGTATCCGCCTGGACCGCTCCAGGCTGCGGCATCGTGGTTTCCGATGGCTACGAAAACAGGGAAATCCGGGCCGAAAACGCTGTTAGTTTGCGCTTCCCAAGCTGCGGGATTATCGGCGTAATCGAGATCTCCGGAATCCATGACAGCTTGGGCGCCTTCTGCTTTTATGAGATTCAAGACTGCAACCGGATTGGGTCCCAGTCCCTGATCGCCTATGAAGGCGATCTTGAAATTCGGCGGTGTCGTTTCCTGGTAAGTGACAGGAAGCCCTGACCGCGCCGGTGAAAAGATCAAGAGTGTGAGCGGAATGCTCAGAATAAGGTAGCTGAGCCGCAAGCGATTTCCAGGGTTTCGATCCGCCTTATCCATAAATACAGCCGAGGGAGTGAGGTCGAATGGTTCCGCAAATGCTTTGGGACGGGTCTCTTTTAGTGGTCTGGGTCTCGATCGCGTTTCGATCCGGATGAACTAAGACAGGACAGGTGCGCGACATTACTTCCTCTTGTCAGACCTGGCTAACGGTTCACCGGGTTGAAACATCCCTCCCCCGCGTTCCGTTTGATAGATTCTAGCACATCGCAAATCTGCGAGGTCTGATCGCCATCAAGTGAGTGGTGGGTCAGTTTGGAGTTGGCGGGCGTTGCTTTACAGAACCGAGCGCGGTAGCGCCGGATCCTATACTCAAGTTCGGATAATTCGGCGGATTTACCAAGTATTCTAGAGTTGACTTTAGCATCCGGCGCTACCGAGACTGTGTGAAAACTCCTGAGACGGACATAACATTACTATTAGGAAGTACGCTGAAAGCGTTGGCTAATTCTAGCCCAGGGTTTGCTTTGAAACCCTGGGAAAAGTGCGTTCCATTTAAGAAGACGCAACCCTGATGAAGGGGTTGCGTCGCCGGTCGGTAATCGCGAAAAGGCGTCGCAACTCCTTCAGAGTTGGATTGAATGTTATGCACTTCTAAACCCAGGGTTCAAAGCAACCCTGGGCTGGAATTAGCGAACGCTTTCAGCGTTGTTCGTCGCACATTGAGTTTTCACACAGTCTCTACCGCGCTCGGTTCTGTACCGAGTAGCGTTAGAAACAAATCTAGATAGGGACTTGTTGGGCGTCGCGCTACGCTCATGACAGTTGCAGGCTTGCAATTTTGTTTTCTTTCGTTAGCCGCACCGTGCAGTACAACGTCCTTCCCAAATCGTTGAGCACATAGCGATAGATGCGAACACCGTTTTCCTCACGCCGCTCAATTAGTTCGTTCGTATGGATGATTGCTATCGGCAGACTCAATGAGTTTAGACTTTCGCTGATCTGTCTGGCCTGATCAGGAAGAATTTTCGCCTGCGCTTCTGTCGTGAACAGATTAGGCTCGGGCGCGCTCCGACAAAACTGCAATAAGACCCGACGGACCAGAGCTGTTACTTCCGGTTCTTTGTCTTCAATCGAAGGGCGAATTCAGGATAGAAAATCGATACCAGTCCGCGCGCGAATGCAAAGTCTCTCGTTTCCCACGAGTTGGCAAAGAAAATAATCGTTAACTTGTCGTCCGGAAACCGGACTATGAATGACTTGAATCCCTGCCACCGCCGCCGTGGAAGATGACGCGATGCCCGTGTATGACGTCCGTGTGCCACCCCAAGCCGTAGCCCTTCGTCTTGCCGTCGTTCAGTCTTACTGGTTTCCACATTTGAGCGAGACTGGTTTGTTTGAGCAGCTTCTGGGTATAGAGAGCAGCATCCCACTTTGCCAGGTCCAAAATCGTGAAGTAAAGCGAGCCGTCCGCCGTCGTATTCGTTGAAGGAGAAACCCATTCCTGATTTTTCAATTCGCCTTTCACAAGACGGTATCCATCCGCGCGGTTCGGCACGATGTCTGCTTCCGAGATAACACGTGCCGTAGTCATTCCAATTGGCCGAAAGATGCGCTCCGCCAAAAAATCGCCGTAAAATTTTCCGGTCACTTTGCGAATCAGCATGCCCAACGTTACATATCCCAGGTTGCTGTAATCCCATTTTGCGCCCGTTGCAAAACTAAGCGGAACCGATTTGATGAGGGCGAGATATTCGTCCTCCGTAAGATCGCGCCGCAGATCAAGGTCCGGCGGATACTCCCCCATCCCCGACGTGTGGGTGAGCAAATGTCTGACAGTGATATTCTTCCAACCCTCTGGAGCATCCGTGAAATACTTGCTGATCTTATCGTCGAGCGCGAGCTTGCCTTCGTCGACTAAAATCATCACTGCCGTCGCAGTGAATTGTTTGCCCATTGAGCCGGATTGAAAGACGGTTTCGGGTTTGACCGGAACTTGATGCTCTACATTACTGAGACCGTAACTTTTGACCAGCGCAATTTTCCCGTTACGAACGACAGCCAGTGCAACTCCGGGAATCTGCTGCCGCCGCATTTCGCCTTTGATGTATGAATCGATCTGGCTGAGACGTCTTGCTGTGCAACGCACGGCACCACAAACAGCAGAACAATGCCAGCGGAGGCCGCAAGCAGATCTCGCATGAGTGAGACCCTCATTTGTATCCTCGGCATAGGCTTTCCGCCGCTGCCTTTCTAATCTCGGAATTCCAAAACATTGCCATCTGACGATGGAGTATGCGTCGGCGGCAAACAGGATACCTGTCGTGCCGCGTCGAAGACTAACCCTTTTTGTCGGAAGAAAATTCTATTGAGATGTCGCGCCCAGCTGCTGAAATAAAAACGCATAAGTATCTGCGTTTTCTTCGTTACGTTGTTTTTTGGTTGAACCGACCCCGTGTCCCGCGTCGTAGTCAATCCTCAACAAAATGGGTTTGCCGCTTGCGGTGGCAGCTTGCAAACGCGCCGCCATTTTTGCCGACATCCAGGGCTCAACTCGCGGGTCGTTGATACCGTGCGTTAGCATGACGGCCGGATACTTCGCGCCGTCTTTCACTTTGTGATAACCGTCCATCGCCAGCAAATTCTTAAAGCCTTCTTCAGTTTTGAAAGTGCCAAATTCGGGAATGTTCGGAACGCCGTTCGGCGTTGTCTCAGCAAGCAAAGCATTGTTCAAACCAACCTGGCTGATGGCCGCGCCGAATAAATCCGGTCGCTCGGTAATCGAATTACTCACTAGAATTCCACCCGCGCTGCCGCCCGCAATTCCCAAATGTTCGGGCGAAGTATATTTTTCGGCAATAAGGTATTCGGCGCTGGCGATAAAGTCTTTCCAGGTGTTCGCTTTAGTTGCGCCTTTGCCCGCCAGATGCCATTCCTCTCCGTATTCGCCGCCGCCGCGCACGCCCGTGATAGCGATGATGCCCCCGCGTTCGAGCCACGGCAGCGAGCCGCTAGCAAAAAACGGCGAGGTGTTTTCGATTCCGTAAGCACCATAGCCGCGCATCAAAAGCGGATTCGTGCCGTCGCGTTTCATACCTTTTTTGTAGATGATCACGAGCGGAATCATTGTCCCGTCGTAGGATTTAGCCTTCGCGTTGACAAACTCGAAGTTGCTCATATCAATCGGAATCGGCGGAATGAGTTTCGTATCGGCAGCACCGGCAGTTTTCGGGCTATAGAGAAAATTTGCCGATGATTTCGTCCATGAATCCAAATTGAAGTAAATGCCGTCCATATCCGGATAACTGCCGACGATTGATGCCGACCCTGGATACGGCAACTTGAGTGGCTCGGCTTTCTTCGTTTTGTAATCAACGCGGTAAATTTTGCGGGTGCCGCCGTCAAGCGTTTGTACATATAAGGCATCACGCGCTGCGGCGAAATTTTCGACAACCGCTTCGCTGGCCGGGAAAACAGTGTCGGCTTGCTTGGGATCGAGATTCTTGAGGTTGATATGAGTGACTTTGTAACGCGGCGTATTTTTGTAGGTCAGCAGATAAACGTCGTCGCCGTGAATGTCAAAATTTGAAATCTCATCATCGAGATTCGCAATTTTGCGCCATTGAATAGGAGTGTTCGGATTTTGATTGAGCGCTTCCAGCGGCGCAACAAAAAATTCGCTGTTTGGCGAAACCCCGGAATTGACAATTGCAAATGCGTATTTCGAGTCAAGCGGAACGGCGATAAACGGAAGCGGCGTGGTCTCGAGTTTGATGTTCGGATTAACTTCGTAACCGAAAACCGCTTTGTCCGCGTCCGCGCTTGTGCCTAAGACGTGCAGATAGACGCGGCTCTTTTGATACAAATCGGTTGGCGGGGAATTTGGCGCCAGTTTTTGCAAGCGGTTATATACGAAAGCTTTTCCGTCGGGAAGCCAATCGCCCGCACCAAATCTGGCGCGGTCAATGAGTTCACCCGTATCTTTTCCGGTTGCCGTTTCGACGACGCGCAGTTCACCGTTTTCACTTCCGCCGACGGACGAAACATATGATAGATACTTGCCGTCCTGCGAAAGGCTAAAGCCGTTGATTGAACGGCGCTTGCCGTCGGTCGATATTTTTTCGGGATCAATCAGCAGGCGTTCCGTTCCGGTCAAGCCTTCGCGCACATAAATTCTGAAATCGTTTTCGTTCGATGCGCGGCGGTTGTAAAAATACAAATTTCCGCGCCGCTGAATTCCATAGACGCGAGTTCCGACATCGCTTAATTCATTCAGGCGTTTCAAAATATCGCCGCGCATCGGTAAACGGTCGAGATAAGCGCGGGAATAGTCGGCTTGCGCTCTGATCCATTTTTGCGTTTCATCGGATTTCAAATCTTCCAGCCAGCGATACCAATCGCTGATTGTCTGTCCAAAATAGGTATCTTTGACTTCGCGCATTTCGGCTTTCGGCGGCCCGGTTTGCGCGAGCGTCGAAGCGGTAAATGCCAAAAGCAGTAAGAAAGCGACCACCTTTGAACTTAGAAGACTTCTCCTTGTATTCATAAGACTTCATCCCCTCTTTTGAAGTTAGAACTTGAATTTTATAGCGAAGCGGCACAAAGGCGAGCTTCTGCGGGCCAGAGTACAGCTGCCCGAAAGCCTCAAACGCGAAGAACCTTCTCTAAAAACACGCTAGCGAGGTGTCGGCTGCAGGTGCTTATGCCTCGTAAGTATCACTTAGCTGCCACTCCCAGACCAGCCCATCCTCGGCGTGTTCGACAGTACCAACCAGGCGAAACCGGAGCTTTTTCAAAACAGAAGTTGAGGCATTCTCTTCCGGTAACGTTTGCGCTGCCACTGTCACTCCAGGCAATTTGTCCAGGGCAAGACGGATGAGTTCAGACGCCATTCGTGTCGCTACACCACGGGACTCGTGTCCAGGAAGTGTGAAGTAGGCAATCTCGACTCGGTTGTTCTGGGGCGGTGACTTGAAGGCACAGGTGCCGACGCAGGCGTCGTTTTCAATTGCGAGATAGCCAATCCAGGGCGGTTCGTAACCGACTGCACGATACAGTTGAGTCGTAGCCGCCACCACTTCCGCTGCAACCTGAGGAGTGGATGGCACCGGCTTCGCCATCTCTCCATTCTCTGTTATGGCGATAAGTTCCAATTGCGTTCCTCCGAGGCATATGTTTGAACCCAAGCAAGGCCGCCGCAATTGTGTGTTGCCGGACGCTTTCTATTCAAGGTGTCGCGTTGTTCTCTCTGTTACGCCCGGCGCAGCGATTAATCCGCCTGATGAGTAATTCTTGAAAGCGTCTACGACCGAGGCGCGAGGCGGTGGTAGTTCGGAAGTTGCCGGGACGGCATCCAGCTCGTTCTGTTTCAACCGCCGATAGATTTGCCGGGCGTGCAAAACATCAGCAAAGCCTTTGCCGAAAAAGAAAAATGCCGGAATCAGCAGCAACAGCCATAAAAGACTGCTGATTGAAGTATGGGTTACGCTAAGAATAACTGCGACCATCAAAAAACCATCGCCGACAAACACACTGCCTATGCCGTTGGCGGTCAACTCGTCCGGGTCTTTTGAACTTGCTTTGGCCAGACGCTCACTAACCCTTCTCTTTTTCAGAAAATTCTCCTTCGCGGACGCAGGCAAAACATTTTCAAAATCACTGCCACATATCCGGCAGAATCTCTCGCCATCGTTAGGTTGATTTCCGCATTTTGAGCAAAACATAAAGTTCATCCTCAATCTATTTTTCTTACGCCAAAAATCACCGTCAGGTTCCACCCGTGCCGCCAAAACGTCAGAGTTGACCGGGGCAGCGATTAACAACCACGTGGAAACCGAAGAACAAGCCGAAGAAAAGAGTCTCCCGGGTTCAGGTCCAAACGAGTTAGCCGGCAAGGAGAACAGAGTCAATGAGTATGTCCTTTGTCTTCTGCCGCGACCACAATGATATAAGCGGTCCGCGCTCCGCCCGAATACCCAGCATATACGAGCGGCAGTGAAGGATGCTTTTTGTACGCCTCCATATTCATGCCAATGTCTGCATTGGTAAGGCCAGGTGCATAAATCATGTAGTGAGGTGGGAATAGAGTTTTCGCGATTTGTCGGGTCTTTGGCTCGTATTGGACATCTCCCCTGAGCATATACGCGATCCCGGTTTTTCGGGGACTCGAAAAACGCCCCTCACTAAATCCGGCGTCAATATCACGTTTGATTTCGTCCGCCGTTTTTCCCTGCGCCAAAAGTTCACCAACGCGAAGCATCACAGGAACAATCGTGGCGGTTCCTTCAGGGTCCCAACAGGTGGGCTTTAGATCATTATCCCCGGTCTGATTGCCGTCACGATTAACCATACAGGCGAAGCCATTCTTGCCGCTGCGAGTTTTTTGGTAACCCTTTTTGCCAAAAACGTAAACGGTGGCATCAAGCCGCAGGTGTTCGGGACCTGCACTTAAAGCAAGTTCCATTTCTTGTTCCGGCGGCAGAAAGATGAGAGTCGTTGTTTGTATGTCATCAGATGCTGAAGTTCTGGCTAACCTTTGGGTCATTTGTTCTCGTCCACGCGATTGTTCGTCAGGAAGCGCTGAAGTACTAAATGCGGGTACAGCAATCAATACTAGAAAAAGTACAAGTTGTAGAAATCTCATCTGCTACTCCTTCATGAACCACGGGCTAACGCCGCACCTCCGCGGACCGGACGACAACTGCCCGATCACCCTTCCAGCGGCAAATTGTCTAAGAAGTAAGATGTCGATCCGGTACCCTGCAAGTATGCGTCGGCTCCAGTCTCTGTTAAGCCTTTTGCCCAAGCTTAGCTATGAGCCGGGCTTTTACTTCCGGCCACTCCGCTTCGATGATGCTGAAACAGGCTGAATCTCGGTAACGACCGCTGGGCATGATCATGTGATTGCGCAGGACGCCTTCCTCCTTTGCTCCCAGCCGCAAGATGGCCGCCCGCGACTGCTGGTTGAGAACATCCGTGACCAGCCCAACCCGAATGCATCGCAAGTCCTCAAAGGCGTGGGTCAGGAGCAAGAGCTTGGCTTCAGTATTCACTACAGTGCGTTGAGCACTCGCCGCCAACCAGGTGTATCCGATATCGACATGCCGGTCGTCCCGCTCGATGTCATAGAACCGGGTGCTGCCAACGACCTGGCCCGATGACTTTAGAATAATGACGAACGGAAGTTCACGCCCCTGGTCTTGGCCCTTAAGCGCTGTCGCGATGTAGGCGGCCATGTTGGCGCGAGAGGGCACAATGGTGACAGTGGAGTTCCATAGGTCGCCATCGCCGGCAGCAGCGATGAGCGATTCTTCGTGCGCCGGCGACAGAGGCTTCAGACGGACATGCAGACCTTCGAGAATAACTGGAGAGATTTCCACTTCTCTTCACAGACGCCTAGACTGAGCGACGATTGATTCGCCAGACGACGTAGCACCCGCCACTCACCAGCAACACCAGCAGAACAAGATAAGTTGTTCTATGGAAACCGAAGCCCTCATCAGCAAACATATTGCCGCTGATTCGAACACCGAAACTGAAACCCAAAGCGCCCAACAGCAAAAACAACAAGACGACGGTGTAGATGACGACCGCGACCAGGTAAACAACCAATTTCATCTTCTGACACCTGTGGTTATCAATCCTCTCTCCTGACTCATGACTGCCTCAAGAAGGCCCTTGGTCCTTGCTTCCCAGATTCAAACTGATAAACGGGCTACTCCACTCGTCCTTAGGTTGGTAAAACGCGAGGCCATACCAGAACGCAGCTAACATCAAGACTTCCATTGGCCTGATTTCTCGGACGGCACTCCAGGCCGCTTCAGAGAAATCCTTCCCCGCAAACATATTCACCACGATGTTGAAAGCGATGGCAGCCGGAACCGCACCGCCAAACAAAAGATGTATTTTCCACTTGGATTTACCCCTCATAACCACGAGCTCCTTTGTGTTTCCAGACAGCAACTACCGAACGAAACACTTCAGCTATCGCACCTCGTCTTGTCTTACCAAAGACGCAGGCGCGAATGGAACGCCCTCATTACACGCGCGGAGCATAATGCATTCAGGCAGCAAGGAACAAGATAATGAAAGAGATGCTATCGAGACATCGGGTTGATGACTTGTCCGGGGCGGAATGAAATTGCCACACCGCCCCCTCCATTACTTACTGGATACAGACACACCCGGGTGGACACGGTACGCCGACTTGCGCCGTACAGGGTGATGGTTGTTCTCTTTTTTCCTCGTCGCCATTCGCTACTACCGCAACTATGATGGCGATGGCTGCCGCAATACCAACGCCGATGCCGATTTTGGTTCCTGTCGAGAAATTGCTGCCTTTGATGCCTTTCACTTCAGGAAAAGCAATCGACGCAGTGGCACCCGTTTTAGCATCAGCTACAACAAAGGAGTCTTCACCGATTTCAGTGATGTAGCCATGATATTTACTCTTATCGTAGAGCACCACGCGCACAACGGAAGATGCACCCGTGCCAAGCTGGGCAATTCCCGCTTTAACCTTTGACGCAAGTAAGGCTCTTGCTCTTCTCCAGCGAGCTGTCGGTGGCAAGCGAAGCTAAACTGAAAGCGTGCAGCAGGAATACACTCAAGATGAGAGACAGAAACTTTTTCATTGCATTTCTCCTTACGGTTCTGAGGTTATTCACGGTGCTCAAGGTGCCGAACGTCGCGCTGCTGCGTCCGGGAGACAACTTCAGTGTGCGACAGTTGTTGGTGAGACGCGCGCTGGTGCCGGTTCGTTGCAAGCACCTAGATTGCATGTAGACAGATCATTTCCCGGGCCCGCCTCGGCTGAGCCAGAGCAGCGCCGCGCCGAAAAATGCGCACGAGAGTGTATCTACTGCCATCCACCAAAGCGGTATCCCCGCTGTGTAATCGATGACAAAAAACACGAGCCCTGCCAGCAGGAATGAGACGCCGTTGAGGATCACGAGGGGGCGGAACCGATCTACGTCGGAGGCCAGAACCCACAACGATATTCCATGCATCCCGTAGGCGTAGGATGCCTGGCGGATCATGAACATGATAATGGGTCCGGTTGGCATCTCGCCGAGACCCAGCCATGCGTGCGATACCTCCATCCAGGATCGCGGCATCACCACTGCAACGAACGCAAGCAGCTCCACCGATCCTGTGAGACGCAGCAACCACGACAGAAGGCGTTGTTGATTCATTCCTAAACGCTCCACGTTGCTTGAGAAGGGCGATTAGCGCTCGTCTTATTTCTTATGGATCGTAATTCCCCAGAAATTAATATCCGGTGGCAGACTATTCCAGTGATCGAAGGCGTGGGAGTCGTCAGATTTATAACGCAATTTGTAATTACCCGCCGGGAGGGTGACGACCACGTCCACTCTCCGGTTCTTGCCCGCACCACCTGCGTGAGTAGTCTTTGGCTCTTGCATCTCCCAGACGGGAATACCCTTGTCAGTGTTCTCGATCCATCCGTAGTCAAACATCTCACCGGCCTGGCCCTCACCGATGGCAAAAACGCGCACCTGTTGGCTGCTCGGTAGACTAAAAGCCAAACTCTTATCTTCGTTGTCCAACACCCGCACTATCTGCGCAATCACCGGCAACTTTGCCAGATCCTCAGGCATCGGCTTGGAAAAAAGTTCTCCATACATTTTCATCAGCTGGGCTGCCTCGGTTGTGCGTCCCACGCTCTGATGAATCCGAAAGTTTGTAACCAGATCCTTGGTGTAGAGATCAGCGTAGGGTTTTCCCGCTATTCGCTTGAGTTGATCTTTTAATTCCGAGGCCGGAGCATTCCAACTAATCTCTGGTAGGTTCTCGCCAAACTTCTCCGGGAATATGAACGTCTTCAAGAAAGCCATGCCCACGGGAGAACTTAGCGCATCACCGGAGCCCAGGTCTGTTGGCCGGCTCAGATTGTCGGAGTTGGCCATGATGATGAACGTCAGGTTTCGCTCTGGTACTTTCAGGATAAACGATGAGTTGCCGGTCCAGTATCCGTAGTGCCAAAGCAGCTTGGTGCCTTTGTAGTTTTGCGTGAACCAACCAAGACCATACGGCAGCGCTTCACCCTTAGTTGACACGCTGGGCGTGAAAGCAAGTTGCTGGGTTTCCTTCGTGAGAAACTTATTCTGATCGATCGCAATGTCATACTTCGCCATATCAAGCACTGTGGACATCAATCCGGCTGAAGTACTGAACCCCTGTGGATAACTGATCTTCGTAGGTTTAGATTCGCGGTCAAGCGCATAGGGCTGCGCCAGCGTCTTCACTACTGTGTCGAATCTTTGCTGGTGCTTTTCCGTGACTATTGCCCGGTTCATTGCTGACTGGTGAGAATGAACCAGTTTCCAGGTTCCCTCATGTTTGTTCCAGACGAATGAACTTCTCCATGGGCCTTCAGTGCGTGGCGATCCGTTGGGAGGCATAATGGTTCCGCCCATAAAGAAAGTTGCGATCGCGCTGTCGGCGTAAACCGCCGCCTCAAGGTTGTGAACCTCAAACTTTACCTTGAACCCCGACTGGAAGGCGCTGCGCAGCTCCGCCCCATCAATGAAGGAAGTTAAAAATCCTCCCTCGCCTGGAAAGCGGTTTAACTGCGGCGCAAGACGCCGCTCGATTTGGTCAACGTTGCCGGAATTGAAGCCCGCAATGATATCCATCACCGCGGCTTTCACTTCAGTCTCTGCTGCCGCATTCGCGGGGTTCGGCGATTTTGTACTCACGATCCTGAACACGTTTGGCGCCGTCTCGTTCATACCAAGTGGATCGAGAATGTTAGCTATCAATAGTTCGCCAAATGACTTGTTGGTGGCCCTCTGGACTACCTTATCCAGTTCCCCAAAGCGATTGCCGTTATAACGATATTGCTCGCCAGGGTTTCCCTCGGATGTGTGAGAGAGCAAGTGCCGCACTTTAATGACACCATCGCTCTCCAAGGTGATGCCATACTTTGAAACGGGATCGTCCAGCTTGATCTTTCCTTCCTGCACCAGCTGCATGAGAATCGTAGAAGCGAAAGTCTTGGTCAACGAAGCGAGGTGATACGGAGTGTGTTCGGTCGCCGGGATCTTATTCTCCACGTCGGCGTAGCCAAATCCCTTTGCCCAAAGCACCTTTTGATCTTTCACGATGGCGGCGGAGTAAGCCGGTATCTTCAACTCCTGTCGCAGCTTTTCGAGGAGAGTTTCCAGACCGGCAATCCGTTCAGTATCGGATAACTGAGCGGTCTGTGCCGTGGTGCGGGCGACGGTGAGCTGAACAAATATGGCGTGTCCGGCAATGGCCGCAGCCAGAACCACGGCGACTAATCCCCTTGTTTTGAACTTCATCATGATCTCCTTTGATAACCTATCTCGGACAGCCGAACGCAAACTGTGCGGGGTCCCCAGCCCGGGGTCCCCGGCGGCGCAGCGCCGCTGGGGTGGCAAACGGGCAGCCCGGTTGGGGTCCTTGATAGTTTGCGGAAGACCATGAGTGTCACCCAACAACGCAAACTAACAGTTTGCTTTACTTCCCGGGTGTTAGTCGCATCAAGCTGGACGCGTCACGAACCAGAAGGTCTGTTCCGAGAAACACCGGCATAGCCCAGGTTGGGTTGGCTTCTGCATAACTATTCAAGATTAGGGAGTGGTTTTCCCGATGTACTTACCTTGCCACTTACCTTTGACCTTCGTGTATTCATACTTGAAAGCCTCGCCGTAGATGGACGCGGGCCGCTTAAGATACTTGCCAAACGTGACCGCAACTTTAGGGCCTACGACTTCAAATCTGGTGAACTCAAAATAGCAATGCTTATCATTAGCTTTCACTGCATCGTCAATTTCACTTAGCGTCATAAACTCAAAATGTGCGCCCGAGATCTGCGGCACAAACTTGCGGTCGATATTCTTCGTGGAGATAAAGGTGACCCTTTCGTCACCCAGAATTAGGTCCGGACAACCATCCAGAATGCTTGACCCTCCGAGTGGGGCGTTCAGCTCATTAAGTCCATCGGCAAAAACCGCCGATACGATTGTCCTTTTGTCTTCATCAGTTATCTGCAACGTAGCGGTGCGCTGCGCACGCGCGCGCCTTTGAGCTTCTGTTGGAAGGCAAAGGAAGAAGACAAGCCCGAGCAAAAGCGCGATTCTTTTGGTGTCAATAACCCTCATAGAATTTGCTTAACCAGGAAATCCGTTTAGATAGGAGACTAACAAGCCAAGGCAATAGACCGGCGTAATTTGATACTTTCGGACCTCGTCTTTTAGCCACCAGACGACCGCACAGAGAAAAGCGCCGGTGTATAGAAATTCAAACGCCGGTAAAGGTTCTAGACCGAGAGCATGGTAAATGCCAATACCAACATGATAGAGAAAAACTAGTACCGCAAGGAGCACTAACATTATCGGGACTGAGGAAACGCGACGCATCTATTTCAAGAGTCATTTCCCGGCCGTGAGCCGCACCAAGCTCGATGCGTCGCGAACCAGAAGGTCTGCCCCGAGAAACACCGGCATGGCCCAGGTGGCGCCATCGGCAACGTCGTAGCGTCGCTCGACTTGGAAATTCGGCGTGCCGCGGCGAGCGACGATCAGGTCCGCGTTGTTTGTGAGGAAGACGACACTTGCCGGCAGCAATAACACTGACGCGTGCTCCCCTTCCCGGCCTTCAGTAATCCAACGGATAGCACCAGACTTCGCGTCGAGGGCCACGAACTGACCCTTACGTTTTTCGGAGAGGCCGTAGATTAACCCATCGCCATAGACCGGGGAACTCATGTACATCGCGACATCATTATTCTTCCAGGCTTCGGTGGCTTGCCATTTCCCCTTGGACTGTTGGAGTGTGAAGGCGTGTATTCCCTGTCGCGGACCGGAAACAATGAGATGCGTTCCGGTCCAAACGGGGGTCACTATGTTCTCGTGCCAGTCATCCGGAAACGGCACGGACCAAAACTCAGCACCGTCTTTCGTGCTGAGACCAACAATGGAGCTGTTGGTCATCGTCACGATCTGCGGCACGCCCGCCACGTCGATCATAACCGGCGACGCGTAGCCCGGCCCTGGGCCGCGCCACTCCCAACGTTGAGCGCCGGTTGCAGGATCAAGAGCCAGGATTTGCCCGCCATGTACGTCGCTACCAACCTGAATCACCACCAGGCCTCCGAGTAACAACGGCGATGCCGCAGTGCCACAGAAGAGTTTTGAAGTATCCACGGTCTTCGAGAAGTCTTTGGTCCAAAGCTGTCGTCCGGTCGCAGTGTCCCACGCCATAACAACGCCGGTGGCCCCGAGGGTAAAGAGCCGATCGCCGACGACAAGTGGAGTCGCGTTTGGCCCTTTCGCCATCTTCACCGCGTACTGGTTCTTTTGAAACGGCGCAGGGTACTTCTGCTTCCAGAGCACTTCACCGTTGGCGTAGTCGATCGCTGTGACGCTCTCATCAGGATCTTGCCGGGCATGAACGAACACGCGGCCGCGCGAAACCAGGGGCGAGGAGTAGCCTTCACCTGTCTCCACTCGCCACACTCGCTTCAGCGACTCGGGCCAGGACTTTGGTGCGTAGGCAGCGGGAACCAGCCCGTCTCGGCCAGGTCCGCGCCATTGAGTCCAGTCCTGGGCACGGGTGACCGGAGCGATGAAAAGGAGGAGACCAGCCGCCGCAAAGAAGGTCTGGGCAAGGTTTGGAAGCGAACCCTTGTAGTTTGTCGAACTGTTCAAAATAGTGTCCTCCTCTGAAACGACCGCGCAACCGAAATCAGAGCTGCGGCTTCAGGCTTTCCCTTGTGGCTTTGAACAAAAAGTGAAAAGCGATCGGCGTAATGGTATCGGAACCGGGAGTGGTAGCGACCGGGTCCGCTTTGGTTGGATGCTACGCGACCAAAAACACTCAATCACGATTCTTTGTCCAAAGGCCAGTCCTACCGAGATTGTGTGCAAACGTCGCGACAGCATCTTCAGCCTGAAAGGCTGTCAGATAGTAGCCGGTGGTCGAAGCCTGGTGCAGACCACCGGAACGAAGCGCGCAGTTCGTCCGCACCCCGGGAGGGGTGCCACCGCTTTCTGCCACCCTTTCTCTGGGTGGAAGATCATTTACGTTTGTCCTCCGGTGGTCTGCGCTACGCTCCGACCACCGGCTACTATCTGATAGCCCTTCAGGCTGGAACCCAGTCGCTACTGCTCCCGGTTCTGATATCGTCAGATTTTTATGCAAAGCCCGTCTGGAGCCTCCTATCCTTGCCAAGACCGGTAACAAAGCTGTCCGCAATCAGGGGATCTCACGGGCAAATAGAGGACCGATCCTCTTGGCTTTGCGCCTCGTCAGCATACATCAGTGCCCACCTTTGTCTGAGAGTTGCATTAGAGTGTATCTCATCCCCTGCTCCGCTTCACCCTTGATGTAATTAGATTTCGTGATGAACTCGTCGATCAATTTAACATCCTCCTTTCGCGTCAGGCTCTCCTTCGATAATGCTCTCAAGCGATCGCAGAGCCATCAAAAAGAATCCTTGCCGAAGAGGCTGATCGGTTCGTCATCCGGTACTACGGCGGTATAAGCCTCCAGGTTGTTTTCCAGACGAGTCACAAAGTAGGCGACAACGCGCTGGGCCTCCGCTCGATACCTCGGTGGGACTGGCACCCGGTAGTCCTCCTTGTAATACTTCACCTCAGCCGACCTATCGGGATCCCGTTTCACGACCTTCCACCGGACCCGAAGCTTGAGCGGGCCCATATCTGAGCCGCCGTAGGAGGCGTGAGTCACCATCCTCCCGTCACCGCTCAGGTCGATGAGCCGATCCTGGGAATCATTCTTTATGTAAATGCTGGTCGGTGAAATGCAGACTTCGCCGGCGCTGTGTTTGTTTTTTACCCACGTGAACTCTTCATCAACTGCCTTCCGCCACTCGTCAGAAGCATAGGCCCACCGGGCCAGAAGGTTTGAGCCCGAGAGTATCCTGACAATCCTCTCCCTCCGCGACCGCCTCCTGGCGTATACGTAATACCCGACGGTCCCGACCGCGAGCAAAGCTAACAAGGCTAAGACCAGGAACTCTGTCATGCTCTTGATCCCTTACCACTATTGGGGCTGATTGTTGGGGTTCATATCCCTAT
>JBPCKD010000002.1:0-30981 GCA_051004635.1 Pyrinomonadaceae bacterium
AAAAGTCAGGCCAAAAAGCAGCCTGACTTTCCCACATTCCCACAGCTACTACTGCTGGTTAAAGAAATGGCGAAACCGGACACTTCACTTGCTAATAAGACCGGACATTTTAATTTGCTAATAACAGCAGCTCAAAAGCAGGAGTAGCGTGCCTGATTTAGCAGATAAGGAAACGATCCACTAAATCACACTAAGCAACACTAACCTTTTTTCGTGAGATTTCGTGTAAGTTCGTGGATCGTTTTTTCCAACTGACCAACAAAAGTGCTGGGACCTCAAGTAGGACACTACCAAAAGCAGGCAACCCTGTCACGCTTGCACTGCCAAAAGAACTGCGCGAATATCTGGCACTACAAGTTTCAGGCAAAGCTCTTCTAACTTACTCCTGGCTCCAGTGAAAGGTTTCCATGGAACGCCGAATAACTGGCTGGTTTAGTCACAACTTGAACGCGGAAATGCCCCTGGTGGCTTACGGCCACGCGGGACAACCGCTATTGATGTTTCCCACGGCAGCGGCTGACTACCTCGAGTATGAACGGTTTCATTTGGTGGATGCGATAAGCCCGCTGATCGAAAGCGGCAAGCTACGCGCCTACTCGATAAACAGTGTCAACCGTTACAGTCTTCTCAACGAACAAATGCCACCGCAGATGAAGGCTGAGTTGCTGACGCGATTTGATCGTTACGTAACCGATGAAGTGTTGCCGTTAATCCGCAATGACGCGGGGCCGGACGCCCGACCCCTGACGACGGGAGCTAGTCTCGGGGCGTTTCTTGCCGCCAATGCTTATTTCAAGCATCCCGATTTATTCCGCGGGGTGATTGCCATGAGTGGGAGCTACGACGTGCGTTCGTATCTTAAGGGTTTCTACGATGACAACGTATATTTCAATAACCCCGCAGATTACCTTCCCAATTTGAACGATGATCACTATCTGCCTCTTTTGCAGAACGCCGATGCCATCCACATCCTGTCAGGACAGGGAGCATATGAAGCGCCCGAACGCAGCCAACATCTATCCGACATCCTAAGATCGAAAAGCATTCCTCATACGCTCGATCTTTGGGGGGCAGACGTGGACCACGATTGGCCCTGGTGGCGAAAGATGTTGCCGTACACGCTGGGGAGGATACTGAAAGGATGAAGGATGAAGGATGAAGACGGAAGAATGAAGTAAATCGAAACCGAGATACCGCTAGACCCCGCGGCATACACCCTCAATGGCCGCTCATACACGAGGAGAATTACAGCATGGAAAGCTAACGAATTACTTTCTATTCTCGTGACAATCTGAAACGAGTAAAAAGTAGGCGCACCCCGATTCCCTTTCGACTGAAAACCCCAAGAAGCTGAATGGACGGGCGGAATTCATCCTTCATCCTTCCGCCTTCATCCTTGGTTCTAGGGTTCGTCTTCGCCTTTTTTCCCCTTCTTCTTCAACGGATCAGTCTCGCGTGGCCGTGTCATTGCAGGTGGCGGAGTGTCAATTCGCGGAGTGATGGTTTCCGCCTTGGGCTGTGGATTTGCCGGAACTTCATCGACCTTGGGCGGTGGAGGCATAGTCAATTGCTCCAGCTTAGGCTCGGTATTAGCATTGGGTAGCGCATTTTCGTCTACAGTTTCTTCCGGGGCATCCTCCCTAAACTGCGCTCGCTCAGCGGCCAATTCACGTTGGCGCTGACGGAAAAGCTCCTTCATGTCTTCAGGCATCGAAGGCGCCTTATCGAAATTCTCTTTCGGTTTGTCTTTCAAAAAGTCCTTCATGAAATCCATGAAGTAAGGTAATGCGCCAACGCCGCCCGTCATCCCCTTTCCGAGGTCCTTTTTCTTACCCGGGTACCCCATCCAAACACCCGTCACGTAAGTCGGCGTAAAACCAATGAACCAAACGTCCGTATGATCGTTGACGGTGCCGGTCTTGCCGGCAAGAGGAACGCCCAGCGAACGTGCGGCTGTGGCGGTTCCAAAATCAACCACGCCACGCATCATTGAAACCATGGTCAACGCGACATACTCGTTCATCACTTTGTAGGTGGTTCTCTCCCACTCTTCCAACACTGCCCCATCACGGTCCAATACGCGCCGCACCAGGTGCGGGTCAACGCGAACACCTTTGTTGGGAAAGGCTGAGTAAGCAGAGATCATCTGATCCAATGGTACTTCGGTGGCACCGAGTGCCGAAGGGAGATATGGCGCCATTGGCACCTTGATACCGAAACGGCGGACCATCTGAGCCCCGGTCTGAATGCCCACGGTCTGTAGCAGATGAACCGCGGGCACATTCATCGACTTGGCCAACGCCATTTTCAGAGGCAGGTCTCCATTTCCCAAAGAACCGTCGTAGTTGTGAGGGTTCCAACCCCCAATGCTTATGGGAGCGCCGCTCACAGTTGTGTCTGGTGTCATGCCCCACTCAACAGCTGCGGTATAAACGAATGGCTTAAAACAGGAACCAGTCTGGCGGTAAGCCTGAGTTGCGTTATTAAACTTGCTGGCGCTGTAGAAATCGTAACCGCCAATCATGGTAACGATTTCGCCCGTCTTTGCGTTGAGCGTCAACATGGCGCCTGCTACTGCCGGAACTTGAGATAGTTCGACCTTAAGGCGCCGGCTCTTCTTGTCAACTTCCTTAATGTGAAACTCGGCCAGGTGGCCTGGCTTTAGCTCGTCTTTAGGCTGCCGGCTGGACCAACCCATTTCGGCGGGGCCCACGGTGGCGGTGTAATTACCAAAGCGAATGATCGCTTCGTTTTTTGTTCGGTCTACCTTGCTTATTAGTCCAGACAAATAGCGGCCTTCCTGGTAATCATTTCCATACCAGTCAGGGTCTTTGTAGTTGTTAATCTCTTGAGCAGTAGCCGGGCCTTGCCCGTTGTTGGCTGAAGTTGGAATCGGTTTATAGGCCGAGCGCCATCCTCGAGACTTGTCATAACGCCGCAAGCCGGCCCGCACCACTTCATATGCTTTCTTCTGAGCATCCACATTGATCGTGGTGTAAACGGAAAGACCGCCCTGGGCTACACGCGTCGTGTATCTGTCCTCAAGCTCTTGTCTGATGTATTCTACGGGATAATCAAAGGGACTCGATTTTGGTTGTGATTGATAGTAGGCGGTATCGGCAAGTTGAATTGGTTTTGCTTTGGCCGCATCCACTTCTGCTTGAGTTGCAAAACCGTGCCTGGCCATCAAATCCAGCACCAGGTCCCGGCGTTCTTTTGCCCTGGCAGGATTAGACGTAGGAGAGTATTCGCTTGGTGCTTTGGGAACACCGGCGAGCAATGCAGCTTCTCCGATCGTCAGGTCCTTTGCTTGTTTGCCGAAATATGTTTCCGCTCCGGCCTCCACTCCGTAAGCATTCGCACCAAGGAAAATATGGTTCGCATAAAGCTCCATGATTTGGTGCTTGGTGTAGTAGCGTTCGATTTGAAGAGCCAACGCCCACTCATTCATCTTTCGCCTGTAAGTTTGCTCTTTGGACAGAAAGAGGTTCTTAGCAAGTTGCTGCGTAAGCGTGGATCCGCCTTCAACCTTGTCACTTGTGAGATTCTTCCATCCTGCTCCAATGATGCGAATCGGATCGATGCCAATGTGATCGTAGAAACGCGCGTCCTCGACAGCGAGTATCGCGTTTCTCATCAGCGGCGGGATTTCGTCGTACTTAAGAGGAATGCGCTTTTCCAGCGCGAATTCTCCAATAACAGTTTGTTCGTCATCCGCATAGACCCGCGTGACCACACTCGGCCGGTATGTGGCAAGTGCGGCAACCTCGTTCGCTGCTCGAGAATAATTGAGCTTGTAAGAAGCAATAATGCCCGTTAGACCCCCGGCAGCAAGCGCCAGCAGCAGCACCGCAGGCAGCCAAAACCGCCGCAGAAGATGACTTCGTTGGTCGGGTCGTGCATTTACAATTGCTTTGGGAGAATAGGATTTCAACTTCGAACCAGGGGGTTTTGCAGCCATAGAATTTCAGCCCTCTCTAAAACAAACGTTGCTTCAGACCCCGTGTAAACGACAACGTGGGTAGCCACAGTGGGAGAATTCAGGAGTCAGCGCAACGCGGGAATTATAGCTGATTTCAGCCTGGAAGGCTGTCAGACAGTAGCCGGTGGTCGCAGCGTAGCGAAGACCACCGGAAAGCGATGAGTAGTTCTATTGCACCCCGGCGCGGGGTGCCAGCGTCTTTCTGGCAACCCTGCGGGTTGCCGAATCCTTTTCTTTTTGTCTACCGGTGGTCTTCGCTGCGCCTCGACCACTGTCTCCTGTCTGACAGACTTCCAGGCTGGGACCCGAACTGTTCCACATCGGAGGTGCCTTTTCCCATTCTGGTCATAAGGCCTTATACTCTTCATGCAAACGGGGGCGACAGGCTTCGACAGGGGTTTGGACGACCGACGGATGCCATGCCGGGCTTCTCTATGCAGCTCGTTAAAAAGCGTAGGGAAAAAACAATTGCCAATAACAATGAATTGGCTCTAGCTGCCTAATTAAGCGCTAGCGTCTCGCCGCAAGTTGCTTATGCGCGCGGAGGGAGATGTCACTCAGATAAGCTGGCCCAACCTTTCGGTCCGTGAGGTTGGGCGAGACCAAGTCGGACTAGCTTTCTCCGAGGTCTTGTCACTTCACTTACTCGGTGCAAAGCGAAAATCTGGTCGCTTGTCGGCCAGGAAAGAGAAGCGACTAAGCATGTAGAGTCTTTCGGCGGCTTCTCTTGGATCCGAGTTCAATTCTCGGCGCCTCCACCATTTTGAAAGGATGAAGGAGAAGGCGAAAGGATGAATCGCCAAACTGCACGATAGGTAAACCCGACCCCCGCATTGTCAGTTCATTCATAATTTATCCTTCATACTTCATCCTTGCTTTCTAATCTTCCCATCGGAATCTTTGACAGCGGCGTTGGTGGACTGACTGTCTATCGCGCGCTGCATGAACGTCTGCCCTCGGAGCACTTTGTTTACCTGGGTGATACGGCGCGCGTTCCATATGGCACAAAGTCGCTCTCCACTGTCGAGCGCTACGCGATTGAAAACGCGAAATTTCTAGAGGCGCATGGTATCAAGCTTCTGGTTGTGGCCTGTAACACCGCGTCGGCCCTGGCATTGCCTGCTATCCGCGATGCGGTTTCTGTGAAAGTAATTGGGGTCATTGACCCCGGCGCGAGCGCGGCGACAAGAATTGCAACAAGGAAGAAGATTGGGGTAATCGCCACTGAAGCCACGGTTCAGAGTGGTGCATACACCAGTGCAATAGCCAGGATCGATCCGGGCATTGAGGTGATCGAGCGTGCATGTCCTCTATTTGTTCCGCTCGCTGAAGAAGGTTGGGCTGAGACAGATGTTGCGAGAGCAGTAGCAGAACAGTATCTGGGGGATTTGAGGGACAAAGGAATCGGGGCCCTCGTGTTAGGCTGTACGCATTATCCAATTTTGCGTGATCTGATTGGAGAAATTATCGGGAGGGAGATTCCGCTGATAGACTCCGGAGATGCAGCCGCGCGCGAAGTGCAGACGCTATTGGAATCGAGCGAGCCTCCTTGTGTGCAGACGGAGCGCGATTCTCGAGAGCGGCGACTGTGTGATGACCTGGATCACTTTTACGTGACAGATGCGGCTGAGCGTTTCGCAAAAGTAGCGGAGCGGTTCCTTGGCACGGCACCTTCGGTGCTGGAGGCCGTGGAGATTTGGGGACATGATGAGCTTCGAACGTACTGACGGGCGCGCCTTCGACGAGCTGCGCGCAGTTAGAATAACTCCGGGGTACCTGCCTTACGCTGAAGGTTCAGTACTCATTGAGATGGGTCAAACGCGAGTAGTTTGCTCTGCGTCGGTCGATGAGAGGGTGCCTGTGTTTCGTCGGAACAGCGGACAGGGTTGGATCACTGCCGAGTATTCGATGCTACCGCGCGCTACCCAAAACAGAACCCCGCGAGAGATTGGACGCGGCGGCCCGTCGGGCCGGACGCATGAAATTCAACGCTTGATTGGCCGGAGCTTGCGAGCTGCGGCGGATATGAGGTTACTTGGCGAACGCACTATGACGCTTGATTGTGATGTGCTCCAGGCCGACGGTGGTACCCGCACGGCCGCTATCACAGGGGCTTTCGTCGCCTTTGCGCTCGCCAGTAACCGACTGCTCAGCGCCGGCAAGATTCAACGGAGCATAATTATTAATCAAGTTGCGGCCATTAGCGTCGGCGTTGTTGGGAACGTGCCTCTGCTCGACCTGAAGTACGACGAGGATTCCACCGCGGAAGTTGATATGAACGTGGTATGCACAGGAGATGGACGGTTTATTGAGGTTCAGGGAACAGCGGAGCGCGAGCCCTTCACGCGCGATCAAATGGAGAGTTTAATGGCTTTAGCAGGGCGGGGAATTGAGTCGCTGATAGCGATTCAGAAGGAAGCCATAGCAAGGACGAATTCTTAGCCGTTGTAGGGAATTGGCCCTGGACAACGAGTGTGCCGGCTGTTTGCATCGGAGCAGTGCACAAAAGCGGAATCGCTTTACCTTATTGGACACGCCTAACAAACAACCCCGATTAGCCGTGAACGGCGAAATCACCAGGAGTTAAACTACCAAGATGAGACACCCCTTTGCTCTGTTTGTTTTGATGTTGATAGCTGGAGGCTGCTCCACGGCGACAGCACAGCAGACTTATACCAGCGACAGGGTTGATTATACCCTCGAGCTTCCGTCGGCAATGTGGCGGGCCACCTCTGAACCTGACGCCGCCCATGAACACTCGGAATTCGTTTACGGAGAACGTCTCGAGGGGCATTTGCAGATTCGCAAGGAGGTAGTGGATGCCGGCACGGCGCCTTCGGATCTTGCTCGTCGCGACCTGGATCAAAAGCTGAGGTTTCTTCCGGGTTTTGTCGAAGGAAAGGAAGAACCGTTGAAAGGCCGTCTAAACGGCGTGACCGTATCGTACGAGTTCATAAAGACAGGCAAACCGATGATGGGCCGCATTTATTATCTACAGGCCGACAACCGCACCATTTACGCTTTGCGTTTTACCGGACTGCGCGACAAGCTCGCGCGCATTCGAAACCAGACGGACATGATCGCTCGTAGCTTTCAACTTAAGCAGTAGCCTTCGCCACACAACCAACTTCTATTGGCCGCCACGCTGGTACAGTGTAGGCGGCCAAAGTTTTTTGATCGGTTTAGAGTTTGAGCTTCTAATCGTGATGTAGAATGCGCAGTTGGTTCATCCCATGAAACTTAAGCTTGCCCGAGGTTTGTCCATCAGGGAATCGGCAATCGAAGGCCGAGGCTGTTTTTCAGTTGCTCATTTCAAGGGCGGCAGGAAAATAGCCGAGTACACTGGTGAGAAGATCAAGAATGCAGAAGCAAATCGAAGGGCCAACCGTCGCAAGCTTCGCATTTGCGCGATTAATCAGCGCTGGAGTCTTGACGGCAGCCGTGGGGGTAACGGCACACATTACATTAACCATTCCTGCGAACCGAATGCCTACATGAAGATCCTTTACGGGCACATCCTTTTCATCGCTTTGCGCGACATCGAGCCGGGCGAGGAAATCACCATCGACTATGAATCAACGCTGCACTCAAACAAAAAAAGGTGCACCTGCGGAGCACCTTCCTGTCGTGGAACGATTAATAAGCCTGAGGCCTAATACTCGCTGCGGATCAACGCCGGATGACGCGAATCTGAGAATGTTTTCCGCCCGCATTTTTATTTTGATCTGATCCGCGCTTATCTGCGTAAACCCGCGGTTAATCATCAGAGTCGTGGCAAAGTAAAACTAAACTTCGATCCGCGTCCTACTTCGGAGTCGAGGTCTACCGTTCCGCCGTGCTGTTCAACTACTTCCCGCACAAACGATAGACCCAGTCCGGTTGACTCTTCGTCCTTCTCCTGTCCTTCGCGAACGACGCGGTAAAACTTCTCCCAGACGCGGTCCTTAGCCTCAGCCGGAATGCCAAATCCTCGATCTTCAACGCACAGCCTTACCGTTTCCGCTTCAAGCGCCGTCGAGACAGTGACAGTTGTTCGCTCAGGACTATATTTGATGGCGTTACTTACCAGGTTCTTGATTACCTGCGTAATCATGCTCTTATCGGCCGCGACTGGCGGAAGTCGTTGGGTAGGCTGCTCGACGAGACGGATGCGCCTTTTCTTGGCGACCGGTTGGAGACTAGCTATCGTTTCCCTCATCACTTCGTCCAGCCGGAGAGGTATCTTAAAGACGTCCTGCCTGTCTTTTCGCTGCAACTTCGTGACGGCGAGAAATGTATTGATCATGCGTGAGAGCCGCTGCGACTCGTTGGCAATGATGGTGACAAACTCTTTTGCCTGCTCGGGAAGTTCGTCGTCCTGAGTCAGCAATTCTGCAAAGCCATTTATGGATGTCAGTGGGGTGCGCAACTCATGCGACATCAACGAAATCATGTCACTCTTTAACTGCTCATACTCTTTGAGCAGCGTGAGTTCTTTAACCACGAGGGCAAGGCAAAGCGGTTGAGGCTCATCGCCTTTTCGGGTACCTTCCAGGTTCGATGCGCGTCGCGAATCGCCCTTTACCAGAGAGATGCGCAGCCCGTAGGTTTCATTGCTATCGCCAAAATGAAGTTCTCGTTCATAGGGTTCTCCCGTTTGTAAAACCCTTCGCACCGCTATAGCGGGCTCGTCAAAGACATCGGTACGAAAACTGTCCAGCAGATCGAAGAAACTAATATTGCGCGTCTGATCCTGCGTTAAGCTTGCCAGCGACAACAATGGTGCGTTTGCGTAAGCAATCCTGCCGTCGAGATACGCGAGTGCGACGCCATCGCTTATTTCTGAGAGTGAGTTAACACCTAGACTCTGCTCCAGCAAGGCCCCGTTTAGAACAAAGAGCGACTGAAGTCTCTGCTGGGACGCCTTGGCAGAAAAGAAGTCGAAAGGGCCCCGATGATTAGTGGCGTTGTGAGCTTCTTCCCTTTGCAGATTACGCGCCATCTGCCCACCGACTGCTGTGAGTAGTGCTCGATCCTCCTCGTCAAATTCCTGAGTCACTCGGAGAAGCAAAGCGCCCACGGTGCGCTCTTCGTGCCGTAAGGGTAGCGCGATATTTGTGGAAGAATCGTCAGAATCAATCTTCTCTACTACGAGCTCACCCAGGGTCATCGCGCGTTCGCAGAGACTTACGCCCTGGCGCCATGCCGAATTTCGCCCTGTATCAGAAGCCCCGTTAACTCGCAGCCGGGCCGATGAAACGAGCCTGCCGGCCCCGTCGCGGCGGAAGACAACTGCTTCGGTCGGTGACAGCACGTTGTCCAAAAGTTTCAATCCGCTGAGTAGCCGGTGTTCGGCGTCATTGGCCTTCCGTGAATCCAGTTTCGCGGAGGAGGCAATAAGCTTATCGGTCAGTTCCTGATCCTGCTCGCGCAGCCTATTGACTTGCGTTGCCGCGGCGGAGATTGAAATGGCAAGTGCTATTGGTGTGAAGAGGATATCGACTGAGTAGAACCATGATACAAACAGGCTCAGCGCAGCACACCCCAGAAAACCTCCTACGAGGTAAGGAAAGGCACGTCGCACTCCGAACCGTCCAACGTTAATCGCTACGGCAAAGGAGGGGACGCCTATTAGCAGAACGGCGATCCAAAAGCCCGGGACAATGAGGAGAGCGTCCTTGTTCTTCGGGCTCAAAACAAATACGTTCTGTAATGAAGTCAAAAGTCCCGCCGACCATAAGGCAAGACTAAGCCCGGCCGCGGCCGAAGCCAGAGCGGCGTAGGTAGATAAATGCTTAGATAGAGAAGAACGTGCCAAATTTGAAGGGATTGAAAAGCGTGAAGGTTGGCGATTAAAGCGCTTTTGCGGGAGTTACAAAAGCAGCCGGGATTATACACTGGCAGGCGGTGGTTATCCTACTGAAAACTAGAATTTGTCCGCGGAGAGACTGTTGCCAACAAATGTTAGTGCCCTTAACAAGTCGGGCTCTTCCTGAGCGTCTACTGTCCGAAGGTCGATTAAGACGAGTCCATCGGCAATCCGCGCAATCACGGGAGGCGAGAAGTGTCTCAACTTCAGTTCCATATCGTCTGCACTAAGTGTTTGGTGCTTCAGTGCGAGTAGTGCGGTTGGTGGATGAACATTTGGACCAGAGCCCCCACCGATGGCAGATTGACCCGCAAGGATTGTTGCCTCGAGTTGTGCTGAGACGCCGACCTTAGCTAGTTGATCGATCAAGTCTCTTGCTCTTTTCTCAATTGTGTCAGTGGCCAAAGCCAGCATTCGCAAGGCTGGTATTTCGTCAATAGATTCCCGCCGATGCGCAGCGAGAGTGGCTTCCAGTGCCGCCAGGCATAACTTGTCAGCCCGTAATGCGCGATATAGCGAATGCTTACGAAGGCGATCGATGATCTCGCGGCGCCCCACAATCAATCCCGCCTGGGTGGCTCCAAATAGCTTATCGCCGCTGAACGAAACCACGTCAGCCCCCGCCGAAATCGACTCACTTACGATTGGTTCATCGCCCAGGCCTAAGGCACTCAAATCACTTAATGCCCCTGAACCGGCATCTTCGTACAAAAACAATCCGGATTGGTGGGCTACGGACGCTAGCGCAGAAAGGTCGGGTGAAGCGGTGAATCCAATAATCCGGTAGTTTGAAGGATGAACCTTCATGATCAGACGGGTCTGACTTGTAATTGCTCCGCGGTAATCCTCCAAACGGGTCCTATTCGTGGAACCGACTTCAACCATGCGCGTGCCGGAGTTAGACATGACGTCGGGCACACGAAAGTCGCCGCCAATTTCTACCAGCTCGCCTCGAGATACGATCGTCTCTCCATCGCGGGCCAGTACCGTCAGAATTAATAAAGCAGCCGAAGCACAATTGTTGACGACTAAAGCGGCCTCCGCTCCAGTTATTTGGATAAGAAGTTCTTCGGCGTAAGCACCTCGTTTTCCACGGGAGCCGGTTGTAGGATCGTATTCCAGTGTGCAATATCCGGCGGCTTCCAAAACAGCCTGGCGAGCAGCGTCCGACAAGGGTGCGCGTCCCAGGTTAGTATGCAGAATCACACCAGTGGCATTAATCACCCGATGAATGCCGGAGACTGTTTCCAGTTTGCAAATAGCTTGTAGTTTTTGAACTGCTTCACCCATTAACTCGTCTCTTGATTGTTCAGTCAAACCTTCTGATTGAATCTGAATGCGCATCTCTTCGGTAACCTGCCGAGCAACTGACGTTAAGCGATTGATACCAACTGAACTTCGAAGTTTCGTTACAGCTTCGGTACGGAGCAATTGATCTACTGATGGGATAGCGCGCAGTGTCGAAGTTTTTGATGGAAGTGGATTGGTCATGTGACTTGATTAACTGGCTAAGAATAGCTGCTCCCAGGTTGAGGAGCAAAAGTGGTCCGACACACTTTTTTAGTTTGTCGCTCCTGCTTGTGGGAATCTATGACCGCCTAACCAGCGACGACAAACTAATTAAGTGTGTCGGACAAACCGGCGCTTTGGTGCAGTGCGCCGCGAATATGGCGCTTTCCAGGGTTAATTGTTGACATAGAGCTTTTGAAACGCCTAGACTGAGTTTACCTGCGTCTCACACGACGCCCCGCCCATTGTTCCCGCCCTGCAAGGAGAATTAATCCAGTGTCACAAAGCAATAACAGACTTTTCAGATCACAATCGCGATCGAAGAACAAGAACAACAACAACAAGTTAACCGGAGGGGAATATGAGCCCACGGTCGACGAGCAGTTGTCCCGACTTGAAGAAGATATTCGGCGTTTGAAGATCGAGTTTGATGTGTTTTTTAACGGTGGTTCGAAACGGCCCCCGTACGATACAAAGGGCCGCGTTGAGACAATGATGAAGCGGTTAGGCGACGATCGGGCGCTGAGTTTTGCCCAGCGCTATCGCTATAACTCATTGGGGTCACGCTACAACGCTTTCCGCGACCTTTGGCGGCGCACGATGCAGGGTCGTGAGGAGGGTCGAACCCCGATGGCAGCCGCGAGGGCTAACGCAAAGGAACAGGCAGTTGCCGACTTCAAGAAGGCCAGCTTCGTCTGTGAAGATCCCCATAAAGACGTGGAGTTAGTGAAAAACGTCTATAGCGCCTTGATGGACGCCAAGAAGGTTTGTGGAGAGCCGGTTGAAGATTTTTCGTTTCCTCGATTTCATCGCTTAATCGCGTCGCAGGCCGACAGTCTCAAACAACGCCTTGGTTGCGAGCGAGTTTCATTCTCTATCGATGTTGAAGGTGGACACGTTAGCTTTAAGGCAAGAGGCGAAAAAGGATAGAGCCAATCGACCCGGTTTTGAATATCACCCGGGACGCAAATAGGCGACCTCTTGATTAAGGAGGCCGCCTATTTTTTTGTAACGTGCGCTTACCGGACCGAAAGACCGGAAGCGGTCAGTGGCTTTGCTGAAGCAAGCCGGGGAGACCTACACCTTCATCACGTTTTCTGCCTGGGGTCCTTTCGGGCCCTGCGTCACCTCGAACTCGACTTCCTGACCTTCTTCAAGTGTCTTGAAGCCGTCGCCCTGAATGGCGCTGTAGTGAACGAAGATGTCTGAAGAGCCTGGCTGCTCGATGAAGCCGTAGCCCTTCGAATTATTGAACCACTTGACCTTACCGGATATTCTAGACATAACGACGAATCCTCCTAACGATTCGGTAAAACGGGGGCAAGAGCTGAAGAGCTTTCGCGCGACCTGGGTTAAAGCTTGTGAGCCGGACGCGCTTTTATTGGGGCGCAAAACCGAAACACAATCAACAAAAAATGCATGCTGAAAAGCGCTCTTAGCGCATTCCATCATGCATGCTTACGGGGGAAAACTGAGAAGACATTGCTGTAAAGCTTGTAAAACGAAAAACTATGGACCAATTTCAGAGGCTAGCTCTAAACGAGGGCGCATACTAAGCGAAAGCAATTTGGCCTGTCAAGCTAAAAAAAAAAGGCCATATCACGGGCTGGTCAGAAGATATTGCAACGGATTTACCGGTTCATCGTTAAACCGGACCTCGTAATGCAGGTGCGGGCCCGTGGAGCGCCCGGTAGAACCGATGCGGCCAATAAACTGGCTTCTGGCTACGGTTTGGCCTTGAGCAACGTCGATGTGAGATAGGTGGCCGTACCGGGTTGTAAGTCCCCCACCATGATCTATGACGATGAGCTGGCCATAACCGTTTTGCCAGCCCACAAACGTCACGGTTCCGCTAGCTCCAGCAACAACCGAAGCGCCCCACGCAGCGTCGATATCCTGGCCCGAGTGAAATTCGTAGGAGCCCCCACCGAATGGGTTTCCGCGACCACCAAAGCCGCTTTCCAGTTTTCCAACGACGGGCCAAACAGTCGGGGTATAACCACGGTTCCGCAAGGCAGTCTCGTGTGCAGACAGGCTCTGTTCGAGGCTAAGCATCTTGTTCTCAAGTGCGGCCAGACTGTCGGCGTCAACCGGCAGCGCGGGACCACCCGTGCCTGGTAGGGAAGCGTCTTCTATCAATCCCGTCTTTTCAGCGAGTTTTCGCGAAGTGCCTTCCACGGCCTCTACTCGACTGTTCAGTTCAGTGAGTTCCTGTCGTTGGCGGTCGTTTTCTGTACGCAGGCGCTGGTTCTCAGCCTCCGTGCGGAGGTGCGCCGCTTGTTGTGTGAGGCCATAAAAGCCGTAGAAGGAACCACAGAGCAGGAGAGCTCCAATGAAAGCCGAAACTCGTAACAACCTTTTTTCAACGCAGAAACGCCGGATGCGACCGCTTTGGTGGGGAGTGTGCGCAATAATAAAAGCGTAGAAACGGTCATCTCTGGCCATGTCAGTGTGTCTCCGTTGCTCAGCAAAAAAGGCAGCTGAACAACTGAAAATGGCACAGCCTCCCAAATTGGGATGTGTGCGGGGATTGCTGTTTTACGAGGTTAGTTTTTGACCTGCCTGAAGATTGCAGCGGATAAATAAACCTCAGCTATCTGTGGTGAAAACTTATCCGGCCGATGCTGCAAAAGAAGGGTGACCCTATCATACGATGAAGGGTCATTGCAACCGCGAGAAGAGTGTTCAGGGTGTTTAGAGATCGTGTGCTTCGTGACGCCGGCGGGCGCGGTCTCGCAGAATAGAAACGACAATCAGGGTGACGACGGCAAGGAAGACGACGACAATCAACACCTTTATGGCGGCGAGCAAAAAGCCACCCAATGTGATGATCGAACCAAGCAAGGTTATTACGAGGAGTATGAGTGCAGTGATGCCAGCGATTGCTTTCAGAATAAGAGCCATGTTGCTATTTCCCTTGCGCCAAACCTTTCCAGCTACGAACTTCGCTTGAACGGAAGAGTTTCGAGTTCCTTTCGACCGAACTGTGTAGTCTCACCAGACCTGAATCTCGGCGATTCAACTACGGAGTTTGAAACCACGGATGGAGGAGGTCTTCGCGAATCGAAACGAACAATTCGACTGCTCGATCCGCGCCGGCGAATGTAGTCAAAGAGCATGTAAGCACCCAACGCGACGAGAGCAACCGGCAGCAATTGACGAACAGGAAGCTGTACACCCAGCAGGGTGTGCAGCAAGAACAGCGTGCCAATTATGATAAGCGTTGTGCCCCAGGCAAAAGGGTTTCCATATAGTCGCCGAGTAATAACGTCCTCTTCGGTGTCCGGGCTGAGACCAGCACGCATTAGTTGCGCGGTACGACAAGCATCCACCGCTGCAAAAAGCCAGGTGCCAAGAACGCCCAGGATGAAGAAAGGTACCCCCTGCGTGATGACCGCCATCTGAAAGAAACTTGCGAAAATAGCAAAGTGGACAATCGCCTTCGCCGTTTGACCGTTATAAGCGGCACCCAATCCTGGAACGAATGATAAGAGCGTAGCCACGAATGGGGAACTGTTGCGGTAACTGGCGGGGGACGTGGAAGATTGTGACTCCTGCCGAAGTAACTCTACTCCGGCGACAATACAATCCTGACAAAACGGAAAGCCACGGATCCGATGGTCACAAGCCGAACACAACTGTCGCGCACACTGGTTACACTGCACGACGGAAGCATTCTTCGGATGGTAAGAGCAATACAACATTTCGAGTACAGGTCTCTATCAATAATTCAAGGTTTGTCCGGCCGATTGTCGCCAGGCGCTACATTCTGTTTCGGTTGCTGCTTTTGCTGACTACCCTGATTTTGTTGCGTCCCAGGTTGGGCTTGCTGCCGCTGGCCCCTAACAAGTTCTTTCAGACCTTCTGTAATCTCTTTTATTCGACCATTTGAACCAGCACTCTGTTCTGCCAAACGCAGACTGGCACTGTAGACACCACTAATCGAGCCGTCAGCAGATACGGTGTTGGTCAGCACAAATACGGCCACGAGCAGCATCGTGGCCACGGTGGCAAGCTGCGGAGAAACGATAGGGTCAAGCCAAACCCGCAACCATGAAGCGATTCTCTGGCCAAGCGAAGCCCGGATCTCCTCAGAAAGCATCGTCCCGGATGTCGCCTGCAGGATTCTTTCATTAAGTCCGGCAGGTATCGGTTGCTCTTCACAAAGATAGAAGTAGCAAGTACCAATCGCGCGCACTACTTCGCCGGGAAGCTCTGTACAACGTTCGCAAAGAGCGGCGTGGCGTTCCCAGCGGTGATAAAGCGAAGCGGGAAGAAATCCGTCGAGATAATCGGTCAGGTACTCTTCAAAATCCTCGCAAGTCATCGCTGTTTCGGGCATCGTGCTCAGCAGGATTCGCGCCTCCAGATCGCGAGGTGCCGGCAACGCATTTGCGGCTCGACACGCCTGCATTGTGTTTTTCACTTCGCTTAGAATCTCGTGACATAACGGGCAACGCAGAGCATGCTCAGCAAACTTCTTATGCATCTCAGGCTCAAGCACGCCGTCCAGGTAATCCGTCAGCCGATTCTCAAAATCATTACAAAGCATCACGTTTCTCTTTCCCGCCCCTCGTCCCTCTGCAAATTAATCTGTCCTGCCCCGCCGCAAAACAGCCCCATCAATCTAAACTTCACTAACCGCTAAAATTTTCATGCGCCGCAATATCTTAGCTAACTCGATACGACCTCGATTAATTCTCGACTTCACCGTGCCTTCAGGTATCTTCAAAAGATCCACTATCTCCTGGTAGCTTAATTCTTCGATATCTCGAAGTATTACGCAGGTTCGCAGGTCTGGGGAGAGTTTATCAATGCCGGCCTGCACTTGCGCTCCAAGTTCACGACGTTCCATCTCCTGTTGGACTGAACGAGAAACGGTATGGAGATGATAAGTGTGGTCTGCAAGGTCATCGGCCTGGTTGTCGTGTGGCGTGCGCTGTCGTTTCCTGTAGTCGTCTATTATCAGGTTGCGCGCCAGTCTCATTAGCCAGTTTTGCAGGTCACCCTGTTTAGCATCGTATTGATCCAAAGATCTATAAACTCTAACAAAAACTTCCTGAGTCAGGTCTTCGGCAGTATCTGCTCGCGAAGTGAAGCGGTACGCCAAATTGTAAATTCTTCGGGAGTAGGTATGCACAATCTCCTCCCAGGCCGCGCCGTCACCTGCGCGACATTTACGAACCAGTTCGGCTCCTTCGTTGGCAGCCAAAGCTCTTGCAGCCCCCACTTCTTCTCTCCGCCCGGCCAGTTTATTGTCTCCTGCGCGTTGTGCAGTTCCCTTGCTCAGGCGGAATTACGATTCGCGGAAAGGGAAAGTTCCGGCAAACCCGCAATGGTCAGAGAGGTTCACTCTACTGACCGAAACCCACTGATTCTCTTAAATCAGCATTCTACTACTGCTTCTTGCTCCGTGATATGAACTGTAGTAGCCTTCCCGCGCGGCCCAATATCTTGTGGTTCACTTTCTTCCAGGTCAAGCGGGTTTACTAATCCTTGAAGTCTACTACTCGCAAATACTTTGAGTTCGGAGCGCTTTCCCTACTCGCTGTCGGCATTCTCTGGTGGTTTGGCAGGAACTTAAACTGGTCAGAGGTGCGGGTGGCGGTCGCTCATGCAAACCCTTACCTGCTCGGGCTAGCGGCTCTGATAGTTAGTTTTGCCTATCTGTTGCGCGCGGCTCGTTGGGGCGCGCTGCTAGCTCCGCTTTGTCCGGCAGGCCTGCGAAATCTCTTTATTGCAACGACGGTCGGGTTTGGCGCCGTCTTCGTATTGGGCAGAATGGGCGAAGTTGTCCGTCCGGTGGTTTTGCCTATGCGCGACCGCGGGATTCGCGCCAGTGCATCTTTTGTTACGATTATGGTCGAGAGAATTTACGACCTCCTGGCCGTCGTTGTTTTGTTTGCTGCAAGTCTCCTGTGGCTTAGACCGCCGGTAAACCTTGCAATTGAGTTCGGCCGCGTCAGAGTTGCGGGCGCCGTTCTGCTCGTAGTTACGTTGGCCGGAGTGTTTGCGCTCACTGAGTTCAGAAAAAGATCCCAACGACTAATCGCCTGGGTAACAAAAGGACTCGAGCGCCGCCGTTTTATTCCGCTTCGATTAACGCGGGCTATTGTCAGTATTCTTGAACAACTGGCACTAGCCCTGAGGGTCCTGGTAAACGCTCGTGAACTTGCCGTCACCCTGGGCTGGACCGCCCTCGTATGGCTGGGGATAACGCTGGGTAACATGCTTGTGTTGCGGGCCTTTGGGCTTCCGTTTGGTTTAACCGAAACAATATTTGTCCTGGGCTGGTCGGTGGTTGGTTCGCTCGTCCCAACCCCAGGCGGAGCAGCAGGTGCCTTTCATGCGGCGACAGCTGCCTCGCTGATCTTCCTGGGCGTGGATCGAGAGACGGCGGTGGCGGTTTCCATCGTAATGCATCTGATCGACTTTGGCCCGGCGTTGATCTTTGGGCTTTTTTATATTCTCCGGGGTGACATCAGCCTCGCTCGGTTGCGCTCACTGACATCGTCCGAAGCGGTCGAACATGCAGTCGAAGATGAAAAGGTTCTGCCTGACGAGGTATTCGGGCAAAGCCCGTTGGAAACGGCCACTGCCAGGGACTGAATTGTTCTTAGGTCGCGGAATCGAATCCGTATCTGAGGTCTAATGCCATGAAGTGTCCATTTTGCGGTTATCTTGAAGACAAAGTAGTTGATTCACGCGAGTCTCGGGAAGGGGAAGCCATCCGGCGGCGGCGGGAATGTTTGCGGTGCGAACGAAGATTCACGTCTTACGAGCGCATTGACGAGATCCCCTACATGGTTATCAAGAAAGACGGGCGGCGAGAGCCTTTTGATCGCAACAAGATAATGGCGGGATTGCTCCGCGCCTGCGAGAAACGGCCTGTTCCATCCTCAAAACTGGATTCGATAGTTAATGCCATTGAAAAATATGTTCAGGAGTCGTCGGAGCGTGAACGTCCAACAAGCAAGATAGGAGAAATGATCATGCGCCGCCTAAAGGAACTCGACAAGGTAGCGTACGTTCGGTTCGCCTCGGTGTATCTTGAATTTGAGGACGTATCGGAGTTTATGACTGAACTCAAACATCTTGTGCAAAGACGAGCAGGGACTTCGAGCGGCAAGAAGAGCTGAACACAAAGATTTGGTGACTAATGGAAATCCATTAATGGCTCCGACCAACACCCAGGAAGACGCGCGCGCGTCCTGTCTGACAAAATGATCAAACCCGCTCGCGCAACAGGCTTGGAACGCCTTGAACTGCAGCGCCTCCGTGATCGCGTAGGACGATTGTTTGCTGCTTTACAGGAAGCTACCGTGGCGGAAGATCCGCTCGCCTCGGAAACCTGGGCGCCTCCGGTTGATCTCTGTGAGACCGCTGACTCGATAGTGCTACGAGTAGAACTACCGGGATTAACTGCCGAGTATATTAAGATTGGTGCAACTAATACGCAGCTTAGAATCTGGGGGGAGAAAAAACGTCGCAAGCCGCGAAATCGAATACTCTCCCACCTCTGTTCCGAGCGCAGCTATGGCAGGTTTAGTCGCATCGTTCCTCTTCGTTGGACAGTGAGCGTTCAAGAGGCTACTGCCGAACTGGCAAATGGAATGCTGACCGTGTGTCTCCCCAAGATCGAAGATCGGCGGGGCGTGGAATTCAGAATTCCGGTAAGCGAGATCAGCGGCGAGTAATCCAGCGCCTGGAGTTTGAGAGAACGGGACCAGTCAGACATCACATACGGGAATCACCACTCGTAATGGGGAATTAAGTTAATATTAGACTATGGTAATCATCAAAGACGCTGAAATAACAGAAGACATTGAAGTGGCAGACAACGAGCAAGAGCTGCAAATTCCAAACGATCTACCGGTTTTGCCTCTCCGCGACATCGTGATCTATCCCTTCATGATCGTGCCGCTCTTTGTCTCACGCGAGAAATCCATCAGAGCCGTTGATGAGGCGCTCGGTGAGAACCGAATGATCCTGCTCGCGTCGCAAAGAGACCTGGACAAGGAAGAGCCCACGGCAGACGATCTCTACAAAATCGGAACGGCCGCCGTGATTATGCGCATGCTGAAACTGCCCGATGGACGCATAAGGATACTTGTACAAGGACTCGCGCGAGCCGAAATCGAGTCCGTAGACACTGCTGGGCAGTACATTCGCGCGCGCACGCACGTGGTCAAGGAGATTCTCCCTCCTGAGCGCTCGCTTGAAGTCGAAGCGCTGGTACGCAACGTCCGGGCTTCAATGGAGAAAGCCATCAACCTGGGCAAGAACATTTCACCGGAGGTAATGGCAATCATTGCCAACCTGGACGACGCTGGCCGGCTCGCGGATCTTTCCGCTTCCAATCTTGAACTCAAGGTTGAGGACGCGCAGTCAGTTCTCGACATCGCCGATACAACAGCGCGACTACGCCGCGTCAATGAGCTGCTTAACAAAGAGATCGAGGTGTTAACGGTCCAGCAGGAAATCAATACTCAGGCACGGGCCGACATTGATCGGTCGCAGCGCGAGTTTTACTTGCGGCAGCAGATGAAAGCTATTCAAAGCGAGTTGGGCGAAGGCAACGAGCTGGCGGAAGAAGTTGCGCAGTTTAGAGAGAAGATTGAAACCGCCGGTATGCCTAAACCCGCCGAAGACGAAGCGCTGAGGCAGTTGAAGAAACTCGAGCGTATGCATCCGGATGCTGCCGAAACAGCCACGCTGCGAAACTGGATGGAAATCATGACTGACCTCCCGTGGTCCAAGGCTTCGACTGACAATCTCGATCTTCAAAAAGCCGAACGCATCTTGAATGAAGATCACTACGGCTTGGAAAAAGTTAAAGATCGGATAATCGAAGCGCTGGCCGTGCGCAAGCTTAAGGAGAAACCAAAAGGACCGATTCTATGTTTAGTCGGCCCGCCGGGCGTGGGCAAAACTTCGCTTGGTCGTTCCATAGCTCGAGCTCTAGATCGTAAGTTTATGAGATTGTCGCTTGGTGGGGTTCATGATGAAGCTGAGATTCGCGGCCACCGCAGAACCTACGTGGGTGCTATGCCCGGCCGGGTGATTCAATCCCTGCAACAAGCCGGTACTAACAATCCGCTAATCATGCTCGATGAGATTGATAAAGTTGGAGCAGACTTCCGTGGTGATCCGTCTTCGGCTTTACTCGAAGTACTTGATCCGGAACAGAACAACAGCTTCCGCGATAACTATCTGGGCGTAACTTTCGATTTGTCGAACGTCATCTTTATGACAACGGCAAATGTGTTGGACACTATTCAACCGCCGCTACGTGATCGGATGGAGGTTATCCGTCTGGCAGGCTATACCGAGGAAGAGAAGCGCGAAATTGCCCGCCGACATCTGTTGCCAAAACAGCTGGAAGAGAACGGCGTCACCACTAAAGATGTCCACATATCCAAAAGCGCATTGACCGCAATCATTCAACAGTACACACAGGAAGCAGGGCTCCGGCAGTTGGAGCGAGAGATTGGAAGAATTTGTCGCAAAATTGCGCGCCGAATAGCGGAGGGGCAGAAAGGCTCTATTCGAGTTTCACAGAAGAATATCCATGAATTTCTGGGCGCGCCAAAGATAATTCCCGATGAAGTGCTGAAGAAAGATCAAATTGGGGTGGCAACGGGACTTGCATGGACCGCGGTCGGCGGAGACGTGCTCTTTATCGAAGCGCTCAGGATGAAGGGCAAAGGCAACCTGGTATTAACAGGCCAGTTGGGAGAGGTAATGCGTGAGTCGGCCCAGGCTGCATATTCCTACGCTAAGTCGCGAGCGAAAGAGCTTGAGATCAATGAGGAAGATTTCAGTAACTATGATCTTCATATTCACATTCCGGAGGGTGCGATCCCCAAGGATGGACCTTCTGCAGGGATTACCCTGGCGACGGCAATGGTCTCAGCGCTATCTGGGCGACCAATACGCAAGGACGTAGCAATGACTGGTGAAATCACGCTGCGCGGGAATGTGCTTCCGGTAGGCGGCGTAAAAGAGAAAGTGCTCGCCGCCCGTCGGGCTCGGGTTTCCACAATAATCTTGCCGCAACAAAATCGGCGCGACATGGACGAGGTTCCAAAGGAACTCTTCAAAGACATTCGCTTTGTGTTTGTCGACAACATGCGGCAGGTGTTTCGCGAGGCTCTAAAGGACAAGGTGGTTCCGCCAGTTACTTCGAGCACCCGGCCGCAGCGAATGCCCCAGGCTGCCAGCTCGCGCCAGGTCTGATTGGTAACAGGTGTATAGAGCGCACTCCAAGGAGTTGAGTCTATCGACAACAAGCGCCCTGCCATTAGCAGGGCGCTCTGTTATGCGCGCCGATCATTCTTAGGCGGCGACGATTCTAGTGAGCTGTTACGAAAGGGCTGTCTCATGGCCGACGAAGAATGCCTGACTGTCGAATCGTTTCTCTCCGGCCTCACGCGGCACTGCTGCATACGAGCCATCCGGCTGTAGTAACTTTGCCTTCACGTTGTCGCGCAGATAACCCTCCAGTAACACATTTTTCAAATAATATTTCAGTGAAGGATCGGAAACGGGCGCGATGACTTCAATCCGATGCTTCAGATTGCGTGCCATCCAGTCAGCGCTGCCAATATAAACTTCCTCTTCACCGCCATTGGCGAAATAAAACACCCGGCTGTGCTCGAGAAAGCGGCCGACGATATTTCGCACAGTAATGTTTTCTGACAGGCCAGGAACTCCCGGGCGGAGCATGCAGATACCTCGCACGATAAGATCGATCTTCACTCCGGCATTGGAGGCTTCATACAACTTCTCGATCATCTGTTTATCGGCGAGCCGGTTTAGCTTGGCCACAATATGAGCAGGCTTGCCGGCTTGTAGGTGTAGGACTTCACGGTCGATGAGCGCCGTCATCTTTTCGCGGAGATTGACGGGAGCGACAAGAATCTTCCGGTATTCTATTTGACGGGAACAGCCCGTCAAATAGTTAAAAAGTTCGGTGGCATCCTCACCGATCTCATCATCCGCGGTAACCATGCCAACGTCAGTGTAGGTACATGAAGTCGTCGGATTATAGTTTCCTGAAGCGATATGTACGTATCGCTTTAGCGAATCCCCTTCGCGGCGAACTACGAGCGTGAGCTTGCCATGCGTTTTCAAACCCAAAATCCCATACACCACATGGACGCCGGCTTCATCCAACCTTCGAGCCCACTCGATATTATGTTGCTCGTCGAACCGGGCTTTGATTTCGATCAACGCCGTCACTTGTTTTCCCTTCTCACAGGCTCGAATCAAAGCCGGAGGAATTGGAGAATTAGGCCCGGTACGGTAGAGGCAGATCTTTATGGCGACGACATTGAGGTCGTCTACAGCTTCATTGATGAAGTCGGTGACGCTGTTGTATGAGTCGAAGGGATGATGGAGCAGGATATCCCCCTCTTTTACTACGTCAAAAATTGACCTCTTTCCGAGCCACTTAGGCGTTACGGGGGAGAACGGCTCATCTTTGAGATCGGGACGATTCAGGGCATATAGCGACATGAAATCTTCGAGACCGAGAGGGCCATCGAGGACGTAAACATCTTCAGGCAACAGGCCGAGGGACTGGGACAAGTAGGTAACCATTTCTTCAGGCATACCGTCGGAGACTTCAAGTCGAATGGGCGTGCCAAACCGGCGCTGGCGCAACTCCATCTGAATGACGCGCAAAAGATCTTCAGCTTCGTCCTCGCGAATCTCAATGTCCGCGTCTCGAGTTACCCGAAAGCGATGACATAGTCCTGTTATCATCCCGGGAAAAAGAGAGTCGATGTTCGCTTCAATTAAGTCTTCCACGAGTATGAACTTCGCTTCCAGGTTACCAACGGGAACCAGTCGCGGCATTGCCGATGGGACCTTGATTCGCACGAAGCGTGGCACATGCTTATGTTTGGGATCGGCTGGCGACTCTCCTTCAGGTGCCTCCACCATCAACCCTAGATTCAAACTCAGTGGGGAAATGTAGGGAAACGGATGACTCTGATCTACAGCAAGAGGAGTCAAGACAGGAAAAACCTTCTCCATAAAATAACTGCGCAGTTTCTCTTGCTCGTCCGGGCTTAGCGTGGCGTGCGCCACAACCTTAATACCCTCAGCTTCAAGCTCTGGAAATATTTGTTTGCGCAGGGCACGCATCTGCTCCCCAAGCATGGAGACGACCAATTTTCTAATTGCCTTTAGTTGCTCGCTGGGCGTCATCCCATCCAGCGACAGCTCGGTCACGTTTTCTTCCAATTCCTCCTTAAGCGCAGAAACGCGAATCATGAAAAATTCATCGAGGTTGGCGGAGAAGATTGCCAGGAACTTCAGTCGTTCCAGTAGGGGATTGCTTTGATCGAGCGCCTCTTCCAGCACACGCTTATGAAACTCGAGCAGGCTTAGCTCACGATTGAAGAACAAACGAGTGGCGCCTGGCGCAGTAGGATGTAGTGACGGCCGAGGAACTTCCATCAGACCGACTGATTGTTTTTCTTCTTTTAGGGCGGTAGACATTTGATTTTTGCTAATTATATTAAAGAGCGCGCGACATTAAGACTAACTGTTGGGAAGAGCATCAGGGAAGTCGGCGCTACTGAGACTGCTGACAGCAAAGGTCATTCCAGCTCTGGTTTATGACGCTTTTGGCTGAAGTGGAGTGCGCTCGGGGACGAAGTCTCAACAGATTGAACGTAAATTCGCCACTCGCTGTACGAAATCCGTCCTAAAAGTTGGTCGAAATCTACCGGAGCGGCCTCTCTAAAGAAGAATCTGGCTCCTTTTAAGCGACGCCCGACTGTTTGAACCAAGGACACGCTCCAATCGTACGTGTTCCGGAGGACACACAACCCAGGTTTGACGGCGCGCATCTTTATCTGTGCGGCCAGCGATCTGATGGAAAAGTTCACGAATTTGCCGTCTATTTTCAACGAGACTTGTTTGACACTCCGGAAAATCGTGTGATACCCTCCGGACTGACTTTTGGCTTCGGCTTACACAAGCTTTTGGGTCATCCAACCCATCAAAGACCGAGCCTTGAACCTCGCGAACATTGCGAATGAGTTGTGCGACAAACTCCCAAGGAAATCGATCTGGAAAATTGCACCAAACCCTGTGAAGGAGACCGACGATTGATGTTAACGAGCTTCCCGACATTAATAGCGCGAGTGATGCTATTTACGGTGCTCGTAGTGCCGGCTTTAACCGTTTATGGACAGATTCCGGCCGGTTCGTCGGCTCGCGATATTCCCACCGCAGTTCAGCAGTCTGAGGACCATGTCTCCAGAGTCATGTCAGCAGCTGAAGTCCACTTCCGGCAAGGGAAATTAAATCTCGAAGACAACAAGCGTGATCAGGCGCGTGACGAATTTGATAAGGCTGTAGACTCAATTCTGGAATCCGGCTTGGATGTCAGGGCGAGTCAACGACTGCAAAGTTTTTACCTGGAACTCGTCGAGCGCATTTATCGGGAAGAGGTCCCCGTCGGGCGCGGACCGATCCAAGCGAATGTTACGGAACTAGTAGCTCAGAGCGGCGGTTCAGCCGCGGTTGAACAGAAAAATGATCCGCCTCAAATCGGCTTCCGCGATCAGAAGTTCGAGCCATCGCCGTTGGACGATCTTAGTAGGCTTGTCCTGACACCTGCGGAAACGAACGTTTCTGATGCCGATGTGCTTGCCCTCGAACAGGCAAAACAGAATGTCAACTTTGGGTTCACGATTAATCCGCTCATCCAACAGTACATGAACTATTACCAGGGCCGCGGTCGGGCGACAATGGAGTCTGGACTGCGCCGCTCAGGTCTATATATGAAAACGGCGCGTCAGATATTCAAAGAAGAAGGCGTGCCGATTGACATCACCTGGTTGGGCCAGGTGGAAAGTGCCTGGAAACCCAAGGCAGTCTCCTGGGCCGCGGCTTCGGGTCTGTGGCAGTTTATTCCAAGTACGGGTCGTGAGTTTGGACTTCGCCAAACTGCCTGGATTGATGAGCGAAATAGTTTTGAACAGGCAACTCGGGCTTCCGCCAAGTACCTGAAGAGCCTTGCTAAGCGTTACAACGGCAATTGGGAACTAGCAATGGCAGCCTACAACACGGGCGCCGGCAACATCGACCGTGCAATATCACGCGCGGGTACCGCAAATTTCTGGGTCATATATCCCTATATCGCTCAAGAAACCCGCAACTACGTTCCTAACATCCTTGCGACAATTCTAATCGCTAAAAACCCCGAAAAATACGGGTTCAAAGGCATTCGTCCGGATCCGCCTCTGGCTTATGACGTGGTGCAAGTGGCGAATGCGACAAGTCTGCAACTTGTCGCCGAGTCAACTGACACCAGCGTTGATTACATTCGTAGTATTAATCCGGAGCTCAAGCGAGACACGACACCGAGAGGCGAAGCCTACAACGTTCGCGTTCCCGGTGGAAAAGGAAAACAGTTTTTAGCCCTCCTTAAGAGGATTCCGTCAGAACGCCGGGATTCAGCGCGCGTGATTTCAGTGGTGCCTGGAGAAGACCTTCAGCAGGTTGCCAATCGAACTGGTGTTAGCGTGGCTCAGTTGCAGGCAATGAACAATGGTGTCGATCTAAAGACAACCTCCAAGCTCGTAGTTCCAAGCAGCAGTATTCGGCTTGCGAGTTGGCGACGTGCCAAGCCCGGCACGACAGAATCCAGCAACACTGGATTAACCAAGGTTCGCGCACGCAAGGGAGATACGATCGCCAGGATCGCGGCTGCCCGGAACCTGGATGCTAACGAAGTTGCCCGCTTGAATGGTGTAACCCCTGGAGTCGAGCTTCGAGCAGGCCAGGAAGTCAAACTGCCCGCAACGGCCGCCGCCGCACCGTCGCGCCGCAGGTAATTATTTTTGACATCATAACGCGTACGCCTCGTTGCTACCCGTCAACGGGGGACTTTTTTGAGCGCGCTTTCGAAGGTCTCGCAAGCGCGCTCGATTCGTTTTTCACCCTCATTACCGCTTCCGTTTTCCGTTTGCACCTTCACCGGTTCTGAGGGCTCCTCCCATGCTCTTTCGTACTCTGTCTGCCGCCGTTTATGGCATCAACGCTGATCTCGTCGATATAGAAGTTGACCTGACGCCGGTCCGGGGCGAGGCAGATTCGCCATTATCCGTCACCATAGTTGGATTGCCTGACGCTGCCGTGCGCGAGTCGCGCGAACGTATTCGCGCCGCCATCACCAACTGCGGGTTCTTCTTTCCGTTTCAGAGAATCACTATTAACCTGGCGCCCGCCGATGTTAGGAAGGAAGGCGCCAGCTTCGACCTTCCAATCGCGCTCGGCATCCTGGGCGCAAACGGGGATCTATCTGAACAAGACAGCCTGATTCATGTTCTATGTGTGGGTGAGCTGTCACTCGACGGACGTGTGCGACCTATTAAAGGCGCGTTGCCAATAGCAATACTGGCTCGTGACGCCCTGATCAAACACGTCATCCTTCCCGATGAGAATGCCAAAGAAGCTGCCGTGGTTTCCGGAGTCAATGTTTACCCGGTTGCTCATCTACGCAGCGCGGTTGAACTAATTGCGGCCCTTCGTTCGCAAGATCCTCCGCAACCGTTAAAGATTGATCCAGCAGAGATTCTGGTGCGGTCGGATCATTACAGCGTGGATTTCCGCGAAGTTCGTGGCCAACTTTCAGTGAAGCGCGCCCTCGAAGTTGCAAGCGCAGGATCCCATAACATCCTGCTAATCGGCCCACCGGGTTCAGGTAAGACAATGCTGGCGAAGCGGCTGCCTACCATCCTGCCGTCCCTGGAGTTTGAGGCAGCCCTTGAGCTGACAAAGATTCACTCGGTGGCGGGGCTGACCGGTCGTGCGGGCTTGGTTACCGAACGGCCGTTTCGATCCCCTCACCACACGATTAGCGACGCGGGATTGATTGGTGGCGGCGCGATTCCACGTCCCGGCGAAGTCTCGCTGGCGCATCATGGCGTGCTGTTTCTCGATGAATTACCCGAGTTTGATCGCAGCGTTCTGGAAGTGTTGCGCCAGCCCCTTGAGGATCAAAAGGTGACGATTAGCCGAGCTGCAATGTCGCTGACTTTTCCTGCTTCTTTCATGTTGGCGGCTGCAATGAATCCGTGTCCCTGCGGGTTTTGGAATGATCCAACGCGCGAGTGCCGTTGTACGCCTCTGCAGATTCAGCGCTACGTCGGCCGGATATCAGGTCCGCTTTTAGACCGGATCGATATTCACATTGACGTGCCCGCGGTGAAGTTTCGCGACCTAACCGGCGAAACGCCACCCGAGACTGATGACTCGGCAACCATTCGTGGTCGAGTTATTGCCGCAAGAGAACGGCAGCGTACGCGCCTAACTGACGAAAAGATATTCTCGAATGCTGAAATGACTTCTCGTATGATTCGACGTCACTGCCGCATCGATTCGGAAAGCGAGCAGATGCTCGAGCGAGCAATGACACGGCTTGGCTTGTCAGCGCGAGCGTATGACCGTATCCTGAAAGTCAGCCGCACAATTGCAGATCTGGAAGGTTCCGAGGAAATCCGCTCCGCGCACGTAGCCGAAGCGGTTGGCTATCGTTCACTTGATCGTACCTATTGGACCTGAAGGACTTCGGTTTACGAAACAGTAGAAGCGGCTGGGAAATTCAATATCTTTGGGTCGGGCAAGGCAACGACGCGCTCAAAGCCCCGCATCACACCCGCGATGAGGGCGACCAACGGATCTCGTATTCCATCTGGAATGCTGAGGAAGAGGTTGCCGCTCCTTTGACAAAGGCGGATCCGTGAGCACCGTGGCGAACAGCCGCTGAAAGATTGAATATTCTTTCGTCGCTTGCCCCAATACGAACACGTGACCGCAGCCGAAATCGAGACGAAGCAGGAGACGGATTACGAGCTGGCTCAAAAGGCTGCTCAAGGCGACATGGCGGCCTTCGAGCAACTTTACCAGCGACACAATCGTCGGGTTTACTCGCTCTGTTTGCGAATGACCAGCAACGTCTCGGAGGCTGAAGACCTTGCACAAGAGGTCTTTATCCAGCTCTTTAGAAAAATTGGAAGCTTTCGCGGTGAATCTGCCTTTACCACCTGGCTACACCGGTTGACTGTGAATCAGGTCTTGATGCATTTCCGCAAACGCGGCGTCAAGATGGAACAGACGACCGACGACGGCGAAACACCGGTGCAGATAGTTAAGGGCACGGAGAACCCGAATGCGATGCCAGTCGTGGATCGCATAGCGCTCGATAAGGCAATTGGTCAATTGCCTCCCGGCTACCGCACGGTCTTTACCCTTCACGATATTGAAGGACACGAACACGAAGAGATTGCGCGTATGCTCGGCTGCTCGGTTGGGACCTCGAAGTCACAACTGCACAAGGCGCGAATGAAGTTGCGGGGCCTGCTCAGGCAACAGAAAACGAAGGATTAGCTTCCAAGAACGCTTGGCGGGTCCAACGACACCTGTGCGGCGCAAACGGAGTGAGTTTCTTGAGGACGTTCTCGCCAACGGAAGTGAACTTGAATGTAGTTTCCCCTTGATTGCTCGGAACCCAAAAACCGCGCAGGAAGTAGTCCGAAGTTCATCAGCATCCGCGTGGTAAATCAGAGGTTGTAAGACAATGAACTGCGAAAAGTGTCAAGAACTAATGGGCGACCTGGTTGATGGTGGGCTGAGCCGCGAAGATAAATCAACACTAAGTCTGCACCTGGAAGAATGTCTGGCTTGTGCCGATGTGCGCAATGACCTCCAATCAATCGTTGCGTTTTGCCGGAGTCATCGCGGAGAATACAGCGCGCCACCCAACGCGGAGGGCCTGTGGTTTCGCATTCGCAACGTGATTGAAGCGGAAATGCAGCCAGCAAGCAAAGCGTCGGCTGCCAGGCAGCAAGGCAAGAGCTTCTGGTCCGGCTTGATGGGTCGCAGCTGGGAACTCTCGATGCCGCAGCTCGCGGCGTCTGCGGCCGCGATAGTTTTGGTCGTCTCCCTGGGTACCACAGTTGGTTTGCGTCGTTGGGACAGCGCCCGAGGAACGGGACCGGTGGCGTTGTCGCCGCGCGCTGAAGCCGCAACGCGTGTTAGCGATCGCATGTGGCAACAGCAGCAGGCCATTAACTACGGGAACCAGCGGGTGGAGACGAACAAGGTACGCTGGAATCAAGGGATGCGCGATACTTTTGACCGTAATTTGAAGGTCATCGATCAGGCAGTCAACGACTCGCTCAACGAGTTGAACCGGGATCCCCACGACGAAGTTTCTGAAGAAATGCTTAACGCTGCCCTCAATGAGAAACTGGCGTTGCTAAGGGAGTTTTCAGATCTATAACCCGAATGCAAAATTCTGGATTAAGTTTCTTTCTCTTCAGTCTGTAAGAGTTTGGTCTATTGAATAGTCCCGCACAAATGAGTATTCGACTGTTGTCTACGCCTCTCAGATTTTCCGGCGCGCACATTTTCTCGGCGCTCGTCGTTTGTGCCGTTCTCTATTCGTTTGGATCGCCTTCTGCCAACGCTCAGAATCGTGTTTCCAAACGTTTCCCAGTCGGAAAAAACGTCCGTGTGGAACTCAAGAATATCTCCGGAACGATTACAGTTGAGTCCTGGAACCGGGACGAGATCAAGATCACTGCTGCGTTGGAAACCCCGAACGCTAATGTATACCCCAAGCTCATGGGCGAGTGTGTTTCCATCGATGTGATGGGTGACAATCGAGGCCGCGGTGACGTGGGCGATGTGAACTTCAAGATTCAAGTACCGCAGGATTCTTCGGTTGATATCGAAACGCGACGGGGAGATATTACGGTCAGCAATATCCGCGGCAGTCTCGTGCGCGCCCACATTTCTACTGAAGGCGATATCAAGCTGATCGACATCAGCGCCACGCAGGTGCTGGCTCAAAATACTATCGGAGACATTCACTTCGATGGAGGTTTTTCACGAGGGGGCACTTACCAATTCCAGTCCACAAAGGGAAACATCAGCGTACGGATTCCCTCAGATTCGGCCTTTCGACTCGTGGCGGCAGCGCCGACAAAGAAAATAGCCCTGGGCGAGTTTTGGCACAACGGCTTTAAGACACTTGGTGATGGTAGAAAATTCGTAGGTGATGTGGGCGATGGTCGTTCATCGGTAATGGTGACCACTTTTCAGGGCAGTATCACCTTTATTCGTCGCTAACCAGCAGCGCACGCTAGGATTTCTAATGCGGACGATCTTGATCTGATGATTGAGAACGTCCGCATTACTTTTTTGGTACGGGGAATCGGCAGGGGCTATGCGGTTCACGACAGAATCGCAGAGCGGTAGCGAGTGGTGTGATAACCCAAGAAGGCCTGCAAATTAGGGCAATAATATACTTGACTCATAATTAGCAGGTAACCTATGGTAACAGAGATTAGCGGTTTGACCGTTGATCCGTCTACTGGCGGAAACGGTCTATCTCTGTCCGAAGCTCTACCTAGCCTTGAGAACGGGTTTCCTCTGCGTCCGTTTCAGATTGTGAGTCTTTTAGACGTGCTTGAATTGTTTGCTGAACCCTTCTACGTAATGTCGCTTCGGTTGTGGATGTACACCTCAGAACTTAAAGAGGCGATTCATCGTGAGAGCGGACAAGATAAATTAAGTGAGACCAATAAAGCCCACGCGAAGGAGACACTAAAGC
>JBPCKD010000003.1:0-6743 GCA_051004635.1 Pyrinomonadaceae bacterium
AACCTATCTGGGAGCGAAATTAATGTTTGCCGCATGAGACGCTTTGAACCGGATTCTCGCGTCTTTAGATGAGAGCAGCAGGATGCTGAACTCACAAGACCAGAGGAGGCTCGTATGAAAAACCAAAGAGACCACGCTCGACATCCACGTGGTTTGATCTTGACGCTTGCCGGTTTGATAGCTGCGGGCACGCTGCTGCTGTGTCAAGCAAGTCTAACCTTTGCACAAACGCCCGCCCCAAGCTGGAGCTATACCGGCAATCTCAACAAGGCCCGCAACGGTCACACCGCAACGGTCACACCGCAACGCTATTGCCCAGCGGGAAGGTGAGCCCGATTCGGGCAGCCGTAACGAGAGCAGAAGCACCCCGGGAGCGCAGGCTTCGTCGCTTGAAATGACTGGAGGAAGGAAACAATGCAGGGATTGGCTTCATTAGATTCAAGATCAGATTCCATTCGGCAATCCGGCGATACGCTCGATGTTCCGCATTTGAGCGGAGACCTCTACAGCACTTTGCAGCAAGAGGTTGATCTTGGCGTTCAAGCTCTACAGCGTGAAAGCGGCGAGATGGCGGTCACGCTGTTTCAAAGCGCGCTGCAGAAATTGACGATTGACCAGCCATTTTACGATCATCTGGTTCACAACCTGCTCTTAAGTTACACGCTTCTGATTAACAATCTACTAAAGAACGGCGACAGGTCCACGGCCCTGGATTTTCTGCGTGCGGCGCTGCGGCTGGAGATACGGGGCGAGATGGCTGAGGATTCCACGTTCCTCCGTAAGTTCGCCGATTCCTTCCAAAGCCTCGGGATCGTTTTCTTCCAATCCGGTCTGAATGAACAGAGCGTCTTGTGTTATCGAAAAGCGATCTCGATCTATCCGAGCCCCGGCTCTTACGTCAATCTCACCAATTCGCTGGCGGTAACAGGACAGCGAGCCAAACTGTCGGATTTTACGACGGAGGTAACGCCGGAACAGCTTGGGCGGCATCTTTTCATAGCCTGCGTGCCGAAGAGCGCCTCGACATTTCTCAAGAATCTGCTCGTGTACGTGACGGGCTACCGCGATCTCTTCACGGTCTATGCTGCCGGGCAAAGTGAACATGAGATCTACATGCCCACCCTTCGAGAGGCTGCTCATCTTGATACCGTTACGCAGCAGCACTGCCGGGCATCGGACGCGAATGTTCACCTGATGCAGGCCTTCGGCATCCGTCCGGTGGTGCTGGTTCGCAATATCTTCGATTCCGTGATGAGCCTGCTTGATTTCTATAACAAAGGCGCGTTTCAGACCTCGTACTCACGTGCCGATTGGCCGGTCCTGGATGAAGAAACGAAGGTAGATCTGCTAATCGAGAATGTCATTCCGTGGTACTTCCAGTTTGTCGCGTCCTGGGACCTGGCCGAAAAGCAGCAGCGCCTCGAAGTCCATTGGCTCAGTTACGAAGACCTTGTGGCTGACAAACCTTCCACCGTTCTCAAGGTACTCGAGTTCTACGGCCTGGGAGCATCGCGGCGAGGAGTTGAGCAAAGAATTCGGGAAATCGAATCTGAAGAACGAAAGATACGTTTCAACAAAGGAGTAACAGGACGCGGCAGATCTGGTCTTAACGATCGGCAAAAGGAACAAGTACGCCGCCTGACAAGATACTACCCGTCCACTGATTTTGGCCGGATAGGGTTGTAACCCGAGGAGTAAAAAATGAAAACGAAAACAGCAAACTCAAGGCGACTCAATATTACTGGCGAGATTACCACCGAGGTCGATAGCTCACCACATCGAGACCTCTTTACGATAGGGCCAAAGCAATGGCGGCAAAAATTAGGTTACTGCTCAGTCTTTGCGGCAATCCCTGCGATTTTGGCTACGCATGTATCGGAGGCACGCTCAGACGAGGTGAAAAGAACCGAACCGAGCATCGCCGGAAGAAGCGCGAGGCGTCATGCGAATCTGAATAAGAGCATCAGCAGCCCGGCATTGCTGAAACGGCAAAGCGAGTATCGCCTGCCTCATCAGCAGGGCAGCTTCGCTATGTTGGCCGCGTTTGCTGGAAAGGACGACTGTCCGGGCCTCACCATTCCGGAAGGAACCTATACCGCCGCGGCGCCTTATACTGATTCCGGCGATACGACCGGCGCGAATAATACGGTTACGAGCTTTTATATGTACAGCTTTGGTTACCTAACGGTCGATTCCTTAGGGCCGGACCATGTTTACTCGTTTACCCTTACTGGCCGCGGTCCAAATCCGCAGATAGAGGTTTCAACAGCATCCGGCACATACAGGCCTCTGATTTATGTTTTGGAAGGCGGGTACGCCGGGGCGTGCCCGGCCGGCACGGGAAAACATGCGTACAACGGTCTGATGTACTCGCCATCCTCTCCAGCCGGCACCGCAACGATAAATAGCCAACTAATGAATTATCTTCCTTTGAATGTTCCTCTCTATCTGTTCGTTGACTCGGCCTCGAGCGGTCCGAACAGTTCAGGTCCCTATACGATCCGCATCCAGGACGTAACGATTGCCCCGGCAGCGTGTACTATTAATCCGATTGACTGCGCTGAATTCTTCGTCCGCCAGCACTACATCGACTTTCTCGGTCGGTGGCCAGACGCACCCGGTCATGGTTTCTGGACCGACAACATCACCAAGTGCACCGATCCCGCGCGGCGCCCTGCCGAGCAAACACAAGCAGAATGCATAGACACTCAGAAGGTAAACACCAGCGCAGCCTTCTTTCTGTCGCCTGAGTTTCAATACACCGGCTACTTCGTCTATCGCCTCTACAAAGGCTCGCTGACAGGGAATGGCCCGGGCCATGTTCCTACCTTTCAGCAGTTCCAGAACGATAACTGGCGGCTCACCAATGGAATCGTTCAGAACAACCAACTCTCCGCCGCAAGAATTGAAGCTAACAAAAAGAGTTTTACCGAAGAATTCGTCAAACGCGAAGGGTTCCGCAGCTTGTACGATGCGCTCTCCAACTTTGATTACGTCGAACGGCTTTTCCAAAACACCGGCATCAGTGTGAGTGTGCAGGAAAAGCAAGCCTTGGTCACGGGGCTGAACAATCAGACGGAGACACGCGCTTCGGTGTTGCATAAAGTCGTAGATGGGGCAGTCGTAATCGAGGAGGGCAACCAGCAGTTTACGACGTCTTACGGGCGCGCGTTTTACGAGAAAGAGTTCAACCCGGCCTTCGTGCTGATGGAATACTTTGGCTATCTGAGACGTGATCCAGACGCAGCGGGTTATCAGCACTGGCTGGACAAGCTGAACTTCTACGGCAACTTCAATGATGCCGAGATGGTGCGCAGCTTCATCACCTCGCCGGAGTATCGCGCCCGCTTCGGTCAACCTTAACGGGTAAGAGCCGCCGGTAGTGGTCCGTTTAGGTGATCGGTTACGGGAGCGAACACAGCGGTTCGCATAAGCGGAAGCGCAGAGTGGTCCACTGAATTACGACTTCACCTTCGAGGGTCGAAGGTACAAAGGCCCCGTCCCGGGAGCACGATCGGAAAGAGGCGGAGAAGGTTGAACTTCAAAAACGCGTGGAAGTCTCCGAAGGCAGATACGGCGAGGCTCAATTTGGGTACTGATGCAGTTTAGAGTTCAAAACTTTAGTTTGCGGTGGCGAAACCGCAGCCTAAAGGCTGAACTCTGAACTACGGGCTTCAAACCGCACCAGTACCCGACGATGCGGTCGCTTGCTTTTGTCCCGTACAGAGTGGTGATGTTGTCGCGGGTAATCGAGCGCCAATGGATATCCCCTGTCACCTGATCGGTCCATCGTTCAATTCGCGCAAAAATATTTTCTATGCGCGGTAAGTAACGGTGAATCGTGAAACCCGGCTGGCTGGTAGTGTCTTCGAACCGGGTGCTGTCAGGCTGAAGTAAAGGGACCAAATCCTCGAATCCAGAGTAGATGTATTCGTCTGACTCGGTCGCGTCTTGATATCTCGGTAACCCTTTATCGAACTTGCGAGTGATCTGCGGAAGAGACAAGTGCCATCCTAATCCGAATGGCCCATTGCCTGAGCCCGAATCATAGGAGAGGGAGAGTTGAGGACCGAATCCGGAGCGCCCCTGAGAAACAGCCAGTGGCACAGACATAGAACCAGTGCCGGTGACTGGATTGGCGGCAAACTTTTCACCAATGCCTCGAATCGCTCCGCCGCCTTTGGGAAGCGAGATCGCTGGAGGCCCTAAATCCTTAGCTTTGGTTTCGCTTGTGTTATCCGTGGTATTGGGCATCACGGTCCTCAAAACACTTAAGGCCGACGATATGAGTACTTAAACTTTACCGAAGCTCGTGGAGATCGGTGGACAAGGTGCTGCCTAAGTTTGTTTTGCGCGAATGAGCTTAATAACGTGGCTGGATTTAGCGAGTGTGCGGAAGGGATAGCAGGCTCGTGAGAATTCAGCCGTTCCAATTTTCGGCGTAGGATCACCTGCCGTTACCGCAACGCGAGTTCCGCGGCCCTGCGAAGTGACCTTGAACTACATCGTGCACGTGGATTTTACGAGGTGAGTCGCACGTTAACGGACGATCCTGGAAACTGCGTCGCGAAATCTACTCTAACTAAGAGGTTCTGTCAATATTTACGATTGGACACTCCCCGAGCGTGACTAAACGATCTTTATCGGACGAATATCTACCATGAACTGAAGCAGAAAATTAAAACACAAAAGATGAGTTTCTGCTCGTTCCCAGCCGTAACCCTTTGCCCTTCGATGCAGTGCCTGTGCTGGTGTTATACTACTCTCATCCCCCATTTTACTACCGACATCAAAGGCTGCATCACGTTTTCTCAATCCTGCCTGGTTACCTCAAAGTAACTGCAGTCACAGCAGCCTAACTCTTGTTCGCTGTTTCAACTTTACGGTCGCATTAGTAATGCACTAACAGTGCCCGACCCTGGTGTTGCAGATTTTGATGAAAGCTAAGCTTCCCACCCCTGAACCGTCCGAAGCCGGGTCTGCAATTTGGTGGCTGCGGTGGATTCCGACCGTCGTCCTCACTCTAATCGTCCTCTATTTTTTGTACGTCGTCGGGAGCGTCGCCCTCGTACCCGTACTCGCGTCATTCGCATTGGCCTACCTACTAAACCCCGTCGTCAGCCAGGGAGAGAGGCTTGGGCTTTCGCGTTCCATCGCGACCGCCGTCGCCCTGGTGCTTGTCACGCTCGCGGTAGTCGCTTTTCTTGCGTTTGTCATTCCAGATCTCTGGGAGCAAACCACTAACGCCGTTCAGAAGATCTTGCGCAATTTTACGCCGGAAAACGCCGCCCGGCAGCGTGAGACATTACGACGTTATTCGCCCGCCCTCGATCGCATGGCGGGTAGCCGGATCGAACAGTTCCTGCGCAACCCGGCCGAAGCTATAGGTTCTCCGGCTCTTCTAGCGGCGGGTGGTCTTTCAGGTTTCCTCTCGACAGCCGTCGCTTCCCTGGACCTACTTATCGTCCCCTTCTTCGTTTTTTACATCTTGATCGACTTCGGTACGTGGCGAGATTCGATGGAAGATTTGATTCCGCCTCGCTTTCGCGACACCTTCAGTCGGCTCTTTGATGAGGTTGGGCGCATCCTCGCAGCCTACGTCCGTGGACAGCTTCTCATCGCACTTTGTATGTCCGTTTTGTACGCCATCGGTTTTGCCGCGCTCGGAGTACCGGCATGGCCGGGTCTGGCGGCTTTGGCGGGACTTCTGAACGCGATTCCTTACGTCGGCACTATTCTTGGTCTCGGGCTCGCCACAGCTTTTACCCTGGCCGACGGGGGTGGGCTGTGGCGTATCGGAGGCATCATAGCCATATTTGCGGTGGTCCAAAGTATCGAAGGCTACATTCTGACGCCGCGTATTCTCGGCCGCCGGTTGAGTTTACATCCGATGGCTGTTTTTCTCGGTCTACTGATCGGGGGCAAGCTCTTCGGTCTTCTCGGCATCATCCTGGCAGTGCCTACCATTGCCATCGCTAAAGTCTTCTTGAAGTTTCTCCGGGAACTTTACACGGGCTCGCATTTTTATCACGCCGGAGACATCAGCGCAGCCGAAGCTCCGAGTCCGGTTCTGGAGGAACGTCTGGCTGACGCCGCCGAAACAGTGCTTGCTGAACAGATCGGCTCTGAGAGCGGCGATGAACTTCTCGTGCCGGATAAGAAGGATGACGATCCAATCGCCATGGAGAATCCAAGCTAAGGATTCGCCGGAACGTTTTCGCAAGCACGGAATCGACCACAATGGATAAGAACGCTGAATCATTTGATTAGCGTAGCTTGAAACAGAATTGTTCGGTTTCGCGTTATGACTGAGCTTAGGTGAGGAAGTAAGATAATCAGTTTTATGCCCACCGAAGAACCGTTCACCATCGGCGTCGAAGAGGAATATCAGATCGTGCATCCGGAGACGCGAGAGTTGCGCTCGCGCGCGCACCTTATCCTGCCGGAAGCGCAGGCGGCGCTCGGCAAGCAGGTAACTCCAGAGCTTTACCAGTCTCAGATCGAGATCGGCACGTCGATCTGTCATACGGTGGCAGAGGTGCGCGCCAATATTGTGCGCCTGCGCGGGGAAGTGATTGCCGCAGCGGAGAAGTATGGCAACCGGATCGTGGCGGCGGGCACGCACCCCTTCTCGCACTGGGAAGATCAACAACTCACGCCTAACGCGCGTTATCGCGGCATCGCTACCGAGTTTCAACAACTCGCCAGCGAGCAACTGATCTTCGGCTGTCACGTGCACATTG
>JBPCKD010000004.1:0-56736 GCA_051004635.1 Pyrinomonadaceae bacterium
GTGCGGCAAGTGATGATTTTCTGTGGTTGAATTACTATCCTGATCTTGGCGCCAATGCGGCATCCGACCGTTGGGCGCGTTCGTGGCTGGACGGGCTAGCAAGTGCTCTCCGCGTTTGCGACTCTCGAAAAGAAGACACAGCGATAGAGGCCGCACCATCGCAAGTCGGCGCTTTGGCCATGTCATAAAATTTCCCAAGTGGGGACCGAGTAAAGGGAAGGTCATAAGCGATGTATTGCCCGTCCGGTGAAAAGCTCAGCCATCGTTTGTTCTGGCTCGCATCACGACGCAAGTTTAAACGTCTTGAGTGTCCGGACAGGGCCATCGACCGTAGAGATCAAAGCGATTTGGTAGGTGCCATCTTTCTTCCACGAGGCTGCTAGGATGACAGCCCCGTCCGGTGACCAGTCGTAGGGGAGGATCTCACGCGCGCTTGGATCGCGATAGATAACGTGAGCCCCTGAGCCATCGATCCCGATGAGGCGAAGCTCGGCCATGCCATCGCGGGCTATCCAGTTGTAGACGATTTGCCTGTTATCGGGCGAGATCACGCTGTACTCGCCCACCTCGCCGCCCTCCAGGGTGTTGTTAGTGAGGCGGCGGTCCTCGCCAGTCTTGAGATCTCGCACAAAGAGATCGAGGGTGATGTCCCAGTCCCAATAGGACAAAAATCGCCCTCGCCTGCGGTCGGTAGGACCATCAGCGCGGTGTTTCTCTCAACATTTTTCGCATCCGTCCAAACGAAGGCCAATCGTTGACCATCCGGCGAGACCGCCAGGTGATAGCTTTCTCACTCTCGCCAAGGTCTCACACGCTCTTGTCGGTGAGTCTTTCAAGCAGGGTGAGCTTGCTTGAATCTGTGACACCATCTGACCAATCTCGCCACGGCCCACGTAGACAGACTGCACTCCTCGAGCCCTCGCGCTCCTTGCGATAGTAGTAACATTGATTGCCTCTTTTTTCCCAGCCCATTTGTGCTACACGACGGAACTCTGCCCCGCTTCTATTTTGCACTATTTCAACCTGAATCCCGTGTTCCAATCCTCTATGTGATGTAGCTTTAAGGCTCTTTCCCTGCCCTTCAAGCGCCTTTTTGGAGGCTAAGCAGCCATGTTACGAAGCGTTTCCATTTCTTTCAGCCACGAAATAATCTGGTTCCAACTCGGAATGCTTTGGAACGCCAAAAATTGTTGCCACTTGGTGCCGACCGAGACTGGGCAAATTTGAACGCCTAGCGTCCTCGCCTGATCAAAGATAAAATGTGCCGTTTTTGAAAGCATCGCGGCGCTCCAGCGTGGGTATGAAACTATGACCATTGCTGCCAACACCAAACTCGGCCACTACGAAATCCGCTCAAAATTAGGCGAGGGCGGCATGGGCGAAGTGTACCTGGCTGAAGACGCTGAACTTCATCGGAACGTCGCACTGAAAGTTTTGCCTTTAGAAGTGGCTGCCCATCCCGATCGGATGCGGCGATTCAAAGCAGGAAGCACAAGCTGCCGCGGCGCTCAATCATCCGAACATCGCCCACGTTTATGAGGTTGGTGAATCAGATGGTGTGCGCTTCAGGCCGACGAGCTGGGCCCGGCTTTCACCCAGACTTGGGAGATAGGGGTGTACATCCAGACCCGGCCACTCACCGAAACGCTCGCGGCACTGGAGAAGGCAGGGCGAGAGAGGAAAGACGACCCACTCCTGATTTACGGGACGGGTATGGTTTACGCGGCGCAGGGAAGGCGGGCGGAGGCGCTCCAGATCATCAAGGAACTGGAAGGGATGTCAGGCGGGCGCCGAAGCCAGGCGCACTGGATCGCCAAAATCTACGCGACCCTGAACGAGAAGGATTTGGCCTTGACGTGGCTGGAAGGCGACCCGCGCTTCTCAGACCTGCTGCGGCGCATGGGCATTCCGTGACGTCGGGAGCCCTCGTTCTAGTGTCTTTTATTTTTCACTGCGAGTGATGACTGGAAAAAGCGTGGGGGCAAACGTAGATCTCGCCGTTACAACATGAAACGCTGCCCGAAATGCAATCGCGTTGAGGTCGATGACACGCTAGCTTTCTGCCGCGTGGACGGCACAGCTCTGATCAGTGATTCTTTGTCAGTCAGGACGGGCTCAAGACCGGCGTTTGAGTCTGCGACCGCATCAAGCGAGATCGAAACAAGCATTCTTCCGCATTCCACTGAGCCCAGCATTACTCGCTCTACCAGCGCAACTACTGTATTCGAGGCGCAACCTGCTTTGGCGGGCACGCAGAAATTAGTTAAGCGCCAGATGTACTGTCGATCTGATGTGGATCCTATTGAAACAGTTCTCTTGAAACTCTTTGAGTTACGCCAGTCCAACCCGCCGCAACAGAACGGTGAAACGTGGGTCTCCCCGCAAGTTATCGTACGCGGGATCGACTTTGAGATAGATCAGAAAACCATTTCGCTCTTGAAACATTTTTTCCAAGTAAAGTAAGGATTTGTTTTTCTCGCCTAACCGTGAGTATATCATGGCAAAGTATCGGTTTGTTTCACCCTCCGGCCTTGCAGCCTCTTTGAATTGTTCAATCTGCTTTTTCCAAAAGCCTCTAATGCCTTCTGTTTGAAAGCCTCTCCTGAGCTCGTCTAATTTCTTCTGCTTTTCTCCAGCCATTGCGTTAGCCTGCAAATGATAGTCGACAGCTTCGGTATATCGTCCCAACTCGAGATAAGCACCTGAGCTGTACATAGGGCGAAGGCGACCATCTAATTCGTGAGCTCTTTCGGCGTCTTCTATAGCTTGATTGTACTGGCGAGCAAAATAACGAACGTATCCCAGGATACTACGCTTGTTCGGTGAAGTAGGGTCAAGTTCGCAGGCCAACCGCGCTTCACGGATCGCCTCTTCGTGGTGCCCGATTGCGGTGAAGTAGTGAGCGTACCACTGGTGGGCAGTGGCATACTTAGGGTCCAAGCTTACAGCGCGATCAAACTCCCGTTTTGCGCCTTCGAAGTCCCATTCATACCACAGCAAGACAAACCCGAGCGAGGCATGCGCTTCGGCAAGCGTATCATCAATGTCGATTGCCCGCTGCGCTGCATACTTCGCTTTTGGCATGACACCTCTTGGAAGCGATGCGGCGAGAATGGAGCCGAGAGTGATGTAGCAATCCGCCAGGCCTGCATATGCAGGGGCGTAGTTCGGATCTCGGTCCAGCGCTTGTACAAAGAAATCAATCGCCTTTTCGGTCGCATCTCTGGTCCTCATATTCCACTTAGATCTGCCATACAGATAGAGTTGATAAGCCTCTAGGTTATCAGTGTATCGCTTGGCGAGTCCCTTCTGCTCCTCGCTGGTGAGGTTGAACCGCAACTGCTGAGCGATACTCTCTGCAACCGACTCTTGCATGGTTAGAATGTCAACGCATTGATCACCACACTGAAATGCCCAGACAACTTTGCCGTCCTCAACGCGCACGAGCTGGGAATGGATTTGCAGCCGAGTCCCTGCTTGCTGATATGTCGATTCAAGTACGGCATCAACCAATAGCGTCCGACCTATCGTCATGGAGTCTTGTTCGAGGTTGGCATACTTGAGGACGGCGCTCGTTGGGCGCACGGTGAGTTGTTTGATCATGCCAAGCTTCGTAATTAAGGAGTCTGCCAGTCCCAGCTCAAGCGCTTCATTGCGGGTCTGAGCAGCCAGCGGTTTGAACGGCAATACCGCTATCGATCTGATTTCTATAACCGGCGAGGGGGATTCTAATTTGCTGGAAGTTCTCAAGTAGAGAAGTGCGGTGGCTGAAATAATCGAGGCCGCGACAAGAAACATTGTGAGGCCTCGTCGCCATCCTCGATTCTTAAGATTGGTGGCCGCTGCCATTTGCTTCATGGCTTCGTCAAACGCGGTCAGACCTTCTAAAGCACCTTTTCCGACCTCGGCATGTAAGCCTTTAGCCTCTGACACCTTCTTAACGCCAGCCATGAAACGATAACCTTGCTTTGGCACGGTCTCGATAAACGTCGAACCATTCTCGCCTTCACCTAAGGTCCGCCGCAGGGTCGAGATGTTACGGGTCAAACTGCCTTCCTCCACGAAAGCATCAGGCCAAAGCTCGCTCATTAATTCATCTTTAGTGAGCAGATGACCGCTATTCTCAACGAGCACAACCAAGGTTTGGAAGACCTTCGGCTCCAGGGTGACCATCGCCCCGTCCCGCAGAAGGAATCGCTCGGCTACGTCCAGGCGGAAAGGGCCAAACTCGTAAACTTGTTTTTCTGAAGTGTTAATCCCCAATCTGAGGGCTCCTTAAGACTTTCTTCAGAATTTCCGAAGGACTTGTGCCCAGTGCCAAGCGATTATCCGCGCTGATGGGTGAGTTTGAAAGCTGTCTCGAAAGTCGAGAGCGGCGCCAATTGTAGTGCTGAGCAGAGTGGCAGGCAACACAACTCGATTGAGAAAGGAGCAACCCGTGATAAAAGAAAGCAGATTCTACTTAACAGCAGTCTTTCTCATGCTAATCGCTCCCACGATACGATCTCAAGTTACCGAAATCAACTCGTCTTTACCGACAGATGCAAAGACCTATAACGACTTGGGTGTGAGACATTCGGATTCAGGCCAGTATCAAAAAGCTATAGAGGCCTTCAAACAAGCCGTTCTCCTTAAGTCGGACTTTGCTCTGGCACATCAGAATCTCGGTGCGACTTTGTACCATGCCGGGCTATACCAGGACGCGATCAAGTCGCTTAGGACGGCGGTCAGCCTGGATCCGCTTTCTGCCGAGGCGCACAATAAACTCGGAGTAGTTTACTCAGACTTGTCTAGGTTTAGTGAGGCAATAGATCTCTTTTACAAAGCGATTCATCTGAAATCGGATTTTACAATGGCTTACTACAATCTGGGTTGCACCCGCATCAGGCAGCAGCAGTATAAGAAAGCCCTTGACCCGCTAGAGAGAGCTTTGCGCCTCAAACCAGACTTTGCTGAAGCCTATATTAACTTGGGATACGTGTATTACCGTTTACGCAAATATCGAGACGCTGTCGAATCTGTGAGAAACGCACTACGGTTGAGATCCGATGACGTCGAGGGGCAATTCTTTCTCGGCAATTTGTACGTTCTTACCAAGAACAGAAAACTGGCTCTCGAACAACTCAATGTACTTAAAACTCTGAACCGTGAATTGGCAAATAGACTCTACCAGTCGATCTACGCAGACCGCGTTATAACAGTTCTATATGGAACTCCAGCCATGAAGTAATGCGCCGTCAACGTCGAACTGAGCATTATATTGGGGGGTCCAAAGGGAAGGCTCGCAGCAAGGCGTGCTCAGTTTTCCTATCAGGAGGTATGACCTGATGGGGAAACACCCTTGAGGTCGCCTGCCGCCTCCGCCAGCGGGCGGGTTCTGCTACAAATGCTGGACCACCAAGGAAGATTTCAATTACGACGAAGTGAAAGATTGCTACCGCTGTCCGCAGGGAGAAGAGCTCAACTTCCGGTTTGAGACCGTCGAATCGAACCGCCAGATCCGTTACTACGCCACGGCGAAGTGTCGCGGCTGTCTAATCAAAGAGAGATGTACGACGAACAAGGAGGGGCGACGGATCACGCGCTGGGCTGATGAAAAGTTGCTGGAAGAAATGGCGCGGAGAGCCAGACCTGAACTGATGATGGCTTTTTAACAGGCTTCGCAGCATTTTACCTTATATCCCCAGATGAAACCACAGACGGAGGCTATCACCAGTACGATGCGTACAACCATCAAACCTACGTCTGGTGTACCCGAACTTCCTCTACTCTATGAGCCGAAACAATAAATCGCTAACAGGAGAACTACAACCGAGACGATGAGGATCACGAGTCCCGGACTGGCTCCTGACTCTGCCTTGTTTTGCAGAAGTAACCACTTTTCAGCTTCGTGCCACCGTGCTCGAGCCGTTGCCAGTTCCTTGTCCAGGCGGACGAGCGCGAGCTCTGCCGCGGTCTTGTCTGTTCCGACCTGAACCCGAGCAACAGCATCCCCAACCAGGCTTAAACCGATCGTACCGCCTCGGCGCTGAACCATCAGCGCAGATCCACAGTAACCGCATGAGAATCGCTCCATGTCGCCGGCAATCTCCAGAGCACCGCCGCAACTAGTGCAGTTGAGATTTACCACCTTGATGTGTTCGGGCACAGTTCACCCCCCTAGCCTTATATGGCCGGAAGTCTAGCCTGTCGGTGCGATAACACACGTAAGGGAAGATGAGCTATCCGGTGTGAACAGAGTAGCCGAACGGTGGAAATTCAGGGATTCGAGTTCAACCAGTTCGAATCGATAACTAGAACAGCATACCGGCTCTGACCTCGTGCTCTCTCTCGATTGGTTCAACTAGTCCAGGCTCATCGACTGCAGCACTGTTGACCTCCCGGCTAACTGGAAATCCCTGCATCTCAGACTCGGGAAATGGAATGAGAAACTCCTTCAACTCCTCGACCTTTGCATTGCTTCGCAACCAGATGTCTCGAGCATCATCTGGAAGAATAACTGGCATTCGATCATGGATTTGGGCCAGCAATCTATTCGGTGGACCGGTGATTATGGCGCACGACGTAATAGAGGCACTGTCCCTTTGCCAGAGGTCCCAAATGCCCGCAAGGAAAAACGGCTCTTCATCCTTCATCTGAAAATAGTGCGGCTGTTTTGCCTTTCCGAGTTTTTCCCATTCATAGAAACCGTCGGCCGGGATCAGACATCGTCTTCGTTGAAACGCTTCTCGGAAACTGGGTTTTGATTCGAGGGTTTCGGCGCGGGCATTGATGAAGCCAGCCGGCTTTTCGCTCCAGGGTGGAATGAGCCCCCAACGCATCTTCGAGAGGACCCGTTCTGTATTTCCCTCGGTGATGGTCCAAAGGTCTTGGGTTGGGGCAATGTTGTAGCGCGGTGCTTGCCCCAGAAGCGGCCGAATATCCAGCCCTTCCATCTTTACCCTATCAGGTCGGCGAAGCGTTACTCGGCCACACATTATTTGGGTTCCCCATGCCACGTTTCTATCCGGACTCGCATTTCCTCTTTTCCGGAACTTGTCTTTATCTTTAGCCAGGAGCGCGTTCGGCCTCCCACATATAAGCTGTCAGCCTTCTTCGCCACCATGCCCTCAATGTGTTGTCTTTCGAGCTCAGCGAATAGGTACTCGCCTTCGCCGACGATATGATCTGTGTACCTGAGCCTGCTTGTACTCCGCTTTGAGATTACCTTCTTCAAGAGTTTCTTACGAGAGAGCAAAGGCGATTGGGTGAGATCCTGTCCATCCAGGTGCAGCAAGTCAAAAGCATAGAACACTATCTTGCAGCCCGGCACCTTCCGTGAGCGCAGCGCGTTAAAACACGGCATCCCCGCCTGATCAAGAGCCACTATCTCCCCGTCAAGAAATGCCGCCTCTGCTTTGATTGATTCTGTAATGCCCTGGAGCTCGGGAAATCTTTCAGTGAGGCTCTTTTGATTCCTCGAGACAAAGCGAACCTTACGGGCACTCAGAAAACAGATCGCGCGATAACCGTCCCACTTGGGCTCGAATATCCACGTAGGATCTGAGAAGGGATATTTGTGCAGTGTCGGCTGCATCGGCTTAATCACCGATGGCATCGTTGTTTCTAGCTGGACTGTTTTGTATGGGATGCGCGAGTGTAGACGGCTTCTGCGGGGCTTAGCAAAATATCCTTCACAGCATTTCTCTTAATCGGTCTTTGAGGAGTGAGTCTCGAGGGGACTTAGCCGAACTTCCCAGCCACTCGCGAACCTTCTTTGGCGTGATCGTGTGAACGATCGACGTGCGGATTTCAACGTCCAGCTGGCTCAGGTTGGCGGACTGCATCATCGCTACCTCAGGGCGGCGTAAGATCAGCTCAAAATGTGACCGGTGGTGTGGCCAATGCCTGGTGTAGTGCGCGTTGCAGCCGAGTGGAAAATCACGGACTCCTTGGCTGGCACAGACGGGAAGCCGAAGAAAAGACCAAAGCATGATCAAGAAAAGCTGCGCTGGAACGTCAGATTGATTTTTCGGTACCCACAACAAACAACCCAACACTCGATAGAGATTTTCTTAATCGCATTCTATTGCTCCTCTCGTTTCAAAGACTCCTTGTTCGCCGCAGGAGAGAGACACTGTCCGCGCGAGGCGCAAGGCATAGAACGATCCTCTAAAACTTTCTTGCGCTGTCCTCGTCCCTCGCCGGTGATTCAGCTCACCTCATTCGTGGAGCAGCCACTCCAGCTCAGCGCGGCTGAGGTCTGATAGGTCGCACAGACCTCACGTGACCGCGAAAGTTATAACTACGCAGGTCCGGCACGCTTTGATCCAGAGTGACACAGTGACCTTGGAAGTTCCTTCCTTCGCAGATCTCCCACACTCCTCTTCCAATCGTCACACTCTGCGCCTTCTTATTAAGGTTCGATCGCTCGGCATTGTAATTGGTGGGATTCCCCCGATAAGTTGGTTGGTCGAAGAGAACTATGTACCAATCGGCGGGTGGCGGAGTTGGCGGGCCTCCAGCGCGAATTGGACGGACGGATGAGACGCGATTACGCAGTTTGTAGACGATTAGATCCGCGACGCTCCGCTCTAGAGTCACGCAACGGCCGGTGAAGTTCGTGCCTTCGCAAAGTTCCCACGCTCCCCTCCCGATGGTTACGCTCTGAGCCCGCCGATTATTGTTGCCCAGGTCTGCAGTTGCTCCGTTGTAGTTAGTGGGATTGCCCCGGAAGATAGTTCGATCAAAGAGAACTATGTACAAATCACCTGGAGTTGGGGGAGCCGGACCAGCGTTGACTCTCCGCAAAGAAGAGATGACATCATTCCATGAGTTTCTTCTCAAGTCGGCCTCATCCCCGGAGACTACGACGCACCTGCCCTGGTAATTCGAGTGCTCACAGATTTCCCATTGCTCGCCTGGGCCAACTCGTAAGCTTGAGACTTTGTCATTAAGTCCCGTTGGTTGGAGGTCGGTTACGTCCTGACGAAAGGTCGAACTCTTGCCGCGGAAATCTCGGTCAGTAAAGACAGTAATTCCCACGCCTCCCATTTGGCGTTCCTGCGCAGAACAAACGACCATTTCGCCGATGGCAGCCATCACCAACGCACCATAGACGAAGCAACTGATGATCTTCATTTCTTGCCTCCTTTTTGTATCTAAGACTCTGAGTTAGTAGTTGAGATTACCAATTGACGGATTGTTCAGGGCTTACCGCCGGTGTTTATGCCAGAGATTTGAAGGACTGGCGCCCAGGATCAAATTGTGAGCACTTACCCTTGGCAACAATCGCGTGCGGACGCAACCCGGGATTCTCGCTGGACTCGCGGTGGTCATGTTACAAAAGCCTTTCAAGCTCTGGCCGACCTCGATCTCCAGACAATCGCGGCTATAGTAATCGACTAAAGTTAAGCCCCGGAATCGCCAGCTGTCAAACAGCTGATCGCTGACGAGGTCCATGCTCCAGCACTGCTGTGGTCCAGTCAGCACCGGTCGCTCCTGACGATGAGCTGCCGCCTTACTCGGCCTCGTCCGTTTGCTCCTCAAATTCAAGCCTTCTTCCCGATAAATACGGTAGGTTCGCTTGTGATTGTCCCGCCAACCTTCGCGCCGCAGCAGTATCTGGATTCGCGCGAAGCCGTACCTGACTCGCATCTCGGCGATCTCTCTGATCCGCTGCCGCACCGCTCGATCATCTCGGCGATGCTCGCGGTAATGAAACACTGCTCGCGAAAGCATCACTACCGCACAGGCCTTTCGTTCCGAGACGCGGTAGTCCGCCCACAGGCTGCTCGCCAGCTGTCAGCGCTGCCTGCTCCTTAGAGCTTTTTTTTAACACGTCCTGGAGCATCTGCTTGTCCAGAGTCAGGTCCGCGACGATCTGCTTCAGCCGGCTGTTCTCTTCTTCCAACTGTCTTAAGCGTCTCAACTCCGCAGGGCCCAGCCCGCCGTACTTCTTCTTCCAGTTGTAGAACGTCGCTTCGCTGATCCCCAGCTTCCGGCATACTTCAGCTACCGCTACTCCCGTCTCCGCCTGCTGCAGCGCAAACACGATCTGCGATTCCGTGAACTTCGATCTCTTCATGGCAATTATGGGCTCCTATCCTGTCATAATTGCCCGGCTTTTTTCTATTTGAATTGGTACTGTTTTTCGGGAGAAGGTCATCGGAAGGTAAACACATAACTGACGAAGAAGCCGACGTTATGGCAGACAGTATTTGCCGTGGACGCAGGGCAGCGGACTCAACGGAAGGGATAGTATTTCGTCCGATGAATAGAGGCGGGCGCATGACTAGCGAACGTATAACAGAGCAAGTGACCTGTAAGACGCTCTTTCACATTTTCAGCAAGACTGCTCGCGTATTTTGACCGGTAGAACGTGAGATCGCAAGGGTGTAGAACCCGACCTGTTTTCGGTACTCTTCAAGTCTACCTTCAATTTCGAAGTCGGTCTTGTAATCAACTACAGTCCAGGGACCGTCTGGCGTTTTTTCCTGAAAAGCCAGGTCAACTATCCCCTCAACCAGGACTCCGTCTTCGAGCTTCATTGCCACCGGAACCTCGCGGCGACAGGATCCTGAAACCTGCGCAGCGGCGGCACGCTGCATCACAGGATGTGCAAGCGCTCCCACCACAGTATTCACCGCAGCCTCAACTTCTTCTTCCGTGGCGCCCAAGATTCGCCCCTGGAGTCGCGCGACTTCACCGCAGGCGGCCCTGTCTGCAGTAAGCGACATCACAGATAGAACTGAGTGAACAAGAGTGCCAAAGCGTTTTCCGTGCGGTATCGAGAAGTCGATATCGATCGATTCGACTGTTACCTCAGCCAAAGCCATCGTATCGGTTGGGAGCTGAACGACCCGTTGAACACTTTCCTCACCGGCGCCCTCGATCATTGCATGTTCGGTTGCGGTAACAATCTTCCACTGCGGTTTACTCGCGGAGTTTCGAACGTTCTGGCGCTGCTTCTGCCAGTTGTCATGGAGTCGAATTCCCTCCACTGCGCGAATCCGTTGATCGTCTTCCTTGAGAAAATCAGTTAGCTTCGTACTGGTGCGACCTGGGGTGCTGGCTGGAAGCACCGACGGATCCCACCAAACAACGCGGTGCTCACCAACTTGAGGCTTGTGCAGTCCAGGACTGACAGAACCGGGCTGGCGGGTCGCGTTCTTTGGACGACCAACTACTGTATCGTCACCGAATGCGGGGCAGCCGCTCGGTTGTTTGCTCAGCGGTTGGAAGGCGCTGTTCTCTGTGGGGTGCAGCACCGGATTTAATGTAGCTAACCAGCCCTCATATGGCGTATCGCCAACTCCACAGACCACCAGAAGGTCCCGCGCCCTTGTAGCAGCCACATAAAGAACACGGGCGGCCTCTTCCTTTTCAATTCTGCTCTCCTCCTCGGCGTGCTCTTGCACTTCCACCGGCGTGCAGCCAGCAAGCTGCATCGCACTCAATCCGGCTGATTGATCAATCCACTTGGATGGCTCACGCGAGTCTTTAGCAGTAATGTCGCACAGGATCACGACCGGAAACTCCAGGCCTTTTGCCTTGTGCACCGTCATGATGCGCACCCCGTCAACTCCCTCTTCCATGATTGGAGCATCGCCGACATCGCCGCTCTCGGACTGTTCGTCAAGCCAGTCGACAAACGCACGGAAAGAGATCAAGCCGTTGCGCTCTGCCCGGCGGGCCATGTCAGTTAGACGCATAAGGTTGGCCAGCGCCTGCTCGCCAGTGGACCAGTTGGCAAATCCCGCATGCGCACGCGTGAGAGCCAGTAAGGTTTGGATGGTCTCGGCTATTGGACGGCGATTCCGTCGACGATGAAGGTCACGCAGTATGGTAAGCGCGTCAACAATTTCAACCAATGACTCGGGCAAGTCGTCCGCAGGGTGCCTGAGGGGATGTAACGTATTATTGATGCTGCGAAAGGCGAGCAACTGCGAGTCTGTGAAGGCGAAGAGTGGCCCTCGCAGTGTGGCAAAGACCGCAAGTTCGTCATCCGGCCATTCAACCGCAGTAAGAGCGTTGCGGATTGCTTCCACCTCTTCTCGCGAATGAAAGGAGCTTCCACCAACCAACAGGTGCGGTACGCGATACGCTTCCAGCGCTTCCACATATTCTCTGCTTACGTCTGAGCTGTAGGAGCGCAACCGACGAAACAGAAGGCAAACATGCCTCGACTTCAGAGGAACTCGTCCCTCAGACCCGCGCTCTGTGACAGTCCATCCACTTTCATTAACCAGCCAATTAACGAATGCACCAACATCCTGAGGCAGCGAGTCGTTAATCCTCCAATCCACAACTTTTCCGTAGTCACCGTACGGTTGAGAAACAGGCAAGGCCACCATCGCCGGTTGAGTATCCAGCCCAACTCTGTTTGGAGCCAATGGAACATAGCTAGCCTGTGTCAATGATTCATCCGCCATCACCGGGGCGAAGGCCGCATTGACCGCCTGCTGAATTTCAGGCACCGAGCGAAAACTGACATTTAGGTCAACCAGCGCGCCTCCTGATGAAACTACTTGTCGCTTGACCTCCTGGTAAAGGGCAACATCGGCTCGCCGGAAGCGGTAGATCGATTGCTTAGGATCGCCAACGATGAAGAGCTTTCCAGGAACCGGCCGCGCCTGGCGCCAGTCTCGCTCGTCAGGATCATCTGCTCCGAGCAACATCAGAATCTCAGCTTGCAATGGATCAGTGTCCTGAAACTCGTCCACAAAGATGTGAGTAAAGCGTTGCTGCAATTCGACGCGGATATCCCGACTGTCTCGTACAAGATTGCGAGCGCTCAGCAGCAGATCCAGAAAATCAAGGTACCCCGCTCGCGCCTTTAACTTTTCAAACCTCTCGACGACTGTCCACAATTCTTCGCGAAGTAGAGGAGCGAGATCCGCACCTGCCTTATCGACAAACTCCTGAACTCGCGTCTTCAGTTCATCTCGACGGTTCCTCAATTCATCGGCGGGGAAGTCGTCCCTTCCAAAATAGGCTTTCCAGTCTTTCCCTTTGCCCCAGCCACGAAGAAGGCCAAACAATCTGGCCTCAATGCCGTCGTAATCTCGAGCCTCACCCAAAGACTCAACCCGGGTGATATCCGCAGCGAAGTGTTTCAAATAAGCAAGTGATTTTGTAAGCCACTGATCGGGTCGGCCTTTGTCTGACCAGTCGCCTAGATCCTTCATTTCGAGCACAAGCTCGTCTATTAGCGCGTCCCGCTCGAAACCCTCAGAGCGTTTCCATGGCGCAGTGAAGTCCCTTTCTTTGGCGAGCTCCCACGCAGCCTTTCGCAGGATCGGCTTCGGACCACTTTCGCTGGGACGCCGTGCGAGCGTTGCGCTGCGTCCGCCACCGAACTCTCTTCGTTGCGGTCGTCTGAGAATCCGGCGGACACCCTCGCCGGGGTTCGCCAACTGCTCTTCAAACCAACTGTCGAAAGCCGAGGCAAAAAGTGGATACGACAGGTCATCTGGAGCAACCTCGAACAACGGATCGATTTCCGCTTCGACTGGATGCTCTCGCAGCAGGTCGGAGCAAAACGAGTGAATGGTGCCAATACGAGCTTCTTCAAGTTCTTCAACCGCCTGATTTAGAAAATGGGTTTCCTCGGTGGAGGGACTTTCCGATCGCGCTCGCTCGATTGCAGACCGAAGGTGCAGCTTGAGCTCACCCGCAGCGAACTCGGTAAATGTCAGCGCCGCCGTGTTTGCTAGTCTGATCCGTCCCGAGCGGATCCCTGAGAGAATTCTGCCAATCAATGCACTCGTCTTGCCCGTGCCTGCAGCAGCTTCGACAATAAGAGTGTTGTCGAGGTCATCGCGTATCCGATCGCGCGCTACCTGATCTGCCAGCGTTGTTTCATTTTTCTTCGAGCTTTTCTTGTTCATGGCAGGTCTCTTATCCCTTTGAGCTGCACCAATCGATCGCGCGGCTTGATGAGGGTGCGCCTTTCTTCGAATCCGCCACAAACCGCCAGAAAATCACACCAGTTGCATGCGTCCTTTTCCGGGGCGGCTGGCAGAAACCCATCAGCCAGTCCCTGCCGAATCGCAATCAATACCGAATTGAGTATTTGAATATTATCTTCATCAAGAGGAACAACACGATCTTCGTAACCGCCATCATTCGTGCAGTAGTAGAGACGACCCGACTCTACCTGGCCACCCAATAGTTTCTGACTCGCCAACGCATAAAGCAGCGGTTGCAGGTACTTTCCGCCGCCAACGATTGTTTCCTTGCCGGCACGGGCTTTTCCTGTCTTGTGGTCGGTTATCCGGAACTCGTGATCACCGCGCCGCTCGACCATATCGATTGATCCTCGTAGTTTGAGATCTCCGATTATTTCAACCGGATCATCGATGCTCGCTGGATCCGACGCTCTTGGGCCGCGGTCACTCAGACCAAACGACAGCTCAAACTTTTCCGGTATCCAGCCATCATTATTGTCTGCCATCCGGCGCAACCACTCGCGCAAGTCTGCGCGAATACTATTGATGCCATCCTCCCAGACACGTGGAATCGCGGGCGCCAGCCTGTCTTCATACTCTGCCGCTAAACGCTCCAGCGCTCCATCAATCAGGTCGAATGCTTTTCCGAGAGTACTGACCTGGAGTGGGAGAAGCCCGTCCGCCTTCAACTTGGTCAAGACCTCAAACTGTGTTTCGTGGAAGAGGGAGCCGCGCGTCAAAGGATCAATCACTTCGATTGCCGCAGGTTCCTGTCGCAATTGAAGACGCAGAATCGCGCTCAGAAAGAAGCGATAGGGGCAACTGGCGAAGTTCTGCAGTGCCGTTGCGGAAAACGAACGTGTCGAAAACTGGTGTCCTGCCATACTCCTTAGCGCCAGCTCGTCGGGGTCAACCAGCCCGTCGTTTTGAGTCCATCTTCGTAACCAGCGACGGCTGCGACCGCGCAGAGCTCTTGCCAGGTGCGTGTTCGCAGTAAGTAAATAGTTTGCGGTGCCGGTAGCTTCTTTCTTGCTTGAATCAACCAGGTTGGCGAGCAGCGCCAGGTCATATTCTGCTTCATCAATAGCAGCATCGGGACGGTCGGGTGCAGGCCAACCCAAACGAGACGGCGTCGCCGACTCTGCTCGCGATGCTGTTTCCTCAAAGCCGGGCAGGGCGCCCTCAGCGGCTCGCAGTGCCTCCAAAGCGTAAAAGGATGGAACGCGAGGCCGCGATTGTTGCATATCGATGCGAGGGTATGAGAGATAAACTCTTTCGCGGGCTCCGCCTACCGCCATGCGTAAAGCGAGTCGCTCAAGATCGAGTTGATCGCGTCGCGTTGCAAGTCGTCCGCCATCGGTTTCCTTGCGCTGCGTATCTGGCAATATCGGATCTTCGACAATTTTTCGCGGGAAGATCCGCTCCGCTAGTCCGGGGACAAACACAACTTGAAACGAAAGCCCGCGAACGGCATCCACCGGCCCAATAAACACCCGACCATAACGTCGCTTCGGCGGCTTCACTCCAAGGTCGTGAAGGCGCGACTCCAGCACGAGTTGAACCTCGTGTAGAGCGACCGGGCCAACCGAACTCATCGGCTCGAGTTCGGCCAGCGTGGTCGTGACACCTTCCGGGTTTCGTAGAGCATTGATGGTCAACTCTCGCAGGTGCGCTAGCCAGTCACCCCAAGTAGCCTGAGCCGGCAGGTCGGCCAGACGTTGGATCAACGGCAGTGCGTACTCTCGCAAAGCCTCGAGATCGCGAAGCTGCCGCTTGATAGATTTGACCCTGGCTTCCTCTTCAGGAGCTATCTCATCAATTCGAAGACGCAACTCATTAGCGAGTCCTTCCAGTCGTCGTTCCCAGCGATCCTTGCCTCCGATCACAGCTGATTCGACCAGAAGTCGTTCCCAGTGGACTGGGGCTCGCAAGGCTCCATCCACTATCGTGCTGTCTTCAGGCTTCGCAACCAGGCCTGAATTTCCCTCGCCGACCGGCTCCTCGTCCTTGCTTGTACTGGTTACTAACTCATCGCTCGGCGCGACCCACTGGGATTCCACATCTTTGTCCGATTCAGGAGCGGGGACCTGTCCAAGGGAAAGGTACTCAGCGAACTGTTTCGCAGATAACCCTTCAGCTGCGCAAGATAAAAGAGCGAGCATTGCACGGCCGGCCGGGTCTGGTGCAGTCGTGCCGCGGACGAAATAGGCTGGAATATCGGCTCTGGCAAACGCTTCCTCGAGGTGAGATCTGTATTCACCCGCAGAATTGAGTAAGACGGCCATTTGATCAAAGGGTGCGCCTTGAGCAGCTTCGGCCTGAATGCTTCTGACAATTTCAACGCATTCACGGGGTTCGCCTGGCCAGTTCTGGATCTGCACAGTCTGATCAAGCGGAGTAACAGGCGGATTGGAGGTCTCGAAAAGATGCTCCTTGACGAACTCAAGACTGCTCGGACTCGGTTTCTTTTTCGGGCCGCGACCCGTCACTGATTTGGCTCCTAGCGCGTTACTACTCCTCTCACACTGCAAGGACTCTTCCAGTGCCAAGATCGTGCGCTCGTCTCCTTTTGGAACTGTCGCCAAAGCAGAGGGAGAGCGAGCCGCAAGCTCCTCTATCAACTTGTTCTCCAGCCGCGAGCGTATTGCGAGGTCAAGCAGCAATAACGGCAGGCCTACGAACGGGAGATTTTCCGGTGAGTCGATTGAGGCGATCGCGGCGCGGAATAAAATGGCGCGATCTGAGAGCTTTGCCTTATTCAGTTCCTCGGCAACCAAGCCGGCGATGGCTGCAAGGTCCTTACCTCCGCGCGTCAGACGCACAAGCGAGTCTGGTTCCACCTCGTTCATGCGCAGCTCTTCGAGAGTTTTGGCGACAGCAATTGGAAACCCGGGCCGGGTGGCCACTGGAGCGAAGTAGCTCAGCCTTTCTTGGGATTGCAGCGAATGAATCGCCCGCGCCACGACAGCAGTGAAAGATAGGTTGCTTGCCGGCGCAGACTCAGAAGCGGCGAGAGCATGTTTAGCCAACCGCGATGCCAGAACGTTCAAGGTTAACCGCTTGATGCCAAACGTTGCGCCTCTTGAGCAGACGACACGGAGATGAAGATCGGTTGCGGCTTCAGCTGAATGAGCAAGTACGAGTATCTCAGTGTCGGAGGGATAAGCCTGTATCCAGTCTTGACCGATCTCAATGCGACCCGCCGCGTCCGCGGAGACTTCGATCTTCCGTGTTTCGAGTTTCATCATAGAGTTTCCGATCGCGGTCGCCTTTCATTCTAGATTGGAAGGTAATTCCAGTTACCGAAAAAGATCGTCCTGATCATTCTCGACCAAGAAATCAGTTTTGAATCCCTACACGCCGGCAACGCGGGTAAGAAGGTCAACCTTATGAATAGGCGATTCAGTTTCAACAACGAGAGTAACTTCCCTGACGAGATCGCTAAGCGGGACACCAGGCGATTGCATAACGTTTTCAGGACTTGAGTAAAGACATACGGTGGCGCCATCGGTCGCTAATAGGGCTCGCCATCAAGAGTGGTCAGATATGACTGAAGAACCCGAAATCAGGGGCGCTTAAAGACCCGACGACTAAACTGCGATCTAGAAAACGATTGAACTCCTCGCAAGACGTTTCTGGGACGAGAGCGCACGCGTGACACGCGGCGAGATTGCAAGAGTCAGGTCCCTGCAAGCCCATTTCGCGGCAGACCGGGTCGGCGGAACACCAAGCAGCAGACTCTAGGGCACGACGGATGACCGGCTCAAGGTAGCCAGGTCTTCCCATGCGGACGAGTCCGCCCATTGTGCCATCGGCATCACCGTCCGCTGTGTAAATCAAAACGCCTGCCATCGGCGAGCTCGCGAGGTCAGAGATGTATACTCTCTCACGTAGCGCGGCAGAGCTGTAGCCACACTCAAAAGTCAAACGGTTCATCAGTAGGTGCGAAAGAGTATGGAGTAGCATGAATCGCGGGCTGATGCTTTTATCCCGCAGGCTGCGGGCTCGGCGGACGCTTTCGAAGTTCCTAATAAGGGGGCGCAAATGTTGTGCGAGTTGCGCTTCATTTCTCACCTCCCACTCACGTAAACGCTCTTCATCTAGTTCGAAAAACAGGCCCTCGCCGTAGACCACGGACGCAGGCAGCCAGTCGTGTTCGCCTTCGGGCAGTGTACGACGCAGCATTTGCTTGCGCTCTTTTAGTTCTTGTTCGTTTTCGGGGTGGATACGCGTAAACCCCGCGAATACCCGCGTTTCGCGAAGTTTGTGAATTAGCATTACTTTCGAGAAGTAACGCGCGATTTCCGGTTCATACTTTGCTAATGGCGCACTCTTGGAGAGCAGCGTGCTTTCGTCCCTGTCTCGTCGGAGCACGTTAAACTCGGCACGGCGAAAGGCAAGATCCGAACTCTCTCCGGTGACCTCTCGGGGTTCTTCTGTCGCCACGACACCTTTGATGATGCGCAGGGCGGCCTCAACTTGCGGATCGGTGTAAGGCTCAAGTTGAAGTTTGTACTGTTGGCGCAGTAGCGCAGGAGTGATCGTTGTTCCGGTACTGGTCAGTATGTTGATGAAGCCGGAGATGCCAGGTTGGCGAAGCAAAATCACTAGATCAGAGGACGCCGCAGCCGTGCCCTGTGGTAAATAAATCGCACTCGCAACTTGAGAAAACCAAACGTTCGATGCGCCACGCAAGCTGCCCCGCAACGGACGCTCGCAGGTTTCGCCTTCAGTTGTGCCGAGCCATGGACGCTGGCCGCGACATAAAAACTCCCCCTCACCGCGCTCGAGGTTGAGGCTCAAGTAAGTGCTTTCTTCGGCCGCTTGAGTGATGCCCGCAAGCGGGCGCTGAAGCCCGCAATCGCACCTTACCCGCTGGGCGGCGAGCATCGCACCCCCTGTTGTCGAATAGCGCAATGGCTTGTGGCATGTCGGGTTGGCGGAATAGTGAACCCACTCGCGCCACGGAAAATCTTGCAGGTGTCCGCGGTCGCACATTGCGACGAAAATGGCTTGTGTGAGGGGCACCCGCTTCCCATGTTGTTCGCACTCCGAACAGCGCGCGCGGCTGCGATCCGTCAGCGTCAACTCTTCCATGCGTTCGCAACGCGAGCAGACGTGCCAGCGCGGGAAGCGCAGGAACGGCGTAGTAAGGTTGTTGTTGGGGACGCTAGCTCCACGAACTGGCTCGCGGAAGTCAGGCGGCAAGCGGAAGTGATGAACGTCAAGTAGGCGCTGGAGACGATACTCCTCGACAACGAACTCTCCTTCGTCGAGCGCACTCGCGTCGCCGCTTTCACGTTCGTACCAGTGATCGAGGCCGCACGAAATGACTGACGTGCCGCCTTTGACAACGAGCATTGCACCCACGCCGAAGGGTGTAATGAGCTGCGAGCGTCTTATCGGACCTTGGCCCTTGTACATATATCAAGCGTCTCCGTCGTGCAAGTAGAGACGCGTAATTTCTATTTGCGCTTCCGCGTCAACATTCCTCATGGACTGCTGCGTAGCCCAGGATACGAGCGCATCCTCACGGCTCACCCACGCGCCCGCAGCTCGCATTAGCGGCATGTCGCCGCCCAGTGCCGATATGCCGCCATCCCACCTCGTCCGTTCCCAACGCTTCCACTCCGCAGCGCGACGGTCAAAAACATTCTCGAAGTTCTCCTCCTCTTCGGGGTCAACAGCGCGGATGCGCGGCAGGATAATTTCACGAAGTCGCTCTATTGAATCTTCAGGATATGGATACGGTTTGCGCGATTGCGTCTCGTCTCCGGTCTGCCGCACATATGCTGCCATCACCGCGTGCAAAGCCCGGTCAAGGGCCGGCGGCGAGAATGGCGTGACACTGGTCGGTTCGACTTGGGCATAAAGACGTTCATGGTAACTGCGGAATTTTTCGAAGTGTGATCGGTCTCGCGGCTTTGAGGGGCTGTATATGGACACCACGACACCGGGACGCTCCCACCACTTCCGCCCCACCCGGCCCGTCACCTGTATGTACTGGGAGGTGGTCTTCGGTTGGCCGATTACCGCCATCAGGGAAAGCCGGTCGATGTCAACGCCGACTTCAATGATGTTACTCGCCAAGCACACGTCAACGGGTTTGTTTCCTGATGCGCTCGTGCAACTGACCTCTAATGCCGAAATCGCGCTGGGCACTTCGTCACTTCGAAGCCGGCCCGTAAGTTCCTTAATTTGATCTAAGTAGCGACGGTTAGTAGTGCGAGTGCGATGTTGCGCAACTTTGAAATAGCCTGGTACGTTCGACTGAAAAAGCGAGAGGCTATTCCCCAGCATACGCAGGTTGTTAAAGAAAATGAGTAGCGTCCACCAAGGATCTTGCTCTTCGGGAGTGAGTCCCAATGGTGCTTGCAGAAGTGCGGTATAGGTTCGCACCTCGGTGTTCTGAAGAGACCCTAATCCCGGGGCGTTGACGCCGACGTACTTGCGCCCAGCGGCGAGTGTGCCGTCAGCATTGCGGGCATAGCGGGCGAAGAATGAATCAGATGCGTCGAGGCCGGGAGGCGGAAAGAGTGCCACTTGCTCGCGTGCGTAGAGGGCTTTGATCTGCTCGGCAAAACGGCGAATCGTAGCTGTCGAACTGATTATCTTCGGCGGCACGGCACGTCCATCTCTCCGATCCGTGCATAGTTCTTCGATAATTGTCTCGTAGAGACCGACGATCGAACCGAGCGGGCCGGAAATGAGATGCAGTTCGTCTTGAATGATCAGACCAGGCGGAGCTACCCTGCGTTTTCCATCACTATCAATGCCGAAGAGGGCACGTGCGTCAGGCCTCCACGCTAACATCGCGAACTTATCTACTGTACCAATGACGAGCGACGGACGCTTCGCGTAAATGTCCTCATCAATGACGTAAGTGGGAAGGCCTCCAGCGAACACGCATTGTGCATCAGGACATTTGAAGACGACTGTTGGACCGCTACGCTGGTAGCCGACAACGTTGGGCGCGTGGCGCGGCGCGCGTGCTCCGTGATCTAGTACCCCCATGTAAGCTCTACACCACGGACAGCGACTTAGAATGAAAAGGTTTTCCGTATGTGTCTTGCCGCTCTCCAACCCGCGCAGTGTGGCTATTGCTGTCTCGCGGGTGTTAGGCGTGGTCGCCGCGCCGAGCCATAGGCCTATTGAGAACTCTGCCTCGCCGAGTTGTGCGACGCGGCTACGCCGTAAATGCTCCATGGCGCATATAAGACCGCAGGCTCGCTGAAATTGTTGGGCGGTCAGCAAGCGCAAGGTGTACCGCATCAGAACATGGACACCTGCTGCCTGCGTGTTCACGAGGCGGCGCATGAAAAGACTGAAGGCCGTCAACCCGAGGTAGGCTTCAGTTTTTCCCCCGCCCGTCGGGAACCAAATCAGCTCGACCGTTTCACGGTCAAGTGCATCGCCTTCGACACTTGAGCGAAGCGTCATGAGGAGAAATGCGATTTGAAATGCTCTCCATTTTCCACGTCCGCCACTGGGTAGTAACAGATCAGGTTCAGGGTAAGGTTCGGAGAATACCATGCGTTGTGAGCGTCCGTCGTAGGCGACCTTGCGCGGCTCGCGTTCGCTGCGTGCTTGTTGGATCAGAACGGCGTGATTGGCTAATCGGAAGGCGACGAGCGCCCGCTCGTTCAATCTGAGATATTCAAGTCCGTCACGCATCCGTTCGACGCACCGCGCACACTCGGCGAGATGACGTTCGGCCGCCCCTTTATACCTCGCCCCTAGTCGCTCGACCTCCTCCCTGCGGCGCATAATCCAGGCCTCGTATTCGCTGACGAGTGTGGACAACTCCGCGAAGCCATCTGCCCCCGGGACGAGACCGGCGAGCGTTTGCATCGGTATCTCCAATCCTGACCCGTCCTCCCGAGTTACATCCGGAGTGATGCTCGGTGTCTCGCTGACAGGAAAGCACTCCGCTGAGACGAATCCCGTTTTACCGTCTTGCTTCTCATCGCCCCAATTCGCCGCACAGCCATGCCCGACCGCGTAGGTCTGAACAGCGCGGTAAAGCAACACGAGCGATTCTTCTTCTTCATCCATCCGGCGGGCTTCCCCTTCCGGATATGCGAGGATGTGATATTCCCCTTCCGGCGAGACAACCCTCGCACGGAAGGTTGACTGAAAAATGCTCAACTCGTCTCGCGCACTGCTGAGCTTCGTGCGATTGATGAAGCAGGCCGTGACGAGCCGCTGGTTTGTTCCCATCCGTGGGCGGACGAAGACTTCAACGCGTAGGTCAAGACCGCTACTATTTTCAGATACCATCTCTATCGCAGATATTTTGCCGCCAGACGAAGCCCGCACCGCGTCGCCACTAAACTTTGCCATCACGCTCAATGGTAAGCGTAGCCACCACTCGCGCTGGCGCTCTTCAACGCGGATCGGCTTCTTGACATAACGCGCACCCCTCGCTTCGACTACCAGTACCGCACCGGCTGGAAATTCGGCCAGAAATGTGATGCCCATACTACTTGGCAGATATTTATTCGCCGCCGAAAGATCTAGGTCCCCATCATCATCATCCGCATCGATGTTGCTCTCCATATCTTCGAGCGCCTTGACTGCTCTCTCCGTCACCGATTCGCGGTCCGTACCCTGCATCGAGGCGTCGCTTCCTACGGTGGGCGTGACAACGGATACGGATGTGACCAATTCAGCATCGCCGACGCTCTCACCGAATGGGTACAACACGCCAGCCCCGTAGCGATTTAGCGGTGCATCGCGCTGCAAAATCTCTTCGCCAGAACCGGCCTGCCGCCATGGCTTATAAGATTCAGCGGCGTCGGAGAAGATAATTTCTTTAGTGCAGTCGAGTTCTTCCCCTTGTGGTGACGGCCCGATGAGTTCTTCCTTGAGGCTAGATATTATCCGCTCGCGATTGGCGATATGGACTGACATAAGAATCTCCAGATCCTACAGGTGTCGTATCACAGTTTCGGTTTGAGCAGCGATTGCACAATTTCATTTTTCGCCGATTCGTGAATGAGTAGAGTGAGCCGGTGAAGCGCACGGGTGATGGCTATGTAGAAAAGAGCGGTCGCAGGCCCGGCAATGTTCTCGACGTCAGTGACGATTATGGCTTCGGCTTCGAGTCCTTTGAACGAGTGAATCGTACCGTAGCCGATCTGACCCCCAGTCGCGGAAGCAAGTGGCCGCAAGCGCTCCTTCCACGGGCTGACACTCACCCGTGCTGCTGCTGCGGCATCACCAGCACGGGTGGATAGAACCGTAACGTCAGAACCCCTGAAGCCGGACTTTCCCAACTCTTCGAGTTGAGAGACAAGCAAGGACTCCTGTTCCTCCGCGTTACGGTAGTAAAGCAGTTTTGGTTCGCCGCCGTCGTCAGGACGCAGGATGCGATTGTAACCAGGCACCAGGCCGCCGAGCAGATGCACTAGCTCTGCCACGCGCGGGGTGTTGCGACAGTTCACACGCAAAGAGAAGACCGGTGCTTCACCAACCCGCGTCGTGATGGCTTCCTCGAGCGATAGGTTGGCGGTGTCATAAATGTTTTGCTTCTCGAAGTCCCCGAAGAAGCGCCAACGTCCCGCGGCGAGCCCGCCTCTAAGACTGAGGTCGAGAAAGTCGAGATAACTTGTACTGAAGATGTCTTGTGCTTCGTCAAGGATTATCTCATCGTAGACATCCTTTTCGTCCGAGGCGCTGAGCAAACTCTCAACCGCCTTCGCCGGAAGTTCATCACTCCAAAACTCCGCGCGGTCTTCAATGTCGGCCTTGTTCATACCACTGACCGTGAGCATCTGCTTATGTAGTGTGCCGGTCTGGACATGCAGAGGCAGGCCATCCATTTCATGCTCAAGCCAGCGCCCGAGCGCACTGTTGTAGCACAAGAGCATCACTCGCCGTCCAGCGGAGGATGCCCGTCGCGCCGCTTCGATTGCGAGCAGCGTCTTGCCCGTCCCGGCGGGGCCGACGAATGCAACCCGCGGGTTAGATTCCATTGCGTCGAGTGCAGTCAGCTGCTCCCCGGTGTATCGCTTCAATTCCTCGGTACGACGAGCTGCTTGAGCTTTGGGCGACTCATAAAACTCGAAGTCGGGACGCAACAAATTTGCTAGCGCCTCTGCCTGCTCCTTATATGGTTCGGTAGAAGCGGTATAGAACCATGTTGCGGTCTGGCAGGCCGCGAGGTGTGAGCGCGCCGAGTCGAGCACACGTTCGAGCGTCGCCCCGATCGGACGCGAGATGAAGAGTGAAGTGTCGATGACCTGCCACGGATGCCATTCCTCGGATTGCGAAGTGAACCTGCAATCCGTGAAAACCACGCACGACCAGAAGACGATGCGCGAGAAATCCGGACGCCGAGCAGTGATGCGAGAGCGTAGGGAATGCATTGCCTCTGACGCCTGCTTAAACGGCCCCCTCACGTCAACACTTGGGCTATTCGCGCCGTAAGACCACTTGCCTTCGCGTCGATTGATCACTTTGCAAGCCTTGACTTCGACGCACAACACGCCTTTACCGGGTACGATGCAAACGAAATCTATCTCGCCTGAGACTTGTTTGCGATGATTGGCGATGTCGAGCGAGTGAAGCACCGTCCAATCACGCGTGTCAGGGCTATCCCGCAATCTTTGGAATAACTCACGCTCACCGCGAGAAGGGCACTCCGCGTAAATCTCCGACGGTATCATGCGCGCCATGCTTCTTCCTCCAGTTCAAAGAGGTGCCCGATTTGCCCTACTGGAATCCGATTAGTATGAGGAGCGCGCGCAACAACGCGTAAGGCCAGCATCTGCCCGCCTCCGCTCTCAGACAACTCGAACTGCATGCGCCCTCGTTGCTCAAGCTCGTGCAGATCTGCCGTAAGAACTTGACGCAACAGAAGCCTGCGAATGTGGCCGCCGGCTTGCCGATGTGCCCTGTCGATCAATGCGGCGTTCTTCCAATATTTCTCTGCATCCTCACCCAGCCCGACGAGCCTCATGATGGCAGTGAAGTCGCGCTTATCATCCGTGCGAATGTTTCTCTCGGACATCCAGTTACGGACATTAGCCTCATTCGCCCGAACAGAGCCGTGGTTTTTCAACTGCATGCTCACAGTGTACGCACCGTAGGTGCGAACCGCATCGCACAGCATCGACTTCCATTTCCGCTGAAGGCCTCGCGAGCTCTCCGCTTTACCCCCGAGAATTCTGTCTGCTATTGGTACTATGTAGTCACCTCCCCCTCCTTCGCGCAACAAGACATACATACCGGGCTCAATGGCCGAGACGTTGACGCGTTTAACACGCGTTGCCTCCTCGCCCTCTAAGTCAATTACCAGCCATGAGCCACTTTCGTCGGCGTCCAGGAAAACGCCGACCCTGCCTTCCAGTTGAAAAAGCCGTACCGCTTCGTCTTCATGCTCGATAATTGAAACTGAATGTGAACGGCCAAAACGATTTGATATTTGCGCCAGGTCCGGACTATACAATAATTCTTCGACTTCTAGCTCATCGCGAGATTCTTCTGTCGCTTTCTTCAAGAGTCTCTCAGCATCGTATCTGTTTTCATCAGCGATACCCCGCCAATCTGAAATTGAGGCCGTCTGCGACTTGGCCGAACCGACAAAAATAGCCGGATCTCGCCACTGATCTTTGATCCAGTCGAAGTGCAGAACGTGGATGCGCGGCGCGCGCGGCGCGCTGAACACAAAGTCTGAAAACCAGCTACTCGCCCCGATGCAAGCTATCGTTTCGTAGCAGTTGCTTCCGCGCAGCTGGGCCTGGCCGACAACTTCAGCAAACACGCACATCTTCCGCGACTTAAGAACATCTTCGAACGTAGGTATCAACCGTGACTCTTTAAGCAGAATGCTTAGCTTTGCTTGGGGTGCGTCTTCCTTAGACTCTGAGCTGCCAAGCTCAAGTTTCATCGCGTAGTCTAGAAGCGGATTATCGTCGGCCTCGACTAATCTGGTCAGGTACCCTAATAACTCCTGACTCGCAGCGGCAAATTGCGGGTATAACATCGGGCACTGCGCATGATGAGCGTGAAGCCATTGCAGTAAGTCCGGTGGCATTACCGCACTATTACCGAATCCGACCGGTGCTGCGCTAACTTCAAAACGGTATCGCTTGAGGTAGCGCACGAATGGCTTCCAGTACTCATTCCCTACTTCATCACCGAGATCTCGCTCAAGGCTTCGCAACTTCAGGCTGAAATCCTTGAAATCCCGGTGTGCGATACGGTGGTGCTTGATCTGGACTGCACGGCGGCACGCGTAGATAGCGGTTGCGGCTGGCAGAGATGTTTCAATCACCTAGTTTCTCCCGGTAAAAGACCAATTCAACACCCTCCGGAGGCAGCGGCATATCCCGACCTGCACCATCTTCGATTCTGTTGGTAATATATCCAGTGTTCAGCGCCCGTACGGCGTCGTCAAAGCCTGATTCCGTGCTTTCTATTAAGACCAGCCAATGAGACGAGCGCCAATAGTCGCGCCATTTGGTGAATCCGGTAGAGCCGTCGAAAATCGTAACATGTGGCGCGATATCGCAGGCAACCATGGGCACATTTTGACTTTGCGACGCGACGACGTCTGTGCGGTAGGCTTTCCCTTCGCCGAGGAACTTACGCGCTCGGAGCACATCTTGGAGCATTCCTTCGTGAAACCGAGGCTTGGATACGAGCTGGCTACTAGTTGATTCCGTGAAAATTGAAAACGCTGTTTGAGTAATCTCTTTTCGCAGCGCGCTGAGTTGCCCGATGATGGAGCATTCGAGGCGAGAGCGATGTGACAAATCGGTCGCATTTTCCCCGCCGAGTAAGGCCTGTGTAAATTCGCTTACAGGAGTAACTAGCTGTCCGGTTTGACGCTTTGAGGGCATTCCAGATGTTTTAGTGATCTGAGACACCTCAGCGGGTCTTTGAATCTTCTCGGCATCCGCTGGTCTAACATAGTGTGTCTCAGCACTAGATTTGGGGCCGGGTATTTGAATGATGAGTCTTTTCTCGCCGAACTTGTCTGTGCATCCTAGTAGCAGACCGTTGAGGTTACGCTTCCCATGCAGATATGTGATCGGAGCACCGCTCGGCAATTGACACAGCATCTGAAAGTGACTTTCAGCGTCGACCCGATTTTTGGTTAGCACTGTTCGGTTGTAAACGACCCCGGTCGCCGCGAGCGCGGCGGCGAAGGCGCGCGTGGGCAAGGCGACGCCAATGACGCTGCGCGTTTCTGTTTTGGGTTGCGAAGCGATGAAGAAGCCCAAGAAAAGGAAGTAGCTTGCCCAATCGGGAAGCGTCTCCCATTCCTCGGCAACGCCGTAATGAAGGTTGGCGAGTGACATATCTCTACAGTTTTTGGAGGAAAACCTGTTGTCGGCCTAGATCAACCTTGTCTGATCAAGAACCCTTATCGTTTAGCCACATTGATATTAGTGAGTACCTTCAACTCATCCACAACCAAACCTTTTCGGCACCCGGGCAAAGAAGTCCATCCCATCGCACGTGTCCAACATCAGCGGTATTCATTTTCGACAGATTCAATTCAGCCCTGAAACTTCACATCGCCTTTCTTCGCAATTCCAGAATGCTGGTAAGGCGGTCGAGATACTCGGACGGGAGCCCTTCCGCCTTGAGATTTTCGACCAGGCGCAACAAGCACTCTGCTCGTTGTTCCACGGTTTGAAGTTTCGTGAAATCATCAAATATCCGATTGGCAATGTCCAGACTGCGGATAGCCTCTAACTTTTCGTGCACAAGAGTCAGGAATTCCTCATCGGGAGGCTCCAAGTTGCTTGGAGGCCGTTCGAGGCTGCGTAACAGATCGTTTGCTTGTTTCGCAGTTACCTTCTGCCCACTTTCAACAACGCGGAACTGTTTTAGCCATTCCTCAATTCGCCGTCTTTCGGTTTGGCGCAATACTTCGAGGCGGGTGCGAAAACTCTGCTCGCTAGCTTGAATCCGCCCAATCATTTCGGGATATCCGGTCCTTAGACTTGCAAACTGTCTCAACATTTCTTCTCCGTGCATTAGAGTTGGAGTTTGTCTTTCAAGATTATTCAAACGAGTGAACAGTTCTGCTCGACCGTCTAGCGTAGCGCGAGCCTGACGGAGGGACTCCGCGAGTGAGGCTTCATCCGAGCACAGAGACTCATGCGTAACGACTTTCTGACGTAATGTCTGCACCTCTTTCACAGTTGCGACTTTCGAGAGTTCCTCCGGTAGTATCTCTGACACCCACCAGCGCAATTTGGCCGCGGCATTTTGGAGTCCCTCCTCCTCTCTATTGAGTTTGTCGAGTTCTCCCTCTGCAGGCGCGATCAATCTTGCGCGAGCATCAGTAATAGTGGAGATTGCATTTTGTAACTCGCGCAGTGAACCGGCTTGTTTAATTTGACGCAACGCATCATCCACCAAGCGTCGGTTATTGGCCCTACGCTGCTTCTCGCTTTCCGCTCGCTGATTCTCTTCAGCCAAACGTGTCTGTTCTACGTGCCACTCAGTTAGCTCGGTTTCTATACGTTGCCGAGCTTCCATTAGAGTTTGACCCCATTCGGCTGGCGCCATCTGGAACCCGTCGACCGCTGTGATCGCCCGCTCTAACAGCGCGTCATAAGCGAGGTATGACTGTTCATTCTGCGGGCTCCGTGGTTGCAATACTTCACGATATAACACTTCGATTCTTTCGTTGGCCCTTCTGAGGCTACCATCGAGGGTTTCTTGTTGGGCCTTAGAAAGCGCGAGGTCATCGGGGGCGATTGATACTTCGTGAAGCTCGTTCGCCGCTAGAACAGCCACATCAAACGATTGCATCCTGACGACCCGGTCCGCGCGGTCCTGCACGATTCGTAAATACTCCGCAACTCTGGCTTGTCGCAGAGCTTCTGCGGCAGCTTGTTCCTTAAACGCATTCTGCTTTTGCTCCACCTTTTCTTTTATTGAATTGAGTTGTAATAGTTCTGGCGTTTGAGTGTAGTCGCGCTCGTGCCTGAATATTTCATCGCGAAGCCTCTCGACCTTTACTAAATCGCTAGCCTCCTCGGTGCGCCCAGCGAGCGAGACTAACCACTGCACAAGCGCCCCAATTCGCTTATTGGTTTGCTGGAGGTTTCGGTTGACACGTTCGCGAGCACTTTCGGACCCAGCGGCTAACTTCGACCCGAGGAGTTCTTCGATCCTGTCAGCTTGTTTGCGGCACGCAGCGAGAGTCGCATCGGTAATGTTAAGGCTTTCTATTTCTGCGATTATCGACGCCTCTGTTCCCCGCGCAACCAGCCCTTTGTATTCCTCTTCAACGCGAATAAGCGCTTCGATTGTTAACTGCTCTAGATCCTGACGCCCGTTCTGTTTTAGCGCGTCTCTCATCTCTCGGAAACCGTTCTTCACGGCTTCGTATTGCTCAATACGGCCTAGGGATTGCTGGGTTTGCTTAGCCACTTCCTCTTCGAGACGCCCATTGATTAGATTCGCCCCGTCGACGTAGAAGCTGTCGTCGAAGACAAGATAGGTATCAGGCTTCTCAGGGTAAGCGCGCTGTATCAACAGTAGATTCCGTACGGTTGTATTGCCTTCAACCAGCTTCCTGTACTGCAGTACTTCCTGTTCGAAGTCTTTGATCTTTTTGCGTTCAGCGTTTAACTTTTGCGCCTGAGCAATGATACTAGTCCTAGTTACGTCGCCCTCGGGTAGAACTGTGACAATTTCTTCTACTCTGCCGAGCAGGGTAGTTGCTTGAGTGTAATCAGAAACATTCTCCAAGTCCTGAAGGTACTTTTCCGCCTTTTTCTTAGAGAGTTTGCCTGGACGCTGAATCTGAGCCCTGCCTTCATTAAGCCACTTAATGAAATCTTTTGCCCTCGTCACTCGTCCTTGGAACTCCGACAGCGACAACATTCGAAGCGGGTCGTTGCGCCCGCCGAGCGAACCGAAAAAGCGAAGTTCGTTCTTGTTGAAACCGATCCAGGCGGAGTAAAGCAAGGTCAGGGTGTAGTCGTCATGACCAAACGGCACACTTTGCAAATGTGCATTTAATGCTTTGAAATCAGTCGGGCGATCTTCCGAAATCATCCCATCTAGTTCCCGCCATGAAAGCACGACTCGACTGTCCGTCGGCTCTTGCAAGCGGTTCCGGACATTCAGCACACCCCACTTGTCTACACCCTCCTGCAATACCGCCGCCGCGAGATTTTTCGCTGCTGTGTTGAGTCCCCCCATATCACCATCATTCTTCAACAAGTATCGTGCAACTTCGGCCACTGCCGAGTTGCCAGGAGTACTGTTCAGGCGCATTAGATCGGACATTGAAGGAACACGGTGCGGGAATGCTTGTTCGAAAACCCTGCTAGCAATTTGATCCAAGTGGTCCGCATCCACGCCGCGAAACGTTTTTCGAACAGCAGAAGCGACGTAGTAAGTAATGCCTTCGTAGCGGAAGTACGCCACAATGAAATCGTTCAAGCGTCGATTACAATCACTCACCGCGTCTTTATAGGCATCTCCAAAGAATTCGCGCTGCGGTTGGCTAACATTTCTGAGCGCGTCATGGATAAGAAGTTCTTGTTCAAATTCAGCTGCAGGCGATGACGGGACAGCGATCACGACCGGATAGTGGTAATTGCCAATAGCTTGTAGCCCGTCTAAAACAGACTCAGCGGTCTCTTTTGCTTCTTCGAGTTCAGCCCTATCGTTTGAAACAACATAAATGACAGTGCCACGAGCGTCCCCGTCTATTTTCGATTTTTCGGCAATGCGTTTGACGTGCTCCGATTCAACTTTGGAAGCATCGATCAGACTAGGTGTCAGGTGCCATTCTTTGCCTCCGACGCCGTGATCGGTTTTGAACTTGACGGCTTCCGTATCAGGCAAGGCGACATCATCGAGCAGTTTCAGGCTTTCCATTTTTGCAGCGAGGCTAGCGATTTTCTGACCGGCCACTTGCTTGCGCACAAACTCCCGAACGTCACTGCGACTTACACCTATGCCAGAGAACTCGTACTCCCGCCTAGCCTGAACGAAGCGAACTACGCTGTACTCTTGTTCTAGTTCGCGCAGGGCTTCGGCGATATCTGAGACGGGATAGCCGCACAGTTGTGCGAGGACATCGGCGTGTGTTTGATTCTCAAAGCGTTTGAGCGTGCCGACTTCGAAGATAAATATAGCCTTCAATACTTCATAGAGCTTCTCTGGAGAGTTGGCCCCAAGTTTACCGCGCGCGTTGAGGTAGAGATTGTAGCGGCTTTCTTGGCTTTTAAAATTGACAGCAAACTCGTCAACTAAGAAAGTCGGCAGTACGAAGTTCAAGCGTCCACCCGGTAGTAGGGCGTCTTCGTCCCTTTTTTCTTCGACCACTGTGTTGACCACTTCGATAATGGTGCGCGCGCCCTGCGTAAACGTCAGGTTGCAGATCAACCCGGTCGTAATGGGGTGTAACGGAAACGCGCCAGTGCCAACGACGCTCGTAAACTTGCTTACATTCCATTGCTGTGGATTCTTCTGGTAAGTCGGCAAGATATTCCAAGCCGCATGAGATTCCTGTTCGAGACGTGGCATATGGTCACGGGCGAACCTCCCCCACTCTTGTGGGTTCTTTGTCAGCAGCCCTCTGATTACTTGCTCAAGGCTCGACTCCAAACGGAAGCGCGTTTCCGGAGGGAAGCGTTCCGCCCACTTCCGGAAATCGTCCTGCGCCGCATACCCTTTCACGGTTTCTAGAAGTTCGCGCTGAATGAAAGCGACTAGGCACATTTGTCCTTTGTGACCGTCGCAGGCCTCAAGCAACTGTTGTGGCGCCAGGTCACCAGCAGCCATGCGATCGTGACACCACTTCTCAGCGTAAATACCAAGTTCATCAAATAGCACGATCATTTTCTGGTACGGCGCATCACCTGCAAGGCACAAGTCAGTGATAACTGAGTCAATGACTTCTTTGAGATTTAAGTCTGCCCCGAAGTCGGCGGCCACCCCGTTGAGTTTCAGACTCAAGTCGCGAGCGATGCTTTCCTTGCTTGAATCGAATTCCTCGAGTGATTGTGTCAGCGCGTTTAAGTCTGTTGCGTAGCGCTTGCTCAACATTTGGTCTGCTTCTAGTCGCTTCTCGCCCTCAAGCGAATGAAGCCACCTCGCCGCACTGAGCGAGACCGCATTTATTTCATAGCCGCGGCTTAGATCATTCTCGTCGAGCGCGCGCCGCAGAGCCTTCATGAATCCTTGACGCAAGTTCGTGAACTCGTGTCCCGACAAACGAACGACGAGTTGCGGCTTACCCGCTTCAGACTTGAAAGATTTAAAAGGGTACGCAGTCTGGTGATCAGTCGATGCTTCAATCTGTTTGAGCATCTTTTCGACAAGTGGATCATCAGCAGTGCGCCCAAAGTAGTTCGCGAGAACCAATGCGAGATGTGATTTGCCGTGTCCGTATTGAGCGACTATGGTAAAGACGTTGTGAGTCTCGATGCGGCTGAGCGTATCGCGTACGCGCTCGAAGATGCTGATGGCAGTGAGCGAGTCCCGGGCTGCGGATCCGCTGCTGAAAATATACCCGGAGACAAGCTCGGCATTCTCATCCGAATAACGCGGATTACCGTACCAATCAAGCTGCACGCCGCGGATAAGGGCCGCCTGGTGATTGACGGATACTAGATTCCTGATTTTCTCCACGATGACGCTCTCCCTATTGAGGTTTCGGGTCGCTCCAACCCTTGTCCTTATCCCTTTAATCTCTCAACCCTCTTCGGTGTAAGATTTATGCAACAACTCAATCTTGTCTTGCCATTGACGAGCGACCTGATACGGAGGGGCTTCTCGCATCCATTTAATGACGCCAAGGGCACTCATCTGTCTCAATGCTTCTTCGATTTCTTTTTCAGCACAGCCCATAGTCGTAGCCAAATGTCCCGATTCTAGGAGTGCGTCTTCGCCGACCATTGAGCGTTCCGGATGCTTTGCCTCCCACAGTTCAGCGAGAATATACGCGGTAATATAAGGATTGGGGATGTACGTCTGTGTGCGCATGAACTTCCGTTTGCCTTGCTCACGAATAAGCCGAATTCGCTCAAGACCACCGCCATCCAAGTAGCAATTCAACAACGCCCCTGGATTAATTGATCGTAGCTTCGCGCGATCGCCAAACTTATGTTTCAGTTCGTCCTCTAGAGTCGCGCGCACGAATTCGACATTGGACGGGAGAAACTCATGTACCAGGAACGACCAAGCCTCCGCCTCGCTGCCTTGCTTCGATAGTTGATAATGCATCGCCCACTGCGTAGTAGGCTTCCGCAGCCAAGCGTCATGCTGAAAAATTACTTTTCCTACCTCGGTAAGATTCAGCCGGCGCGTATGATTTTCGATTGATTCAACTAACAGGCCACAGTGTTTTGCGTATTCGATTGTCGGCTGGACCTTGCCTTTGCGGGCATCGGTACCGATGCCGATCCCGGATGCTTCAGCCACCCGCACGTTCGTAGTAGCCGGATCATTCTTAAAGAGTGGAAGAACCTTTGCCAGGTTTTCTCGCTCAAGTTGAAAGGATTCATGAAAGGTCAGGCTCATAGTTGTTGGGCAGTCTCGAATCACAAAAATAAGGCGACAGGCCGCTGGTCATTCCTGGAGCCCGGCCTGGAACACAGTAAGGCTCGCTCACCATAGCAGTAATTCTAAGTCTGATCACTCCGCAGCCGCCCTAGGTTTCTTGTCTCGCAGGATTCGATGACCAACGATATGAACACCTTTTTGCCCTAACACGGTTTTCCATCCATCCAACGTGCCGATCAAGCGCGGGGTTTCGTATAGCCCGACTCGCTCCTCTTGGCTCGTCAGGCGGGCAAACCTGTCTCTTAGGGGATGATCAAGGGCGACGAAAGTTTCTTTTCTGTGAAGGATGAAGGGATTTTGAGAATCGCTGTAATCCTGATATGTAACATGAAAAGATCGAAGGGGAACGACAAGCGATCCGGCAAGGGCGGGGTGCGGGTCTTTCTCGAAATTTGGATAGTGGAGATAAGACACCTGGGGCTTGTTTCGGTTCAGCTTAATAATGTTTGCCCCATCTACTGCGCCTATGTAAGCACGGGCGCAGCCTTCATAGATCCGCAGAACCGGTGCTAGAAAAGGAAGCGCCGTCGTGTGAAGGTAAAGAGCCTCAGGAGTCTTTTTGCCAACCGGGGATTGATTACACGCCTCGGCTATGAATTCCGGTTTCCCAGCAGAGAAAAGCAGGTTATCGGCCAATTTGCTCGCTTCGCGATAAGTCGAAAAAAAAGCTCGCACATCAAGTTGAAGATCGAATGGAAGGTGTGAGAATCGAGGGCGACCGCGGAAGCGAGTCAATGCAAGATAGACCAGAAGATCCTGAGATCGTTCCTCACGAATCTGATTCCACCGATCAGCTCCAGTCACTTGACGAATGATGGCGAACGCGCGCTGCAAGCTGCCGACTTTCTCGCGGATACCCGCAGCTATCTCGCTCTCACACTCGTGCGGCAGACGTCCTCGACTAGTGATGAATTCGATGAGCGGATCGAATAACTCGCGGTTCTCTTCAAATATCCGATGGCTGTACTTCTGTCGAGGGATGGGTGTTGTTCTTCGGCATCTTGAGGCACCAAAGGATTGAAGAAGCTCGTTGTCTTGAAAAACATAGAATATCCCAGGCGCAACGGCTACGCTTTGGACACCCAAAACATCGTTAATCCAATCGCGCAATTCATGCTGTTCGTAAAATTTCTGAAAAGTCCCGCGATTTGTAAAACACCCGTCTGCATAGGTACTGGACCAGACATTATTCTTACCTTCGATAGATAAGCGTGCCGATACGATGAGGAGTTTGCGGGCTAACGACCACGCATCTTTTAAAACACTGACGCGCTCATTGCGATCTTCGATTACATTTACTACATAGCCCAAATTCACCACGTCAGCCTGTTGACGGACGTCGTGCGGACGGTGGATGGGATCCCAACCGCTTGAGACAATGCCTCGTTCCCGAAGACGGGAAATATCGTCACCATGTCCGCAGCCATAGTCAAAGAAAGTCGCCTGAAGATTTAGGATTCCCTGGTCAAGCGCGAGGCGCACAGGTCGTGAAATGTCGGGACGCTTAATTGCGGTCTTGTGCCGTTGAACGAGTAACGTCAAGATGTTAGTGGTTTGCGAAAGACTACCAATCGATCAAATTTGACCCGGTCGATTTTATTCGGATCGAGAGTAAACATAGAGCAAGTTTCTCGCCCGAGAGCCCTGAATGTAGAGAGCTGTCGGCATTTGCTCCTTGGAAAGTGCGTCCGTATCGATCATGAATATTACGTCTGCCTCAAGCCCTTTAAATACGTTGATTGTGGCGTACTGAATGTCGCGAGAGTTCTCCTGATAATCCTTTCCGATTGAAACCAAGTTGTGTTTGCCAATAGTCTTCGTTTGATTGAGGCATGACTCAGCTTTTGGTTTTATTGGAGAGGATTACTATGCTCCCAGGTTTTACGTCATGATTCTCGATCAAGTCCTTAATGTCGCGCACAATTTGGGTTTGTTCGTCGGTTTGATTCTTAACAAACCGCTCAACCACGAGAGTTCCAACTGGGGATCTCTCAAAAGGTCGCATATCAGAACCAGACTCTCGGTTCAATTATTCAACGATCGCGCGCGTGTTGCGGCAGTTTTTCCTAAGAGGCGTCTTAAAGGGTTTGATATCCATCGGAATACCATTCCAGTGATGAAAGATGTCCTGTCTCTCATCCAGGAATACAAAAAAGGAGCTCTCCTGCTGGTCCTTCAAGAGTCCCTGTAGAAATTCAAACCATTCGGGTTTGAAGTCCTGCCCTTCGTCGACGATGATTACATCGAACTTGGGAAGTTTCTCTAGTGGTAGCTTCAATAACTTTAATGGTACGGCCATGTTCCAAAACTCATCAAGCTTGGCGCTCTTTTCTGTCCACCAGTCCGCGTCACATTCATCAATTAATCGACGGGCAAAACTGTGAAACGTGCGCACCTCTACACTTGACCGTTTGTCAAAAGCGAACCGAGCCTTCCGTGCTATCGCCTTGTTGAAAAAGAGGAGTAAGACGGTATTACCATCAGCGACGCGACGCTTGGCTAGTTCTTGAGCCATCAGCGTCTTGCCTGTACCGGCCGCGCCACTAACGAGGCTTCGCTTGTTTATCTCTAAAAAGTCCAGCAGTTCGAACTGCTCGCGGGTCACTTCAAGAATTTGTTGGTTATTCCGGGCCATGCGAACACCCAGCTTTTCAACGAAGCCGAGACTCCGAGTCAAAATCTGAACGAGTTTTTCTCCTTCGGCGGGCGTCAAGCCTCGTTTTGCCCACTGATGCTTCACATAGCTCTCAATTTCACGAATTGAGGCAGCAACGTCGACCAGTCTTGTCTCGTCAATGATCAGCGCAGAAGGAATTTCTGAGATTTCCGCGCGCTCGCTACCTAGTTGACAATTGGGAAAGCAGAGCGCCCAATCAACATTTAAGGTCCTTACCAAAACACCCAAGTACTTTATGAGGGCGTGTGTGCTTGCTGAGGCTTGTCCATCTGGAGATGGATTGAGGACTTTCTCATTCTGAAACCATTTGCGTTGAGCGCCATCGTAGCGAATCTTCCCACCTTTGACTTCTAGGCAGATCAAAACATCCGACCCATTGAAGATAATAAAATCAATCTCGCATTCGTCCTTGGCGTGGGAGATCCCTTTTAGCTTCTTGGAGTAGAAGACGCGGTACGAATCTCCGAGCTTCTTTAGCTCCTGATAAACTAGGAACTCAGGGTTGGCGACATCCCATGGTCCCGGAAATACACTGGGAAACATTCGTGCCATAGCTGATGGTTACATTGCCTAGGCAATGAGATGGCTGGAGAGATCCCCCTACGGCGCCCGTTCAGTACATCCATGCTTAATGTTCAGCACGCGAACACCATGTGGGATCGATCAAATTATTCCTCTGATTCAAGGAATTGCCTGGCAATTCGTCCCCAATCGGTTCTGGCATCCTGAGCACGCGACTTCAAGACACCGTCTGGCAGTTCGTCTTCATAACGAGCCCAAGCTTCTAATAAGAGCTTCAAGCCCTCCAAACTGTTTTCGAGCCGCATCTTCAAAGACTCTGCGTCCACACCCTCAACATCCTTTTCTAGAACACCGACAAGTTTCTCGTAGGCAGGGTGGTTGGTATTAAGCGTCACTATGATTGCCCCGCCTCGGGGCCTTACAGAAAAGAAAGCGGCTGTTTCGAGTGGCGCCTCTGCAAAAACGTACTTGAGATTCTGTCCTATCGTTTTTGCGGCTAACTCCTCCGCATGCTCCTTCGTGAGACCCTCATAGATCAGTGTCTCCTCGATAATCCCTTTACGCTCTTCGGCAGGGAGGCGCTCATCTTGATCACTCGTACCTACGTAGCCATCCTGCTGACGCTCCTTCGTAGCGTTCGTCGCCAGCTCCTCCGCTGATAACCCTTCGTGTCTTTGCCGCCGACGGGTACCTTTGGTCTGGGCCTTCAGCAATCTTCTTAACAATCCGAGCTGACTGTCTATTTTCTGGGCTATTTCTATGAGTGGAGCGCGTGGATCCTCGTCTTCACGCAACTCAGCCATCACGTCATTGAGAGTGCGTCCGCCTTTGAGCAAAGACTGTATGTCGATCTTTGCTAGTTCCACGAAGTTCCTTGCCGATTGCTTATTGTTTGTTACACCAAAAAGCTCATCGAGAGACGGAGGAAAGTCCACCTCCACCCCCCACCATCGTTCGATAGGATCGTATTTAATGACCCATGACTGATCGAGCTCCAGTTCACGCGCGGCGCGCACAATCGACACGCCGACATTCTTCGCGGCATGTTTACCATGGGGAAGATCGCCGGGATTTCTTCCTCCTGATGTCTGCCTCGCCTCCTCTTTCGCATACGAAAATCGCACCTTGACCGGATGCTGCTTATCCCGAAACTCGATAGTAATAGTAGCTTCGTAGTTTTCGTCCCCCCAAGGTTGGAACATTGGAGTGTGGTCATAGGGCGCTGGACATGACGTTTTTGAAATCAGATAGCCCGGATCGTTTGGCAGTGCAAATCGGTCGGCTTGAATACTGGTCGGATCATCTATATCAAATCCCACCATCCTGATCTGGACTTGTTCATTCTCGAGAAAGTTTCTATACATTCTTCCTATTACGAACTCGGAGTTGTCAATGATTGCATTAGCGGTTCGCCACATACACCGATCGATCTGTGACCAAACAACTAACGTTCCGGTCTCGCCGAAATTATCGGTCACGGACGTCCAAAGATCCGGTATTGCCTTAATTATTGGTTCCGGTACTTCGGATAACTTCTGGCTCCTGATATCCCCCAAGTCAAGATACGAGTAAAGCGCGCTCTCAATGCCATTTTGCCAACTCCAAACATCAACCCTTTGGCACTGCGAAATGGAAGACGACGGCAGACCCATTCCAAAGCGTCCAATGCCTGTATGACTTTCCTCAGTCAAATACGTACCGTTACCAAATTGGAGCGCGAGTCGAAGAACTTGGGAATTCATACCTTTGCCATTATCCAACACCGCGATTTGATCAATTCGCTGCCGGCGACGCTGTTCCAAATATATCGTCTTTTCGCCACAGAGTAGCTCCACTCTCGTGGCAGTTGCTTGAATGGAGTTATCCATTAACTCAGCGAGTGCATACGCAGCATTTCTATATCCGTTGTCTCGCATCGCCTGCACAGCGAGATGAGCCGGCACAATATTAAAGTGGTTTTGCCTCATTCGGACCTCCAAACGTCATCCCAGTTACTGAAAGCTTCAGCGATAGTTTGAAATCCCGGTAGATCAGTATCAACGACGGTTACAATTTCTGCCGCATCATTGCCACCAGCTTTGACACCGCGAGATGCTCTACCAACCATTTGGCTGTACAAAACTAGCGACTGAGTCGGACGTGCAATAACCGCCGCACTTGTACGAGGGGCATCAAACCCAGTGGTAAGAACGCCAAAATTGCAAAGGATCTTGGTGTCCTTCGAATCATCCTTAAAGTCTCGTATCAGTCTCTCTCGGTCGATAGAGTTGGTTTCACCGGTAAGGGAGTCAGCAACACTACCGCGAGCTCGTAAGACAGTAGCTAGGAGTGCCGAGTGCTCGACGGAGGCTGCAAAAACTAAAATACGGGAGTGGCGGGTTGCCAATTGCTCGACTTCTGAGATTATTCGCAGGTTACGCTGCTCATCTTCGACGAGGCTCTCCAGCACTCTTCTGGGCAGATCGAGTTTTTCTTCTAAATATCTTAGATCAGAAGCCGATAGGGTGATGCCGGTCCTATACAAAAGAGAACGAAATACAATCTTGGCCAGGTAGCCCTCTGCGACTAGATAGTCAACCGGACTATCGTAGCCTGGTACTTGAAGTGTTACTTTTCGCCTAGCGAAGAATTCTGATAACTCCTCATCTGCGCTGATGTCGGACCATGTGCGGCCGGGAGTGGCAGTGAGGCCGAGTAGAGCAGTTTCCGGATACGGTAATACGAGGGCATCTAGAACAAGTTTGTAAGTTGCCGCAATAGCTTGATGAGCCTCGTCCATAACAACCATAGAGCACCGTTGACCAAGTCGATCAATGAACCAGATGCTTCGCCGAGCTGCGTTATAAACCTTTGACAATCCAGCCACAACCAGTCCCTCGTGGAGGCTATTCGGATTCAACTCATGCGCGCCCCAAAAACGATAGACGAAAACTTCTCGGTCGCCTATTTGACGCCACGCTTTTTGAAACTCAGTTGCTGCCTGTTCACATAACTCCTCGTTGTGCGCTAACCAGATAACCAACGTTGGCTCCCGATTACGCAAGTGATCGGCAACTACATTCATAGCCGTTCGAGTTTTACCCGAGCCAGTCGGCATGTGGAGCAACACTCTCCTAGGGGGCTGACTCAGGCTTTCCTTAATAGCCCTTGCAGCTGTGCGTTGATGCGTGAACAACGGGTATACAGCATTAGACGATTCTGAGGAGGGCCTTTCTAGTCTCACCTCAGGCTCTGGTACTGTCAGTTCAAAGAACTCAAAAAGGGTACGCTCTGTCTGTGAGCCGCCGGGCACGTTCTGGCTCTTAAGGGCGTCGTAAACATTATCGCTGCCATCACTGATTCCCAAAGCCAATACCAACATCTCTGCCTCTTTGGGACGCAACAAGTCAAAAAGGAGAACACGACTGGCTTTCGAGATAAGTAAGCTTGCTCGCGTGCGGAGCCCAAGCAGAACTTCACGTAGTTGAGCAGGGGTTGCCAAACTGGGATTTAGTAGGGTGATTAAACGAACTGAGGGTGCCCCCAGCATAATCTGAAGTGTTTCGTCATCCACTCGCGATAACAAGCTATCGAAGTTCATTCCCTATGAATCCGTGACTGGATTCCTATTTTCCGAGCACTCAAGCACGTCGCACGAGGCGAAGTCGCTGGGCATAATTCGGCTGATCAATGGCGATCAGTGATTGACCGAATGCCTCCGACCAACTAATGAGATTTGCCACCAATGACTTTATGTTTTGACGATATGGTTTTGGATCATCAAGAACAGCGTGATGTAACGTTGCAGATAATTCCCCAAAATACAATTGATTATTCTCCGCATTTTCTAGATTGTTCACGAGCCATTTCCATGCCCGGCTGACTAAGAAACGATCCCGCAAAATGATCATATCGGTAACCATCGGTGATTCCGGATCGATTCCAAGAAGCATTGCATCGTGTGTCTTTGCCGCAGTCGTTTCCCCGACATCCTCGACGCTGAATGCCTGTGGGCTTTCGGACCAAAAGAGCTCTGTAACCCATAACCGCTCAGGTGCCCGAAGGTTTAGCCTCCGAGAAAAACTAGTGGGCCATTGAAGGTCAATCTGAGTTCCATGGCTTTCCTTCAAGTCGTTCACAATTCGCTGAAACTCCGCGTAAAGATCAGGTGTCACCTCGATGCTCTCACTAAACATTGTATCAATGATCTCAACATCTTTCGCTGTTGCGGCCATCTTGACGCCGATTTCTCGATTGCCTCCTGGTGCGAGTTGAAGGCCTAACCTCGTGAGGTTGGCACTACCTACAAAAAGCTCTTGTCGGTCGATGAGATAAACCTTTGCATGCAAATCCGGAAGAACGAAAAAGCGCCAGCCCCTGTTGCGCAGAGCCTCGTAGACCTCCAGATCTGAAGCCCCAAGAACGAGATCGCTACAATTCCAACGAGCCAATGCCCTACAGGATTCAGGAGGGGGATCACACCTATCTAATATCCAGGCAATGCCAGGTACGGTAATATAGGCTGAGACTAAGGATAAACTTGTCTGAGCCCCAGCGACTGCCATGGCTAGGTCAAGTCTATAAGCATCGGTCCCCAGAATCGACATAGTTCGTCATGCTGCAGTCCTACAGTTGCCTGCTCCTTGATTGTTACGAACAAGTCTCAGGGAGGATTGGACTGTGCAGGTATTCTAACCGAATAGTTAGAATCATTATGAGAGGAAAGGTCTGAGTGAGGCAAGCTGAATCCGCGGGACTACAAATGGCAAATCGTACAGCCTTCTAAATCTTCTTCATCATTAAGCACGTCGGCAAGGACTTCAACTAGTGGCCGGTTAGGGCGAGATTCTCGCTCTATGTTTACCAGCCTTTCATGATTTGCTTTGATTTCAGCAACCCGTTCCGGGCGTGATAGTTCCTCGAGGCTTTCGCCTTGGGACCAAGTATATCTTTCACCTGTGGCCTGATTGATTTTTTCGTATTCTTTAGCTCTCTCGAACAGGTCTGGATGATGCTCCTTCAGTCCCACCCATTCCGCCTTCCGTTGGAAGAAACAAAAGTAGCACCCAGAGCGAGTGCGCCATTCATAGTACTTAGGAAGTGATGCGCCACTCTCGTTCAAAATGCGGATTACATCATCTTTAGTGACGCCGTCTTCCTTAAACGGAAAGATGGGGATGATGTTCGGTTTCTTAGAAACATACCCTTCGCGGTCTTCGTCAGCGCGGATACCAACGTAACTGTAAACGAGATCGTCGCCAACGTGCTTTTCAAAAGGTATCAATTTGAGCATACGCGTACACCAGCGCATGTTAGGAGAAGGCAGATAGTTTCCATAAACCTCGAGCCAGTGCTTAAACCCTCGATCGTCCCGGAGCCGAACAACAGGCTGTCCCAGAAAGCTCTCTAAGATGTCTAAGTATTCATACGTTTCCTGGAGCTCCTCATCCGTATCACAGAATACGTACTCCATCTCAACACGCTCGGTGGGCTCAGTTGAAGCTTTGCCGAGACGTTTGCGCCAGGTCTCCCGGTCGCGCATATAAAGCGCCAACGCAGAGCTATCTTTGCCCCCCGACAGACTGAGTATGTGTCGGACCTTCTCTTTAGGAGCTTTAGTCTCGTTGTTAAAGTCTTCGCTCAAATCGCCTCCTCAGGCTTTTGCACGGCGTCTCTGAGGAACCAGAGTGCTCGCAGCCTTGGTAGCCTCGATACCGTCTAATTCTTTTAACATCTTACGGAAGAGCTTTGCCAATACGGACAACCGCCTTTCAGTCTCATTTTCACCGATCCCTAAAGCTGTCAGAGCGTCCTCCACTGATTTGGCAGCGCTATCAACCAGCGAACGATCCGCATGTGTGACGAGTACAACACGCTCTAGCTCCGGCCTATTCAAAGTGGTTACGCCGATTCGCATTAACTCGTTGTCTGAATGAGAGACATCGCTTACGGGCCTCCTTAACTCAAAGGAGAGCAACTCAATGTGTGAAAAGCTACGAGCTACCTCCGCAAGACTCACTTCGAAGCGCGCTAAGTCATTATCGTACCAAGAAGCAGGTGGTTTGGTCGCGAGAAATGTCGCGACGGCCTCAAGCCATCCTACTGAATCAAGCCCGTCGTCAATAGCCCTGATGATAAAGCTTTTCAGCTTCGGCTCAACTGTTAGATCTAAGAGAGGCTGCGCCCGTTCGCGAAGTTCTCTGCGAGCTTCCGCTCCGGAACCTTTGAGAGAAAAGGCTGCGACCAATAAACCTTCGAGTTCACTGAGTAGATCGTCGTAAGCACGCTGCAGCTCTGCTAGCGACCCGCGCAGTCTCTTAAAGAACAGATCCACCTCGGCACCTTCACGCGATTCATCGGCGACAAACGGTTGAAGCCCACAGGCCGTTGGAAGTTGAAAGAAGAGCAATCGATCCGGTTCTCGCGCCTCAAAGATTGCTCCCCGTATTTGAATGGCAGTTTTTGAAAGTCGTTGCGTATTCTTTGTGTAGGCTGGCAGGTTGCTGGCAAATCTTGTCAGCGGCCGCACGATGCTCAGGACGTTCATTTTCTCACCGAAAAAATTATCGGGTTTTTGCAAAATGACACTTGCAAAGCGCTGGAAGATGGTGGCGCGAACGCCCGCAACGCGGCAGCGTTGTACCTGAAATCGACCGGGAGACTTCACTAACCGCTCAAAAACTGCGGTGGACAAGGAGGGCACGAATGATCCCTGCTCGTAAAGAGCTATCTCCGTATCGTAATGCAGGAGAGCAGCACATAGTAGGACTGGAAGCGGGCCGCCCTTCATGCCAAACGGAGGCTGGCCGAGTAAGTTAAATAGATCTTCTACAGACTTACGCGCAACTTCCGTTTCTGCCAAGAAGTTATCGATCGCGGCCCATACGAGTTTCACGCCAGCCCCTGCGTCCGGTTTTGGCGGGAAGAATCCCCAGCGGCCATGCTCTTCGCGATGCATCCCGGTTTCGAGTAGTAACGAAAAAAACATGCTCGCGTGAGGAGGATAACCTTCGATTCCTAAACGATCTCGGTCTCCGTTCTGAAGCATCGCCACAATCAGCTCGCGTCGTGCCGATGCCGCGGAGGACGAGAGATGGCGGCGGTTGATCAATTCATTACAAAGCACGGGTGCGCTATGAAACACTTTATCGCATATCTCAGATATATATTCCTGCAACGCTCTTTCGGAGTTCACCTCGATTCGAACACCATTGCGATACCATTCGCACGTGTTCCCAGATCGCGCCGAACGAACCGCGTTACTACGAAAGGATGACTGAAGTAATCGTTCAACCGAAGCCTCGGCGTTGGCCAATCGCGCATGCAGTTCGTTGCGAGCGGTGCGATCTCCTTCGAGTTCAGGTGTCTTGTCTCGAACCCACGTCAAGCATGCGACCTCAAAGATCGCATCGCGTAGCCCCCCGGTTTCCTGAGGAATCGCTATAGTCACCTGCGGGTAGTCCGCCATCCTTGGATCAGCAGCTCTCTTCGCCAATTCTCTTAATTCCTCAGCAGTTAACGCGATAGCGTACAAAAGGAGGCCGTCAGTGTCGCCCAAGGGTTCCGTCAATGCTGACTCGAAACTAGTGATGTCTATGTATCGGACTCCAAAGAAGCGAAGCGTGCCAGTTTCGAGAGAGTGGCGGCGTGCAACTATCGGTCTGGGCTTGAAGTGTCTCGTCAAACTATCTGGAAGAGACTCATTCGGATCTATGTGGCTGCGTGCTTCTTTCAGCTTAGCCTCAATGTCGACATCGCTTCCTTCCCACAGGCTAAAGGCATTGTTATAGCGCCGGAAAACGATCACTGAACGCTGCTGAAGCTGATTAAGCGCCTCAGTGATCTCACTTGGCTTCGTCTTTCCGTCGTCGCAAGCGAATTCAAGTAAGGCTTGAGAGCTGGTCAAAGACCCGATATCACCTATTATCCGCAACACACCTATTGTCTTGATAAGTCGGATTTCCAACTCTTGAGCATCTCTTGAGCGGTTTAGCGCCGACTCAATCTCCGCCCACTTTTTGCCATCACTCTGGGCGAAGAGAGCGCTTCCTAAGGCCGTTATTATGTAATCATAAAGCGAATCTAGACGTAGCAACTCTGGATATTTGTTCTTCCATTCCGTGGTGGAAATAAAATCGTTAAAGCCACAGGGTTCACGTGACGATAGAAAAGCAAACAGCGAGCGTTCATTCTGTCCGATGCGTCGAAAAAGCGGGCCGAGCACTAGGGATACGGTTGGATGTAGGGGCATACAACGAGTAAGAGTATTGAGAACGTCCTCTTTTTTTCCGCCGCTCGATACGAGTCCAAGCTTTAAAGCCTTGGCAGCTAAAATTCGACCGTGGTCCGTAAGAGACTGTAAATGGGGGGATGAGCCTTCGTGATGGATCGCTTCTGCGATGATTCTCAGGACTTGGTCAGTCGGTTCCTGGAAGGCGATGTCTTCAAAACGCCCCTGAACTTTCACCCACTCTTCCCTTTGAGAGCGTGCCAATCTTTCAACGTAACGGTCAAACGCTTGATGGAGAACCGTTATGAGAAAGATCGGATGTTCGTCGCGTTTGGTTGCTTCTGCTAACTCTTGCAGCAGGAAGATGTCGCTCTCGGTTGGATGAACCGCCGCATATTCCAACAGCTTTCCTAACTCATCGATAACGACAAGCAAGCCAACACCTGACTTGCGAGACGAGCCGACCTTGTCAGCCATCTGTTCGAATTTCTCGACAACTTGGCGTCCCGTTACAAGTTCACCAGCGTCAATAGCTTCAATCAGAGCTCTTACTTCTGGTAGAAAGAGCGGTGGACTTGAAGGCCAGAACTGCTCGATAGCGGTTTCAAGCCCGCGCAGTATGGCCCTGTTGAGTGGTTCACGAGTACCGCTTACTATGACCGGACACAGACCCTCGTTGCCGAGAGCATCTTTTCGTCGTCGGTCGAACAGTTTCTGCCATAGAGGTCGATCTTGGTCCTTGATTAGATTGCGCGCGATCTGGACATCGTCACTTAGGTTGGCGCTCAGAGTTTTTGCAGCAAATAAGGCGAAGGCCGATTTACCCGAGCCGTACGGCCCCGTTAGAGTCCAGGCTCGTGAGCCTGATGTCTCGGCCTGGGCTTGGGCTAAACGATCTAAAGCAGCGCGGGCTGTGGTTGTCAGAACATAGCCCCCGAGTGGTGCTTGCTCGTAGAAATCGCGCTCCAGATTGACGCTTCTACCGAAACGGGAGGCAACGGTTACAAGATCCGAAAGAGTAAGGGATGCGGTTTTCACTTAGGCAGCTTTTTTTCCTTTTTGGCTATTGTAGAAAGCTGCAAGCAACGACATAGGTTTCGGTTCCCTATGCTTATAAACTTGCTTCAGTCCAGCGGTTTCATCGTATGTGAATGCGCCGCCGGTTAATTCCCCGATTCCTTCAAGACGTGCTGCTATCGAATCCTCGTCAAGCTTGAAGATTCGACCGGGACTTCCCGGATCGTAGGCGATCTTCTCAAAGGCAATTGACCTGGCATCGGATGCTGACAGGCGCCAGAACTCAGTGAAAGCAAAGGCGAAAATTTCATTCGGCAAAGAAACCTGTGGCCCCCTCTGAAACTGATAGGTTTTCCCGTCGGAAAGCTCGGTGATTAGGCGAAGATCAATGAGTGGACAGTCGAGGGTATCCTCGATATGGCCGGGTTTCGTCTGGCGGGATTGAACATAGGTGCGGACGAAGCAGTCTAGATCCCGCTTGAGAGAGTTTGAAGAGATGGGATTGCTTCCGTGTTTTTCAACCCAGGATTGAATTTCGTAGTTAATATGATCTTTGGTGAACTCGATTCCATTCCAATAGCTGAACATCCAGTACCACGTTGTAGCCGCTCTCAAATTACAAGCGATCAACCAGTGCAGCAGCCATAGAGATCCGGGATCTTCCAAGTACGGATCAAATCCGCCGTTAGAAAACAATCTCGTACCAATCTCGGTGGGGAAAAGTTGCCCACGGGAGGTCGGGCCTTCTCCCTCTTGAATGAGCCCCCCGATGAGACACCAATGCCGTATAGACTGGACCATATTTTTCCCGACACCAAGGCCAATCATTGCCCGATCGTTGCCGAAAAACCCCGGGTCCCCCATTACGGCGTCCACACCTTTCTTGAGCCATCCATGACGGAACGGGAACGTTTCGTGACCTGAAAAAGAAAAATGGTTATTTGCCTTTAGTTTTGACATCGGCAATCTCTGGGCCCTCGGTATCATCCGGGAATCTTGCCAAGAGCCCAAACCTAACCGGTATGCTTTTCGAAGGTGTTAATAGTATTGGAAAAACAGTTTGCCAGCAACAAGAAAAACCGCGATATAATACCCATGTTGCAAATCGGAGCGCAAGATGTTGGGGCGTCGGTCTGAATTAGGCCGTTCTAATTTCTGACATACGAAATAGATCTCCAAGCAGCCCTTTTAGCGTACTTTGTTGACTTCTCGCATCGCAGTGTATTTGGAGTCTTACGCCGCTCTTGACGACCTCGCTCGGTCAGTGTCCAGATAGGACAAGCCCGCGCTTTCGCTGGCCGGCGGCGAATCGTCTTTTTGTATTCTCGTTCCTTTTCCAGAAACGCCGCCCTCAGCATCTTCCGCGAGCCGTCGTGGGTTGGAACGCTGACAACATGCAAGAAATAAGATCTTTTGGACTCGGGTCTACCATGCCAATAATCGGAAACACTACTGATGGGCATTTCGACGTTCGGCAAAATTTTTTGGGGCCTGCTTCATTAGGGCTTTTCGCGTTTAAGTCGTTTACATCGTATTGGGCTCTCACCTGCCCCTGAAAAATTCTAAATGCTGGGTCCATCTATATGTGTAGACCTAGAAACCTAGAAAACCTACCATCTGGGAGCCGCCCGTCCGCACCTCGCCTTATTAAGAATGTAGCGGATAATGTAGCGACTATGGAGTACTCTGGAGTACCACCGAGGTGTTAGCCACTTCAGGAAAGCCAGTATTTATAAGGCTGTGATACTCTGTGGTACTCAGTGAGGGGCTACCTAAACGGTCTGCAAAACCTTTATTCATCGGTTCGATTCCGATCGCCGCCTCCAGCAACTCACATTAACAACATGTTCTTTCCGCCGCAGCAATCCTGGTGAGCCGCCGCAAAGAAAAAGCGGCAAGCCCGGAAGCCTGCCGCTCGTTGGTTCTGTTGCTGTGGTTGCCTTACTGCGCAATGTACGGTTGGCGCTTCTATTGCTACGATTCAATCAGAAAGAGACTTACGCCGACGCCTCACCTTGGCTGCCAGTCCGGCTAACCCTGACCCGAGCAGGAGTACTGTCATCGGTTCGGGCACTGCGGCGCCGGCGGTGCCGAATGCTACGTTATCAACGAGTTCGCCCGGAGCCGTAGATTGGCTGGCGATATTAATACGACCGATATTGCCCATCGTGTTGATAACGCCGAAAAATGTTCCTCCTACCGGCGAGAGAACCGAGAACGTCCCAATAAGAACATCGGCGCCGTCGAATACAGTGATTGCGACATTGCCCGCCGCCGGACCAGGGAAAACATCGAATCCGACCGCGTTTGCGTTAGCAAACGTGAGGTTTAAAGTAGCTGCGAAGCTGTTCGGTCCGAGCACCCTGCTCGTGTTGCCCACTCCGGGAAATCCCGCCCCAAGCACGACTAGGTTTCCCGGGGTTAAGACGGATGCATTGTAAACTGCCCCCGGAAGCAGGCCGCCGATCGGAAAGCAGCCACCACCCATCGCACTACTCACGGGGCCATTGCATGTTGCGACACCACCGGGCGGAACCGATGCCGATTCGAACGTTTCGACAGGCAGGCCCGGTGCAGCAGCGTTGAAAGCGGGTCGGCTGGTAAATGTAATCAGGTCTGCGCGGGCTGGCACGCTCAGAAAAGCGAGTAAAGCGAAAGCCAGCAAACAGTAATGAATTCTGAAGTGGGTCATACAATTGTCCTCCGCGAAAGATGAGTTCGACAGCTTTGGCACAGAAGAGACGCCACGAAAGCGAATACGATAGCCACCCTCCATATTGCATCTCCAGCCTTCATGTCCAAATCAAGACCGCCAAACTTCTTGTCTCGGACGTAAAAGGAATGCGTACCGGGTGGTAGATGAAGAACAAAATAGCGATTCTTGCTGATCTCCGCGGTCTTCTTCTCGTCAACGTAAAACTTACCTGATAGCCGCCAAGTTGTTGTTGCATGATGCGGCATGTAAACAAATACCGTAGCTGTTTCAGCGGACTGTGCGTGAGCGCAACATGCGAGCACGAGTATCAGAAACAAGGTTTTCATCTTGCGACTCCTCCGATGGTGTCAATCTCGTGGCCGGCTCCCTTTCCGGGAAAGCTGAAATATCCGGCAATGGTTAGATGGTGGTAGTAACCTTGCCGAGTGACTACTTCTCGGTCAGGGGTTCGCGTGGTTGTCCGATCCGAAAACTTGTCATAGGTAGTTGTGGCCTGGCCGTGGACCTGATTGGCTAGGCAGATCAATAAGAGCGTCACAAGCTAGGATAGCCAGAGCCGTCTCGTCAATCATGTAAGTGCGGCCGAACGGTCGTGCTGGCAATCGCCCATCTTGAACCAGATCAAGAAGCCGGAACAGCGGCAGGATAAATTACTGTCATGTGCTCTCGGTTGTAGTGGTAGTCGTAAATCAGCAGCCGATCACAAAAGATCTCAGCGTAAGAATGGCCGCAGCCGGGAGCGTTGCACAAGACTTCCAGGGCATCGCCGATTTGTCGGTATGCATACATCTCACTATTACCTGTCTCGGCGAGTGTGCATGGAGTGTGCATGACGCCATTTACTGCGCCGTGTCGATTGAAACTCTCGCAAACGATTTGCTAATGTCAGGGCCGGAATTAGCGACTGTCGCAAACAGCCATAAAGGGTGGTTGAGTTTTTGTTATACTCGCGGTTATCGTATTTCCTAAGCATCGAGGGGGCGCCTGCCACTGCGCGTGAACGGCTGTAATATCCTTCTCAAGACACAACGGCCTCGCTCAACAGAACCTACCCAATGAGTGAACTGTCGTTGCCAGGATGCGTTCCCCAGATCAACGATGAAGGGCACAAAAGATCAGTCTTTCCCTGCGAAATTCATTTGACTCCCGCCATCGCTGGCGATGTTGACCTGTTGGGGATTGTTGATTACTACCGAATAGCGACGAAGGTCACGCAGGTTTCTTAGTGTCCGCATATAGATTCTGTTCCACCGATCAGCCATCTGCGCCGCATGTTCTATGGCTTCCTGTTCACTCACAAAGGGTCTAAACCAGTAGCCGGACAAGAAGGCGCTCTTATTTGCCTCTTTAGGGTTTTTCCATTCCTGCCACTTGGCATACTCGGGATGAACCTCGCGCTCACTTGTCAGGGCGACAAGATACCAATCTCGACGGGCGGCGGCGCGCAGCCCAAGTGGCGCGCGGACGGGCAGGAGCTTTACTATGACACACCGGACCGGAAACTGATGGCGGTGGAAGTAAACGGGGAGGGGTCGGTTTTCAAGGTCGGCGTCGCGCGACCGCTCTTCGAAATCCGCGTCAGCGGCGCCGGTGTCGATCGTGGCTTCCCCGGCAGCGGATACTACACACCGGCGCGCGACGGCAAGCGCTTTCTCGTTGTCGGGACACCTGAAGCCCCAGAGCGTCAGCAGATCGTCGTCGTCTTGAACTGGACGGCTGACTTGAAACAATGACTCTCGCTGGAGCAAAACTCGGCCGTTACGAAATCCGCTCGAAGCTTGGCGAGGGCGGAATGGGCGAGGTGTATCGCGCGTTCGATCCAAAGATCAACCGCGAGGTCGCTATTAAAGTTTTGCCGGCCGCTCTTTCGGCGGACAAAGAACGACTCGCTCGCTTTGAGCAGGAAGCGCAAGCCGCGGGCGCGCTCAATCATCCGAACATTCTTGCCATCTATGATGTTGATACCCATGACGACTGGCCTTACGTCGTTTCTGAATTACTCGAAGGCGAAGAACTGCGCGAGCAATTAAAGGACGGGCCGCTCCCGCAACGTAAAGCGATTGACTTTGCTCAGCAGATCGCTCACGGACTCTCAGCCGCGCACGAGCGTGGCATCATCCATCGGGACCTTAAGCCGGAGAATATCTTCATCACGCGAGACGGGCGGGTGAAGATTTTGGACTTCGGGCTGGCAAAGCTGAAGCCTGCGAAGGTGGCTGCTGAAATCAGTTCCGAGCTCCCCACGCGGAAAGCCCTGACGGATCCAGGCACGGTGATGGGCACCGTGGGCTATATGTCTCCAGAGCAGGTGCGCGGGCAGGAGACGGACCACCGCACGGACATCTTCAGCTTCGGAGCGATCCTCTACGAGATGCTGTCGGGTGAGCGGGCATTCCAGCGCGAGACGACGGCCGAGACGATGACGGCTATTCTCAAAGAGGAGCCGGGAGAACTCACGCAGACGAACGCGAAGATCAATCCGGCGCTTGAGAGGATCGCGCAGCGGTGCCTTGAGAAGAAGCCTGAGCGGAGATTTCAGTCAACGAGCGATCTAGGCTTTGCGCTCGAAGCCTTATCAACTCCGTCAGGCTCAAGGCTGGAGACGGCGGGCGTGGCTACTGCACCGGCGATCGCAGCGCCCTGGAAGCGTTGGCGCGAGTGGGTGCCGGTGCTGCTGGCCGGCGCGGCCATGGCCAGCGTGTTCTGGTGGATAAGTGTCCGCTCTTCCAGCCAGTGGCCGCCGCCGATGCACTTGAGTATTGCGTTAGCGCCTGGCGCCCTTTCCGCAGCGGGTACATTCGAAGATCTGTTTGCGATCTCACCCGACGGCAAATGGCTTGTTTATTCCATGCGGGATGGCAGGCAGCAACTTTTTTTACGCGCAATTGGACAGCCAGAGGGGAAACTGATTGACGGTACGGCTGGCGCGCTAAGGCCGTTCTTTTCCCCTGACAGCCAGTGGATCGCTTTCGCCGCCGGTAACACACTGAAAAAAGTACCGGTCAGTGGCGGCTCACCGATCGCGGTCTGCAACCTCTCCAGCACGCAGAGCTTATCAACATCATTTGTCGCTGGGGCTTGGGGGAACAACACGATCGTGTTCGTGCCTCAATTCAACGCAGGCATCTGGACCGTGTCTGCAAATGGCGGCACACCCCAGCTCCTCCTGAGGACCGACGAAGAGAAGGATCGACTTGCGTACATCCACCCACAAGTTCTACCTGACGGCAAGGGCCTTCTGTTCACGGTGGTGACGGGGCGCGCCATGACATCGGATGAAGCGAACATCGCCGTGCTGGAGGCAGGCGCCACCGAACCCCGTATTTTGATCCATGGCGGCAGCAACGCGCGCTATGTTGTCACCGGACACGTTGTCTATGCTCGTGACGGCTCGCTGCTCGCTATCCCGTTCGATCTTTCTCAGTTGGCCGTGACCGGGACTCCGGTTTCCCTTATTGAAGGCATGCAACGCAACCCAACCGGCAACTCCCTTTTCTCCGTGTCGGAAAATGGGACTCTAGTCTATCAACCGAGTGCAGGTATCAAAAGCGGTCCAAGGTTGGTAGTCGTGGACCGTAAAGGCAACGTACGACCCGTCACGGACGGTCGCGGTCTGCCACAAGATTTTTCTCTATCGCCCGACGGCCGGTCTGTGGCGGCACGAGTGGTCGCAGTCAATGACGATCTGTGGACGTATGACATCGCCCGCGGAATGCCGCTGCGCCTGACCTTTGACGCTGGCGACGAGATCTTCCCGCAGTGGACCCCGGATGGGACCCGGATCGCATTCGGCACGCGGTTCGGGAAGATCTTTTGGAAACCGGCGGACGGTACGGGGCAGAGAGAGGAGATTTCGCGCGGCGAATACACGCGCTACCCTAGTTCGTTTTCTCCGGACGGCAAGACGCTGGCATTTGTGGAAGTTCATCCTACCAGGCAGCGAGACATCTGGTTGTTGCCGCTCGACGGGAAGCGTAAGCCACAACCCTTTCAAATTACAGACGCCGATGAAGGGGCGCCGAAAATTTCGCCTGATGGACATTGGATCGCCTTTGTTTCCGATGAATCCGGCCGGGATGAAATCTATGTCCGTCCGATTGGCTCGCCGGGAGGAAAAAGGCGGATTTCGACAGAGGGCGGGACCTTCCCGGTCTGGGCTCGCAACGGGCGGGAACTTTTCTTTCTCAAGGGCGACAAACTCGCGGCCGTCACGCTGGATACGCAGACCAACCCGGTTGGCCCAGAGCGCGTGGTCTTGGAGGCACCGAAGTTGGGCGATCTCCAGTTTCAGGCGGACTGGCCCTTCTATGACGTTATGCCCGACGGAGGACATTTCGTCATGCTGCTAAGTCCGCAGTACCCATCACCCACGCACTATAACGTCGTGGTGAATTGGTTTGAAGAGCTCAGGCAGCGGATTCCGACCCGCTAGAAGGCCCGCCGATTGAACCGGGCGGCGGATTTGAAACGATGACTCTCGCTGTTGGCACGCATCTCGGCCGTTACGAAATCCGCTCGAAGCTTGGCGAGGGCGGAATGGGCGAGGTGTATCGCGCCTATGACGAAGCGATGCACCGCGAAGTCGCAATCAAGGTTTTGCCGGCCGCGCTTTCCGCTGACAAAGATCGACTCGCGCGTTTTTTACCTCGAATCGGGTGCAGATCTAGCTGTGCGAGATTGGCTGCGGGTACGCGACAACGAGTCCGGCTCATTGCTGTGCAGCGTCCGCAAGGATGGAAAGATTGAAGGCAAAGGGATCACGGCGCAGGCGATCTACAAGGCGCTTGCCAAACGCGGCGCCGAGGCTCGCGTTGCGCACTTTTCGCCGCACGACCTGAGAAAGACTTTCGCCTCAGAGCTAATAGATGCCAGCGGCGATCTTTCCGCGGTTCAGCAGTTGATGGGTCATGCGAATGTAGAAACAACGGTCGGTTACGATCGGCGGGGCGAAAGAGCCAAAAAGAAGGTTGCTGGCTTGCTGCATCTACCTTATCGCCCGCGATTTTATAACAGGGTGTGGTGCCCAAGAATGTCCCCAATTGGGGACATCTGTGGGCACTACAAGTCTAACCTCAGATGCACTCCGCGTCTGACTTTCTGCCGGGCTTTACTGGACTTTTACCAATCCAGATAAAAGTACTCATTTTCCTCATCCTTTCTCTGCTCCATCTCAGCCTCGTGCAGCCAGTGCATTCTTGCGTGAACGGCCTGGCCTTGCTCCGCACCGGGAAGCGAGGGGATAACATCCTCATGTAGGTTTCTTGGAAGATTGAATTCCTGTAGCTCTTTAGACGTTAGAGGCGTAGCGCCCGGCCCCCATTCCGCTGTAATCATCCTGGTTGAGTCGTTCGTATCCTCAAAGGCTTTAACTGGCAGAGCTTCCCGCATTCCGCTGTCGCGCAATGGTGTGGGCGCATACAGCCATGAGACTACCTGTTCCCTGTGAACCTTAAGCCCGCGGTCATCCCGAGGGGTTTCCAGCTGATCGTCGTCTACGACGTCAAACCATGATGGCTCTCCCATTGAATACATGCCGTCTGGCAATAGAGTGTCCTCGTGAAATGGATGAGGGCGCGTCTTATCGCAGTTGAGATAGTGCCTCCACTGGGGAAGTCCGTCTGTCTTGCCGGATTTACACGATTGAAAGTTAAATCCATGCTTCTGGTTGAGTGTCATGCGCTCGCCCTTTTTCTCGTGCGATATGCGCTCTCGTCCTATACGTTCACCTAGCCAAAACATCTTCTTAACGTCTTCCGCCATGTCGTCTAAAAGGGGGACCGTGTACGTCAGACCTCTGTAACGAAACTTCTTCCCAGGCAGGGCTGAGTTGGCCGCAGAGGTAGCAACAAATGTCCACGCTGTTAAGTGTTCAGGTGTGTAGCCTATGTCCAGCCCACTCTCGCATTGCCAGTGTGCAGGAATGCGTCGAGCGCCATACTTCTTCTCAAATTGCGTCCATGTGATTACATGAGTGCGACGGCCGGGCACGTCTTCATATTCAGGAATCACCCGGCCTTGCTTGTCGGTCTCGACTTCGTGCTGACATTCTCGGAGGAACGCAGGAAGGCCAGAAGTGTTGATTTCGTCTTGTACGCGCTGCGGGTCCCAGCCTCGCCACGTAACTTTACCTGAAAGATAAATATCCATTCCCATCCCGTTTACCACACGAAATTCTGTCTTCAGACCAACGACGGCGGGAACGGGAGTCGTAGGCTTGCGATTCGTCAGGACTCTTTCTCGTTGCGTTTGAATGCGGTACATCACCGAAAATCGAGAAATCAGATTTTGGGCAAAGAACACCAATGTATTGCCCTGGCGCATTGGCAAGATCTCTGTAGTAAACGTGTTGAAGTTGGTTTCTGCTATGGCCGGCGAGTCAATGCGCTGATCAATATCGTCAGGCACAATAAAAGTTGGACGTACATCTTCTTCGTTCGCGCCTGCCATCCCCTGATCCAGCCCCGCAAAGTCAAACACGTAGCCGGCTTTGGTGTTCAAAAAGTCAGCACGCCAGCCCTTGCTTGAACCCAACACCCCTCGTTTAACTTCCGACAGGCCAGGGTAGTACTCTCTCAACGCTGGGGAATGAAGGAGCGACTCAATTGAGCTGGCAGTGCGTCCGACCTTCTTTTTTGTTCCACCAACGATCAGCGCATACCCGCCCATTCCGGCTGTGGCCGAAAGACACGCATCACAAAGCATGATACGGCGGGCGACCGTGGTTTTAAGGTTACCGCGAGCCCAGATAGGGAAGTATGCGAAGTAGTCATTGGGTGGCCGCTCACCGCGTAATAATGCCCTACGCGATTCCCAGTGCCATTCAATGGCTTCCGAGTGGTGCCTATGGTTAGTTTCCGCGCTGTCTAGCGAGTCAACAAACTGTTGGCCAAATATTGTAGCGTACCAAGCACGCCATCCCTGGGCTTCAAGCCGTGTCGCCAACAGGGTTTCGCTGCTTGAGCCATAAGCCAACACAGTGAGGTCTGCGAGTTCATTCAGTTCTGGTACTTCAGTAATCAATGAGTCATATTGCTTGCATGCGCGGCTCAATGAATTTCCGTGCGTCTTCGTAGGTTAGGTCGTAGCCCTTCTGTTTAGCCCTCGAAATAAAGTCCTGAATCGCAGACTCCACCTCCGAATGGCTATTAGGTCTCGGCTCCTGTTTCATACCGAAGTTATCGCGGAGCTGATTTAGAGCTTCCAAACGAGAGTACATTTCAAACTTGTAGGTGTCCGTCCGACATCCTTCCTTATCGTAGCGAGTTGTTTTTTCCAGTCGCTTAATCAAATGGTCTACGCCGTTCTCTCTGGCCTTCTTAATACTGAAATCGCCATTTTCATCGAGCACGTCAGCCAAAGAGGCAGTTGCAATTTCAGCAAGCGAACCAACTATTACAGCAGTATCGATCTGTGCGTTTCTCAGCGCTTCAGCCTTGCGCTTTTCTATAGCCTCAACAATTCTTGCGTTTTCGTGCGTCTTGTACAGCATTGACTTAGCCGTATGCCGGGAGTATCCAGCATCTAAGGCGGCCTTATGGAGACTCTTCCCCTGGGCCACGCCTTCAACGGTAAGCGCCTGTCGTCTGGTTAACTTTCGTTTTTGCTCCATATCGCGTACCTCTCCCCTGAAGGGTCTGGACACATTGTAACCTAAAGTGACAGTCCTCGTGAACAACGCGGGGCTATCTCGGCGCCTACGTTCCATTCGAGCGACTAGAGCCGGGGGAGCAGCGGCGCATAATTGACGTGAATCTTGGGGGCACTTTGGAAGTCTGTCGTCACGTCCTGCCCCACATCTGGGCTACCGTGATAGTTTCCATCTTGGCTATCGCTGGGCTTATCTTCTACTTCGCGAACCGGGAACAATTATACGACCCCAACTTCGACACTCGCGTGGCCGAACCAGCCTACCGGACGGACCGCCCGCGTGTCCTGTACGATGAAGCGCTGATAGCATTCCTGCGGTGACTCGTGGGCCACGCCCATTTTAGTCAGCAGAATAATCTGGCCGGTGTGCATTGAGAAATGCTCAGTCACATGATAGATGGCTTCGAGCGCTGTAACTTTGGTTCCTTGAATCTCATGCTGCTCGAGACAACGCTCGAGGTCC
>JBPCKD010000005.1:0-107646 GCA_051004635.1 Pyrinomonadaceae bacterium
GCAGGAATCACCGTCTTCTTTTGCGTTTGGTGTGGCACACCGTCGCGAAGTCTCTGGCAAATATTGTGTGTTGCCGGAGTCTTAGGGTTTGCCGCGGCGATCGGCGTACATCCGATTGTCGGTTACAACGATCTTCTTCACCTGGCTCCTGCCATTCTCGGTGCCGGTATGTTCATCGCCGGCCTGGCGCTGTGCTGGAAGCCCATGCTGAAGGCGACGCCTGAGCGTGTGCGGCTGACTTCATAATGCCGCATGTAAGCAGCGCTTTGTTTAGAAAGCGGACTTATCCGCCTGCCCGGCGGGGCAAAGTGCCAGTTCTAACTCCAGGAACAACGGTAAAGATAGAAGTTGATCGTGGGAGGTTTGTCAGTTGTACTCAGATCCGAAAACATAACTTACTGACCTGGCCCCTCGCCGCGGCAAAAGGCAAACGCCGGTGTCGGGATCAAGAAAAAGATTGCCTGTCGTCTGACATGATGAAAAATATTCAGCTCTATTTGTCTTTGGAGTCAGTACCTCAGTGGATATGAGAGGAACACCTAAAAAGCGCGAAAAAGACCCGGCTTTATCTAACGTCACTGGTTCCATAAACATCGGATGAGCCAACCAGGGGCCGAAATCGGCCAGCCAAGTAATCAGGGACTTCTTGACGATGTCGTAGGAATCACCGAGGAATCGTAGCTTCATGAATCTCAACGAGGCTTTCACATAATCTGCACACAAGAACCACCCCTAAGTCGTTGATTCCCGGTTGAAATCGGTGCCAATTCTTAGCATTTGGGGCCAGTTCTGCACATAACCAGCACATAAGAATCAGGCCCAGAAAGGCACATAGCGAGCGTGCTTTTTTGACTTACTTTGCGGGTCTTCCGGCTTGATTAGATCAGCATCGATCGTGTCTCGAATGATCCGGGATGCTACGGGATAATCCTCCTCTCGGATCTTGAATCGCTCCCGCAATGTCGAGTTCGTCATTCTCTTATTAGAAACATAAAGAAGACTACAGTGTTGGTAACACGCACGCACCTTGTCTAGTGGTTTCATTCGCACGAGGCCCTCAGTGTGGACAGTCGGCGCGTGCAATCTATCAGGTGATCCCGGCTTCTTGAAAACTGAAATATCCCTTTTTGCTTACTATAACGTGGTCAAGGACGCGAATGCCGAGAATCTTTGCCGACTCGACCAGTTGATTCTGGGTCTTCAAGTCGGCCTCGCTCGGCTGGAGATCTCCCGATGGATGGTTGTGAGCAAAGATAACTGCCGCGGCGCGATCAGAGATTACGTCAGCGTAAACATCCCGTGGATGGACTAGACTCCGATCGAGTAAACCAATCGTCACAATGCGTTTTTCAATAACCTCATTCGCTCCATTCAGGGTGATGCAGACAAAATGCTCCTGCGTTTTCGACCGGATATCAGCGAGTAAGGGCAGCAGATCTTCAGCGCACTCGATTTTGATTGAGTCGTTGAGTATGTGGCGTCGGGCGAGTTCAAACGCCGAAAGAATTTGAGCGCCTTTCGCGAGACCCATTCCCGGAACAGATTGTAGATGCTCGAGAGTTAGTGCCTCGCCGTTTTCCCGAATCAAGCCCGCGACCTGTCTCGACATTGTACGCACATCAATGCCTGCCGTGCCCATTCCAAGAATCGCCGCGACCAATTCTTCATCGGTAAGCGCGGCAGCTCCTTTCTCGCGCAGCTTCTCGCGCGGGCGGCTATGTTCAGGCATGTCTTTGATTGTTTTCATAAAGCTGAAAACTTAGCGCGTGATTACGCGGTCCGCGCAATAGCGAGGCTCTGGCTGTTGGTGAGCGACAGCGATGATCACTTCCTGATCGGCGGGAGCAAGGAATAACCGAACATTCATTCGCGATGTTTAGCTATCGCATCCTCATAGGACACGGTAGGGTATACGGCCGGCTTTGTACGCCGCCCAACGCTTTTTAGCCTCATCGGCCCAGACGCGCTCTATCTCGGGATCAGGCTTATGCAGATCGTTGAGAATCGCCTCTACGAGGCGCAGTTTTTCATCGTCAGGCAAACGGCGGATTTCGGAGACCAATTCCTCGACTGCGGTCGACACGACTACCTCTCCAATTTAGAGCAAAACGGTAAAGACATTCTAACGAACACGGCCTCCTAATAAAATCAAACTCAGGCCAGCCAACGAATTGGTTTCATGCCAGCGTTCTTGCAACGACTGCTTTTGAGGTTTTGAAAGACGGAAGCGAGCCTCTGCAGCGCAGCGGCGTTTTGCTTCTCTATCCAAACGGATGATTTCACGATGTGGCTGGGCATGAATTAGCAAGGTCGGATGCTATCAATATTCGCCGCCATTCCCCAGTGTATTCTGACTCGCGGTTTGGTAATGTCTAAGTCGGACTTTACAATCTCGATTCAGAGAAAAGGAGGAACCGGTTGATGCCACTTAAAAAGATCATGGATAAAGCGAAAGAGTGGCTTGGCTTTGCTCGCAGTGTCAAAGCCCCGCCCGAAGCGCACGCTAAGTTTCTCCTCACCTATGATGGGCTATTGGTGGGCACCTTATCTGTTGAAGATGGAATCTGGAAGTTTGAATATTCGGACGAGTTCAGACAGAGCGGCGACTTACGACCGATAGTAGAGTTTCCTGACGTAAGCAAGACCTATGAGAATGAGGAACTCTGGCAGTTTTTCGCGTCGCGTATTCCCAGCACGGAACAGGCGGAGGTTGGAGCCATCCTCAAACGTGAACACATTAAAGAGGATGACGCCATAGGCTTGCTTAGCCGCTTTGGCAAGCGCACTGTTGCCAACCCTTTTGAGTTGACGCTTGCCGCGTAAAGCTTGATCTAAGCATTAGGTTGAAGAGAGAGCCAACGCGCTTCGCGTTGGCTCTCTCGATTATTAGCTGGGGTATTAAGCACGTGCTGGACGGCGGCGTTCATTAGCTTTTCGCTGTCGGCTTCGGCTTGGCGTAGTTTGGCTTCGAGTTCATCGCACAGCGTCATGAGTTGATTGACTTTGGTGACGATGCGTTTTTGTTCTTGAAGAGGCGGCACAGGGACTAGAATTTTGTTTAGTTCCTCCTGATTGATCTTTGGCATTGCTACACGAGTATCGGTTTTCACAGCCATCCTTAGGAATGTTTCCGACAGCATGTATTTGAGAAGAAATTGAGCATAAATATGCGAGCTGATTGGATACATATCAGCGCTACATAAGCCGTCAAAATCAACAATGACAGCCTTCGCAAGATTGGGACGAATCTTTGAATAAACGATCTGCTCGCTAAAGAATCTGTGATTGGAGCTGGCCACCTTGTCTTCTCTCACCGTGCGGTAGGTCAATAATCTGCCGGTAAACTTTTCAATATTGTCGGGAGCAACGTGTGGATAATCTAAGTGATCTTCCGGGTGAACGAGGTTTGAAGCGATCGTCGCTACCTGGCAAAATCTGGCCCACTGCCAGCCGTCGGGCAATTTGAATGGGGTATTATCCTCGACGATCGTAGTTAAGGGCGCTTCCTTCTTACTCTTTTTTCGATGACTTGAATTTGCTTTTACGCTCTTCAGTGTTTCCAACAAAATAGCGGCTGGTTCGTCGTTGGGATCATGGGGAATCAGTCTGCCTTGCACGGCGAGTTGGAGAATGGTTGAGCGGAGTTTGCCGACGGTTTTGGCAGATTCGCAGATCGCGTCGAAGTTGTCCGCGAGGCGCGACGTGGCTTGCTCAAACTGCTCCGGTGCGAGTGAAGCAGCGTTGCTAAGTGGCGCGAGCGTGGCGCTATTGAGGCTTAGACGACTTTCGCGTCGGGCTTGCTGCCGTGCTTCCAAGTCATCGCAAAGGAGCATCAGTTCGTCAACTTTGGCGGCAATGCGTTTCTGTTCGTCAAGTGGGGGGAGTGGCACAACCAAAGACTTCAAGGATGTTGCATTAACATTCGGCTGTCCTGTGCCCATTGACTTTTCATAAAGCTGCGTCCAATAAGACTGGGACTCCAAAAAAACTTTCAGATAGGGAGCAAAGAGCTTCTCGTTAGGAAGAGCGCGAATAAGATAGGAAGCGAAGACGGCGGTTAACTCGAGGTTTTGTACAAGAAATGATTTGCCAATCGTCCCGCCCGTGCGCGCGATCAATATGTCATTATTTGCGAGCTTAACGCCTTGCAACTTTTTCTCATCAATCTCGCAGCCCGGAACGCTCGGCCAATCAACTCGTCCATTCTGAATGTCAGTGATTCTCAAAAGTCTGACTTCGGTCAAGGCGTGGTTTGCAGAAGCAGTGTAGCCATAATGAACAGCGTTCGTAATTTGACTTAGACGAACCCATGCCCAGTTGTCGGGCAATGTGAAAGGCGTTTCTTCTTTCCGAATTGGATGGGCTGACTCCTCTTTAGCTATCTTGTTTGCCTTCGCCAAACTTTCCTTGTTCGCGCTGATTTTTCTTAACAACTCTGGTGCTGACTCGTCGTCTAAATCTTGAGAGACAAGCTTTCCTTCGACAGCTAATTGCAGGACAAGTTCGCGCAGCTTGGGAATCCCGTTCGGTGCGTCGGTAAGCGGACCGAAGTTGTCGAAGAAAGTTTGCAGGGTCATAGCTCCAACATGCGCAGCAATTGGGCAGGCTTGACGATTTCAAACCTGAAACGCCGACGTTCGTTCGCCGGAATCTCAAGCAAGTCGAGGTCGTTGGTTACGAGATAACGTGCGCGGCCAGTGTGGGCGGTAGCGAGCAGGATGTCATCGTCAACATCACGACTCACTGCAAAGCGTTTGCCTAAATTGATCCGGGTGACGGTTGACGAGTGTTGCAACCTTGCGCGAAAAAGACCGATAAGGTGCGGCTCATCTGTGACTCGTTCAAGCGTTTCTAAATACTCCGCCACCACCGGCGTGCTGACAATCAGTTGCAACCTGCGCTCGACAGACCATAAGTCATAAACTCTGACATTTGCCGAACGCCGCTGGCGATTCAAAAAACGACTGATGAGAACATTCGTATCTAACACCACCTTCAGGCGGTCTTTACGCGGCGACACTGCGCTCTCGCTTCTCTTTTCGGTGCCGGCGGACAATCTTCACTGCGTCTGATTCCTTATACTTGCTTCGCCGGGCTGAACTCGCAATTGTCTCATCGAGCGCGACATCTTCGGCGATCTCAAGATACTCGCGTAAAAGGTTCGCCAGCACGTCGCTCGGTTGCTTTTTCTGTTTGCGTGCCTGCTTCTGGAAGTTTGTCCAAAGCTCAGATCTAATTAGATTCTCCAACGTCATATCATCCTCCGCCGTGAAGTTTAGCACGAGCTTATTGCTTCGCGGCCTTTACCTCCGTCGTCTCCTTCAGCGCTGTCATCAATTCGTCTTTGAGCTTGTCGCGAGTGTCTGCCAAGTCCAGCAGGAGTCGATTATGCGCCGCGAGGAGTTCTTCAAAATCTCCGTGATTTGCGTCGGGCGTGTTCGGATTCTTGATGTCCAGGTTGAAATTGTTCGCTGCGATGGTCTCGAAAGAAACACGCCAAGCCCTTTCGCTTTCGACGCGGTTCGTCCACCAGGCCTTTTCCGCTTCAAACTCTTCAATGCGAATCGGCTTGGTCTTGTTGTAGGACTTCGCGCCGGGTGGGTACGGGTGTTCGTAATACCAAACCTCTTTTGTCGGCGTTCCCTTGGTGAAAAAAAGCAGGTTTGTTTTGATGCCCGTGTAGGGACTGAACACACCGTTTGGCAACCGCACAATCGTGTGCAGGTTGCACTCGGTCAAGAGCTTCTCTTTGATCCGCGTCTTGATGCCCTCTCCAAATAGAGTGCCGTCAGGCAAGACAATCGCCCCGCGCCCCTCCTCCCGCAACAAGTGAGTAATTAACACGAGGAATAGGTCGGCGGTTTCGCGCGTGCTGTATGACTTGGGAAAATTCTTTTCGATCCCGTCCTCTTCCATGCCGCCGAACGGAGGATTGGTAACAATCGCATCGACGCGATCCTCTGGCTGATAATCGCGGTAAGGACGTGCAAGCGTGTTGTCGTGCGAAACTTGATTGGGCGTGTCGATGCCGTGCAACATTAAGTTGGTCACGCACAGGAAATAAGGGAGCTGCTTTTTCTCCACGCCTTTGATCGAAGATTGCAGAACTTGCTCGTCTTCGATGCTGTGAACGTATTTTCGTCTGACATGCTCAATCGTGTTCGTAAGAAAACCGCCTGTTCCGCAGGCCGGATCCAGCACCTTCTCGCCCAGCTTCGGGTCAACCATCTCAACCATAAACTGAGTAACGGCGCGTGGAGTGTAAAACTCGCCGGCGTTGCCAGCGCTTTGCAGGTCGCGCAGAATCTGTTCGTAAATATCACCGAACAAGTGCAAATCGTTCTTACGGTTGAAGTCGACTTCATTGATTTTGTTGATGACCTGTCTCATCAACGTGCCGGACTTCATGTAGTTGTTCGCTTCTTCAAAAACATGCCGCACAAGCTGTGCGCGCGGGTCGGGCGCCGTCAGCTCTTTAAGCGTTTTGAAGAGATCGTTATTTATGAAATCAGCGAGCTTATCACCCGTGATTCCTTCGGGATTCGCCGCCCAATTGCGCCAGCGCAAACGCTCAGGAATGGGGGAGTGATAGTTGTCTTCCAAAAGCTCTTTCTCAGATTCGCGGTCATCAAAAATTTTTAGAAAGAACATCCAGACGAGCTGATTAATCCGCTGGGCGTCGCCATCCACACCCGCGTCTTTGCGCATGATGTCCTGGATGGTTTTGACAGTGGTGCTAACTGACATATGAATTAAGCCACCTGATAAAGGTCTTGCTCCAGCTCCTTAACAGCTTGATCGTACTGTGCTTTGCCGCCAAAGGCCTGAATGATTTCTGTCGGCGTGCCGTATTTGTCAAAGGGTTGAACCTTCAGCACCTTTGGATCTTCCAGATTGGTAAGGCCTTCATCAGCATATTTATCCAGCAAGGCCTCAAGAACCGAACGCGCCTTCCCTTCATATTTTGCGAAGTAGTTCCGCTTTTTCACCTGCTCTGCACGTTCACGACGGGTCAACGGTTTTTGGCCGTACGCTACATGAGCAATCAGATCGAAAGGATCAAAATCCTTACCAACTTCTTCTGCCAACGCCTCCAGGAGAATGCCCTCATTTTCAAGCTCTTCGACTATAGCCTGTTTTCTATCCGCGCTCGTCCAGCGATTCAGGAAATCACGAAGCGACGCGTAGTTGCTGTTGACGGCGCTCTTCGTGTAATCAATCAGTGATTCACTGATCAGCTTTCCGTCTTTGCCATAGTACTGAACTCGCTCGGCTACCAGGTTGACCTCAACGTCTCTCACATAATACTTCGTTCGGCGTGCCCCTTTTCCTTGCGGGCCAACCTGCACGCCACAAATAATCGTGTCGCCTTCATCGCGGGTCTCACCGGGCTCATCCGGTGGGACAATCGGATCGTCATCTTTCGGCTCATAAATCTGTAGCGGTGGACCATCGAAATCGGGATCGGCGAAAAGCTCGGTCGCTCTTCGGAAATCCATAATAGTGAAGTAAAACTTGTCATACGCTTCATTGATCCGCGTGCCTCGCCCAATGATTTGCTTGAATTCCGTCATCGATTCGATGCGCTTATCCAGAACAATAAGCTTGCAAGTCTGAACATCAACGCCGGTTGACAGAAGCTTTGAAGTTGTCACAATCACCGGATATTTGCTCTCCGGAAGAATAAAGTTATCAAGTTCAGCTTTGCCTTCGTTATTGTCTCCGGTGATTTGCATTACGTATTTGCTGTTCTGTGAAGACAGATCGCTATTCAGATTGATCAGCAGGCTACGCATGCGTTCGGCGTGCGGAATGTCCTCGCAAAAGATTATCGTTTTATCGAATCGGTTGGTGGCTTTCAAATACTGGGTAATTTTCTCGGCCACGAGTTCATTTCGTTTCTCGAGCACCAATTCCTGATCGTAATCGCTTTGGTTGTAGATGCGATCGGGTATTTCCTTCCCGTACCTGTCTCTCTTGCCTTTTTCAGGGCGCCAACCCGTTAAGTCTTTGTCGATATCGATACGAATGACTTTATACGGCGCGAGGAAGCCGTCTTCGATCCCTTGCTTGAGTGAATAGGTGAAGACGGGCTCGCCGAAATAGTCAATATTCGAAACATACCTGGTCTCCTTGGGTGTCGCCGTCATACCGATCTGGGTTGCGCCAGTGAAGTATTCAAGAATCTCACGCCAGGCTGAGTCCTCTTCAGCGCTGCCGCGATGGCACTCATCGATCACTATCAAATCGAAAAAGTCCTTGGAAAACTGCTTGTAGATTTTCTGCGATTCTTCGGTGCCCGTGATGGCTTGATATAGTGCCAGGTATATTTCGTATGACTTGTCGGCTTTGCGGTTCTGTATCTTTGTCATCGCGGAACCGAAGGGCTTGAAGTCGTTCGTTCGTGTCTGATCCACAAGAATGTTTCGATCTGCCAGGAACAGAATTCTTTTCTTAGCGCCGGATTTCCACAGTCGCCAGATTATCTGAAACGAAGTGAACGTCTTGCCGGTGCCCGTAGCCATCACGAGCAGAATTCTGTTCTGCCCTTTCGTTATCGCTTCGATGCTTCTGTTGATGGCGGTTAACTGGTAATAGCGCGGAGCTTTGTTTTCGGGACTCGGATAATAATCCTGAGCGACGATCCTTTTCTCCTCCGGATCATCAATTCCTTTGTAATCGCAATAGCGCCGCCAGAGCTCCTCCGGAGTTGGGAACTCATTCAGGCTGATCTCACGTTCGACGGCACCCGAGGTGATTGAGCGATCATGTTCAATGAAACCATCGCCATTAGAACTATAGGCGAATGGTACGTCTAGCAATTCGGCGTACTCTATCGCTTGCTGAATGCCGGACCTGAGTGTGTGCGTATTATCCTTAGCCTCAACCACGGCCAGTGGAATGTTTGTCTTATGATAGAGAACGTAGTCGGCTCTTTTTTGTTTGCCGCGAGTATGTAGTTTGCCGCGAACGTAGATCTTGCCCTTGGTTAATGACAGTTCTTCTCTCAGCTGCGTATCACGGTTCCATCCTGCCCGCTCAATTATCGCTGGCGTGATGAATTTAGTGCAGATGTCGCGTTCGGTTAGGCTCTTCTTGTCTAACATGGACCATCCTGGACAGGAAAGGGCGCAAGGTTCGTCCGGGCATTATATTTCTTACAGGAATCTTTGCAAACTGTGGCTAGGCCGTGATAAGTAGCGGGCTCTTCTTCCTATAACCAACGGTTTGTGCTCAATTTTCTGCTATGCGTAAAGACTTCCTCAAGAGTATTCAAGCTTACGAGCGCGGGCTGCTATTCCTGCCTCGACTTTGCGCGGGCAACCTGCTGGAACGATCGCAGCCACCAGGCGCTTCCTATGCACCCTGTCATTGAAGCAGTTTGGTATGGCGAACCCGCAGTTGTTTTATCGCCGGCTTGATCTAGCAACCGAGCACCTCAAAGGATCACTGCCTGTTAGTGCTCAGCGGTGGGGGATCAGTCGAAAGGCGCTAAACATCTTTCTGCGCAACGCATTTTATAACGGGTACTTAAATCAGGAGTACGGACTGGCAGCTGCTGAGTGGTTATTTGAAATCCCTCTCGACTCGATCACAGGGAATACGCTTTATGCGCAGGCCCGCAAAGAATTACCAAAATGGCCGGGTGTGATGCACCTCACTCCTGAAATGAACAGACTTTATCAAGAGGTTGCTCGACGCATTGGAAGAGAAAGGGGAATTGCTCCCGTTCATTTAGATGCTTATTGGTGGGGTGGCAATCGCGAACCTGAGGTCTAATAATGAAGATCATTCTTAGTAGAAACTCGTGTCGAGGAAATAGACGGCCACCACGCTAGCGGCGCTCCTCGATAACAGTTTCCGAAAGCGGCTTTCCTCTGATCGTGATTGGTTCGCGGCGATACGGGGTGGGATCGGTAATCGGCGGCTTAATTTCACTTACTAAGCCTGCTTCATACAAAGCGGTCTGAATGCGCTGATCGAGATCTGTCGCCGCTTGACGCTCATCGCAGATTGAAGTTTCGTTTTCATCGGGTTGAGCCGGCAATGCCTCAAGGCGCCGCTTAACCTCTTCCCTCTCCCCAGGGGGCAGTTCTTTGATTGCGTTCACTATCTCTTCGACCGTCGACATCTTTTAGATCTCCTTGCGCGCGGTGTCATGCTCTTCATTGGTGGCTCGTAACCTACACTCGTCAAGCAGCAATCTCATGATTAGCGAGCAGGGATTCCTTAGAGAGTTCAAGCGCGGCCAGGGCATGTTCGCGAGTCACGGAAGGAAACTGATCGAGAAACTCGTCTATCGTCTCGCCACCTTCAAGGTAATCAAACAGGTGTGCAATCGGGACGCGGGTCCCTGTGAAACAAGGTGCACCGCTCATGCGCTCAGGGTCGACATTGACAACGTCTTTGATATTCATTGTGCCCTCCTGCCGTCATTCTAGCAGCGTCTCCTCAGGAAAGCTGCATCCACGCCTACGGTCGGGCTACTGCCGCGACCATTGGCTTCTCAAAAACGCGCCAACTCACTACTGGGACGGAAGGGATGTGACCTATGAGGAAGGGTAAGTTGTTGAGGGAAAATGGCGGAGGGGACAGGACTCGAACCTGCATGACCTTTCGGTCGGCGGTTTTCAAGACCGCTGCACTACCAATTATGCGACCCCTCCGCTTTGCTGAAACTATAGCTTAGCTCGGCGCGCCTCTCAACCTTCGTCGTCTTTGTAGGGGTGGCACTCCGTGGCCACCCCTTGGTTGCGCACGCGACGTTTTGTGGCCGATACACGGGGCGGCCACGGAGTGCCGCCCCTACAACATCAGCGTTCATCCCGCTTAAACTGGTCGAGCCGTTCCAGTGGTTTGCACCTCATGAGATCAAAGGTCTAAGATCAAAGCTCAAACTAATGCGCGTCACAGTCGGTCAAATAAATACAACTAACGGCGACTACGAAGGCAACACTGCCGGAATCATTCGCGCGATTGAACGAGCCCGCCAGGACAATTCGGATCTCGTCGTGCTTCCTGAGGCTTGCGTTCAGGGCTACACCTCGCTGGATTGGTTTCTCGATCGTGACGTGGTGCGCTGCGCCTTGCAACCCCTCGAAAAGATCATCGAAGCAACCGCCGGACTAACTGCAATTGTTGGGACCATCCGGCCTATCGATCTGGCGACCGGCCGAGATCTCTATAACTCCGCTGCGATAATTCACGATCAGAAGCTGGTTGGGTTTGCCGACAAAACCTTGCTGCCGGAGTACGATGTTTTCGATGACCCGCGCTATTTCGAACCCGCGCGCGAGCGCCGCTTGTTTACCGTAGACAACTGCGAAATGGGCGTTGCCGTCTGCGAAGACTTTTGGAACGACAAGACTTTCTGGAAGGAGCGGCTTTACTCGCACGACCCAGCGGACGAATTAATCGAGATGGGCGCACAGATACTCATTTCGATCAACGCTTCACCGTTTAATAGAGGCAAGATGGGCCAGCGCTGTGCGATGGTTTCCCACCGCGCCCGGAGTGCGAAAATTCCCATCGTGTTCGTCAATCTGGTGGGCGGGAACGACGGAATCATCTTTGATGGCGCGAGCATAGTGGCCGACTGCGAAGGCGAGATAATCTTACAGGCGCCACCATTCGAAGAGTTTTTTGGCTCAGTTGATCTTGATTGCGGAGTCGCGGACGAACGCTGTTTGCCGGGTGATGATATTGAAACCATTCGCCGCGCGCTCGTTCTCGGCATTCACGACTACGCGCGGAAAAACCGATTTACGAAGGTTGTCCTGGGATTGTCAGGTGGTATCGATTCCGCGGTCGTGGCCGCGCTGGCGTGTGAAGCGTTGGGCGCCGCGAATGTGCTCTCCGTGATGATGCCTTCTCCCTATTCGTCCCGCTCAAGTATTGATGATTCGCTGGAACTCGGGGCCCGGCTGGGAATGAAGATGATTGAACGTCCCATAACAAACGCGTTCGAGTTGTTAGTCAGAGAGCTTGAACTGCCGCCGGTAACTGCGGGGACCGGTTCACATGCGACTGAAAATCTCCAGTCACGCTTGCGCGGAAATATCCTGATGACGATTTCCAACGCGGAAGGGCGGTTGCTGCTTTCGACCGGGAACAAGTCGGAGCTCGCCCTGGGCTACTGCACTCTTTACGGCGACACCAATGGCGGACTGGCGGTGATTGGCGACGTTTTGAAAACGGAAGTTTATTCGCTGGCCCGCCATCTCAATCGGGAAAGTGAAATTATCCCCACCGGCATCATCGAAAAGCGCCCATCAGCGGAGTTGGCGCCTGGACAGTTTGACGATCAATCACTACCGCCCTATGACAAGCTGGATCCAATCCTCAAAATGTATTTCGAGCAGAAGGCTACTCCGGAAGAGATTATTGCGGCTGAAAACGATCCGGCCATGGTCTACGATATTTTGAATCGGGTGGAGTCTCCTGCCAATGAATTCAAGCGACGCCAATTGCCTCCTACGCTGATCATCTCGCGCAATGCGATTGGCATCGGACGGCGCCGTCCCGTCACGCATCGTTATCGACGGATACCTCCATCCGGAAATCAACAGTGTTCTGGTGGCAGCTAATAACTTGTAAAGCAAACTGTTAGTTTGCTTCGTGTTCGGTGCCACCTCAACCTGAGAGTATTCGCGACTGAAGCAAACTAACAGTTTGCTTTACACTCAATTGCGTACTTGCCCTTAAGCATATTCTTGACGCATTATCTCGGCTCAGAATTCCCCGAACAAACGATTCGAACAAAGGCGGAAATATGAAAACACGATCTCTTCTTTCGCAGGCGATCCTGTTATGTTCGCTCGTTCTGGTATTCAATACTTCCATAAATGCACGCTTCAGAGCCTGTCCGAATGACCTCAAGCCTCTGGGCGAACTCGGTGCCTTTGGGTTGAATTTGCCGATAAAGACATTCACCACAGAGACACAGCGCGGCTTTCAGCCGCAACTAGGGGAACGATCCACTAAAATACACGAAATAACACTAACGACCTTTCGTGTTCGTTCGTGTGATTTGGTGGATCGTGGTCTCTGTCAAAATCTTGCTCAAAAAACAAGAAGTCAGAACTTTGTATTACAGAGAGCACTGAGGATGCACAGAGAAAGACTAGTTGGAAATTTCTCGACAGCCTCCTTCTCGACAAGCTCCTTAATCACATCGCAGGAGAAGAATCCCAGGACCACTGTCCCGGAGGCTGAGGTTAAGGCAGCTCAAGCCATCGAAGCAGCCGCTGACGTTAACGCCAAATTCGTGGCGGCCGAAGAGTTTGTCAAAAAGTACCCGGCGAGTAAGGCGCGGCCGCAGGTGGCCCAGTATCTGGCCAACCAGGTGTTTGGAGTTACGGAGCCGAACCAAAGGCTGGCGGTAGCACAAAAGTACCTCGCACTCTTCACGGACCCAACGGAAGCGAAGGCAGTCAAGCCTGCGTTGATTGATGCCTATGTTCAGCTTAAACGTTTTGATGAGGCGTTCGAGAGTGGTGCTTCTTATTTGGGAAACGATGCGGAGGACGTACAGATCCGGGTCCTTCTGGCAATTGCCGGAGCCGAACTGGCCCGTGGCCAGAACGTTAAGCACATAAAAGCGAGCCGGGACTACGGAACCAAGGCAATTGTACTGCTTGAAGCAGACATGAAACCCGCCGCTATGGACAATGACACCTGGCTTAAGGGAAAAGCCATGCTGCCGACGCTCTATCAACAGATGGCGGTCATGTCCCTGGTAGAGCAGAAAACTGCCGAGGCACAGGCCAATCTGGAAAAGGCCGCGAAGCTGAGTCCCGGTGATCCTTTTAACTACGCCCTGTTGGGAAGCATCACGAACAATGAATACCAAACGCTGGCCCAGACTGCTCGAGGCCTGCCGGACGGCGCATCCAAGAATGAAATGATTCAAAAAGCCACTGCACTATTAGACAAGGTGATCGAGCAATATGCGCGTGCCGTGGCTTTGGCAACGGGCAAAACGCAATATCAGCCACTGCGCGATCAGGTGATGCAGGACCTTATTGCTTATTACAAATACCGTCATAACAACTCGGAAGAGGGGCTGCAAAAATATATCGACGGCTATAAGATTCCGTAAGCAGTGAGCAGTGCATCGATAGGTCCAATACGACCTATACGACCTATACGACCTATTTACTCTGCTTACTGCTCACTGCTTACTGCTCACGCTGCATAACGAGCGTAAACCGACTTCACCTTCTCCAGAAAATCTCGCCGGTCCACGATGTAGTAGACCTTAATGTGTCCAGAGCCGCCGGCGACTGTCTCTATCAACTGGTCCAGAACCTCAAATTGATCTCCGGGTGAGATTCCTTTCGAATCGAGATAGCCACCATAACGCAAACCGCGAACGAGGTCAGTCAAAGTCAGCCGGCCTTCCAGCGTCCGACCACCATGAACGTGTGACCGGCTTACCAGATACTGAACGATCACAACCTCGCTGTAGACCACCGGCGACAGAAAGAGCCTGCCGCCATCTTTTTCCCATCCCTGGTCCAGCCGCTGCGAACGACGAACCCTGCGTACGTCCTTGAAAACTTCGCCCCAATCAGTCTTTGGTTCCAGGCGGCCAAGATAGGCGCGGGTGGTCTCAATCAGCCAGGCTTCTTCAAGATCCAGATTGTGGCCCAGGGTGTCGAGCCAGTTGAAGAAGATTGCTCGCTTGTCGGTTTTGGCTTCGATAAGTTGAAACTGATTGTCCTTCTGCGGCAGAGTTTTGATCAGTTTGCGACGAGCTGCGTCAGTAGCTTTCCCTCCTTCGATACGAATAGTATCGAGGCGCGCGTGCCAGCGTTTGGCCGCGTTGCAATAAAGGCAGTGTGGGTTCTTCTCCTCGGAATCAAAGAATGGAGGGGTGGCTTTAGGTGCGGTCAGCTCGCCAATTGTCGGAGAATACTTTTTTATCTCTGAATATGCAGTCCTTGGTGCGAGGCCTAACTGGCCGGTGAAGATGTCAAAGGTGCAGGCGAGACAGACGAGCGTTGAGTATTCGGTGACACTTCCGGGCGGGAAAGCACTAAGGTCGAGTTCTCGTTTGTTCTTCGCAGCCGACATACCGAAATCTTACAAGATGGAGAGCATATCAGCTTACTGAGGCCTGTGATGTACGTTTGTGGCCATGCCGTTATCACATAATTGAGACCAGCGCCGGCTGCAACCCCTCATCCGTGTGACCGACTGCGAGGTCGAGTTCTGCCTCCACGTCACCGCTCGCGGCCTTTAGTTTCTTAAAATCGAAAAGCTGATGGTCCAACAAGTGTGACGGTTTCGCATTGCCCAGCGCCGTCAGCATGGAACTGCGAACATGGGGAATTTCCTTCTCCAAATCGCCAATCAGTCGCTTAATGCGCGCGCGTTTTAGATTGGGTTGAGATCCACATAGATCGCAGGGAATGATCGGAAACTCCTGCGTTTCAGCAAATGCAGCAATCTCGGATTCCCGGCAATAAGCGAGCGGCCTGATGACGGTGTTCCGACCATCATTCGAACGGAGGATAGGCGGCATTGCCTTGAGTGATCCGACAAAGAATAGGTTTAGCAAGAAGGTTGTGATGATGTCGTCGGCATGATGGCCCAGCCCAATCTTGTTGCACCCTTCTTCTACTGCGAGGTTATAGAGGATTCCACGCCGCAGACGTGAGCAGACTGAACAGTAGGTCTTCCCTTCGGGAACCAGGCGCTTAACGATTGAATAGGTATCGCGCTCGATAATGCGGAACGCAACGCCGCGGCTCTCAAGATATTTGGGTAGTACGTCCGCGGGAAATCCAGGTTGTTTCTGGTCCAGATTTACAGCCAGAAGATCAAACCTGACCGGCGCTCGGGGCTGCAGGTCCAGCAACAACTCCAGCATTGTGTAGCTGTCTTTGCCACCAGACAGGCAGACCATTATGCGATCCCCGTCTTCAATCATACCGAAGTCTTCGATCGCGTTGCCCATTCCGCGAAGCAGTCTTGTTTTCAGCTTAATTTCCGCAGCCATTTCGCTCGCCCAAGTTATTATAAGTTTTTCCAGCACCCCAGCTGAGATGCTCGTCCTGGACCCGCTCCGAAGAATCTCAGAATGCCACGGGTGTTTACCGATAACAAATGTAACCACGCGGAGCGATCTCGTTAGCCCGTGACTTCAGAGACTGTGTGAAACCCAAAAGCGCGTACGGTAATTTGCAGGTTAGGAAGGGTGGCATGCCCCCGCTCTAGCGCCAACGGCGCGACCGCATGCTTTGGATTTCAAGGTTGCAGCCCGCTCTAGCCTGAGAGTGGTTCCACTTAAAAGACGCTTTCCCTAATCTTGCTGATATCCTATCGAGATAATATCCAACCAGTCGCGCCGTTGGCGCTCGAAGCTGCCAAAGTATATGTGCGCTAACGCACCGAGACCCCTTTCTATCCGTGATATAAGCCGCTTCCTGAGTACCACTACACTAATAATCGTCATCCTGGTAGTTCTCTTACTCTTCGGCGGCGGCTACGGCTACTCCCGCCGTGGGCGATAAAGAGCTACCCCGGCCACTAGAATATCAGTTGAAACCGTGCGCCCAAATGAGGGAGTTCGCACAAAAAGCGGGCGTTTCTCGGAGTGGCTTTTGTTTCGCAACGGATACTTCTAGCAAGGGTGTCACCTTACAAGTATTCTGGCATAAACCGGAAATCGTACCCTCACGTCTCGCCACATTGTGATCCGACTCTAACCGGGACGTCTTTGCTTGTGTGGCCTCAGTCTGATGTTCGTTTGAGACTACCCCCAGACGCCGTTCCAGCCCCTGAATTAGCACGTTCAGCTCATCCCGCTCTTGACGAAGCTAGTACCGACACATGGTCACCTAATCCAACTTATGTCCGAAGGCTTTGAATTGTTCTGCGAACTTGTTCTAGTAACTCTAAGACGCCTTTAGAGTCATGATCGTATCTCCTCTCAAGCAAAAGCACTAGGTTCCCCAGCGCACCAAAACACTTGTCGAACCTGTGTCGGCTATGGTAGGGTGACCAACCATTCAAGGCGTCTATAGTCCCTACGTTTCTAAAGCTAAAAATTAATACGGGCATCCGTTTCTACCTCCGGACTTGCTCCTCCGGTGGGAAATGATGTGCTGGACGAGAGCACGCTCGAATTAAGATAACCTATCAATAGTCGACACAGCGCGACGCTGAGGCATCGACAGGCCGCCCTGACAACATGCGGAGTCATGATGGAGCCGAATCCCATAGCACAGACCGCCCACACAATTCGTCATCCGAAAACTTTAGCTCCTGGCGCTGTTCCCATTCCTAAAGAAAGCAACGGCTTCCAAGCGAGAACTCCGGTCATAGTTGGAGAAGTCCACTATAAGGGGACCCTGGCCATCGATGGTCTACTCGGAGGGCAAGTCAGCGGCAATAACGGAGGTTTGGGGGTGCGGCAGAAATCCGGATCAGCCTTCGCGTCGCGGCCGGAGCTCTCGGGCGAAATCAGTTTCCGAGACATGGTGCGCGTGAACGGTCATATCGCCGGAACCATTTATTCGCAAAAGGGAACGCTGATCGTCGATACCCATGCTACGGTCGAGGCTAATGTCGAAGTAGCCGTAGCAGTCATTAACGGAACTGTTCATGGCGATATAGTTGCTCAGGAGAGGGTTGAAATTGGACCAGTCGCAAAGATCTTCGGCAACATTTGGACGCGCTCTATTGGGATAAAGGACGGCGCTATTTTTGATGGTGTTTGCACGATGATCAAGGTTTCCTAATTCGGAATGCGACACTATTTAGTTTCTGCAGTCCATTCTCAGTTTAGTCCGTGGAACTAATGACCACCCTTCCAGATGCAATTGATTCCCATAGGACTGTCGTCCTGGATCAGTACTCTGTCGAAGATCCATTTACTCCCCACGTGCACTTCGGCGAGTGGTTGCAAGCGGTTGAAGGTTTCCGGAACCGCGCGCAAGCGGAACCGCTTCCTGGAACCTACCTTGAGAACGACCGTCTGAAGTTCGAAGACGTGCTGAGCTTTTACGACAACGTCGAAGACAAGATTTCACTCCGAGGTGCGCTGGTTGTAACCGAGCACTGCAAGCTGCACGCAGACGTTGAAGTCACCGTAGCGATGATCGATGGGGTCTTCAAAGGAAATATTACGGCGACTAAAGGTGTCGTGCTCGACAACCACGCGGTGGTTATCGGAGACATCTATACGCCTGAATTAAGAATTCGAGGGGGTGCGATAATCGAAGGCAAGGTTCACTTCGATGCGCGTCCCCGGACCACGTGGGAACGCCCACGATGGGAAGCCTTCAAGGTGGGTTTTGCCAGGGTTTGGCGTGGCCGGATCTTTTGGTAGTTAGGGATTTGTGAACGGCAAAATTCCCGGCGCCATTACATTTTCATTACAGGCTGGACAGCGAAAAGTCGTTTGTCTATTATGTTAGCCTCGCTCCTGGGCTGTCGGCCAGTCAAACCTGTCCGTCAGCTGGACAATCCACAACACAAGGCACGCGCGTCGTTTTTGTTACTTTTACCTTCTCGATGGCACCTGTGACCGGAACCCGCGGCCCTCAAACAACGGAGGTTTACCAATGCTGAGGATAGGAAAGAACCCGAAGGATTTGGAACAGGAAGGCTCCACTGAGAGACACGATGCCACGCCCTATAACACTCCCCGAACCTATAGTTCGTATCAAGAACCTCCCGAAGTAAGGCCGCAGACACAGGCCGAAAACACTTCTAACAACCCTCGAGCGCTGACTGAAAGTGAATCACTCGCTCGCGAAATCAAAGAAGGCAATCTGAGCGGCTTCGTGGGCGGCGGTACGGTCGTTACGGGTGAAGCCAACTTCAAGGCGCTGATGCGAGTTGACGGGAATTTGTCAGGGCGGGTCACTTCGACCAGCGGGACACTGATTGTGGGCGCGAATGGTAAGGTCGATGCCAACATCGAGGTGGCCATCGCGATGATCCACGGGACAGTCAACGGAGACATTATTGCCACCCAGCGTCTCGAGCTCGGCCGCGCAGCAAAATTGACGGGTAACGTTCAAACTGCTTCGTTGATGATCGAGCCGGGGGCCCTTTTTGAAGGTAGCTGTAAAATGATCAAGAGCAACGCTGCTGCTCCTGACAAGACCAAGAGTAATGGGAAAGACGATAAACCGCTGGATACACCGAGTGTGGCGCTGATCAAAGCAGACACCGACGAAGAAGCCGCGAAAACCGCGAGCGTCTCAAAAGCCATTTAAGTTTAATCCAGGACGACGCCTTGTCTGGCGCCTCGCCCCTGCGGAAAGGGACGAGGCGCTTTTGTTTGGTTGCTTTCAGTTCTATCGCTCCACCGCACCTTGACATAACTGAGCTGCCTACCTGATACATAGAGAGGAACTCCCCTCGTTAATTAATGACCAATGGAGAGGTTTTTCAGTCCTTATTATCGGGTGATGCTGAAAACCTACAAGTCCCAAACCTTTAATATCACTCTCCTGCTCTGCCATTCACGTGCTGGCGCCCTGGCTCTGTGCGCGCTGGTGGTTGCATCATCGACAAATGTTTTCTCTCAAAGTCGCACTCAGGTCTTACACAATCCAACATACTTCACTTCTGTGCCGCGGAGTCTATTGCTTCAAATCGTGCGGGCCGAAGATGAGCGCCGTTGGGACGCCGATGTGCGCAATCTATTGTCCGCCCGGAGCGCTGTGGTCCGCAGGCGAGCTGCTCTGGCGGCCGGACGCATCGGCAATGAGGAATCAGTAGCTGACCTGATTAGGCTGCTCCGCCGTGACGATGAACTGGATGTGCGAGCGATGGCAGCTTTCGCGCTTGGCGAAATAGAATCCGCGTCAGCTGCTGATGCTTTGCTCGGAGCACTTAAGGACACGAAGGAACCTCGACTGAGGGCGCGCGCCGCCGAAGCTCTTGGCAAGATTGCAGCCGCCTTACCAAAGGAACAAGAAGCGCGTATGCGTCAGCTGGGCGTTGGCATCCTGGAAGCACTGAGATCTGAATCCGAGCGGCGTTCGGCGCCTGATCGTTTGTCAGCTTTACTGGGACTCACTGCAGCGCTTCGAGCCAGGACATCTAATGGAGGGTCGACCATTGCGAGGTTTCTCACTTTCTCCAACCCGCACATTCGAGCTGACGCCGCAAACACACTCGCGCGACTTCGATTAAAAGACGGAAACGATCAGCTCCGAAAAATTCTGGTCAGCGATCCGGACGCGGTTGTCCGCGCAAACGCGGCGCGCGTGCTAGGGAGCACGGAGGATAAACCTTCTATTAACGCGTTGCTTGATCGCGCGTTGAAGGATACGGATTCCCGGGTGCGCGTCAGCGCTATCCGGGCGCTGGCTTCGTTGAAAGACCCAGTCGCGAGCACCCTATTACTGGAGCGTGCGCGTCAGATTTTTCTTAAGTTCAACCAGGAATCCGGTGGACTTAACGAGTTGCTTGAAATCGCAGCCTCCCTCGGGCGATTGCTTGCCGGAACCGGCGATGAAGCTGCGTCTTCATGGTTACGACAGTTGAGCAATGCCCTATCGCGGATGGCGCCCGAAGCTGAAATCGCATTGGTGCGAATTTCTCCCGACCTTTATTTGTGGGAACTCGGAACCGGAACAACGGCGAAGAGGAAAGCACAGGAAACAATGCTCGTGAACTGGCGAGCCGCTTCAAGTTTCGCCCAAGCGCTGGGCGAAATTGCCGCTTTGCCTGATTCAACAAAAAACAAGACCGAGCTTGGTATCAAAGCTGCGGACATTTTGCTTGCCATGCTCGACTATAAGAATTCGGGCCTCACTATCAACACACTGGTTGCTGTCCATTCTGAATATGCAATTCCCGACGTCCTGCGCGCGTATGCAGCCTTAAAGCCGAAAGACCTGGGCGAGGTGTTACGCAAACATTTGAAGGAAACAGACGTTGTCATCCGCACCAGCGCGGCTGAATTGTTAGGCGAACTCCCGCCGACGGCAGACAACACACGAGCGCTAATTGAAGCCTTGCCGGTGGCGCTTCAGGACCAGGAGCTGAACGATGCTGCACTGGCGATCCTCGACTCGCTCGGGAAACCGAAGAGCGCCATGGCTAATGAGGCCATCAAGGCTGCGCTTGACTCGACCGATCATTTGATTCGGCGAAAAGCCGTGGCTCTTTTGAAAGCAAATGGCGCCGGCGATTTCTCGACGCGCGTTGGCACAGTTCAGACTCGTAACTCCACAGCAGATTACGAGCGGGCAATCAGTCGAATCGGCAAGACAGTCAGCGCCGTAGTTACCACTTCCAGGGGCACATTTACAATTCAATTACTTCCCGAGGAGGCACCGCTGACCGTGGACAACTTTGTTCAGCTAGCCAAACGCGGCTACTTCGCGAGAATTACTGTTCATCGAGTTGTTCCAAACTTTGTAGTCCAGGATGGTGATCCGCGCGGCGATGGGAATGGCGGACCGGGCTATCAAATTCGCTGCGAGATAAACGAAGTACTTTACGAACGTGGTGCGGTCGGGATGGCACTCTCGGGTAAAGACACTGGCGGCTCACAATGGTTTGCGACTCATTCGCCTCAACTGCATCTCGATGGGGGCTATACGGTTTTTGGTCAAGTTATCCGAGGAATGGATGTCGTTGACAATACTGTTCGCGGCGATGTTATAAGTTCCATTGTAATCAAGGAAACTACTGCACGCGCTTCGAATCGGCGACGATAGTATTTCTGGCCACGAAGATAGTGAAAACAGTTGTTGTAAAACTTTCCCTGTCACTCGCCTTCCTGCTGCTGGCTGGAGCGTCGCTGAACCTTGCAACCCTATCCTCTGCCGCAAAGAAAACCGCGCCCATTGAAGGGCCCGGTCACCGTTATCAGATCCAATTAAAGATCGACTTTGACGCTCTCTCTTATAGCGGCTCAGAACGCGTGCGATGGGTAAATCGCGGCAACGACGCGATGTCCGTTCTTTTTTTTCATCTTTATTCCAATCTTCGCCCTGACGGGTCACCCCCGTCGGCCAACCCTGGCCTCACGAGCGCGGAAGGCGAAGAACCGCGCATCGAGATAACCGAGGTTCGCTCCGCCGCAGATGGGGCACCTCTTGTTTACTCCATTGACGACCAGGGGACGACGTTGCGCGTCAGCCTGCGCGAGCAAGTTGCTTCAGGAAAATCCACAGAAGTTATTATTGGATTCAAAGGGAATGTCCCGGAGGTCGACGCGGATGAAACCGGTCTGACTTCGCACGTCGTCAAGCAGATCAGTGCGGCCATTCGAGGTGAGCGGGAACTGCGCCGCCCGCGAGATGTGAATTTTCGCTGTCGTGGCGTGATGTTGCTGGGCACTCCTTACCCGGTGCTCGCTGTGCACAACGGCGGCGAGTGGGTCCGCAAACTGGAACCCAGCGTCGGCGATCTTATCTTTAATGAGGTGGCGGACTACGAAGTGAAAATAGAAGCTACGCCTGGCGTGGTTGTCTTTAGTTCTGCCTGGAAAGATCAAACCAAAACTGACGGCGAAAAGTCCACGGTATTATCGGTTGGTCCGTTGCGGGAGTTTGCAATTATTGCCGGCCGGAGCCTGCGTTCGGAGCAGATCGAGATTGGAGATACCACTCTCCGATCGATTTTTATTCCGGAACACGCGACGGTCGGTAAACGCGTGCTGGCGATGGCCGCAGATTCCTTTCGAATCTTCAGGTCCAAGTTTGGACCCCTGCCATTCACCACAATCAACATCGCCGAAGCTCCCCTGGTCGCCGGACTGGGCAGCACTGAGTTTTCCGGACTTGACGTGATCGCGAGTGCTTTTTATGTGGATTTTGATTCGGCCGCCGTGCGCAACCTTCCGGAGATTATTCGAGAGCAACGGCCCGCCGTTGAGCAGAGTCTGGAGTGGGGCGTGGCCCATCTGATTGCTCATCAATGGTGGGGCGCGGCCGTAGGGAACGATCCCGCGCGCGAGCCGGTCCTGGATGAAGCCATGGCCAGCTGGTCCGCACTGTTGTATTTCCAGGATCTATATGGCGAACAAAAAGCAGCGGCCCTGCTCGAAGACCAGTTGCAAGGGGTCTACCGCCTATATCGCACCTTTGGCGGCGAAGACATGAATGCCAACCGGCCCTCCAGAGATTATCGAAACACGTTTCAATATGCGGCAGTGGTCACGACCAAAGGCGCGCTGATGTTTGTTGAGTTGCAGCGGCTGATGGGTGATGAAAAACTGCTGGCCGCGCTTCGCAAATATTACCAGGCAAACCTTCTCGAGATCGCCAAACTCGATGATCTTCGCGGCGTCCTAATAGCAGAAGCTCCGCTCCAACAAAAGAGGGCGGTGGCCCGCACCTTCAATCGTTGGTTGGCAAGCAGGCGCGGTGATGAAGATATTGCTAAGCCCGATCGACAACTGGCGGACTCACTCGGCTTGCCGAACAGGTCCGGCCAGCAACGAAGGGGAGACCGCAACGCCCTTAACGCTTTTGCGAGGGTTGGTAAATTTTTCTGGCAACAGATGACTCGGATACGCTGACAGACTGCCAGCGGCTTCGCGGCAAAGCCGCGATCTTTTGAAGCAATGATGAAGTCTTACAAAGTCGAAGAGCAAAAACTTGCCCGCCAAATGTTGGAGCAACCGGGTCGGCGGGTGGAAATCGATGACAGCCTTCAGCGGCTGAGTTGGTTGATGGATGACCTAATCAAAGTCCCGGGATTGGGTTGGCGGTTTGGGCTCGATGCACTTGTCGGCCTGATCCCCGGCCTTGGTGACACTGCCACTTCGCTCGTATCTTTCTATGTGCTTGCGTCGGCGGTCCGATACGGTGTTCCGAAGGTAACGCTTCTACGCATGGGTCTGAACATTGGGATTGATTATGTCGTCGGCTCGCTGCCGTTGGTCGGAGATCTTTTCGATGCCTGGTGGAAATCGAATCAGCGCAATGTCGCCCTGCTCAGCGAGCGCGCCACCGTTTCAGCGGCTGAGGCACGTGAAGGCAAACTAAGCGACTGGCTGTTTGTGGGGGTGATAATCCTATTGCTGGCTGGGTTAGCGGTGGGGGCAGCCGCAGTTAGCCTCTTTTTCCTGATGCTTATCGCGAGCCAATTCTCGAAAGCGCTTTGAGTCAGTAAAAAAATGGGTCCTATAGGACCTATCGAACCCTTGCCCGAGCCCTCTTGACTAGCTATGAAGTCGCCAGCTGCTGTGCCTGGCCCATCACGCGGTCGAGAGTTGATTTGAGTAAATCCAATCCGCGTTCACCTGCCGCAAAACTGCGCAGCTTTCCCTCGCCGTCGAAAAGATAATACGCAGGCACGTAACCCTGCTCGTTCTGAAAAGCGTCTTTCAGTTTATGTCCGTTATCCACTGCACAAGGCTCGATGATGTTGTAGTTAGCAATCGCTTCCCGCACCGCTTCGGCGTCAGTGTCTGCTTCGTAGCGCGGCATGTGCACTGCGATGACTCGCAAGCCTTGCTCTTTCAGTTGGTCGCGCCATTCAGCCACGCGCGGCATATTGTCTTTGCAGGTACCGCAACTCATCGACCAAAAATGAATGAGGGTAGGATGACCCTCAGCTTGCGCCTCGGCAGAAGCTTGCGTCCCGCCAAACCATTCGGTAGCGCCAACAAGCGACGGCCTCTCTGTTCCAATTCTCATTCCCATAGTTTTCTAAGTGACCTTGAACGGACGACCGATGACGAACAATCTATCATCGGTCGCCCGCCTACCGTCTACCGATTTACTCGCTAAGGGTTTTCTGACCCGGCTTCCATTCAGCCTGGCAGAGGCCACCAGTTTGCAACGCCTGAATAACTCGAAGCGTTTCTTCAGCCGAACGTCCGATGTTGAGATCGTGAACCACCTTGTAACGCAGGGTGCCCTCGGGGTCGATAATGAAAAGACCTCGCAGTGCAATTCCGCGATCTTCGATCAACACGCCATAGTCGCGCGAGACACTCTTGGTCGCATCGGCGGCCAGCGGGTATTTAAGCCCTTCCACGCCACCCTTGTCTCGCGGCGTCTTGATCCAGGCACGATGCGAATATACTGAGTCAGTCGAGACGCCAATGATGTCAGCCCCTATGCCCTGAAACTCTTCGTAACGATCGCTGAAAGCCGTCAGCTCAGTGGGACAAACAAAAGTGAAGTCCAGCGGATAGAACAAGAGGACAACCCATCTGCCTTTGTAGTCTTTGAGCTTTACGTCTTCAGTGAGCTTCTCGATGTTTTTGGTTGAGGCCATCTCGAAATCCGGCGCCGGCTGGCCCACCATCGCCTTCTCCGTTGCTGTTGCTGTTGCTGTTGCTGTTGCCATGAATCCTCCAGGTTAATTTATGATTTTCCAAACTTAAGACTTGCATTTGGTGGCTCCCGCGTGGGAACCCCGCGTTACGTCCGTCCGGCACTCAGGACACTGCCCCCTAAGCGTCAGATGAACCGATTGTGGCTTGAACTTCGACTTTCGCGCGGCTGCTTGTATGAGCTCGGCCGCCTGTGGGAGATCAAAGTCAACCAGCTTTCCGCAATCATTGCAGATTGCATGGTCGTGACGATCAGTCTCCCGGTCGTAACGGCTGGCGCTATCGCCAAACTTAATTTCATGAACGAGACCCGCTTCTTTCAAAAACCGGAGCGAGTTGTAGACGGTTGCATAACTAATCGCCGGCAGGCGCTGACGTGCCGCCTGGAAAATCTCATTCGCAGTCGGATGATCGTCCCGGTCGCGAATAACCTGGAGCACCGCCCCGCGCTGCGGCGTCAGTTTTTCCTCAGTATTTAGTTTTCGCGTTCCCTTAACCATCAGTGGACTTAGACTAATTCTAAATTGGTGCCTTGTCAAGTGTGGGTGAAATCAGGATCGCGGAGGCGCGGCTCTGCCGCCCGACATGGCTAATGATTCAAACCTGAACTGGGTAGTAAAACTAAAGTCGTGGATGGCCGGCCGCGTAGTCAGCTATGGTTTTCACATAGCGATCAAATGGCGGACAAGAGATGCCGTGAGGTGCTAGTAACTTTGTGGCCTGGGCCGTGTCGTAGGTCTGCTTCAGGAAAAAATAAGGAACTGCCGAGTGGGGCAAGTCGGTGATTTTAGGCGCCAGCGGCAGCATGAGTGACGTTTGTACTAATGAAGCAGGAAGCGTGATGCGCGCCTCTTTGGCGGCGATTGACCGAGCTATCGTGTTGAAGAGTTCGCGAGTTGTTAATGGATTGGGGTCGGCCAGTTGCACTGTCTTGCCAACAGAAAGGGGATCGCGCGCGAGTGCGGACATTGCTTCTACAACGAAATCAACTGGAACCAGATTCAAACTAACGTCGATGTTGCCAATATTGAAGACTGAAAGTAGCGAAGGCCATTTCAGCAGATAGTGGATCAGGTAATAGATGCCATCATACTTAGCCGTTTCGCCCGTGCGCGAATCGCCGCAAACTACGGCCGGACGATGAATCGTGATCGGCAAATCAGACTTCAGCTTATCAACCTCCGTCTCAGCGAGATATTTTGTTTCTTCGTAATAATTACGAAAGCCGGCGTCGTGTTGCAGCTCATGCTCATAAATCACGCCTTTGCGTTTGCCGGCAACATAGCAGGTGGAGACGTAATGATAGTGGCGCAAGTGAGGCAGCGAAGCGGCAAACTGGTTGACGTTGCGTGTGCCTTCGACGTTGACGCGCATAGCGACGTCTCGCGCCACGGCGAGGTCATAGATTGCAGCAAGATGAAAGAGAACCGTTGACCGGGAACCAGCAGTTTCCAGATCCGTTGGCGAAAGCCCCAGGTCAAGCTGAGTTATATCACCCTGCAATAGTGCAAAATCTGAGACGGATCTGCCGGCATGGACGGCAATGGTTGCCAACTCCTCTTTCGCCCGCTCAACAAAGGCCGGTTGTACGAGCAACAGGAAGCGTCCGCCTTCCCTTGCCAGTCGGCGCAGCAGCCGGCTTGCGATGAAGCCGGGAAAGCCAGTCATAAAAACTGTTTCGTCCGTCTGCATAATTAGCGAAACCTGAGAGCTGTTGATAGTTTAAGCTTCAGCTTGGCAACCGAATGCGACTTCAAGGTTGAACTCTAACTTGGAATCTGAATCGCATCGACTTCCGTGGCCGAGTATAATTCAGGCTGCCGAAGCAGCATAAATAAACTCGTCCTATCGAATGGAGCAAAACCGGATGAGAGTTAATACATCAGTGCCCAGAAGATGGGCTCTAATACTTGTCTTTGTCCTCCTGAGCCAGGTTTCCTTACCTGCGCAGCAAAAGTCAGACTGCACAGTTCGAGTGACGCTTCTGCAAGTGAACGATGTCTATCAATTTGCTCCTGTCGATCTTGGTGCGCGCGGAGGACTAGCAAGAGTGCTGACCTTGAAGCGAGAGATAGAGAAGCAGTCTCCCAACACTCTTTTTCTGCTCGCCGGTGATACGATTTCGCCGTCAGTTGAATCTATGACCTACAAAGGCTCGCAGATGATCGACGCCTGGAACGCAGCCGGTCTTGATTACGCCACGTTCGGCAACCATGAATTTGACTTTGGCCCCGACGTGCTGCGTCAACGAATGAAGGAGTCTCGATTCAAGTGGGTGGCGGCAAACGTTATCGACAAGAATACGGGAAAGCCATTTGGTGATGCGCTGCCTTATGTAATTCGCGAGTTTGACGGTGTAAAGGTGGGGATATTCGGGCTGACTTTGGAGGAAACCAAAACTACATCGCGGCCGTGCCCGGAGGTGGAGTTTTTGAATCCCTGCCAGACGGCCAGGAAAATGGTTTCCGAGCTTCACGGTCGCGGAGTGAAAACTGTCGTGGCGTTGACGCATCTTTCGATGAGCGAGGATAAGGAAGTTGCTCGCTGCGCCGACGTCGACGTAATCATAGGCGGCCACGAACATACTCTGCTGGAGTCGGTTTCCGGAGGCGCTCCCATTTTCAAGATGACAGCGGACGCTCGCGAACTGGGACAAATCGATCTCAACATCTCGAAGAACACGGGCGAGGTCGAGAGCATCGACTCGAAAGTTATCCCAGTAACTGCACAGACAAAAGAAGACCAGCGATTCACTTTACTCTATCGTAAATATGGGGCGCTGCTAAAAGAGCTCTCCCAGGTTGTGGGCCGCACCGCGGTAGCTCTCGATGCCCGAAGCGCAGTTGGCCGCACGCAGGAAACCAACGTTGGAAACTTCATTGCCGATTCCTTTCGCACTGCGACCGGTGCCGATGTCGGACTTATGAATGGCGGCTCGATTCGAGCAGACGAGATAATTCCTCCGGGCCCTTTGACAAAGAGGGACGTATTGTCAATTCTTCCGTTTAAGAACAAAGTAATAAAATTGGAGTTGACGGGCGCAATGTTGCGCGCCGCCCTGGAGCACGGTGTGGCAAGAAGCGCGGAAGATAAGGAACCCGGGCGCTTTCCTCAGGTATCGGGGGTAAGGTTCACGTTTGATGCCAGGCGACCGCCAGGCTCACGAATAGTGGATTTAACGGTCAATGGTAGGCCTCTGGATGAAAAGAAAAAATATACCCTGGCGACAAGCGACTATGTTGGCATCGATGGCGGAGACGGCTACTCGGTGTTCAAACCGGCGCGATTGCTTATTACACTGGAGCAAGCTCAGTTTGACTCCGACGTCCTGCGGGCAGCCATTGCCGCAAAGAAGGTAATTGCTCCCAAAATTGAGGGACGCATCAAACGTCTGGACAAAGATCAAAAACAGCAGACCGATTGCGATTGAAACATAGCGATGATGAACGACGATCTATTCGAGGATGATGCTTCGCCGGCTGCCAAATATGAGGCCGAGCAACTTTTCCAGGAGGCTTATCAAGCCCAGCTCGCCGAGAACTTTGAAGAAGCGATAGAGCTTTATAAGCGTTCAATAGAAACCTATCCAACCGCCGAGGCTCACACCTTTCTGGGCTGGGTTTATAGCTTTCAGGACCGTTATGACGAAGCGATTGAAGAGTGTTTGGAAGCCATTCGCGTCGACGAGACACTGGGAAATCCTTACAACGATATCGGCAGTTATCTCCTGGCGAAGGGAGATACTTACAGCAGCGTTCGCTGGTTCAAACGCGCGCTCTACGCGCCGCGTTATGAGTCCTACGCCTTTCCGCATTTCAACCTCGGCCGGATTTACGAAACGCGCAAGAAGTACATCGAGGCAGCTAAGCACTACGGTATGGCACTCGAACAGCAGCCCGGCTTCACCGAAGCAGCCACCGGACTTCACCGCATGCAAGCACTGCTGAACTAGAAATTAAAGTCTTGCCCCAAAGGGGCTGCGTCCTTCAACCCAAGGTTGCGGCTTGGCGCTACCTTGGGTAGGAGAGGCAATTGGACTACCAACCGCGACGCGGTTGCGCCATAGCGGCCACCATTTACGCGATGGTTCCTCCAGAGAACGCATCCGGGCCGCAACCCGTTCCGGGTTGATCCCGATTGCTGCCTTCTACCCAAGGTAGCGCCCGAGGCGCAACCCTGGGCTTAAGGGCGAAGCCCCTTCGGGGCATGTTGTCTGGCAACCTGGGTTCGGAGACAGACTCCAGAGGCTTTCCGCACGGTGTGGCGGCAAGCCGCAAAAAAACGCACAACCTTTTGTCGAAACGATGCACTAACTCACCGGAACCGAGGAACCGGTTGGTCCCCAATTTTACTTGGAACGACCGCACAATTCGTGATAATTTTCAGAGCAGTTCAGTTACCTCTCAGCCCTTATTGAAACCAGGCCGACTCCTGAACGTGTAACAAGCAGGCCAACGAAGGCTTTTCAGTTCAGACGCAAAATCCTGGTAATCATCCGGGTAGTCGTTTCTCCCACGCAAGCCTTATGTCGCTTAGTTCTAAATTCCCGATACCTCAAGGAGTCCTGGCGTTTGCCTTTGTCCTAACCCCGCTGAGTCCTGCATCGCTGGCTCAACAAACCACCGGCGCGATTAAGGGCACCGTTACAGACCAGATGGGGAGCCTGATCATCAGCGCCACTGTACTTGCGAAAGATGCCAAAGGCGTGGAACGAAAGACGGCGACAAACCAATCCGGCAACTATGAGTTTAAAGCGCTACCCGCAGGTCGATATGATTTGCGGGTTGTCGCTCCGGGTTTCACGGAACTTGAAACAAAGGACGTGGAGGTCACGTCGGGCAAGGGCACTACTCTTGATTTGCAGTTAGATCTCGCCCCCTTGGAGCAATCCGTCACCGTCGATAATAAAGGCGTCAGCACTGACTCAGATAATAATGCAGACGCATTGATCTTGCGCCAAAGCGATCTGGAAGCTTTGCCGAATGACCCGGCGGCGCTGCAAGCGGTGCTACAAGCCATGGCCGGGCCCTCGGATGGAGAGGGTGGGTCTCAAATAAAGGTCGACGGATTCTCGAATGGCCAGATGCCGCCGAAGGAAGCGATTCGCGAAGTTCGTATCAACAATAATCCCTACTCCGCTGAAAATGAATATCCCGGTTGGAGCGGCATTGAGATTTTTACGCAGCCCGGCTCTGACAAATTCCACGGCGGAATCGCCTTCAATTTTAACGATGAGAGCCTCAACTCGCGCAACCCTTTTGCGCCGCGCCGTGTGCCGTATCAACAGCGCGGTTTGAACGGTAACTTGACCGGACCGATCGTTTCCAAGCGCGCATCGTTCTCTCTCTTTATGGGACGCTACGCCAGTGACGATAACGCGGTTGTTAACGCCACGATTCTCGATCCGGTAACCCTCAAGCCGGTTCTCTTCAATCAATCATTCGTGACACCGCAAGTCTCCCGGTACATAAGCGGTCGCCTTGATCTGAAGATCAAGAAGAAACACACACTCGTCAGCAATTATGAATACGGCGATGGCTCTCAGAATCTGCAAGGCATCGGCGGGTTCCAGTTGCCGTCACGGGCGTTTCGTGGAAACCGCTCGAGCCACACGCTGCAAATGACTGAGACTGCTGTGCTCAATGAGAAGATGGTTAACGAAACACGCGTGATGCTGAGCCGCCGCATCTTTCGGCAAACAGCCGACACGGTTCAGCCGGCCCTTAATGTGGCTGATGCGTTCTACGGCGGCGGTTCGCAAATTGGCGCGGCCTCTAACAAGCAAGATCGCATCGAGGTCCAGAACTTTACCTCATGGTCCGTTGGTAAGCACTTCATCAAAGTAGGGGGCCGCATCAGGGAGGTGCGGATCGAAAGCATTTCGCCGGGGAATTTCGGAGGGTCCTATACATTCGCCGGCGGCGTTGGCCCCCGTCTCGATGCCAACGATCAGGTACTTCCCGGTGGAGGCACAATTGAGCTCAGCAGTCTGGAAGGTTACCGGCGGACACTGTTGTTTCAGCGCGCTGGCCTAAGTGCCGCGCAGATCAGAAGCCTGGGTGGCGGCGCCACACAGTTCTCAATCGCGGGTGGTAACCCGCAAGCGAAAGTCAGCCAGCGAGATATCAGCTTGTTCTTACAGGACGAGTGGAAGCTGCGGCCAAACCTTACAATATCTCCGGGTTTGCGTTACGAGGATCAGACCAACATAGAAAGTCTTTTAAACTTCGCGCCCCGCATAGGGTTCGCCTGGTCGCCTTCGTGGGGCAGCCCCAGGAAACCGGCCGCGCCCGCTCCGAAAGCAACGAAGAATGCCGGGGATTCAAAAGCAGTTTCGGGCGGGAGTCCCCGGGCGGGCAGTCCACCCGTGGTGGTGAGCGCAGCACCAAAACCGGCTGCCCCCGATACGAAGAACCCCGGCGATGCGAAATCAGTTCCGAGCGGGGGTCCCCAGGCGGGTAGCCCGCCTGGGGTGGCGGGCACACCGGCGAAACCGGCCGCGCCGCCCCGGTTCAAGACCGTGATGCGTGGAGGATTCGGCGTCTTTTACAACCGGATTTCAGAGGATCTGATTTTGCAATCGCGTAGATTCAACGGACTCAATCAACAGCAATTCGTGGTCACTGATCCGGCGGTGCTTGATCTATTTCCGGCCGTACCGGCCATCAATCAACTCACAACGTTCGCCCAGCCGCAAACCAGACGGTTCCTCGGTGCGAACCTGGCTCCGGGTGCGGTGCTTCGTTCCTCATTCACTCTTGAGCAGCAGTTGGATCCGAATCTCAAAGTGACGGTAACTTACTACCACACGCGCACATTGCGCACTTTGCGTACTGTGAATATCAACGCGCCGCTGGCGATAACTGGGGTGCGGCCGTTGGGCCAAAGCGAAGGAAATATTCTCGAGTCTGAATCAAATGGTCGGACCGTGAGTAATTCTTTGAGCGTGGGCGTTAACGGGATGATCAAGAAGGTAAATCTCTGGACTAACTACAACCTGAACAGAAGCCGAAACACTGACAGTGGGACGAGCAGTGCGCCTTTCGATCCTTACGACTTCAGCAACGAATGGTCACGATCTCCGTTCAATGCCCGTCACAGCTTATTTGCCGGCGGCTATTATCAAACTAAGTCTCTGATTAGTATCAATGCGATGATCATCGCCAACTCAGGCAGGCCGTTTGATATCACAACCGGGCGCGACACGAATCGCGACAATTCTTTTGCTGAGCGTCCTGCTTTCGCAACAGACCTGACGAAGCCGGGAGTGATCGTGACTCCGTTCGGCGCATTTGATCCGAATCCCGTTGCCGGACAGAAAATCATTCCGCGAAACTTCGGAACCGGACCGAGTTTCATATTGCTGAACTTCGGGTTAGAAAAAATCTTTAAGTTTGGCAAGGCTATCCCACCTAAATCACCGCCGCCCGGCGGCAACGTTGTGACGACGGCCACGACCGCGACCACAACTGTCGCTAAAGGGTCAGAGAAACCGCCTGCGAAGCCACCATTGCAAAGACCCTATTCGTTCTCCATGTCGATCTATGCTTCGAACGTCCTCAACCGTGCGAACAAGGCCAATCCCGTAGGTAACATGGCCTCGCCATATTTTTTGCAATCCACAACCACCTCGAATAACTTCTTCTTTGGACCAGGCGGTGGCGGCTCCGGCGCGAATCGACAGATTACGGTGCGTTTGAGACTTAGCTTCTGATAAGCTTGCCCCGCCCACACAAACAGAGCCGACGCTCGGGCTCCCGGCGCGCCAGCCGCGCTGGGGTGGTCGAGTCGCCGCACTCGCCTTGGGAGAAATCTTTGACGCTCCTGGTTAACAGGTATTTGTCGCTTCTTCGAGTGTTGTTGCTGTGCCTCGCGCTCCTATGTTCCAGCGCCATGCAGATCCAAATAGCGGCTCAACAACCGGAGAGTACTTCCACTTCTAAGAACTTGCAGGTAGCTGTTCGGGCAGTTGAGAGGTTGACTCGAGGAGGAACAAATGTATGAAAAGACGAATTATTTTGTCGCTCGCGTTTGGTTTAGCATTCTCAATCAACGGTTGGCCGGTCTCAGGTTGATACCGTGACAAATTTATGAATTGTCCATAATTATTTCGGCCATCAAAATTCCAATTTTCGTCCCACCAGACAAAAGCGAGTGCGAGAAAAGAATCATGGCTGGAAAACTTCTTAAGATTATCTTGCCGGCAATTGGTTTCATGTTTTATTCAAACTTGTTCGCGGTTAGCGGACAACCGGCAAAATTTGAAACCAGATGCGGCTGGTATGACAATCCCACGCCGGGCAATCACTGGCTTTCCGATAAAGAGGACGAATGGATTATCGGCGTGCAAGGGGGTTATCAACTCGAAGATTTCGTCGCGCCGGTTTTTAAGAAAACTCAATGGGTTAGCTTCTTCGGCAGAAGCTACGGTTATGGCTGCGCCTGTTTTCGGATGCGGGTTGACAAGGAAACGAAATATGTTTTGGAAATCAACAGCTCCTACGCCCGCCCGCTTTCTGTGTGTCGGAAAGATAAAGCTCTGCGAAAATGGAAGGTCGAGGAAAAATAAGGAAGAAAGCTTCCAACGGTGGACGCCGAGTCCAGCCCGCGGTAGCGGGCGACAGCACCCAAATATAGATTTGGTAACGAAGGTAACCTGAAGCTCTAGTTGTCGAACCGGAGGAGTGAAATGAGCAAATCTCTATTCAGTCTTATGTGCCTGGCAGTTTTCTTGTCGGCTTGCCAATCAAGCCCGACGGCAAACACTAATGGAAACGCGGCGAATCCTGGAAACAGCGCGGCAACTGCGCCGGCAGAGCCAAAACTTTCAGAAGCCAAGCCACCCGTCTTCAGCACAAGTTCGACCCCCGACTCATCGGAACCGGTCAAGTTTCCATTTGCAGATTTTCCTACAGTTGAAACAACTGCGAAGCCGGGCGATTACGTGCTGGCACCGTCTTACAATTGGATCAAAGATGCGGCGGAGAAAGGCACTGATTCGACACGCTTCATCTGGTACGTGCAAAAGATGGCGCAACCCGATAAAGAAAACTCGGAATTGCAATTCCTCCAGGAACGCCGCAAGGTTCCAAATGCCTACGTCGTCGCAATTCCGCCAAAGCAGATCGCAAAGACCGGTGACATTGTTTTGACCTGGTGGCAGACTGGTTCGGGGATGCAACGGGCGATCGTCGTCGACGATGCGGATCCGACCAGACCAATCGTGCGCTATCTGGATATCGACTACGACAATCCGGCGAAGAGCCGCGATGGTGTCACAACCATTGGGAAGATGGATGAGCGTATCGTTTCTGATTCTTTCGTACAATTAAGAGCCTGGGACCCGGGCACGACGGTAGCTGTTCGGGACGGGGCGAATCAAAAATCAGCCAAAGTGATCCGGGTTGCCGGAAATAAAGTTCTGGTGTTGGAGACCGGTAAACTGAAGGTGTATCCGAAGAGCAGCTGCCAGCCGGCGCAGCTCGTGCCGCAGGTTAAAGCCGGCGACCGAGTACAGGCACCGCGCTACGGACTGAATTTCGCGAGCGCCAGCGTGTCAAGTGTTGACACTCGCAACGGACGAGTCTTCGTTCGGTTCGACGGAGACAAGGAAGACAAAGCTATTGCATTTGGAGACGTGTTGAAAAACTAAAGGCCGTCGAAGATGACCCGCCTTTGTCAGCGGCCGAGGAGGAGTTGGTTGAGGCAGTTCCAACGCTCGGCGAATCGCAATCTGACGCTCTCAAAGGTAAGACGTGGAAGCTCCTTAATGACTTCATTGAAACTCATGGCCAAAGCTTACCGCGCTGAAGGAGTTTCTTAGTGGATGTCGAAAGAAGCCAGTAACATTAGTCATCAAGCTTTTCGAACTTTGAAACACTTTCCGATTCCCCGTTACTCCCGCCCCGGCCGAGAAACCACTCCGTTCTTCATCACAAACACGACCCTCTCCGTCGCATGAATAGCCTTGAGCGGAGCGCCTGAAACGGCGACGATGTCGGCCCATTTGCCCGGTGCCAGCGAGCCGATGTTCTTTTCCCAGCCCAGCAGTGTGGCGGCGTTCATAGTCCCAGCCTTGATCGCATCCATGTTACTCATGCCGCCCCATTCAACCATCAGGACAAATTCGCGCGCGTTAGTGCCGTGCGGAATCACGCCTGCGTCAGTTCCCAGAGCGATCGGAACTTTATTGGCGATGGCGATCTTGATAGCTTTGCGCATGGCCGCAGCCGCCGCCAGAGCTTTCTCGGCGCGGAGTCCTTTGAGCACGCCGCTTTTTGCTGCTCGCTCAACCGCCTCGCCCGCCATCATTGTCGGCACGAGGTAGGTGCCGCGCTCGGCCATCATGCGTGCGCCGTCTTCATCAAGAAATGATCCGTGCTCAATTGAGACGACGCCCGCGCGCGTCGCAATCTTGATTCCTTCGGTGCCGTGCGCATGTGCGGCTACCTTCCGTTCGTGCTGGGCGGCTTCATCGACCATCGTCTTCATTTCTTCAAAGCTGTATTGAGTAGTACCGACCGCGTCGCCTTCCGAAAGCACGCCGCCGGTGGCGCAGGTCTTGATCACGTCAGCGCCATACTTGACCTGGTAACGCACCGCCGCGCGAATCTCGTCCGGGCCGTTCGCGATCCCGTCAGCAATGGATCGATCCAGCAGGCCGGGACGAAAGCCGTTGCTATCACAGTGACCGCCGGTAATTCCCAGCGAGTGGCCCGCCGTTACCATTCGTGGCCCGGGCGTCCAGCCTTCGTTGATTGCTTTTCTCAAAGCGATGTCATTGAAAGGACCGGAGGCGCCGACGTTGCGCACAGTGGTGAACCCGGCCATGAGGGTATTGCGCGCGTGGTTGACGCCGAGGATCGCGCCGAACGCGTCGTAGTCCCTGACCGCGGCCATGTCGCCTTCGGGATCGCCGAGCACACGTCCAATAAGATGTGTGTGCGCATCGATGAAACCTGGAAGCAAAGTGACGTCGCCCAGATCGACTACCTTCACGCCGGGAGGGAGGCGAACAGAAGTGGCGTCACCGACAGCAGAAATCCTGTTGTTAGTGACAATAATGATCGCGTTGCGAATCGGCGGCGCGCCCGTGCCGTCAATCAAACGCGCGGCACGCAGTGCAACCACGCCCTTGCCTTCAGGGGGCTCAGGCCGGATACCTGCCGGCGCAGGATTCTGCGCGATCACGGAAACGCAAAAACAACAAGCCAAGGTTACCGCGATCCGGGTCAGCGTCATCAAAAATGGTTTGTAGCTTTTCACTGTGATGATTCCTCGGTTTCATTATTCGATCGAAGGTGACGGGCCGACGCATTCTAGTGGAGATTTCATCTGGCCGAAAGGAAAGCGAGCAATCTAACGGCGCAGTGCAACTTAGCCTGGAAGCGCGGCTCTGCCGCAGCACACTGCGGAAAGGCTCCAGCCTTTCCGCGGCCGGGTTATTATTCTTTCTTTCCTGAGGCTTAGCCTCAGGAAAGAAAGCGGGGTGGTTCACGGAAAGCCATAGGCTTTCCGCAGTGTGCGGCGGCAAGCCGCAAAACTAGATTGAGCGCCCACCCAGTAATTGCATAGCTTTAGCCGGACAATAAGCGCCTAGCCCTCTATGCCAAACCTAAGCCAACGCTTTCTCTCATCCATGCTTCCCTCATAGATGGTGGAATCCTATTGGTAGTTCGGTATATGGGAATCCTGCAACCGATCCAAGCCGTGGGTTTGAGGTGCGGGGTGAGTATATCTACGTCTTTGAAATCAGTACAAGGATTGAGTGGAAAGAGTCTCCGGTTCGAGGGCGGCCTCTCCATGGAGTGCGGCCTCTCCATGGAGACAAGTATGCTGAATGTCAGGTCGGGCGACTAGAATAAGCAAACCAGAGAAGCTTATTCGAGGAGAACGACGATGACAAATCAGATTCAAGAGACAACCTTGATTCCACGTGACTACGACATCTTCGGTGGTCTGGACGTAGACAAAAAGGGTATGGCAGTGACTTTCACCGATCATGGAACAATGCGAAAATCTTTCAAGCTGCCCTACAGTGCGACCCAACTGCTTAATTACACGCGAAAACATTTTCCGGGTCAGCGAGTGGCTTTTGTTTACGAAGCCGGACCGACCGGCTTTGGGCTCCATGATGAGCTGACGGCGGCCAGCCATCCTTGTTTGGTGGTCTCGCCCTCGATGGTGCCGACGGTGCAGAGAAAACGAGTGAAAACTAATCGCCTCGACAGCAACAAGCTCTCGGATGGATTGCGAGGCGGACAATTGCGCGGCATTCATGTGCCGCCAGCTGGTTATCGCGAGCTGCGACATCTGGTGCAATTGCGCGACACCCAAGTGGCCCAACTGAAGGCGACCAAGTGTCGCATAAAGTCGCTGCTGCTGTATGAAGGCATCGCTTTTCCAGCGGCTAACGGAAAATGGTCGGCCGCGGCGCTGCGACAGCTGGAGGCGCTGCCTTGCAATGCCACGGTGCGCTTTAAGTTGGACCAGTTGATCGATGCTTTGCAATTCCATTTTCTGTCCGCCGCCAAGGTGCAAAAACAAATCCGGCAATTCTGTCAAAACGATCCTGAACTACGCGAGTGCATCAGTTTTCTGGTCAGTTTGCCAGGAGTCGGTACGATCACCGCCACTCATGCTTTGGCGCGGCTGGGAGATTGGCGCCAGATCAAAGATGTGCGCCAGATCGCCGGCTTCCTGGGGCTGGTCTCCAGTGAGCATTCTACTGGTGACAAGGAAAATCGCGGCGAGATTACCCGCATTGGCGACAGCCGTTTACGCAACAAGCTGATTCAGTGCGCTTGGACAGCGATCCGCAAAGATCCGGAACTGCGCGCCTTCTATCGGCGCATCTATGAGCGCCAGCCCAAAAAGGTGGCGGCTCGCAAAGCCATTGTGGCGGTAGCTCGTAAGTTGACCACGCGCATGTACGCGGTCCTGAAAGAACAACGCCCCTTTGTAATTCGGGCAGACAGTTCCATAGCTCCTTTGACCGCAGAGGAGACCGCCGGCCCCCGGGAACGACTCGACACCGCACAGAACGAGCAGCCGTAATTTGCTGCGCTTCGTTTCTGGAGACAGAGAACCCAGGGCTAGCGGTATCGCCCTAGTGGGCCGCATTCTCGAGAGTGTGACGAACATTGTGTCGTGCCACGTATAGCAGTCAGTCTCTCTAGGTTGAAGAAAAGAAAGCAGGGCCAACCGACCAGGTTGTGGAAATATGGAAAACTCTGCGCCAAAAACGCTTCGAGTTTCCCACATTCCCACAACCACTGCTGCTGGCTCCATATTTTCAAAGACAAAAAGCAAAAGAAAAAACTTTTTCTCTTGCGAAGGGCTTGACATTCACATAGCAGTGCGGTGACCTGTCACCGCTTTAGCCCGCGGCGGCTTGACGCCGCTTCCTGCAAGCTAATTCAGTCTGCAAAGGCTGCGACAGGTCGCAGCCGACCAAAGCGGTGACAGGTCACCGCACTCCAAAGAGAGGCATGTCGTCCTGAAACTCTATGGGCCAACACAACGTTGATCAGCAGTTTGACGAGAAAAAGGACTATTCTCGCGCGTCAGAAGGAGGGCAAACCAGTGCACGAGTGGAAATTGGCCGAAGCTCCGGAATTGGGCGACTGGAGCCAGAGCTATCAAACCGTCGGACAATTCATGTCAACCGATCTGTTCACATTGCGGCCTACCGATCTGGTCGATCTCGCCGCCAGTTTGATGGAGTGGCGGCACATCAGGCATGTTCCCGTTGAAGACGAAGATGGTCGTCTGGGCGGGCTGGTAACTCACCGCGGCCTTTTGCGTCTGCTGACCCGCGGCTCAACCGCACCCGATGGGACTTCGATGACCGTGCGGGAGATAATGAAGCCGAATCCAACCAGCGTGCCTTCGACCACACCCACGCTGGAAGCTATTGAGATCATGCGGCGCTCAGGTATCGGTTCCCTTCCGGTAGTCGATGACAACCAGCTTGTGGGGATTGTGACCTCTTATGATTTCCTGACTGCCACCGCGAGTATTTTCAAGCAACACCTCGCAGCTTCGGCGGGGCTTTCGGATAAGAAGGCAACTGCAAAATCAGCATCAACCTAATCAGAATCGGGAATGAGGTGGAATGCAATCCCGGAGAACGTCGCTGAAAACTAAAACACTGCGACTCCGGTGCGATCCCAGGTCGAGAGTACGCTTCGCCTTCGCCCACTGCCTCCCCTATTGCTTGCTGCACTTCGCGCTCTGGCAACCTGCACGAGATTGAAAAGAGCCGGGCCACCTTCGTAGCCGACGTTACCCCAGGCGTCTACCCAGTAACGTCCGGGCAAGACGGGGCCCAGTTGCTTCAGGGCCATGACATCCAGTTTGTGTAACTGACGTCCGTTGATGAAGACGCCCGTCCGCCCGCGCGAGGCATCGGCCCTCAACGGGCCGCCGAGGTTAAGGCCGGCAAGAGTGAGCCCGCGCATTGGCCCGCCTTCATTTCCCCACGCGCCGCAGAATGGGTCATACCAGTAACGACCGTTTGGAATATGCGTTCGATATTGCCGCTCATGGACACTTAGAGTGTAGTCGTCCAGACGCGTCCCATTCACGACGACAGATCGGGCACCCGCGGAGGAAGCGCTTTGAGAAGAGACGTCTACAGCAGCAAACAAAAGAGTAATACCGCAGATCACAATGCGTATTGCACTTGGGGAGAGCCACACCGAACTGATAATTCTTGTGACCCTTTTCATTTCTACTTTCATTTTCTCTCTCCTTTCTTGAAGTGACGATTGCGCGAGTGTTCTTATTGGTTGACTTACAAGTATCGCATCCTCAGGCCGAAGTACAAACTGAATTGTACTGGCTGCCGCGCTGTTGTTGTCCTAGAATGAACCTCACTGTAGACGGCTTTGATTGGCGCTTTCCTGAGGTCTTTTAACAATTTGTTCAGCAGCTTGTTTGGAGTGCCGCCTTTAGGCGGAGGTGTAGCACTCATAAGGCCATGTTGCCTAAAGGGCAGCACTCCACCCGTTACTCAAAATGCGAAGCGATGTACGACTATCGGAGAATGACGAAGATTCGAGTAGTAATGGTCCTGGTAAGCCCGTTCTGGCTGCTGTTGGCAGCTTGTCAAAATCCGTCGGGCGGAACTACTCAGAATAATGAGCGAACGCAGAAAGTCACCCCCATGCCGATCGGTTCGCCGATGATCACCGGACCGATCACCTACCTGGCCCTGGGCGACTCAACCGGCTCGGGGGTAGGCGCAAGCGAAGCCGGGGGTGGATATGTCGCGCGCCTATTCAAACGCATCGTCACGCACAGACCTGGTTCCAAATTAATCAATCTGTGTTTTAGCGGGGCGACGACATCCGACGTGCTCCGCGATCAGTTGGAATCCGGTGTGCGCGCAAATCCCCACCTTGTCACACTGGGCATCGGCATCAACGACATCGGTCATGGCCTGAGCCTTGAACAGTTCTCGAAAAACTACGAGGAGATTCTCGTGAGGCTCAAGAACAATACTCGAGCGACAATTATCGTCACCAACATTCCCGATATCTCGAGCGCGCCGCAGATTCCAGCCGGCATGCGCCACGAATATCATCAGCTTATCGTCGAATTTAACCGAAGGCTCGCAGAGATTGCCGCGGCTCATGGGGTAATCGTGTTTGACATCTACACCGTCACCCACGAGCAGCTTCCCTCGCATCCGGAATACTTCTCCGATGACGGTTTTCATCCTTCGGACGAAGGCTACGAACTGTGGGCCGGGCGGATGTGGCCCACGATTGCCCAGACTATCGGTGTAAATGCAGAAGCGACTAGCATTTCACCATGAATGTATTCGGCTATAATCGCTCGCCGTGAACCTATAGCGTCCACATCGCTTATGCCACCGTGGCGAGGCCCGACGGAGGCATATCCCTGACCAGGTTGCGGGTAGCAATCCACTAAGAGAAAAAAACCATGAGAGACCTGATTCGATCCTTGTGCGGCGTGGCGCTTCTCATCTGCTTTACGATTAATGCGACGGCACAAAACACTAACGCTCCGCGCGGCATCACGCCGGAAGATTACTACTCATTCGAATTCGCGACCGACCCACGTATCTCACCGGACGGAAAGCTGGTGGCGTACGTCGTGACCAGGGTGGATCGCGCACAGAATCGTCGTCACTCATCCATCTGGATGGTAGCGACGGACGGGAGCCGCGCACCCTGGCAGTTCACCACCAGTCCGCAAAATTCGAACTCGCCGCGTTGGAGTCCGGATGGGAATTGGCTGGCGTTTCTTTCTTCGCGCCCGTCGGCTGATTCCGCGCCGCCGCCGCCGGTTTCATCACCATCGCCGAGTCCTGCCGAGGGCCCAACGCCAGCTCCCGCGGCAGGCGCGGCCTCAGGTGCGGGCCCTGCAGACCAACCACGAGCACAGGTTTACTTGTTGTCCATGAATGGCGGCGAAGCAAAGCGTCTGACGAATTTGAAGAACGGCGTGAGCATTTTTCAGTGGTCGCCGGATGGCGCGCGCCTGGTGGTGGTCAGCCGTATTGGGCCGAGTGACAGCCGTCCTGAAAGCCGCGATCGCAGCGACGTCCGCCATTACAAAAACACATCCTACAAATTCAACGACACCGGTTGGTTCGACGACCGGCGCTCGCATTTTTGGATGGTCGATGCGAAGTCGGGTAGCGCCAGGCAAATTACTGAAGGCAATGATTGGAACGACAGCGACCCGCAATGGTCGCCCGACGGCACGCGCATCGCCTTCGTCTCGAATCGCACTGGAAAAGCGTTCGACGAAAACCGTAACAGCGACGTTTGGGTAATATCGGCCGAAGGTGGAACGCTGACGAAAATCTCCGACCATGATGAAGCAGACAACAGTCCGCGCTGGTCGCCTGACGGAAAATGGATCGCTTTTACCGGCGAGGTTCATGAGCGCGATCACCCGAAGATATGGCTCGCACCACCAACAGGTGGCACGGCGCCGGTGCTGGCGGCCAATGGACTCGACCTGATGCCCGACGGCCTGGAATGGTCAGCGGACGGCAAATCACTCTTTTTCGAGTCTGGTGTGAAAGGCGAGATTCATCTCTTTCGGATCGACGTGGCTAAGAAGTCGATCGAGCAAGTCTCGTCCGGGCCACGCGCAGTGCGTAATGTCGATTTCAATTGGCGCACAAAGTCGATGGTATACCTGGCGAACGACTTCAAACATCTCGACGACCTTTACGTTTCGGACTTGAACGGTAAGAACGAGCGCAAGCTATCGAATCTCAACGAAGCGTTATGGAAGCAACTCAAGCTCGCCGGCGTTGAGCGCTTCACTTACAAGAGCGCTGACGATTGGGACATTGATGCGTTTTTTGTGAAACCGATCGGATTCCAGGAAGGCAAGAAGTATCCAATGATTCTCACGATTCACGGCGGGCCGGCGAGCATGTATGGGGTTGATTGGTTTCACGAATTTCAGGGCTATGCAGCGAAGGGATACGCCGTGCTGTTCACCAATCCGCGCGGCTCCACCGGCTATGGCCAAAAGTTCGAACGGGCTATCGTCAACGAGTGGGGTGGAAAGGACTACATCGACATCATGAACGGCGTTGATGCGGCGCTGAAGCGTTATCCTTGGATCGACGCGGATCGAATGGGAGTTACGGGCGGCAGCTACGGCGGTTACATGACCAACTGGATCGTCGGTCACACCGATCGTTTCAAAGCCGCCGTCACGCTGCGCAGCGTGGTGAACTTCATCTCAGACGAAGGTACGCGCGATGGAGCCTACGGTCACGCGCCCGACTTTAGCGGCGATCTATTTGAACGATTCGATTTCTACTGGGACCGCTCTCCTTTGAAGTACGCTAAGAACGTCAAGACCCCAACGCTCATACTTCATTCCGACAACGACTTCCGCGTGCCGCTCGAGCAGGGCGAGCAATGGTTTCGAGCTTTGAGACATTTTGGTGTGACGACTGAAATCGTGATGTTCCCGCGCGAGAACCACAACCTCACGCGCACGGGCGAGCCGAAACATCTGGTGGAGAGTTTGAACTGGCAGCTTTACTGGTTCGATCGTTTTGTTAACGGGAACGCCAACGCGATCCCGCCCAATATGAAGTGAGTGTAGCCAGGCTAATAAGCGGACAAACACGGCCAGCGCTTTCTCTTCGTCAGCGGGATGGCAGAAAGTGCACCATCGTCGTTGGCGGTCGTGATCAACTGGACGGCGGACGTGAAAAAGTAGGTATGGCCTATCGCGCTCGGGAAGCATTAACCCACGCGTGCAGCCGCTGGGGAAAGCTACTTCTTTTCGGGAAACAGGGTCACCTTCAGGAAAGCATTTGTGTTGAGATACGTCTTCGCCGCTTGCTGAATCGTCGCCGCATCGAGCTTCTTGTAAAACTCCGGGATACGCCAGACCGCTGCTGGATCTTCGCCATGCTGGTACCTGAGCGAGATCTGATTCAGCAGATAATTGTTCGTTTTGCTGTTGGTCTCAAACTCCCGCCCCAGTGCTTCCTTCTCGTCGTTAACCTGCTTCTCCGTCGGGCCATTCGTTTTCAACAGCTCGATCTCCTGAAAGACCCGCTTGATCAAATCCTCCGTGCGTTCCGGGGCGGATCCGAACTGGATCGTGATGGAGTATTCCGGAAAGGGAATCTGCTGGTAGCTCGCCCTCGCCGTGATGCTATAGGTCCCGCCCAACTCCTCACGGATCGTCTCAAGCAATCTCGTCTGTAGTATCTCCGTCATGGCTCGGATGGCGACACGGTGCGCCTGGTCATACTCAAACGGTCCGCTGAACACAATCGCAGCCTGACTCTTAGGCTCGATGCCTTTCTCGACTTTCTTCTCGACGATGCCCTTAGGCGTCCGCGCCCCGACATCCTTCCACGCCTCTTTCCGGCGGATGGACGGCAGCGCACCCAGATAACGCTCGACAAGCGGCTTGATCGTCGGCAGATCAAAGCTGCCAACGAAAACGAAAGTGAAGTCACTCGCATCCGCAAAACGATCCTTGTAGAACGCCAGTGACTTGTCGAGATTCCATTCTTCGACCGTAGCTGCTGTCTGCATACGTCTTCTGAGGTGATTCTGATACCTCGTCGTCATGAGCGTCTCGAAAAAGGCAAACTCGGGGACTGCCGTCTGGTTCGCCAACATCGTCTTCGTCTGTGCGGCCTGCACGCTGAAAGCGGTGGCATCGGACCTGGGCTGCACGAACCTGAGATAGATGAGCTGGAACATCGTCTCGAGATCCTTGCGAGAGCTGCCTCCGGTCAAACCCTCTTCGAGCTCAGCGATAAAAGGACCCGCCGACGCGACTTTTCCGGTCATGAATTTCCGCAGATCGATGGCGCTGAACTTGCCCACACCGCCGGCGGTGATGACTTGCGTCGCGGTGCTGGCCGGGATGTAGTCCTTGTCGCTGGCGAGTGACGTGCCGCCGGGACTGGTGGCGCGAAACACAATTTCATCCGCCCTGAACGTCGTCGGCTTAAGTACAACCTTCACGCCGTTGGACAGTTCCCACTCCGTGATATCTACGGCCTCCTTCGTCGCGGTTTTGGCAATCGTGCCCGGCGCGGGGATTGACTCGAGCAGCGCTGCCGCGCCGACCGTATCCACGTAGGGTTTCAACTCCTTCGCCGACGCGGCCTTGATCACGCCCGCCAGCTTCGGCTCATCCGGGATTACCAGACCGCTCTTGTCCGGAGCTCTGACGACGACCAGCCGGTTTCGATCGAGGAACCATTCCTTGGCGAGTTTATTGATCTCGTCGAGGGTGATCTCAGGCACGAAGCGTTTGTGCAGCGCATACTCGTCGTCTGGGCCGGGCAGAGTTTCGTTGGCGACAAAGTTTCGGACGTACTCATTAGCGCGGCTGGCGGACAAAGTGTTGTCCTTCTCGATCGCCAGGCGCTCGTAGTTCAGCAACACACTCTGTTTCTGCCGGTCCAACTCGGTGGCGGTGAAGCCGAAACGCGTGACCCGTTCGGCCTCGCCCAGCAATGCATCCAACCCTCGCTCTATGGCATCTTCCTTGACTTGGGCAAAGAGCGTAGCTTGTTCCCTGGTGCGCGCCAGGAACAACCCGCGGCCCACGCCGGCGAATATGAATGGTGAATCGGGTTTCTGTGCGAGTTCAGAAAACCGGGCGGAAAGCATGCCGGAAAACAAACGGTCAACGGTCTTTTGGCGATAGGCGCCGACGGTTCCCTGCTGGCGCGCCGGCAGGATGTTATTAACCTCGATGATGGTCGAGGTCATTTCCTTGTCGGTCGCAATCGCGTAGTTCGTGCCCGGATGGTCCGTTACGTCATAGGTGGGTCGAGGACGCGGTTTGTCCGCCGCTGGAATCGAGGCGAAGTGGGCCGTAATCATCTTCTCCATCGCAGCCTTGTCGAAGTCGCCCACAGCCACCACGGCCATCAGATCAGGCCGGTACCAATCCGCATAGAATTTCTTCAAACGATCGGGCTTGGCGCCCTGGATAATCTCAGGCTTGCCGATCGGCAGCCGGTCGGCATAGCGCGAGCCCTTGAGCATGATGGGAAATATTTTGTCGAGCATTCGTGCGCCGGCGCCGCGACGTGTCCGCCATTCTTCCATGACGACTCCACGCTCTTTGTCAATTTCGGTTGGATCGAAGGTGACGTTGCGCGCCCAGTCTTCAAGGACCAGCAGCGCCCGATCCATCATCTCAGGCTTGTCGGTCGGGACCTGGAGCATATAGACCGTCTCGTCAAAGCTCGTGTAGGCGTTCAGATCTGCGCCGAAACGCATTCCAAGCGACTCGATGAATGACACAAGCTCGTGCTTGGGAAAATGTTGCGTGCCATTAAAGGCCATGTGCTCGACAAAATGTGCCAACCCCTGCTGATCGTCGTCTTCAAGAATTGACCCGGCCTTGATCACGAGCCGGAGCTCCGCGCGCTTTTCTGGTTTCTTGTTGGCGCGAATGTAGTAGCGCAACCCATTCGCGAATTTGCCAATAGTGATCTGCGGGTCCACGGGCATCTGCTCCGTAGACTTCGCAGACTGACCCTGGACCGTCGCGGCCTGCTGTTGGGCTACTGCCGCGGACAGAGCCGTGATCGTTTTGGCGGCCTGTTGCTGCCCGAGCGCCGTGGAGTGACCCGCCATCGTTTCGGCGGCCTGTTGCTGTATGAGTATTGTTGCGGCCTGCTGCTGCGCGCCCATCAGGCAAATCACAGCCACGATGGCTGCCAGCAGGAGCATCATCCGTTTACGAGTACGAGTTATTAACATCGGGTCCTCCAGAAGGTGTGAGTCGGTATTGACTTCGTCCCTTGCAGCAGTTCGGCAATCATTAGCGGCAGCGGACACTCATTTGCGAGCGGCAGACAATACTTTTTCTTGATCCGAATGCGGGCGATGTGGGGAGGCCCGGATTGTATGTCGGGGGTCAACCCGCGTCAAGGAAAGCTAGTCTGAGGGGTGGGGTATGACGGCCCAAATCCGTATGACTAAAGCATTGGTTCCTGTTGCTTCGTGAGATTTCGTGTAATTTTGTGGATCGTGTGTTTAGGATTCGGAGCCATACGATCCACGAAATCACACTAAGCTACGCGAAGGAACACGAAATAAGAGTTTTTGTGCAAGGCCCCGTAGGCCTTCGTCGATCTGCCAAGGCATAGTTACCACCAACCCAACAACTTCCACCAGGCAAGCCCGAACACCGTCCAGATTAGAATGTTTGTGACAGAGGCGACGAAGCCCAGGTACCACCAGGTGCGTTGCTTCACATAACCTGCGCCAAACCAGATGGGAGCGGGAGTAGTGCCATAGTGAGTCAGAGAGGCGCTGAGATTTGAGAAGTAGGCCAGCATGAGAACCGCCAGAGCGGGAGGCGCGCCGGCCGCAATGATTACTACCAGAAACGGGATGTACATCGCAGAGACGTGAGCTGTGATTGAGGCAAAGCCGTAGTGCGCGTAAAAATATACGAGCAGCAAGATCGCCAACGCGGCCGCCCAATGCCAACCCACGGTGAAGCTGGCAGCAGACTCCGCGAAGCGTTTAGTAATCCCGGTCTCCCCGAGTGCCTCAGCCATCCTTACGAGTCCGCCATACCAAATAAACACATCCCACGCGCCTCGTTCGGTGATAACGTCTTCCCATTCGAGCACTCCAGTCAGCAGCAGCACGCAGATACCCACCATCGCTACCACTGCGTAGTTGATTCCATGAAACGCCGTCGTCATCCAAAGGGTGGCCACAAGTGCGAACACAAACAGCATCAACCTCTCGTGACGCGAAGTTGGTCCCATCTGATTCAGCTCGCGTCGGGCAAACTCCGCTGCTTCAGGTGTGCGCTTAATTACGGGCGGGAATAACTTGTAGATCAGCGCCGGCACGACCAGCAGCGAAACGAGTCCCGGGACAATCGCGCCAATGGCCCAACGCGCGTAAGTGAGTTCAATCCCGGTCGCCTCCTTCGCAAACTTTGCGATGATGACGTTAGAGGCCTGTCCAGTGAGAAACATCGCGCAGATGATCACATCACACTGATAGAGAAGTGTCGTCAGAAAAGCGCCCAGACGCCGTGCGGTGGGACCGGGCCGCGAATCGTAGGTTTCGGCGATGGACTTGGCGATGGGGAAGATGATGCCGCCGGAGCGAGCGCCGGTCGACGGAATGATCGTGGCCAGCAACATGTCAGTGGAGATCAGTGAATAGCCCAGCCCAAGGGAACGCCGCCCAATTGCTTTCACAAAGAGGAGAGCGATGCGCCTGCCCAAGCCTGTCTTGATCATGCCGCGCGAGATGAAAAATGCCGCCAGGACCAACCAGACAATCGGGTCGGCATAGCCGCGCAAGGCCTCGACGGGCGTTAGAGTCCCCGTGAGCATAATCGCAGTGATGCCGAGCAGGACGATGGCGCCGCCGGGAATAGGGCGCACGATCGCGCCCACGATCGTGGCGACGAAGATTGCGAGCAGCCTCCAGGATCGAGGGGTTATTCCTTCGGGTGTCGGCAGGAGCAGGACCACGAGAGCGGAGCCGATAACCACGGCCCATTTCAAGGCGATCATGCGAGGCGATTCACCATCGTGAGGCTGTGCGACGTCGGGTCCAGGATCCGAAGGCTCAGAGGCAGCATCCGACGGCGGGGGAAGTTTCTTATCAGTCATCCTGGGTGTTGGCTTGGCTTGTCACAGGCTTTCCCGTCCGTCATCCTCAATGGTCGGACAGGTTGTAGACCGCTCGGGAATTTATCACATCGGGGCGCGTCGCTGTTCGGTTCTTTTAGACCCGAATCGGATAGCGGTGCTACAATTCTGCCGCGTTCACCTCATCTTGGACTGCAAGCGCGAGGCACGTTATGGAAAAGACTTACGTCGAACAACGCGAAGGTGGCTACTGGATTAGCAACACTCGAATTTCGCTCGACTCCATTGTCCATGCGTTCAAGCGGGGCGCAGCGCCTGAGTCGATAAAGCGCTCTTTCCCGCTGCTAAGCCTCGAAGAGATTTACGGCGCGATCACCTTCTATCTTTCTCATGAGCAGGAGATTGACTCCTACTTATCGCAAGCCGAAACCCAACTCGACCCTGAGTCTGAAGCGCGTAACGCCCAGGCCCGCGCGGCGAATCCCGAACTATTTGATCGACTTGAGAAGGCTCGTCAGGAACGCAACGCTCCCAGATGAAAGTGCGCTTTCAGGCAGACGCCGATCTGAACGAAGATATCGCAGCGGGACTCGTTCGGCGGGAACCTCTCATAGATTTCCGGACCGCAGAGGAGGCCAACTTGCGTGGCTTGCCGGATCCGCAAGTGTTGGCTGTTGCTGCCCAGGAAAATCGAATTCTAATCACTCACGATCGCCGTACGATGCCGCGCCACTTTGCAGACCTCATCGTTAACCAGAGAAGCCCTGGAGTGGTGATCATTGCCCAGAAGGTTAATGTTGGCGTAGCGATTGAAGAGTTGCTGTTAATCTGGGCAGCCTCAGACGCCGAGGAGTGGCTCAACCTAATCGTCGACCTCCCTCTCTGACTGGCAACTTAAAGTAGCGACATGATCTAAGGACGACAGTCTCTTAGCCCCACATCCTTCATTGAGCGGTGGCCTCAACCGCACGCGCGCGGCGCGACTCCAACCATATTTCAATCAGCATAGCCGTGGGTCCGACTAAAAACAGCGCATACAACGGCGCGTAAACCACATGGTTCAACCGTAGCAGCATCTCCACCAACGCCACACAAAAAACCACCACGCATTGGCCCAGCTTCGATTTCACGGTTGTCTTCGGATCGGTAACCATGAAAAAGACAAAGAGCTGGTACATCGGCCCGGTGATTGGTGCTATCTCCGACTGCCAGGGGTCGCCAGTGATCCAACTGCGCAGAAATGCGAACGCAAAAAACGAGACCACGTAGGTGGCGCTGATGTGAAAACGCCGGGCGCGCCAAATGATTATCGATCCCAGGACCCAGATAACCAGCATGGGCCAAATGTAGTTGCCCCACTGGATGCTCAAACTAGCTACGGTCTCGGGCGCCAGGAACAAGAGCACACAGATGCCGAAGTTTGACGGGTTCCAAAGGTGGCGACCTTTAACCCGCAACACGTACTTCGACATTACCGAAATCACGCTGCACAACGCGTAGGGCCAGAATGCCGGCGAGCGAACCAGAATACCCACGCTGATTCCCGTGATATATGCGCTCGCGAGGTTGAGCCACTTGCCAAAAAAGATTCGGCCCAGCAGCAGCTCCGTAACCAGGGCGGCGACAATTGCCAGCGCAGTTCGTTCGTAACTTTCGAGGATGCCGTAGGAAAGGTGGCCGACCAGCAGGATGCAGGTGATAAAGAGTGGAGCAATGTAACGGCTATCGAAACGAAACTTCTTGCGTCCAGCGTCGAGCTCCGGCGCAACCGTTGTTTCGCCATGGCTTTCGCCCACTGTTTCGCCAACTGGATCGCCGGCCAACTGGCTCATACTGACTCCTTGATCTTGTAGCTTTGACCGGCCGCGGGCGCGTCAATGGTCTGGGCTTTTCCCGACGGCCAACGAATTTCGGCCTTCTCGATGCGCGGATTTTTTCCGAGTCCAAAATGCAGCCGCCGCTGGTTCTGCGCACAAAAGCCGCTGCCGCCCGAAACCTGCTGCACCTGTTGCTGACCATTCCAGAACAATCGGACTTCGGCGCCGATCGCACTGCGGTTACTGGCCGTGCCTTCCAATTCGAAGTCGATCCACATGTTCTCGGGAGCAGCAGTGTTCTTATAGATCAGCAACGGCCCTTTTTGATTGGCAACCACAACGTCCAGCACGCCGCGATTCCACAAATCAACTAAGGCAACAGAACGTCCGTCGTAACTATCCGTTGCGCCGACCGCCTGGGCCACGTTTACAAACCGGCCGGAACCGTCGTTGAGCCAGACGCGTTTTTGTTGGTAGCCGGACAGGCTGCGACCTTCCATCGCGGGCCAGTGGGCCGCATCGGAAATGATGGTGGAATTGCCGCCCGTTATCTTGGAGAAGTCGTACCAGTAGTTCTTGTCGCGGCCGGCCGAGATATAACCGTTGACTAGATACAAATCGAGCGTGCCGTCATTGTTGAGATCGCCAAACTGAGCTCCAAAGCTCCAACCGCCGATCTCTACATCCATGGCCCGCGCGAGATTATCGTATGAGAGCGAATCTCCGGCGGTCCCTTCCTTCGGCACCCAAAGGTTATTCCCCTGGAGGAGGACCCCGTCCTCTGAAATGTTGGAAACGTAAATCGAGTACTTACCCTGGTTGAGAACGTCTCCTACCGTAGCGTTCATTCCGCTCTTTGGCGAAAAGCCTACGCCGGCCTGCTTGCCGACTTCACGAAATTGTTTGCCGTCATTGAAGTAGAGTTCCGAGATTCCATAATCGTTCGCGATGAAAAGATCAGGATGGCCCGTACCGCGTAAGTCTGCAGCCGTAGCCGCCAATGCCCAGCGGCGAGTGTCGATGCCTAGTTTTGCGCTGACCTCTTCAAATGAACCGTTGCCCAAATTGTGAAACAGATACTTGCGTCCGCCGTTTTTCGCGTACTCAAAACTTTCGGGCATCATCTTCGTTGTCTTCAGATGCCAGAGGTCGACGTCTTCGGCATAGTAGCCGCCGAGAAAAAGATCCAAACGTCCGTCTACGTCGTAGTCAAACCAAACCGCGGTATTTGCATTGACCCACGCCGGCAGTCCTGCGCCTTCCGTAACGCGCGTGAACTTGTGACCGCCGTCGTTGTGAAAAAGTTCGGGTCGCCCCCATTTGTATAGGAAGAGATCCTCGTAGCCGTCGTTGTCGTAGTCTCCCCACACCGCGCCCATCGAAACTCCGGTGCCAGGTTGATTAAGATCGGCAACGCCCAGATCCGTTGCCACGTCCTTGAATGACCCATCACCAATGTTTCGGTAGAGAGCGTTCTTGCTTCCTTCGCCGCTGTTGGTGACGTAGATGTCGGCCCAACCGTCGCGGTCGAAATCAACAATTGAGACGGCGGCGCCCATCGACGCGACCTGGGGCATGATGTGGTCCAACTGATGGTCCAATGTCGGCGCTTGATGAACGAAGGCGACTCCGGAAGCGTGGGCCACTTCCTCGAGATAAAAGCCGTAACGGGCGAGCGCGGTGTTTGTTTCCAGCTTTGCCGCTGGCGCCTGGCGCCGCGCCGAAAGACGCTTAATCACAATCGGCGTCGCGAGCAGGGCGACGAACAATAGCGCGAGTATTATGCGGCCGAGCTTACTCTTCTTCATCTGGTTCGCTGGGATTTTGCGGGACATCAATGCTTACGCACTGGTGCGGACCTCAATGCGTTTAGAAAAACGTCCGGCGTTACATAACGCGTGTGAAACTTCTGCCAGTCTTCCGGGTAACGACGATAGACCCACTCGTCTTCGAGTTTGCCGGGAGGAGTAACATATTCCTGCTTAGCGTGATACGGCAAAGGCTGCACCGTTTTCGAGAAAGTTGAATTATAGTCACCATCTTTGATCCAGCCATCGCCGATGATTACGTAGTCGCGCACCCATCCAGCGGAAGGTGATGCGGGAGCAGCGAAACGAAACGACATCTCATCGCCGGCGTTCATGATTACGTAGCGATCATCTATACCCGCCAAAAGCTCCCGCACATCGCCGAAGCGAGTGTAGTAGCCAACCAGGTCGCGCCAAACCTGTTTGGAGCTTGCTAGCTGATTGTAATCTGGCACCTCAGGTGATGAATCATTCGCCTTATTGATAACCGAATACCCGCGATAATGTAGATCTGCCGTATCGGGATTCAACCTCGTGGTTTTCACCGCAGCATCTGGAACTCCCTGCGCCCACTCCAACGCATCCCAATAGACTTCGAGGGTAGTTCTCAACCGCAATCGGCGCGGTGTGCCCGGACGAAAGACATTTGTAAGATCGAACAGGCATATCTTCTTTCTTCCCGCCGGAAATCCCAGGTTAGGACGCGCCACGATCCAGCCCCCGCTGCCATCTGGAACTTCCAGACTAAGTCCCCTGGCCTGCACATGCTGTCCCTGGCTGATTGCCACGTTAACTGATGAGTCAGTGGGATGCATCCAGCCTTGAGCTATTAACCAAAGCGGACCGGTCTGCGGCGCGTCCCTACCAAGATCTACTTCCACGTAGTGGTCTCGCGTTACTCCCTGATGTGTACCGCGTCCGAAAGTATCCAAATAATTGCCATCGAGAGCGCTGACAACATTTGTGACGTCCTGTCCCCGGTCATCTACTGCGCTTGCGACCCTGCGCGGAGTCGCCACGGTGGTGATCGCCAGCTTTGCCGGAGGAATAACGAAACGCTCGTCGACGAAGATTTCGGTGCCGAGAGGATGGTCAACGGTCATTAGCGCCAGATGATCGTAGTAATAGGTCTCCCAGAGTTCCCCCGTAACGCGCAGGTCGTAGTAACCACCACGCGGAACGAGTTGATCTCGTCCAATCTTGTACCACTCTTCAGTCGCCTCCACGCGGGCAGTACCGAGGGTATTAATGCGCAAACCAATAGCGGAACTCCAGGGAACTGAGTCTTTCACGAACTCCATCTGCCTGCCGTTATAGGCAAAGAGAAACGGACACGAGCCCTTCAACCGCTGCTCCGCAAGTACCTCTTGATCAGCTTTCACTTCAAACTGGGCGCGCACTGTGCCGTTCGGCCAAACAATGCGAATGACATCCGCGCCCGTCTGCTCGCCCAACCCGAAATGGAGCGAAGGTCCGTTTATCGGTTGCTTCTGCACGAGCAGGCCGGAACGAATTTCCATCTCGCCGCCGACGCCAAAAGGATTGATGCGTTGATCGCCTACCGCCTGAACGGCGCGCGGACGCACTACCTGCCAGTGATAGTTTTTTGAGCCATGGTTGATCGCCTGCTGTGGTTGGCCTTCCGCGGAAAGACCTACCAGATCAAGCCTACCGTCGCCATTCAAATCGGCAGCGTCAAAGACTAGCGGCGGGCCGACGGCATTGCTGAGCTGCTTGAAATTGTTCTGTTCGTCTTTCAACCAAACGATCCCGCCAGCTATGTTGCCCGACGCGGGCACAGCGCTTGACGAGGTTAACAACAGATCGTTTCCGCCGTTGTTGTCGAGGTCAGCCACTCGCAGGCGAAAGATTCCTTCGAAATAGTTAGCCGCGTTGTTGAGTCTGGCAACCTCGGCCGTCAGCCACTCCTGGCCTTCGTTCTTGTCGGAAATCTGAGTGACGATACCGTCAGCCCGCACGGCAAGCAGATCGAAGATGCCGTCATTGTTGACGTCGTCTATGTTGATGGTCCGTACGGGTGGCAAATCCGCCGGGAGGGGACGCTCGCGAAATTGTCCCTGTCGCTCGTTACTAAACACGTGAAGCTTGCCCGCAACGTCGATCAGCGCTGCGTCGGGGTCCCCGTCCGCATCGAGATCGGCCCAGGCGAAACTCACCAGTCCGGAAACTTCCGAGAACGGATGAGTGTCAATAAAGGTGCCATCGCCATTATTGCGCAAAACCAGGGGAAGGCTGTCTTTCGTTCCCAGCACAATGTCGAGATCGCCATCGGCCTCGATGTCCGCGGCCCAGGCGCCAAGATAGATTGCGCTCAGGATCGAAGCCGGAAGCTTTGTTTTCGCAGTCACATCAGTAAAGGCCTTCGGATCATCTTGCCGCATCAAACGCACGCCGCCTGCGCCCGCCAGTACCAGGTCTGTTTTGAAATCGTAGCTAAAGTCGAGTGGCAGAATACCGTCCGGCAAGGGAGGGCCACCGGGGAAGGGAAAACTTGCACCGCTGGTCAGGCGCACTTCACGGCCGTTTGCGGTGGCGACAACAGGTGCGCCTGTTCCACTCAGCGCAATCGCCCCAATCCAACTCCAGCGATCACTACCCGCGTTTGCGACAGGCTCAGGAGCAAAGTTAATAGCCGTGTCCGCGGCCGCCGTCGTGAATACGGGCGACTCCAGGCGAAGGAAGCGCGTGAACGGTACCGCCTCTTCACCAGGTGGAGGCTTGATAGCTGCTAGGCTGCGCCGGTATTCGGGGACGCGTAACAGCACATTACGCAGAAAGGTTGTGCTGGTCGCGGCGCTGCGCAGGTCGCCGTTGTTAGCCGCCGCCGTGACGGCGGCAACCTGCTGCTGCACTTCTGGTGGCCAGGCGGATGAACGAGCGGTGATCCTGGCAACTGCCGACTTCAACGTCTCGGCGTCGCCGCGTTTGGCGGCAACACGGCTCAGTTCGAGCAGCGCTGCAAGGTTGTCTGGTTGGGCAGCGAGAATCTGCTTCATTAGCTGCTCGACATCTGCTGCGCCGTTCTCGTCACCTTGTCGCTCGACTTCTTCGGCCAGCTTATAGATCGCGATCAGATTCTTCGGGTTTAGTTCGACTGCCTTGCGCAAAGCGGCGACGGCTTCAGGCGTGCTACCGCGACTGCTTTCAAGCAGGCCCAGCAGGTAATGGATTTGATCGTTTTCGGGAGCGATGTCGCGGGCGCGCTTTAGTCGTTCGTCGGCTGTATCAAAGTTTCTCTGGCGCAGTGCCAGCAGACCCCAGTTGGCCCAGCCCGCTGGTTCAGTCGGCGCCAGTTTAGTGAACTGCGCAAGCTTGCTGTCAGCCTGGACGTCGTGACCCACCTGGAGTGCAGCCAGGCCGATGTAAAATGCTCTGACCAGCTCGTTATATTCTTTGGAAGATTTAGCTGGAGGCGCCGTGCTCGGACGGCATCCCGCAAATGGCAGTGCGAAAGAACCGACTAACACAATCAGAAGAATGGAGGGGAAATTGATTGTTGACCGGGCAGGCATCATGAAAGCCCGAACGCAGTGGTATGCAGTTTTAGGAAAGAATCTTGAGATCACTGTATTCGGCCGGCATCACGCCTCTGGTTTCCGGAATGAGTGACAAAGATAGCACAATCTCCTAAGTAAGCGTGTTTTGGGGCAACCGGGTAGCGTGTCCGAAATAAGAGGAGAAGTAAACGATCCACTAACCCACACTAAACTTTCTTCGTGAAACTTCGTGTGATTTGGTGGATCCTTTTTACTGTTTCCAGGTGTCCTACTCTGTAGGAGCGTCCTCGGTGGGCGCTCCGGATCGTGCGGAAACTTCCAATTCTGCTACTGCCAGGTTTCTGAGCGAGAATGATTTACCCGCCGAAGGTTTCGAGCAGGCGGTGAATGCCTCCATTGAGTTCTAAGACCACGTAGCTTTCATCTTCCCAGCCATGTTCCTCGACGAAGATGAACGTGCGGCCGCTGAGTTTCAAAATGCCCAGCGGAAGGGAAGTGGTCGGGCCCTTCATATCAGTATCGGTAAACACTATTTCGCTGCGAATCAATCCCAGTTGTCCTCCCTGCCTGGCCTCCACGCTTGCCCATCCACTGAAAAGCGAAACATGGCCGCTGTTAGCCAAGCGAGGTATTTCATATTCTTTCCTGGCTTGGAAGTAATAGAGATATTCCCCGTTGATCGGGGACTCGCTTCGATAGAATTTCGTTTTCTTCTCAGCTCTTTTTCTTTCGGCCGCCGATTCGGGAAGGCCAAACCTGAACAGTGATGCAGTTCCTAATGGGTCATCGGTGGCCAGCCTCTCAATCTTTTCAGTTTCCTCGGCATCGAAGACCTCCTGAATGAAAGAAGTAAGCCCGTCAGGCTCGGGTTTGCTTTCGATCATGCTTTCAATTCTTATGTTAGCAGTGATGGCCACACCTACGTTGCGATGATGGGAACTCTTGACAGGCTCGTGCGGAAAATCTGTCCGTACCGCCCAGTTCTTCTGAGAATGGTTCTCAACCTCAGCGATCTTCAAAGCCTTCAATACCGTAAGAGCGCCGTTCGGTGAGCGGAAGTACCATCTTCTTGGCATCCTTCCACCTTGCACGAACCAGGGCTTCGGCAATCCGCCCAGAGAGTGCGGATAGATCTCATCGGTACATCCTTGACAGGGCTGAGGCTTGGGCCATGGGTTATAAAAACCGCCATTTCCGTACTGAGCGAAAGGCACTAGCGCGCCATCGGCCCTTAGTACTGCAACCAGGAAGCCCGCGGGATTCTGGTCTTTAACGGAACTCAATTCGGTGCGTGACGATGGCGGGTCTGCAATTAACACCAGCACCAAGGCAAGGGTTTTGAAGATGTTTAGCATAATCAGTCCAGGTAGAACCGAATTGGTTTCTTTGAATAGTAGAACCAGGCCATTGCATGAGGCAATTCGTCAACTTGACAATCGGACGTTCAGCTTTATAGTCGGAAGTAGTCTTTCCCGTTTCGATTGTTTCAAAACCCAAAAGAAAGAAAAGGGCCATCCCGAGCTCCGCAATCGCCTATGAAGCGTTTCAAGTATTGGTTCTTCCTGCCACTGGCTTTCATAGTTGTCATAACCACCGTTTCTACTGTAATCGACCCAACCTCGGCGAGCCTCCAGAATCAACCACTGGCTGCTGCCCGCGAGGAAGCGTATCGTGCCAATAATATTGGTGTCGCGCTGCTTGAACAGTTTAAGTACAAAGAGGCCGCAGATGCTTTCAAGCGGGCCTTGCAACTCGATCCCAAGTCACCGTTGGCGCGCATTAATCTCGGCATCGCACTCTACAATTTGCCCGACCTGCCGGGAGCGCAGCGCGAAATGCAGACAGCTATTACGCTGGCTCCAACGGCCCCCCAGCCCCACTACATACTTGGGCTCACGGCCAAGACGCAGAACCGTGCTGAAGATGCCATCGCTGCTTTTCAGCGCGTGCTGAAAATCGATCCTAACGACGTGGGCACCAATATTAACCTGGGCCAACTCTATGCACAGCAACGCAAATACCCAGAGGCCATTGCAGTCTTGCGTACCGCCTTAGCGGCCGAACCTTACAACGCTACCGCGCTCTATAATCTGGGAACCTCCCTGATGCGGTCCGGCCAGCGTGATGAAGGCCAGAACGTCATCAAGCAGTTTCAGGAATTGCGTCAACGCGGCAGCGGTTCGACCATCGGAACAAATTATTTGGAACAGGGCCGCTATGCCGAGGCCATTGTTTCGACAGGCGCCGAGCCCGAACTGGTTGACCGGGCCGTTCCTGCCGTTGCTTTCACTGATGCTACGGCTGAAATCCTGCCAGGCAGGGCAAAAGCGCCCGAGTCAGGCATACCTCCTTCTCCGCTCCTCGGCCGCGAATTCAAAAGTGGTGGATTAAATGATGCGGCCCGAAGTGAGCTCGCCGCCGGGCTCGGCGGAAATGTAACCCTCTTCGACTCCGACCTTGACGGCGATCTTGATATTTTTTGGGTGGCGCCAGTTGAACAACGGTTTTATCGGAATGATGGCGGCAAGTTTACGGACATCACCGCTCAATCGGGAGCGCTGAATGCAAAGCCCATTAGCACTGGCGTCGGAGCAGTGGCCGGCGATTACGACAATGACGGCAAGCCGGATCTGTTTGTAATTCGTTACGGCAGCCTTGCGCTCTATCACAACGATGGCGGCGGAAAGTTTTCAGACGTGACCGCCGCGTCCGGAATTGCCGCCTATCCATACCTTCCTTCCTCTGCCGCCTTCGTAGATGTCGATCACGACGGCGATCTGGATGTTTTCGTGGCGGGCCTGGCTGACCTCTCCAAACCGTTGAAAGGCGGCGAGCCGGCCGTTTTCCCGGATGACTTCGCCGGCGCGCCGAACACGTTACTGCGAAACGACGGGACCGGAAAGTTTACCGACATAACCGCTGCAGCGAAGCTGGACAGAATTGGACACACGACCGTGGTAGTGCCGACGGACTTCAACAACAAGAGGGACGTCGATCTGTTGGTCGCTGATTACGGCAAGGCACCCGAGCTTTTTAGTAACCTGCGTGACGGCAGCTTTCGCAATGTCGCGAATGAAATCGGACTGGGCAACGGGGGCCGTTGGACGGCTGTAGCGGCCGGCGATGTGAACAAGGACGGGTATACGGATTTCTTCTTTGGCCAAGCTGATGGACTGGCGGTCTTTGCGATCAGCGACGGGCAGGAGAAGTTCAAAACAGTGCCCGCACCCAACGGTTCTGAAGCTGTGAGCGCCGCGCAATTCCTGGACTATGACAACGACGGGTTACTCGATTGCCTGGCCCTCACCGACAAAGGCCTTCGGGTTTGGCGGAATGTCGGTAACGACACCAATGCCAGTGGGGCTACCCCGCCGGCGTCCCCGAAGTGGATGGATGTTAGCGAGCGTGCTCGGACCAATGAGCGCGCCGGCGGGCCCTTGCAGGTTAATGCGAGCCGCCTCTTCGGGGCGGGCGACATCGATCAAGACGGAGACGAGGATTTTGTTTTTCTCTCGTCTTCAGGCGAGTTGCGCGTTGCGCGCAATGATGGCGGAAACCTTAACCGCTCGCTGCGGGTTAATCTTGCCGGGAAGGTGAGCAACCGTAGCGGCGTGGGCGCTAAGATCGAAGCTCGAGCCGGAAGTCTGGTGCAGAAAATCGAAACGTATTCGGCGTCTCCTGCGCCGGCGCCCGCGGATGTCTTGTTCGGTCTTGGCAAACGCACAGCGCCAGACGCGGTGCGCGTCTTATGGCCTGCGGGCATCGTCCAGGCGGAGACAGAACTTGCGAAGGTGCCCCCAGGTAAGAGCTCTTCAGCATTGACGCTCGCAGTTACAGAGCTGGACCGCAAACCATCGTCGTGTCCCTACCTCTACGTCTGGAATGGCGAGCGCTTTGAGTTCGTTACGGACTTCCTGGGCGGCGGAGAGATGGGCCACCTGGAAGAGCCGGGTCGTTATAACGCGCCCGATCCGGATGAATATGTCCGCATTCGCGGCGATCAACTAAAGGAACGCCACGGACGTTACGAGTTGCGAGTGACTAACGAGTTGGAGGAGGCGCTGTTTGTAGATAAGCTGCAACTGATCGCCGTGGCCCACCCGCAGGGCGTCGAGGTTTATCCGAATGAAGGACTGACTGGTCCGCCCCTGCCGCCTTTCAAGCTCTATGCAACGTCCGCAGCAAAGGCGCCGGCTTCCGCAGTGGATGATCATGGACATGACGTGCTGTCACGCATCGCGCGTCTTGATCGCGAGTACCCTGACGATTTTCGTCTTCATCAAATACGAGGTTTTGCTGACGAACATACGTTGACGTTGAAACTTTTCGAAGCAGAGCCTGTTAAAGAAAAGTCCAAAGTCCGTTCTGAGAGAACTTTATTACTCTTGACCGGCTGGACCGATTACGCCTGGTCGAGCGATACGCTGGCTGCCTCACAAAGTGGGAAAAGCTTGATGCTGCCTGCGCTTCAGGTGAAGGATGTCCGCGGCCGTTGGCGCACGGTCATCGAAAACATCGGGATCCCCGTCGGCCGGCCGCAAACTGTGACGGTGGATCTAACCGGCAAGTTTCTCAGTTCGAACCGTGAGGTCCGCATCGTTACCAACATGCGTATTTACTGGGACCAGATTCTGGTGGGCACCTCGGGAAACGACTCCTCGATCCTAACGACGAAGCTCGATCCGGTCGTCGCCAATCTGCGGTGGCGTGGTTTTTCTCGAGAGCTTTCATTGGATGGACGCCAGCCTTTAGGCTACGACTACGCGCAGGTCTCATTTACTTCCCCCTGGAAGGTAATGACTGGTCGTTATACACGCGAGGGCGATGTACGAGAACTGATGATTAAGTCAGACGACATGTTCGTTATTTCGCGACCTGGTGATGAGATTAGTCTGTCGTTTGATGCAGGTAAGCTGCCGCCGCTGCCGCGTGGATGGACCCGAACTTTCCTGCTCTACGCCGACGGCTTCAGTAAGGAGATGGATATCAACTCGGCTAGTCCCGATCAGATAAGCCCATTGCCTTTTCACGGAATGAGCAGATATCCGTACACCTGGCCGGAACGATATCCTTTGACTAAGGAGCGCCTCAAATATTTAGAGACTTACAACACGCGTGTGGTCGCGTCGCCAGTACCTAAAATCGAGACGGAGTTTATCGGTCGGAGAGAGTCCACAGTGATGAGTAATGAGTGATGAGTAGTGGGTTCACCGAGGATACGATCCAGGAATGTACACGAACCGTCCCGAAAATATTGTTAGTGTGATTTTGTGTGATTTCGTGGATCGTACCTCTTGTTTGTGCTCTAACCCGCGCTTCGTCGAATAGACAGCAAAATGGAACACATTAGATACTCCGTAGCCGCGTGCCAGACGGATCTGCCTAATCCGCTGGACCGTCGGGCGATGCGCGCGAACACGGATCGAATGCTTTCGATGATCGATTCCGCCGTGGCCGGTGCGGCGCCGTTCCTGCCCGTTCGCCTTGTCGTCTTTCCCGAGTTTGCCCATGCTGCACCTGTTTTCCCGACCGCAGCGGAGTTGATCGACAAGCTTGCTGTGGCGATTCCAAACGAACATACGGAACTGCTTGAACGGAAAGCCGCGGAACACGACATCTACATTCAAAGCGGGTCGATGCTCGAAGTCGATTCCAAATGGCCGGGGCATGTTTTCAACACGACCTGCCTGATTGGTCCAGAAGGGATGCTCTTCAAATATCGGAAGGTTAATACATGGATTCCCTACGAGGTACATACCAGTCCACATGATCTGGAGGGCTATGACGAACCGCTTTTTCCGGTGGCGGAAACCTCCATCGGCCGATTGGGTTGTGCCATCTGTTACGACTGGTTATTTCCGGAAGCGATGCGGCAACTGACCGCCAACGGAGCCGAAGTGCTGATACGCGTCTCGGCTTACATGGACCCCTGGGGAGCGACGGAGCCAATGGATTGGTGGACCATCGTGAACCGCTGTCGCGCGCTGGAGAATATGGCCTACGTCGTGGCCGCGAATCAGGGGGCAAGCTTGAAACACTACCCACCCTATTCGTGGCCCGGCGGCAGCCAGGTAGTGGATTTCGATGGCCGTCTGCTCGCACAAGCTTCGCCCGGACCAGGTGAAAGGATCGTCGTCGCGCCAATTGACATTTCGGCTCTACGCCACGAACGTGCCGTCCGTCGCGGACATCACATGCTTGCGCACCTGCGAACCGAGGCCTATCCGGTTTACAGGAAGCATCAATACCCGCCAAGTCTGGCTGGCGATGGGGTAAGCGATTACGAGCGGAATAATCTTTTGATTGATGAGGCCAAAAGCAAGCTCAATGAGCAATTGATCAAGTGAGTACAGCTTGTTCATACTGCGGTTTTCACTCCGTGGGAGTGAGATGTTTATAGGCAGTCGCGTAAGACCAATACCAACTCCGTTCGGGATTGCGGCAGAGTCGACTCGTTGGATTGCGGTAACCTGTTACCGCTTTGGTAATCGGCGACCTGTCGCCGCCGTCCTCTCCACCGTTGCGCCCTCACGTTCCACCAGCTTCTATTCCAACGCCGAAGGCTGCGACAGGTCGCAGCCGACCAAAGCGGTAACAGGTTACCGCACTCCAAGGAGTTGGCCGGTTCGCTCACAGTTATCACACTGCCTTTCTCCCGGCTTTATTAGCCGCCTTTGTCCCATTATGCCTTACAGGAACCGCGTCGGCGCTCGCCCGCGTTTCGCCAGGATGGCAGTCAAATACTTTTTGAAACCTCATTAAGGCGCAGCAAGCGAGGAATCTTCGGGTTCTGAGCCGAAGGGATCACTCTACGAAAGATAGTGGGTACAACGATTGCTCTACTTGAGGGCTGGTGTGTGTAGATTACCGTTGCGGTGCGCGGGCTGGTCACTACCATAAGCCTGATAGTCACAAGCCTCCGCCATTCCGTCACAAAATTCATCCGGCAAAAACCCACCGGCCGTATAACCTGGAGTATCAAGTCAGAGTGAACGAAAGTTGCGCCGACCAGGTCGAACTTTCACCACAGCTTCCGGCATTTTTCAATTCCACCTGCTCGTTTCTCGCGAGCCAGCAGCGCCCCGATGGCTACCCACATCCTTCCTCGCCCATCTGGCGACAACAGCATCCATGAGAGAAAAGGCAAAAATGATTTATTACTACTTCAAGGACGACAAAGGTGAATGGCGTTGGTTTCTGAAAGCGGGAAATGGGCGGCTCATCGCAGCATCTGGCGAAGCCTACGAAGAGGAGCAGGAATGTTTGTACGATATCGAGTTGGTGAAAGGATCTACGAGCAGCCTGGTGAAGAAGCAAGAGCGCGGGTCAGCTCAGAGGATCTGAAATCTGAAATCTGAGATCTGAAATCCTAGTTCCGGCTAATCGGCAACAGGTATTCGAGTAAGTACGCTAACTGATCGTAGTCAGAAAGTCTGGTCACATACTCATTTCGCCGTAGGTTCACTTCCATCATCGGGACCGGGTCAAATGCCGATTCATGGCTGACGATTACAACGGGAATCACCGCCGGCACCAATCCCAATCTGGAGTTCTTAATTATTTGCCGGGCAGCAACTAATTCATAGAGCAGCGGCACGTCCAGATCAACGAGCAGAAGATCCGGATGAGCATAGCGAGCCTGCTTGGCGGCCGCCTGCCCATTGTCGGTGTCCATCACCCGGTAGCCGTTTGGTTCGAGCACATATTTCATATCACAAAGCGTCTCTTCGTTATCTTTAACCAACAGGACCAGCGAGTTGCCGGCGGTAGCTTGCCTTCGCAGCGTCTTGCGGAAAGGATAACCGGTTGCTCCCGCATTCATTGGATTAACAGACATGACGTGTGTACTCCTATTTCGATTTGGGTGACTAGGGGCGGGGCGCGAACGTTGAAGATGTAGAACAACAGCAAGTCACTTGGAGCGAGGTTTCGAGCCTTGCTAAAGCTCGATGGTTCGCGTCCGGGTGACGAAGATGCGACTACTGCGGTCGCTGTCGGTTTTGGGGCCAACCGGCTTTGGCTCCGACGACAGGCGTTAGTCGTAGTTATTAGCTGAAGGGCGTGAAGGGGGAAGAATAAGTTAGATCTATTTGGTTGTATGTGCGCTCGCGCACTCAGGGGAAGCCCTAGCGCACTCGGGAGAACCCTTTAGCTCTCCAGGACGTTTTCTCAGACTACTCGTAACGCAAGGCTTCAATCGGATCGAGGGCGCAGGCTTTACGGGCAGGGTAATAGCCAAAGAATATGCCCACCGCAGCTGAGAAGACTACTGAGCCTGCGATTGCGCTGACGCAGCAGGTCCGTGATCTGCTGTTGGGCCGTGTAGGTTGCGTCCTGCGAAATGGCCGACGCGTATGCGATCTGGAGGCGTGGACTTCCCAGCACCTTCTTTTGCACAGTTGTGTAGGGAGCGAAGGCAATATCATCCTGATCGCGGCCCTGCTGGTCCTGGCCCTTGCGCGCCATCACACCTACTGCGTCAGGCCCTGGCTCGATGTACCTGTTTTGGGTTGGGCATTTGGCTAGGCCACACGCCATCTAGAGCGTCAGGATAGCGACGAATTGTGTGTATTAGTCTTCTCACTCGTGATCCACCATCTACCCAGACACCGCGTAGACTCGAGAGGTTACAATCGAACGGGCTTCGAGCGTGCTGAATAAGCCGGTAATTCAGAGTACATCAAGCTTTAGCCAGCCTCTTTACGGACCAGTAACCTCATGGTTCAAATCTGAACTGCGCGCTCCTTTTCCTTTGTAACCATTCTGATGGGGAGGGTGTCTTACCAGACGGGAGGTCATCGATCCTCCATAATTCAGTTAACCAGGAGTAAGGAAAAGATGAAAAAACCAGGAAAGATTAGAATGTTGACTATCGCCTCCCTGTCGGCCGTTGCATTGGCCGCCCCGATAGCATTGGCCCAAACAACCGGCACGAATCAAGAAAACCAACGGGTAACCCGTGGCGAAGGCCGCGGCCATGGCGAAGGCAAGGGCTGGGGAGATCGCGGTGGACGCGGGCGACGCGGCGATCGTGGTGGCGGAAGGTTCCGCGGAATTACGCTGACTGACGATCAGAAAGCTAAAATGAAGCAGGTCAGTCAGAGTTTTCGCGAGCGCACGCAGTCGTTGCATCAGGAACTTCGCGCCAAACGTCAGGAGTTGCGTCAGGCAACCGAGGCCGGTACGTTCAATGAGGCTTTAGTGACTCAGAAGCTGCAAGAGTCAGCTGGTCTTCAGGCGAAAGTGATGGGTGAGCAGTTCAAGATGCATCAGGAGATGCAGTCTGTGCTAACGTCGGAACAGAAAGCCCAGATCGAACAGAAGCGCGCTGAGTTCAAAGCCAATCGGGGCAAACGCGGCGAGCGCAAGGTTCAGTAGCCAATCATAATTGGCCAATCAAGGCCATTCACCGGGTGGCGGGTCCAGGACTATTTGAGTCTGCCATCCAAAAGCTTGTCGATGAGGGCGCTTCCTGTCGCATAGTCACGAACAGGCCTCAGACTTGGAGTTGGCGCGCTTCGCGCGTGAAGGCGATGAGTCTGCCTTCGAAGAAATCATGCGCCGCTACAGTCGTCGCGTCTTTCACTACGCCGGCAAGTTCTTTCGTCAGCGCAGTCTGGTAGAGGAGGCCGCCCAGGAGGTGTTCTTGAAAGCATTCACCGAGCTCGGGAGCTACGAAGGGCGCGGTTCAATGGAGGGTTGGTTGACGCGGATCACCACCAACACATGCCTTAACATGCTGCGAAGTTCCAAGCGCCATCCCGAATTGACAGTCTCAGACCTGACCGATGATGAGAGTGCCTGGTTGGATAACAATCAGGCGGCGGCTGCGACCGAACGTCATCAATCGAGTGAGCGCAGCCTGGTTGCGGCTGATTTGGCTGGACGCGTCCTCCAAACTATGGCCCCAGAAGACCGGCTGGTTTTGACCTTGATTGATGGTGAGGATGCTTCAGTTAAGGACGTCGTCGAGTTGACTGGCTGGTCTGAATCGAAAGTAAAAGTACAAGCGTTTCGAGCGCGCCGGCGAATGCGCGAGGCCGTTGAGAAACTGCTGCGACGCAAAGACAAGGGATGACAGCCAGTTCGCGAGAGTTCGGAGTACCGCCTTAGGCGGAGTGGCTTGGTTAGCGAGGATCGTCCGTCCAAAGGCAGGAATCCAAACTTACTCCAGTCGAAAGAGTTTGAGGAGGTAAGGTGAGCAAAAACCACATCATCAATCTAATTGAGAGCGCGCCTCTGGCAAGTTTGAGCGAAAGCGATCTGAACGCGATTCGTGGCCATACAAACGACTGCCTGGATTGCCGGCGAGCGTTTGAAGCAGCGCAGATTTCCATGCTCCTGCTGAAAGAGGAGGCAGCGGAAACATTTGAGCCTTCGCCTTTCTTTCACACCAAAGTTCTGGCCAACCTGCGGGAGCGGCAGACCGCGGGTGAACAGTGGGGGTGGAGCAAAGTCTGGCGTGCGGCAGGCGCGCTTGCTTCCTCCATGGCAGTCAGCGTCGCCGCCCTGGCGGCTTTGACCTTTGTCATTCCGGGAAGCCAAAGCGTCGTACCGAAGGAGATGACGTCGGCGCTGAACACTTATTCCGCGGAAGAGGTGCTCCTGGATCAAGGCGAAGCCTTTAACGAAGTATCAGAGGACCAGATCCTGACAACGCTCTACGGAGCGGAAGATGAGGCGGCGAGGTAAATTATGGACACTATTAGCAAGAGCAAGTGGAAGGTGCGGGGAGCGGCCATAATCATATTCATACTCGGTTTCTCTGCGGGCGCTCTCGCCTTGAACGCATATAGGAGATGGGACAGAACCGGCGCCGCGCCATCACGGCAGCACCGATTCGAGCGTATGCTTGATACCCTCCAACTCAGCGCCGATCAAAAAACACAGGTTAATAAAATCCTGAGCGACAGTCGCGAACAACTGCAAGCTCTTAGAAAAGAGTCAGAGCCGCGAGTTGGCGAAATTCGTCAACAAGCGGACGAACGCCTTCAGAAGGTGCTCACGCCGGAGCAGTGGAAACAGTTTCAGCAGATGAGAACCGAGTTACGAGGTCGCGGCCGCCGCGGAAAAGAAAACAGTTCGAGCACTCCGTAGTTGAGCGTTACCCCAAAAGGTTGGAGAAGTGGATCGACTCATACCGTATCGTAGACGCACCCGGCGAGTGATTCTTTTTCAGCATCAACAGCGTCTGAATTTTTCTTGGAAAACAACGTAGTCTTCTTTAACTCGACGAAGCAGCGACGATGTGGCATGACCATTGCCAATGGTTCCCCCCGGAGGCTAACAATGAAGAAAATACTTGCCACTCTTATTTGCATGGTTGTTCTTAGCATGTCGGCTCTGCCAGTTGCCGCGCAACGACGAGCTCGTTGGAATAACCGGCCGGTTTACAACACTCGTTATGATAGTCGGTACGACAACAACAGCGTCTATCGTAACGATGATTATCGTTATGGGCGCGAGCGGTCGGTTTGGGATAAGCATCGCGACAAGATAACTACGGCGGGGGGCGCCGTCGGTGGTGCGCTTCTTGGCGGTCTGATAGGCGGGAAAAAAGGCGCGATAATTGGTGCGATTACCGGCGGCGCGGGCGCGGCTGTGTACACCTACAAGATTCGCGACAAATATCGTCGCTACTAACTGAAAAGAATTGATCTCGGTTGTCGATTGAAAAATTGGCGACCTTGTTTGAGGCCCGGATGTGAAGGGGACAGCACATCCGGGCTTCAGCATTTGTTGGCCCGTCTTGTGTGCCCACGGAGATGATGCCTGTAAATGATGGCCTGCGTTGGGGTCGTTAATGTGCCCTTCCTCCACTCAATTCTCAGATGATTTAGTGGGCCTGGTTCTATCTGTCAAACTGACTCGCTAGCCTTGCGCAGCACCTTTGGACAAACTCCTCAGCCTTCGCTTAAGGTATCTCGGCCCGTCCAAATTCGAAGGACCAAGATTTTTAGAGAAAAGATCTGCGAAGGCGGTGTTCTTAAATAGCGCGGCGGTTGAAGTTCTGTTAGAAATAGACCAATCAAAGAATTCGGAGATCGGAATGGATTATTACGAGAACGTCCTTGGACTAATCGGCCGCACACCGCTGGTGAAGCTCAACCGTATGAACCGAGGAATTAAAGCTACGGTGCTGGCGAAAATGGAAAATCTGAATCCCGGCTTCTCGGTGAAGGACCGCATTGGCGTCTCGATGATTGCGGCGGCCGAGCGCGAAGGAAAGTTGAAACCGGGCGGAACAATAGTGGAGGCCACTTCAGGAAACACAGGAATAGGCCTTGCGCTCGCGGCGGCGGTCAAAGGTTACAAATGCATTTTTGTGATGACCGACAAAGCGTCGGTAGAGAAGTCGCGATATCTCAAGGCTTTGGGCGCGGATGTAGTGATCACACCAGTTTCAGCAAAGCCCGGAACGCCGGATCATTACGTGTCAACCGCTCAGAGAATTGCCAAGGAAACCCCGAATTCCTTCTATCCCGATCAGTATTCACATCCAGCCAACCCCGAAGCTCACTATCAAACGACTGGCCCGGAGATTTGGGAACAGACAGAAGGCAAGATCACCCACTTTGTCGCCGGAATAGGAACCGGGGGTACCATCTCCGGCACCGGCCGATTCTTGAAAGAGAAGAATCCGAAAATTAAAGTGGTGGGCGCCGATCCCTATGGTTCGATTTTTAAGACTTATAAGGACACGGGCAAAATAATTGAAACTACCCCCTACCTCGTGGAAGGAATTGGGCAGGAGGTTGTGCCGCCAAACGTTCATATCAAATACATCGATGAGGTAATCAATATAACGGATGGTGAGTCGTTTGAAATGTCGCGGCAGTTAGGTCGCACCGAGGGAATCTTTTGCGGTGGATCGAGCGGGACCAACCTGGCTGCTGCCTTGCGCGTTGCGCGCGATCTGGATGAAGACGCAGTTGTGGTGTTCATAGTCTGCGACACCGGCGAACACTATCTGACGAAGCACCATTCGGATGAGTGGCTGAAAGAGAAGCGTTTGCTCGAGCCGCAGAAGATGACTGCCGGCCTGATCAGTGGAACCAAGGCGGCGAACGCGCCTCAAGCACTCGTTTGGGTGTCGCCTCCCGACAAGCTCAGTGAGGCGCTCGCCAAGATGAATGAACTGGGCCTCACTCAGATTCCCGTGCTCGAAGAAGGGAAGCCAGTTGGGTCGCTGCGGGAAAATCGTGTGCTGGCAAAGGTTGTGCGCGATCGCCATTTGCTTGATTCGCCGGTGAGTGAAGTTATGGAGGCAAGCTTTCCCACGGTCGACGTTGATGCCAGCGCACAGGAGGTAACCCAGCGCTTACAAACCAGTCCCGCAGTGTTGGTCGAAGAGTATGGCCGCATCGTGGGAATAATCACGCGGCATGATGTGCTGGATCTGAAGTTGAGTAATACGGGTCCGCTGGGCTAGGCCAGTGTGACTCCGCATAAAGCCCTTGAGCTTCTTTACCTGAGCTAATAGTATTTCCTCATGCCGCTGGCATTCACGAGCTTGCCGGAGGAGCAGTGCGGTTTTCTGCCGCTTCAAGGATTGTGCTTATCGCTGAGGCTGAGGCGAATCGAATATGCGAGAGATAAAAGTGAGATATGAGAACGGCGTGTTCAAACCTTTAAGGAAAAGCGAACGTATTCAGGAAGGTGCTGAAGGCGAAGTTCATTTGCGGAGACAGAACGGGAGACCATCTGTTCGTTCCTCTGAATTCTTTGGCCTTTGGAAAGACCGCAAGGATATAAGGGGCGGTCTCGCCTACGTTCGGAAGCTTCGCAGCGAGCCGCGCTATTAGCAATGCCGGATTTTCTCATCGATACAGATGTGCTGATCGATATTTCGAGGGGCAACTCTGATGCCGCTGATTTTGTTGACAGCTTGAACGGAGAGATCTTTATCGGCCGCATCTCGGCTATGCGGTTGATGGTCGGAGCGCGGGATCGCAGAGATCAGTTGGTCATAGAAAAATTCATTAAGTTTTTTGAAATCCAGGAGCTGTCCGACGGCATCGGCCGTGAGGCCTATCAGGCATTAAAGCAATACTCGCGATCTCATGGTCTGATGCTCGCTGACGCGCTCATTGCGGCCACAGCAAAGGAAAAAGATCTCGAATTGGTCAGCAAGAATGCGAAGCATTTCCGCCCAATCAAGGGCCTTAAGTTCCTAAAGGCCGTTTACTAATCTTCTATTCGAACGTAGAACGAAACGCTAAGATCCTTATCTATGGTCGTGGATCCTGTTGGCTGAAATCGTTTCAGATAATTCTCGGGCACAAACGTTTCAGCGCCTTCGATCACCAGAGGCACTTCGGTAACGATCCACTTCTCGATGTATGGAAGAAAAGATCGGTAAACCTGCTCGCCGCCGATCACGAAGAGATCGCATTTCAGATCCATGGCCATTGAAAGCACTGATTCGACGTCTCGCAGAACCACCATCGACTCTTGCGGCTCGATCTCTGCCTTCCTACTCAAGACTATGTTCAGCCGGTTTGGCAAGGGCTTCTTCAGAGTTAGCCAGGTCTTATAGCCCATTACGCAAGCGTTCCCAATAGTCGTCTCCTTAAAAAACTTCATATCGGCAGAATAGTGCCAAGGCAGTTTCCCGCCTTTGCCAATCGCTCCATTCCTATCTACTGCGACAATTCCGACGATCATATATTTGTGCGGCTCTGCCGCTCTCCGTGCGGAAAGGCTTCGCCTTTCCGGAGTGGGTCAATTGAAGGTGAGGCTACGCCTCTGGCCGTTAGCCGAGGCACAGCCTCAAAAACGGAAAGCATTTGTGGAAAGGCAGAGCCTTTCCACTCGGAAGGCGGCAAAGCCGCAAGCTCCCTACACCGCCACCGCCGCGGCAATCTTTCCGTGTGATTGATAACCCACCATCTTGAGATACTCGTAGCGCATTTCAAGCAAGCCTTCGAGCCCACGCAGGCGCTTTATATGATCGAGGATTTCGAGTTTCGGCAAAGGGAAAGGCTCGCGCGCTAGCAGTTCCTCAACCTGCTCGATGTGGTTCTGGTAAATGTGATAATCACCGAGTGTGTAGACAAATTCGCCAACCTCCAAATCACAAACGTGCGCAATCAGATGCATTAACAAGGCATACGAGCTGATGTTAAAAGGCACACCCAGGAAAGCATCCGCCGACCGCTGGTAAAGTTGGCAGTGCAGCACTCGCCCGCCTTCCAACTTGAACTGAAACAACGTGTGACAAGGCGGAAGGTCCACTTTGTCAGCCTGGCGTGGGTCCCACCCGGTCACAATCAATCGTCTTGAATTTGGATTGCGCCGAATCTCGTCAAGCAGATTTGCGATTTGATCCACTCCGTTGCGCTCTGGATAATCACCGCCGAAAGATCGCCACAGATAACCATAAACCGGACCCAGATCACCGGCGTCACGGCCGAAACGCTGCGTATGTTCTGCGTCGGCCCACTCCGCCCAGATGTCCACTCCTTTTGCGCGCAGGTTCGCTTCGTTCGTATCGCCGGAAAGAAACCAGAATAATTCTTCGGCAATCCAGCGAAAGGGAATCTTCTTTGTTGTTACAATCGGAAAGCCGTCGCGCAGGTCAAACCGTGTTTGATATCCGAAGTGCGAGAGCGTTCCGACGCCGGTGCGATCGTGATGCTCTTTGCCGTGTGCCAGAATTGATTTCAGCAGATCGTGGTATTGTTTCATGAAGTTGGATTAGACAGGATTAACAGGATCTACAAGATAAAACTTTAATCAGTACTGCCGTTGAATATGGCTGGAGTCCCGGCGCTCAACCGTCAGACTTCTTTTTGATTTCCATCCTGTAAATCTTGTAAATCCTGTCGACCGTTGTTGAGCACCATAATACGACGCGCAGATCAGAAAGACGAATGAAACAATACAACCTCTGTTTTCTGGGTTTCGGCAATGTGGGACGTGCGCTGGCGCGCCTGCTGGTGGCGAAATCGCAAGAGTTACGCGACCTCTACGGGATCGAGTTTCGGGTGACCGGGGTGGCCAGCCGGCGGATTGGCTGGCTCGCAAAACCCAATGGATCAGAAGGCCGGGCGGGTTTTGACGTCACAGAATTATTTTCAAACCTACTCGTCTCAGAACATTCGTCAACTTCAAATAGCGTAAGCGACTGGCTCCTGTCTGCGCAGCCGGACGTTGTGTTTGAGACAACCTCACTCAATCCTGACTCCGGCCAACCGGCAATCGATTATCTCCGCGCGGTCCTGCAATCAGGGGCGCATGCAATTACGGCAAACAAGGGTGTGCTGGTTCACGGCTTTCGGGAGTTGAACGAACTGTCGCGGTCGGCAGGAAAGCGTTTTCTCTTTGAGGCAACCGTACTCGACAGCGCGCCGGTATTTTCCCTTTTCCGTGAGACTTTGCCCGCAGTTAAGCTTCGCGGCTTCAGCGGAGTCTTTAGCTCAACTACCAATGTGATTATCGAGACGATGGAGGCGGGACGTTCTTTTGCGGAAGGATTGAAAACGGCGCAGGACCTGGGTGTTACTGAAACGGATCCAAGTCATGACATTGACGGCTGGGATTCGACAGTCAAAGTCTGCGCGTTGGCGAATGTGCTATTGAACATTCCGTTGAAACCAGATGACGTGAATAGAGAAGGGATTCGTGAGCTCAGCCCGGGCAAGGTGCAGGCCGCGCGAGCGGAGGGGAAACCCTTCAAGCTCGTTGCCAGAGGAAGGTTAGCGGAGAATGGAAAGCTCGCTGCGACGGTCAGGCCCGAACAAATTGCGTTGAGCGATCCGCTTGGAAATGTCAGGGGCACTTCGCTGGCGGTTCATTTTGAACTGGATATGATGCCGGGCCTAACGATTACTTCTCATCGACCAAACTTGCAAAGTACTGCTTACGGGCTGCTGGCTGATTTCATCAATGCGGTTCGCAAGTGAATCGTACGGGAAAATTTTGCCGCGGATGAACGCGGAAGGATGCGGATACGGACGAAGACATGACACGCCAAGGCAACGAAACGTAGGGTTGAACCGCTAGTCCAACTGACAATTTCTTTTTTAGCTTTTTCAGATCCGCGTTCTATCCGCGTTTATCCGTGGCTTATCTCGTCTTGACGATCTCATTCACGCCTTCAATTAATCGTTCGATCTCTTCCGCGGTTGTGTAACAGGCAGACCCGGCACGAACGAGTCCTTCCTCGCCAAGCTTCAGCCTTTCGACAATCGTTGCCGCATAAAAATCCCCGTGCGAAAGAAACAACCCGCCTGCGGCAAGTCTGCGCGCCACCTCCGTCGAGGCTACGCCATCAACGGTAAACGAAACCGTTGGCGTTCTCGGCAGATCGGGTGAGGGACCATACAGCCGAACGCTATTTATTGAGGCTAATCCGTTCCACAGTCTTCGTGTTAACTCCGCGCTTCGCTCGTGTAACCCTGCGTAGGCTGCTGCCAATTGCTGTCGCCTCGAAACGCCGCTCGCTAGCGATGCGAGAAAATCAATGGCGGCTCCCGTGCCCACTATGCCTTCATGATTCTGCGTACCCGTCTCAACATTCTCCGGCGCAGCGTCGGGAGCGGGGATTAATTTGGGGAAGTCCATTGATTCGAGCAACGCGAGCTTCCCGAAAAGCACTCCAATATGTGGCCCATAGAACTTGTAGGCTGACATGCTCAGAAAATCGCAATCGAGTTTTCGCACATCTGTCAGGACGTGCGGCACGTAATGGACCGCATCTACGAAAACAAGCGCGCCGACGGGGCGCGCGATTTGGATCGCTCGGCTGATATCGTTGATCGTCCCCAGCGCATTTGAGGCAGCGCCGATTGCAACCAGCCTGGTTCTCTTGGTTATCGCCTGCTCGAAGCTTTCCCAGTCTAACTGACCCGTGTCCGCGTCCATGCTGGCCGTCTTCACCCTTACGCCACGTTCAACTCCCAGCCGGTGCCAGGGCGCCACATTCGCATGATGATCCAATTCGGTAACGACAATCTCATCGCCAGGTCCATATTGCGCTCCCAGCGTTCTTGCGAGGTGGAATGTAAGCGTAGTCATGTTTGCGCCAAACGCTATTTCCCTGGGTGATGCATTCAAGAAATCGGCGCAGGCGTGCCTCGCATTCTCCAGCGCGGCGTCGGTTTCTTCGCTGGTTGGATACGCCCAATGCGTGTTCGCGTTGTGGTGGTACAGATAATCGGCCATCGCTTCCACAACATTACGGGGAACTTGTGTGCCACCGGGCCCATCGAAATATGCAACCGAATTTCGATCGAGAGTGCGCTCAAGTGCTGGAAACGAGGCTCGTATGTCAGCCGTTGAGGGCAACGCTGTCGATGTTTGGGACGTAGTTGTCATTGGTTGTTTTGAGTAGTCACGATAGTCGATCGTTAAAAATTAATACCGGACGCCTCGGCTCAAGCAGTGTCTCAGCTTCTGCTGTTTTCTCCAAACAAGCCTTCCAATTTCTCTCATTCCTTGAAAAATTGAAATCGCTCAGCCCGGGATTGAAGACTTCCAGAAAAAGCGGAATAGGCTGTCGATTGCCCATTTAAGTGATGTGCAGACATTGTTTATGAAAAACGACAGCCCTAGCAAATCGGATCAATCGAAGATCTCCGCGCGCGATGTAGCCAGTGTCATATTTCGTCACAAGCTACTGATCTGCGCGACGTTTTTGATAGTGGCGCTCGGTTCTGGCGTTCTGGCCTTCCTTATGCCTAACGAATATGAATCGCGCATGAAGATCCTCGTCAAGAATACGCGGTCCGACGTGCCTATCACCCCGGAACGCACTACCGGCTCAGGCGGCACACCATTCGTAAATGAAGTTTCTGAGAATCAGATTAATTCCGAGATTGAATTGCTTACCAGCGACGATCTGCTGAAACAGGTGGTGACTGAGTGCGGATTATACAAAAGCAACACTTCGATCCTCGCGCGGCTTGGACTCAAAGAAGTAAATCACACCCAAGCGGCGCAAGTCGAAGAGGCGAGCCGGCGTCTGGCAAAAGATCTGGTGATCACTCCAGTCAAGAAGGCGAACATCATTGACGTCAAATACTCTTCCGCTTCACCCGAGACGGCCGCGGCAGTGCTGCGTAAGGTTCAGGACCTTTACCTCGAGAAACACTTGAAGTTGCATAGACCTCCTGGTACCTACGACTTCTTTAAGACGAAAGCGGATCAGTATGAAGGCGAATTGCAAGCTGCCGAAAAGGAGCGCTCGAACTTTCAGCAATCGATGAATGTAATTTCGCTGACACAGCAGAAAGACCAGACTGTGCAGAAGCTCGCGGAAGCTAAGTCGAGATTGATGGAAACCAAGGCGTACCTCAGGGAAGTCAACGATCGAATCGCCAAGGTGGAACAACAGTTACAAGGCCTTCAGGCGAGCATTGTGACGCAGAGCCGGACCTTGCCGAATCAATATTCAGCTGAACGCCTCAATACCCTGATCGTAGAACTGCAAAACCGGCGTACTCAGCTTTTGACGAAGTTTCGCCCTGACGATCGTTTGGTGAGGGAAGTTGATCAGCAAATCAAAACCACGAAAGCGGCCCTTGATCGAGCGTCGAATGAAACGGCAACCGAACAGTCCACCGGCCTAAACCCCTTGCGGCAGACACTCGAAACCGAGCTGGCTCGTGGCCGAGTGGACCAGGCGGGCGCTGAAGGCCGTCACGAAGTCTTGCTGGGGCAGGTAGCGCAATACGAAGCGCAGCTTTCGCGTCTGGAAGGTGGGACCGCGGCATACGAGGATCTTAACCGCAAGGTTAAGCAGAGTGGAGAGAGCTATCAGCTCTACAAGCAGAAGGAAGAAGAGGCGCGCATCACAGACGAGCTGGACGAAAACAAGATCACAAATGTTTCCGTCGCTGAAGCTCCCGCGCAACCGCAGCTTCCGGTGAGGCCCAACAGGCTATTGAACCTGATTCTAGGAATCGTTCTCGGCGGACTGCTCACCGTCGGCAGCGTATTCGTCGTCGAACTCATGCGCGATACAGTTCTTACGCCGCGCGAACTCGAAGACTTAACCGGCAAGCGAGTCCTGGTCTCAGTCCCTAAAAATGGCCGGGCGCCGCGCGCCGTCGTCATAGAAGAAAGCCCAGAACCTTCTCAACCGAGACTCTCGCAACCGAAGATTATCAACGAGCCGCAGTTTGAGTGGGTGCCTGACTAGACCAAAGGTCCATACAAATTTTGAGATGAGCGGGAAAACAATCAAAGTGGGATTCTATCTTGAACTAATCAGAACAGTGTTTCAGGCCGTCGATGGTCAGGGAAAACTGCGTAATCGCGTTGTCGCTTTCACTGCCGCAACCCGAGGCGAAGGCGTTAGTTACGTCGTGAATGTTCTGGCGAAGGAGTTAGCAGCCCAAACTCAGAGGCGCGTCCTTCACGTTGATGCAGCAGCATTCGGAAGCCTCAACCTGGCCGATCCGAGTCACATTTCGAGCCACTGTGAAGAAACAGAAATAGACAATCTGCTTACCTTATCCATTGCGGAATCGTCGCCGCACGTGATGGCTGCCCGGGGTTTGGCGGGAGCCAGCGATTGGGACTCCAGTTCCGAGTATCGCAAAGCTTGCCTTGATGCTTTGCGCTGGAACTTCGATTACGTACTCATTGATTGTCCTTCGCCGGCCGTCTCGTCAGACGCAACAACTCTGGCACCGATCATTGACGGAGTGGCCATGGTAGTGAAGGCGGCTCAAACGCGCCGCCGCCAGATTCAGCATTGCCAGGAAATGATCGAAAGTGCCGGGGGAAACTTCCTCGGATTGGTTCTTAATCAAAGACAATATCCCGTGCCTGATTGGTTATACCGCAGGCTGTAATAGAGGTCGCATCGTGCTCATGAGAAGAATTGTAGCCATCGCGCTAGTGACGTTCACCCTAAGTCTGGCTGTAGCCGCACAAAAACAATCGGCGCAACCACAATCGCCGCCGAGGCTGGGTGCGTTTGGCAATGACATCCGCTACACGCTGAACCCCGGCGACGTGCTGGACATTCAATATCGCTACACGCCCGAATTTAATCAGACTGTCACCGTGCAACCCGACGGCTATATCTCTCTCCAGATTGGCGGAGAAGTAAAAGTGGCAGGTCGCGACCTGGCCCAGGTTCGCAATCTGATTCTGGCGCAAGTAAGAACACGATTGGAGTCGCCTGAACTGATAGTAATTTTAAAAGAGTTTCAAAAGCCCTATGTGGTGGTGGCCGGCGAAGTGGTCCAGCCAGGGAAACTTGAACTGCGCGAAAAATTGACCGCGGTCCAAGCCGTTTTGATGGCCGGGGGTTTCAAAGATAGCGCCAAGTCATCACAGATTCTCGTGTTTCGAAAGCTCAACGCCGACACGGCAGAAGTTAGAAGTCTGAACTTCAAAACGCTGACGCGGACCAGGGATCTGGAAAATGATCTCACGTTGCAGCCGGGAGACATGATCCTGGTGCCCCGAAACCGCATCAGCAAGCTTGAACGCTACGTGAGGATTGCGAGCCTCGCTTCATTGTTTTTGAACCCGTTAATCCGCTGATAACTATTCGATGGCAAACTTGAGTTTGTCGTTTTGTGAAGAAGCGTTCAAGACTTTCCTTAAAGGCGAGGGCCTTTTAGGGAAAATGAGCGACAGGATGAGCCCATCGGGCATCGGAATTAACGGCAGCCATAGTCTCTAGAACATAACGGAAGAATTATGATCCCTCGGCATGGACAACTTGCGAATCTATTTTTAAAGGTCAGCGACCTCGGCTTGATGCTCTGTGCCCTGAGTCTGTCGATCATAGTTACCTACGCGCCTCAAGATACGCAGCCAGTTCCGGCGTACGTTATCGATTTCTTCTCATCCCGAATCAAGGTCGCAAACGCGTTGCTTGGTGTTCTGATGGTGGTTGTTTGGTACCTGATCTTCAATTTGCAGGGCGTTTACCGCTCCCATCGGCTTAGCAAGGGCCTGGATGAATTCAGAGAGATCGGCCGCGCGGTGTTTCTCGCTTCCATAACGCTATTGGTCGTGGCCCATATCGGACGTTGGCCAACCATCACACTCGAGACGGCGGCCACGGTGGGCGTGATTGGGTTTGCGTTGATTGGCGTCATGCGGGTTCTATTGCGCCTGAACCTGCGGCGTTTGAGGCTGCGCGGACACAATCTCAAGACTTTGCTGATCGTGGGTGGCGGGCCACGCGCGCGCTGGTTTGCTAACGAGATCAGACAGCGAACAGACCTCGGCTATCGCATCATTGGCTACGTTGACGATGAGACAAATTTCAATGGCCATGGGTTGAAGGACGTCCCGCGGCTCGGCGGCGTGGAAGACTTGCCACAGATTATTGCCCACGACGTCATTGACGAGGTTTTTGTCGCTCTGCCCATCAAGTCGCAGTATTCGCAAATAGAGATAGCAATCAATCTGCTGGAAGAACAAGGCATCATGGTCCACCTATTGTCGGACAACTTTCCGCACCGGCTGGCTCGGTCGCGCACTTCTGAGTTTGAAGGAACGCCGTTGTTGTCGCTGCACAGCGCACCTCCGATGACATGGCGAACCGAAATAAAGCGGCTGATTGACGTCGTAGTCGCGTCGGTCATGGTGGTATTGCTGTTTCCCCTGCTGGCGTTTGTCGCCCTGGCGATCAAGTTTGACTCCAAAGGACCTGTGTTCTTCATTCAAGGGCGCGTGGGCTTCAACAAACGACGCTTTCGCATGATCAAATTTCGCACCATGTGCGCCGATGCCGAAGCACGAATGCAGGAAGTCGAGCATTTGAATGAAAAGTCAGGACCGATCTTCAAGATTAGTAAAGACCCGCGCACGACGCGCGTCGGCAAATGGCTGCGCAAGGCCAGCATAGATGAACTACCCCAACTGATTAATGTTTTGCTTGGCGACATGAGCATTGTTGGACCGCGACCTTTGTCGGTGCGTGATGCGCTGCGAATGGAAGAAGCGTGGCAGAAGCGACGGTTTAGCGTTAAGCCCGGACTAACCTGCCTCTGGCAGGTATCCGGCCGCAGCAATCTGTCATTCGAACAATGGATGGAACTCGACCTGGAATATATCGATCGCTGGTCGCTTGGGCTAGACGGCATGATTCTCCTCAGGACCATTCCGGCGATTCTGTTGGCGCGGGGGGCAAGCTGAGCCATGGCAACTACGACGCAAACTCTTCGGGCAGACTCTGTGTCTCGTAAATTGTTACCGGGAGATCTGGTTGAAGTACGCTCCGAAGCTGAAATCTTTGCAACCCTGAACGAGAAGGGGACGCTCGATAGTCTTCCTTTCATGCCGGAGATGCTGAAGTTCTGTGGCAAGACCTTCAGAGTTTCTGCGCAGGCCTTTAAAACGTGTGTAGACGATCAGGAAATGCGGCAGTTTGAGAATACCGTGTTTCTCGAAGAAGCGCGGTGCGATGGCAGCAGTCATAGCGGTTGCGGCCGGGCTTGCCTCATTTTTTGGAAAGAAGCATGGCTGAAGCGCAGCGGCTCAGCGGAGTCATCTAACGGATTTCATATTCCCAAAGTCTGCCGGGCGGACCTTGAATCGTTGGCAATGAGAGACGGTAACTTCTTTTGCCAATCCACGGAGATTCTCAACGCTTCGATGCCTTTGCCCTGGTGGGAGCCGAAGCAATATCTTTGGGATCTCAAATACAATCGAATCTCGATTGTGCGTTTCATTCAAAGCTTACTGATTGCGTTCTACAATAAAGTAGCTCACGTCTGCCAAATGAAATCGTGGCGCTTTGTAGCGGGCGAAGCCGGAGACTTCCGCGGACAGTCTCTCAACCTCCAGCCTGGTGAGTTAGTTCGAGTGAAATCGCTTTCGCAGATTAAGCAGACACTCGACTCTGCCGGTAAACATCAAAACCTGCTCTTCGCTCCGACCATGATGACTTTCTGCGGACAGGTCCTGCGCGTACAGGACCGAGTAGAAAACATTGTGCTGGAAGCTACCCCGCGACAACGTAAAATAAAAGACACCGTGCTTTTGGAAGGTGCGACGTGTGACGGTATTTGTCATCGTCTCTGCCCGCGCCAATCGTTTCTATTTTGGCGAGAATGCTGGCTCGAAAGAGTGTCGATAAACTGACAATTTTTGTCGCATTAGCGCATCGCAAAATCAATCGTCGCTAATGCGACGAATAACCAGCCGATCCATCTTTCCTAACTGAAAATACCCCGCCATTCCGAGTCTTATAAACTACGTTACGGGAAAGGGTTCTTTGGCCCACCTGTCGAACGCTGCACTACTACGATTACTTCAGATGGATTGGCCTTAGCGCCCCCGTGTCGATCGAGTCTTCCGGCGCAGCCCTGCTGGATAACGGCATAGCATCGGGCGAAGTTACTCGCTGGTCTCTATAAGAGTTGCATCCGGCGCCTGTTTACTGCGCCGCTGTCGCAGTCAAAAGTTTTTCATAGCAACTGCGTCTCCTGAACTTCAATTCCAGCACTTTAGTGTGAAAACCCCGCCTAATTCTTACTTTAGTTAGGTAGACCGCTAGAGGTGTTTATGTTGTCAAAAATTGCACTCGTACATGATTACTTTATCCAGATGGGTGGGGCTGAACGCGTGGCGTTAGCCATGCACGATTCTTTTCCGTCGGCGCCGATATACACCACGGTAGCTCTGCCGCACCGGCTGCCGCACCAACTACGCACCGCGGATATTCGTACCTCGGCCATGCAAAGGTTGCCGGGCATCGAACGTCGCTTTCGCGAGTACTTCATGTTGTACCCGTTCGCAGTCGAGCACTTCGACCTCTCCAAATACGACCTGATTTTCAGCAGCAGTTCCGGCTACGCGAAGGGAGTGCGCCGGCGACGCGACGCAGTTCATGTTTGCTATTGCCATACGCCGATGCGTTGGGTTTGGCGTTACGAAGATTACGTGGCCCGGGAGAGCTTTGGTGGAGCTGCGCGCTCAATGTTGCCTTTGGCCTTGTGGGGATTAAGAAAGTGGGACCTGCGCGCCGCGCAACAACCAGACTATTACATCGCCAATTCGCAGCTAGTGGCGCGACGCATTAAACAGATTTACGGTCGCGACGCAGTGGTGATTCCTCCGCCCATCGATGTGGACAGGTTTCAGCCGTCGAACGAAGTTGATGACTACTACCTCGTGCTGTCGCGGCTCGTACCCTACAAGCGCATCGATCTGGCGATCGAAGCATGCAATCGTCTGGGTAGACGCCTGGTGATTATCGGCGATGGTCCGGATCGCAAACGTCTCCAAAAACTTGCAGGGCCTAAGACTGAATTTCTCGGACGACAGCCCGACCACCTGGTGAGCCACTACGCCAGCCGCTGCCGGGCACTCTTGTTTCCAGGGGAAGAAGACTTCGGCATGGTGCCGCTTGAAGTTAACGCAGCGGGTCGCCCGGTAATCGCATTTCGTGGTGGCGGCGCAATTGAGACCGTCATTGACGGCGTTACTGGAGTCTTTTTCGACAAGCCCGAGAGCGCATCCCTGGTGAAGGCAATCGAAGAGCTTGAGGGTCACTTCTGGCATCAGCAGGTGTTGCGCAGGCATGCGGCGAAGTTTGATACCAGGGTCTTCGCGTTTCGTGTGTTGCAGTTTCTTAGCTCGGTAGCTCCGTCGTCATGTGCCAGTGAACTGACTACAGGTGCGCGATTACTCTCCGGCAATGTCGCAGCGCGAGTTTGGCCCAGGTTGGCAGTGGCCCGTGCGAGCTGAGTAGTGCCTGGCACGACATCCCAAAGAAATATCAATCACAATTATGAGCAGCCAGGTCCTGATCGAACGACGTAAGCCGCACGGGCCGACAAAGCTGTGGCCAATGGCGACGCTGCCCCTTTCGGCGCTCGCCGTTTGGGCGGTGAATGCCGGCGGGGAAGCCTTGCGTTGGGTGGGTCTTGGCGCGGTTGCGTGGTCGTTGGCGGTGCCTATGCTCGTCAGCCTCGAAGCGGGCTTGTTTGGCATGATGCTCTTTGAGCCGCTGCGAGGTTTTCTCCGGCGTGTCCAGTATCTCTTCCTCCCTTATACCGCTACAGATCCGATTCACCTTATTACGCCGCTGGTTACATTCCTGGGGTTCCTTTTGCTCTTGCAGCGGCAGAAACTGAGAGTTTTTCATGCGACGCCGCTGGCCTGGCTTGTCTCGATCCTTGCTTCTATCTATTTCCTTCAGATCTTCAATCCTATTCAGGGTGGACTGTCCGTCGGTCTTGCAGGCGCACTGTTCTATCTGGTTCCCGTGGCGTGGTTCTACTTCGGGCAAGACATAAAACCGGAGTTTCTGACCAGGGGGCTGCAACTGGTAGTCGTGCTCGGACTGATCACTTCGCTTTACGGTTTGTATCAACTGACCTACGGCTTTCCCAGCTTTGAACAAACCTGGGTCGACAGCACGGACGCCTATAGCTCAATCGCAGTGGGCAACATTAAACGTGCGCTGGCGACCTACAGCAGCGCTGAAGAATGGGGGCGGTACATACAGGTTGGGGCGATCATTGCTTTTGGTTTTTGCGCGGGCGCGGTTGGTTATCTCAAGCGTGGCGGCTGGCTGATGTGTGGAATGGCATTAACCGTGATGCTGCTGTTAACCGGTCAACGCACTGCACTCTTCGGTCTGCTTTTCGGCACACTAATCCTCGTCGCGATGGGAGCACAAAGCTGGCGAGCGATGGTTATGCGTTTCATGGTGGTGGTCGCGGCAGGATTTTTGATTGTGGCTGTGGCAAAAGCTCCTACCAACGACGACGTCCTTAGTCATGGTGAGAATGAAAGAGTTCAGGGCCTTCTGACTCACACTACCAAAGGAGTCCTGCGTCCGACTGAAGAAGGTAGCTTGCTCGAGCGCTTCGAAATCTGGACCAAGTTTGCCACGGAGACCATACCGCACAATCCTCTGGGCATGGGATTGGGAGCGACCTCGCTCGGCGCCCTGCGCTTTGATACTAGTTATGACCTGCCTTCTGTTGACAGCTATTTCATTTCGCTAGTCGTCAGCTGCGGTCTGCCGGCGGGATTGCTGTTCATGTGGATATTAGGGCGCGCGGCATTATTAAGTTGGCGCCACTTCCGGTCAACCGCTCGTGGTTCACGCGAAGCGCAGGTGTCGCGCGTGGTCACTGCGCTAATGCCGGCGCTAATTCTTAACAGTTTCTTCGGAAATACTTTCACGCTCTACTCGGTAGCGCCGGTTGGCTGGTTGCTGGTGGGCTGGATTAGCGCAGAACAACTGCGAAGGAGCGAACCGCGCGAGTCGGTTCTGATTTAAGCAAAGTCATGCATTCAGTTCTCGTTTATCACACGATTAGCGCGCCGGCAGATCCTTTGCCGGGCGACATTGATATTTCACCTGAACGCTTCGAGCGGCAATTGCGTTGGCTTGAACACTGGCGCCGGGTGGCCAGACTTTCGGAAACACTGCACGCTCCCGAAAGCGATCGCCTTACAGCCATCACTTTTGACGACGGTTACCTCGACAATCTGACTGTAGCGCTGCCGCTGCTGGAAAAGTATCAGTTGCCGATCACGCTGTTCGTGACAGCAGGTTTTCTTGGTCGCGAAGGCTTTCTGTCGCCGGACGAACTGCGGGAGATTTCCAAACACCCGTTGGTGACCATTGGCGCACACGGTCTCTGGCATCGTCACTTTACGCGTCTGAAGGCCGACGAGGCTCGATTTGAACTTACTGAATCACGGCGGCTTCTTAGTTCAATAACCGGAAGGCGCGTGGATCTGATGGCCTGGCCTTTCGGCGAATGCGATGAACGTCTGGAACAGTTGAGCAAAGAATGCGGCTACCACGCGTCATGGTCTGTATGGAAGGGCGGTAACAGAATGCACTCGCGCTGGCGCGTGCCACTGGGCCGGCGCGACAACATGGCAAAGTTCATTGCCAAAGCTTTGGGTGGTTATGCGTTGACCAAAGCAAAGTGGCATCGGCATAACCAGAGGTCAGAGGTCAGAAGTCAGAGGTCAGAGGTAAGCGAACAGAGGTCAATATTAGCGGAATGAAGATTCTTTTCTACAACCACACCGGTCAGGCAAGCGGCGCCGAGCGCTTGCTGCTGATGATCCTGGCGCGGCTGGATCGCGAAAGGTTTGATCCGGTAGTGGTATGTCCTGAAGATGGACCACTAATGAAACTGGCAGCAGAGCTTACGCCTGTTGCGCCAGTAGCGAGCCTGCAAGCGCGATTTACCTGGCGGGTCGACCACCTCATCGGTTATCTCAGATCGTTCCTGCTCGTAATTCATCAGTTTCGGCAGAAAGTTATCAGTATCAAACCCGATTTGATTCATGCGAACAGCATCCGCGCTGGACTGGTGGCAACAGCAGCAACCTTTGGTTTGAAAATTCGAGTCGTTTGGCATCTGCACGATTTGCTGCCGCGCCATCCATTAAGCAGCGTGATTCGCGCCTCTGCATTTGTCTCGCCGCGAACACAAATGATTGCCGTTTCCCAGGCAGTCGCTGATAACTTTGTTGGTAGGTTTTTTCCTTTGAAGAAACGGGTGCAGCCCATTCTTAACGCGATCGATTTGGAGAAGTTTCAGCCGAGTCAAACTGCGAGACAAGAGATCCGCGACGAATTCAAATTAGACCAGGCTGACCCTGTGATTGGTATTGTGGGACAACTAACCCAGCGGAAAGGACAGCTTGAACTCGTTCGCGCCTTTGCTCAGGTGCTGACTCAGATTCCACGGGCCACGTTACTGATTGTAGGAGCCCCACTCTTCAACCGAGATGAAGACTACGCTGCGTTACTCAGAAAAACTGCCCGCGACCTGGGGATTGCGGAACGCGTGCTATTCACCGGCTCTCGAAGAGATGTTGCGGGGTTAATGCAGGCGCTCGATTTACTCGTCATAAATTCATCGGCCGAGCCATTCGGTTTAGTAGCCGTGGAAGCTATGGCCTGCGGTACCACAATGTTAGCGGCCGCGTCTGGCGGAATTCCTGAGATTATCGAACACGGCAGAAACGGCTGGCTGATTCCGCAGGGGGATGAACAGGCTCTGGCCGATGCTGTTGTTTATCTGATCTGCCAGCCGGCGCTTATGGCGGAGCTCGCAGAGCAAGCTGAAACTCACGTCGCATTACACTTCTCCGCGAAACGTTACCTGTCGGAGCTGCAGACATTCTACTGCCCGAATGTGAAGTTGAAGCTGGAACCTGTGGCCATTGATGGGGCGGTAAACTTTAGTTTCTCGTTCACGAACCGAAGGAGCTGATATCGGAGTTTATCGGAAGGCCAAACGACAAAGGAAGATTAGCGGATTACTTAGGGGGAGAATGGACCAATTATTTATCTTACAAGTCGCGATGGAGATAGGCTTAGCCGGCGGGGCTGAGTGCGTTGCATTTGAGTTGCACCGTGCGTGGTTAACCCACGGAATTGACGCGCGCGTCGTAACCACGCAGACCACCGAAGCCGACGGGAGGAATGGAGTTGCTCTGGTTGCGTCCTGGCTGGCTCGTTGGAGCATGCAATTGCCCTCGCGGCATCTGGCCGCCCTCTTTGCGGTGCCATTATTCACCCTGATCGCCACCTGGCGCGTATGGCGAAGCCCCGGAAAGAAGATTGTGGTGAGCCACGGCGATTCGTTGATCGGTGACGTGTGCGTCGTGCACGCGGTGAATCGAGCGTGCCTTGCTGAGAAGCGAGGCGGAGGTTACTACGGCTGGCTGCTGAATCCGATCAACCTTTGGGTTGCTTTGCGCGACCGGTGGATGCTGGGGGGCGGACGCTATCGCAGGATCGTCGCAATTTCGGAGCGCGTGCGCAAAGACCTGAAGAAGTATTACGGCGTCCCCGACGACAGGATCGTAACCATCCCTAACGGCATAAATCTCGCTCGTTTCAATCCGCGGAATGCACACTCCAGAGCTGCGGTTCGCCTTAGCTTTGGCATTCCTCAGGATGTCCCACTTGTGCTCTTCGTCGGCGGTCGATACCGGATCAAGGGGCTGAAGTTTGCAATCAAAGCACTGGCGGAAATGAAAACGACAGCTTTCCTCCTGGTGGTGGGAAACGACACCGTGGCTCCTTTCAAGCGTTTGGCCCAGACATTGGGCGTAAGCGAACGCGTAATCTTTGCCGGCGGACGAAGCGATTTACCGAAGATTTATCCGGCGGCCGATGCTTTTGTGCTTCCCACTCTATACGAAACGTTCGCGCTTGTTTGCCTCGAAGCTATGGCTTCCGGCCTCCCGGTGCTGGCCTCACCGGTCGGCGGCATCGAAGACTATCTGCGCGACGGTGAGAATGGGTTTCACATCGATCGCGACCCGACGGCGATCGCCGCAACGTTAGACCGGCTTCTGAGCGACCCGGCTCTTCAGGCCCGCATACGCGAGGCAGGGCTGGCCACGGCCGGAGGCTATGCCTGGGAAAAAATTGCGGCACAGTATCTGACCCTCTTTGATGAATTAAGTACAGAAAGAGCGCGCGGTTTTCGAAGTTTGCCCGCTCCAAATTCGATTATTCCAGTCAGAGGTTAAACATGGCGGCAACAGACAATCACCAAATTGGAGGCGAGAAGATGCGCGTATTGCGTATTGCTCATTCAAGCTTGACCCCGGCACTGCGCCAGCGGGAACGCGCACTCGTGCGCTGCTATCCCGACGTGGATCTTGAAGTGGTTACGACTCCGCGCTGGCGCGAAGCAGAAATGGAAGTTGAGGCGACACCCGACGATCTTTTTTCAGTGCACACGGCCCGGACTTATCTTTCGAAGCACATTCAGTTATTTGCTTACGATCCTGGCCCCATCGTCGCGGCCTTGCGCCGGCATCGGCCGCATCTGATCGATCTTAGCCACGAGCCATACAGCGTTGCATGCGCAGAAGTTCTGACTCTGTGTGGATGGTTTGCGCCGACAGCTCCTATCGTTATGCACGTAAACCAAAACATCTTTCATCGTTATCCACCGCCTTTCAACTGGCTGGAACAACGCGCATTCAAACGCGTTTCCGCAGCTTATGTTTGCAGCAAAACGGTAAGCGACGTATTACGGGCTAAAGGCTTTGATAAGCCGACGCCGCTCATCACCTATGGAGTTAACCTGAAAGATTTTTGCCCCCGCGCGGAAGTTCGGAATGGAACTGCGAGGAAGCCCACGATCGGCTTTATCGGGCGAATGTCACCCGGAAAAGGTCTTCCGGTCCTGGCTGATGCGCTGGTAAAACTGAAGAACGAAGATTGGCAAGTTTTGCTCATTGGCGACGGGTCTGAACGCGAACAGTTTGAGCGACGCCTCGCCGATCACGACCTCCTTGATCGCGCTCAGTTTACGGGCGCCATTAGCTACAATTTAGTTTCTCGTTATTTCGATCAGATGGATGTGCTGGTAATACCTACACAGACAACCAAAAGAGTTCGGGAACAGTTTGGACGTGTCATTGTGGAGGCAATGGCCAGCGGCGTACCGGTGATTGGCTCAACCTGCGGCGCGATACCGGAAGTCATTGGCGACGCAGGACTGGTTTTCAAGGAAGGTGATGCAGATGCCCTCGCCAGCGCCTTACGGCAAACGCTTTCAGATAAAGGGTTGTGCGAACGCATGTCGCGCGCAGGACTGGCACGGGTTCAGCAATATTCGTGGGAGAGAGTTGCTGAAAAGACTTACCAACTCTATCAGCAGGTGTTAAAGAGAAAGAGCGAAGCGGTTCTCGTTTCGAGTGTGGAACTCGCAGCCTGAATCGGTGTCCGACAAACTTCATGAAGTTTGTCGTATAAGCGGGAAGGCAAAAGGGAAGAAAGCGACAAACTAAGGTTTGTCAAACATGCAATGCTGAAACGTAATATCAAACTGGTGTTTAGTACGAACGCCTTGATGCTCTGCTCCGGCGTGGTTACCAGTCTCCTGAGTTCATGGGCACTCGGACCGGAGGGTCGTGGAGACCTGATGATCGTACTAACGTGGCCAAGTGTCTTTGCCATGGTCATGTCAATGGGTCTGCCACAGGCATATCGGTTTTGGACGGCCAGGCGACCTGATTCAGTGTCGCACTTGTTTTCAAATGCCGTTCTCTATTCGCTGGTGATTGGATTGTTGGCTCTGGCTCTGGGGGAATTGTTAATCCCGCGACTCGTCGGAGAACGAAGTCCAGAAGTAATGCGGCTCGTCAGAATTTACGCGCTAATCATCCCGATGGGTATGGTTACCGATCTGATGCGCGGATTGCTGGAAGGAATGCGACGCTTCGCCTGGGTTGGAGCCGTGCGTTTAATTTTTTTCGGCGTGCAGTCGGGAGGATACGTGGCGCTGTGGTCCACTGGCAAACTGTCGGTCGCAAGTGCAACTTACACCATGCTTGCGGCAATCGCCGTCTCGATGATCCTATCGCTCGTCGCTGTCTGGCGTGAGTTAGTCCCAAGTTGGAACCCGAAACTTTCTGAGTTCAGAAGTGCCCTGCAATATGGCATAAAAGATTATCCGGGAATATTAACGGAGTTTGCGAATTGGCGATTGGATTCCCTGATGCTTGTAGGAATTGGGTCGAGCACATCAATTGGGCTTTATTCCGTAGCCGTTAGATTGTCTGATATTACCACCCTGCTGGCTTCGTCAGTGGGCGATGCCTTGATGCCGGAAGTGGCGGCCTCGAAGAAAGCTGAGGAGGCCACGCAGATGGTAACAAGAAGTTTGCGCCTGACACTGTTAGCGCACTTGTTCCTGCTGGTACCGCTTTGGATCGCGGCCCCGCACATTCTCCAATTTGCCTATGGCGATGGGTTTGTACCGGTTACCAACGTTTTGCGGTTGCTAATGATCGCATCAGTACTCTGGAGCGCCGGCGCAATCATTATCAGCGGGCTCAACGGATTGGGACATCCGGGTTTGAGCACCATCGCCAGGATAGCCGCTGCACTGGTGATGGTAGTGACTCTGCTGGCGTGGCTTCCACGATGGGGAATTCAAGGCGCGGCCCTGTCTTCAATCAGCGGTTACAGTGTGATGTTTGTGGTTGCGCTATTTTGGTTTCTGAGGCAGCAAAAGATCAGCCTGTGGGAATGCCTTCGTCCGCGTTTGAGCGACGTGCCGCCAGTTTTCACGCCTGCGGGCTTTCGCACCGAGTTTTCCAAATACATCCGGGGCACGCAGCCCCCCATGACGCAAATCCGCCACGTCTTAGTAACCGGAATTGAGTGGCAAAAACGGGTTACGCCAGGGTTGGCTCCTAAGGCAAAGGTCAAGAAAGTAAGTTGAGCCCACAATATGGCTACATGGCAATTGCTGAATAATGAAGTCGCGCGAAAAACCTGGGATAAGGCTCTCCTGCGGCTTGACGACTATTCGCCTTTTCAGATCTACGCCTGGGGCGAGTACCAGCGTGCGTTGGGTTGGGAACCATGCCGTTGGGTCGCCCGCAATGAGCACGGCGAGATCCTCGCCATGATGTTGGGTCTATTGCGACGGTATCCACTTGGATTCGGACTGATATGGAGCGAAGGCGGGCCGGTTGGCGACCTCTCGGTTTGTGACGAAAGCCTCCAGCGGGCAATAAAGCAGGCGACAGGTTTGAAGCGAGTCTACTGCCGCTTCCGTTGCGACCGCCAACGAGACGTTGAAGACACCTTGAAACTGAATGCGCAGGGTTGGCGCAGGTCGTGGTTCAGCCTGACCACGAGTTACTCAATGAAGCTCGATCTTTCTCAGGAAGAAAGCCAGTTGCTTGCGGGTTGCCAGCGAAATTGGCGCAGGAATCTGCGCCGGGGCAGGGTAGGGAATTTGACCGTTCAGCAGTGGACCGACCCAAGCGTTGATGAGATCGTTTCAGCCTATGACTCGATGCAGTCTCTGAAAGGCCTGGACGAGCAACATTCCAGAGATGAGTTTGAAAACCTCCTCAAACACTTGAAACAGCAAATAGTGATCTATCGAGGCGACAATGAGCACGGTCAACTGGTCAGCCTGCATGGTTGGCTGATTTTCGGCGACCGGGCAACGGCTGTGCTTTCGGCAACGACGGAGCAGGGGCGTGAGCTGCATGCCTCATACCCAGTGATTTGGGCGCTCGTCCAGCATTGCCAGCTTCTTCATCTGCAGTCTGCGGATCTTGGCGGGATCGATCCCGTTGTAAATCCTGGCGTCTATCGATTCAAGAAAGCTACGGGCGCCGCGCCCATAGAGTATTTGGGCGAATGGGATTGGGCCAGTCAAGCATGGTTGCAGTGGTTTGGAAACTGGGCCATCAGCCGGCGTCAGCGACTTAGGATGGCCGAATCCGCGCTGAAGAGTTCTTCGCTTACCGCACCATCGAGGCCTTCAGTTAAGGATCTCCGCCCGGGCCCAGAATTATCACAACCCAGAATCGCCTAGCTTCCACAAGTCTCAGGCTTGCGCTTTCTTGGATTAACCGCCAAGACACCGGGATCGCCAGAAAGACTTAAGTAAGGCTTCCGTTCCAATGTTCGTTTAGAGGGGGCATCGCCCCCCGGTTCAAGCCGCGTGGAATCGCGAATTGCGCCGGCGGGCGGTGCCCGCCTCTAAACGAAATTACTCGCTTGGTTCCCGCTTTTCTGGCGACAAACGTCAATAGTTCTATGCTCCGATGGATGAGACTTCGACTTCAAACAACGCTCGCACTACTCGTAATTCTGGCGGCAGTGCCGTGGTCCGGCTGTGGTCGCGAGCGAGATGCCACGTTTCGGCGAGATCCGTCCGCCTCGGTTCCGGTTATACCCGATGGCTTTGGCGTCAATATCCATTTCACGGATCCTCAACCCGGTGAAATGAAAATGCTTGCTGAGTCGGGCGTTCGCTGGGTGCGGATGGATTTCAAGTGGGACCTCACCGAGTCGGCAAAAGGTACATATGACTTCGCGCCCTATGATCGCCTGATGTCCGCGCTTGCTCCGTTTGGTCTCCGCGCACTGTTCATTCTGGATTATGGCAATCCGCTTTATGACGATGGTGGTCCACCGCGAACGGAAGCGGCGCGGCAGGCCTTTGCTCGTTGGGCCGTTGCTGCGGCGAGACATTTTGCCGGCCGCGGCGTCATATGGGAGACCTGGAACGAACCAAACAATCAAATGTTCTGGCGTCCACGGCCCAATGTGAATGAGTATGCCGCGCTGGCCCTCGCTGTAGCGCGCGCATTTCGAGCTGCCGTTCCCGATGAGAAGCTTGTCGGTCCCGCGGTAAGTGAAATGGATTTTGCCTTTTTGGAAGGATGCTTCAAGGCCGGCTTGCTCGAATACTGGCCGGCTGTGTCAGTTCATCCATATCTTCGTTCGAATCCTGAACTCGTGTCGGGTGACTATGAGCATCTGCGGGAGCTGATCAAGACCTACGCACCTAAGGGAAAAAAGATTGCGATTTTTTCGGGTGAGTGGGGCTACTCTTCGGTGTGGCCAGGCATGAGCGAAGAAAAACAGGGCCTCTTTCTTGCGCGGCAATGGCTTACCAACGTGGCTAACGATATTCCATTGTCAATCTGGTATGACTGGCGCGACGATGGTTCGGATCCGAATGAGCCCGAACATCACTTCGGCATGGTTTCAAATGCCTATCACAAAGGTCGCGAGCATGTTTACGATCCTAAGCCGGCTTATTTGGCAGCCAAAACGCTGACAACGTTCTTTGGGGGATATCAATACGAAAAGCGGCTTAATGTGGGCGGCCCGGATGACTACGTACTTCTCTTCCGCAAGGGTACCAGCTTGCGGGTGGCCGCCTGGACCTCGGCAAACCGTGAACACCGCCTGATCGTTCCGCTTAACGCTGGTCAGTACCTGACAGTAACGCATACCGGCGGTAACGCTTCCTCGGTTACTGCCAATCAAAACGGCGTACTACTCACATTAACTGCGGCGCCGGTGTACCTTCGTTACGAATAGTAATCGGTGGTTTCAAGGTTGAAGTGCAACTCTCAAAGACCATACTCAGTAGCACCAGTACCGCGAAGCGGTTATGTCTCAAAGCCCAGGGTTGCTTCAACCCTGGGGTTAAGTAGTCCGATCATTATCAACCCGGAACGGGTTGCGCCAGTAGACGCAACCGCGTTGCGGTTGAAGCGTTCGTTTAATCCTTTGACCCAGGGTAGCCGAAGCGGCAACCCTGGGCTCTAAGCCGTAACCGCTTTGCGGTAAAGCAGTTCTCGTCAACAGGCGTGTAGTCGTAGCGACCGGGTCGTCTCAACTGCGACAAGCAGAGTGCCAGCGAAGCGACCCGGTCGCTACCGCTCCCGGTTCTGATAAGGAAAGGATGTAGGCAGAAAGCACAAAGTTCAAAGTACAAAGTTCAAAGTACAAAGTTCGAATTTTCCCACCCGCGAACCTGCGGAGAGCCCGCCTTATTCAGTTGCAGTTTCAGCCTCTTCCTTCTTCTTTCTCCACATGCCGGCAATCTGGTTGGCTTCCGCGAGCGTCATATTGTCATAAATGTCGGCGCTGTTTTTTACCTCGCCATTTTCCAATTCCAACACTTCCCAGTCGGGAGCATTCGGATCCGTCCCTGCCCGCCCCGGTTTTACGCGCACATCGTAAGAAATCTCCGGAGGATTGTTTTCGTTTTCCATTTACCTGGTTCCTTTGCCGCTTTCTGCTGTCCGAGCAAACGAAATCTATCATAGCTTAGCAGTTGAGTCTCAGGTGATGACTCAGTCTCGAAAGCCCCTTATCTCAGGGGGCAGTCAAGTCATAACCGGGAGCGGTAGCGACCGGGTCTCACTTGCCATGGCCCTGTCTACACCGAAGTGAGACCCCGTGGCTACCGAGGATGTGTTAAAAGGTCGAGCGGATCTTTCAGCCTGAAGGCTGTCAGATAGTAGCCGGTGGTCACAGCATAGCGCAGACCACCGGAAAGCAGCGAGCAATTCGTCCGCACCCCGGAGGGGTGCCACAATCTTTCTGGCAACCCTCCGGGTTACTGATTTTTTTCGCTTGTCTACCGGAGGTCTTCGCTACGCTGCGACCACGGCTACTATCTGACAGCCCTTCAGGCTGGAAGGGTCGCTACCGCTCCCGGTTCTGATTTGAGCGTCAAATTGTTTTGAGAATAGCGAAGCCTCAGTTAGCATGGCGCGCGGAAATCACAACTTGACCCCTGATTAGCTAAACAACTCATGTGCACTGATCGAAGAGATTTCCTGCGACTGTCCGCTGCTGTCGCCGGAGCAAGTTTGCTCGCCAATGTAGCTCGGGCGGAAACAACCGAGGCGGAGGCCTTTCAACAGCGCGACCTGCCTGAGTCAATTCGAAAACTGCGGGGAATGACGGATGGAATTGTTCCTATCTCACTCGACGAGCGACGGGCCAGGATTGAAAACGCCCGGCGCTTAATGCGTAAGAACCGCATCGACGCCATCTACATTGAGCCCGGTGCGACCATGTTTTATTACACCGGCATGCGCTGGGGTACCAGCGAGCGCATGTTTGCCATGGTGATTCCCGCTCGCGGGGAGATTGCGTGGGTGTGTCCCAAGTTTGAGGAAGCGCGAGCGCGCGAGTTGATCAAGATTGGCGACGATATCCGTACCTGGGAAGAAGACGAAAGTCCTTACAAGCGCGTCGCCGAGATCTTTCGTGACCGCGGCATACGCACTGGTCGCGTAGGTATGGAAGAGCGGGTGCGCTTTTTCCTTTTCGACGGAATCCGCCAGGCCGCTCCAGGATTGCAATTCGTTAGCGCCACTCCGGTCACGGCGGGCGGTCGTATGTTCAAATCACCTGCTGAGATCGCGCTGATGCAGCGTGCGAACGACATTACTATTGTTGCCTACAGGGCGACGGTCGAGAGCATGCGCGAGGGTATGACGCAGGCTGAGTTTTCCGGTAATTGTGCGAGCGCGTTTCGCGCCCTCGGTGTGCAAGGCGGCGTCTTTTGCAGCTTTGGCAAGTACACCGCATTCCCACACGGCAGTAGCACGCCACAAAAAGTGAAAGAAGGCGACGTGGTCTTGATGGACGGCGGGTGCGGCGTAGACGGTTATCAGTCAGATATCACACGGACGTTTGTGTTCGGCAAAGCGACGCAACGCCAGAAGGACATCTGGAATCTCGAGCGCAGAGCGCAGGACACGGGCTTTGCCGCCGCGAAATTGGGCGCGCCTTGTGAATCGGTTGATGCCGCAGCTCGCAAAGTTATCACTGATGCTGGGTTCGGTCCGGATTACAAAGTTCCCGGTTTGCCACATCGGACGGGCCACGGTATCGGCCTCGAGGGTCACGAATGGACTAACTTTGTGCGCGGTAACAAGACCCCTCTTCAGCCGGGAATGTGCTTCAGCGACGAGCCGACAGTCGTGATTTATGGAGAGTTTGGTATCCGGTTGGAGGATTGTCTTTATATCACTGAGCAGGGGCCAAAGTTTTTCACCAGGCAAAGCCCGTCAATCGACGAACCGTTTGGGTGAGCAGATAATCCGCAGATTATACAAATAAACATTTGAGTCGAAAGAGGTAAGCCACAGGATCGCAACGACGACATTCTCACTGCTTCGCTGGACTTGCGCTCTTGGTTGTCGGTTTCTTATCTGCGTACTCTGTGGATTGATTTTCTCCAGCCCATGGCGTCTATTAGTCAAACGTGGGGAACGGTAGCGCAGGAAAGGGAATCAATTTACCCCTGCGACCGTTTCATCCCTCAGCCTGAGGCAGCGCTCTATCGTGGTGTGACAATCGACGCTCCCGCCGAAATCGTTTTCCGCTGGCTCTGCCAGATGCGCGCCGCGCCTTACAGCTACGATTGGATCGACAACGGTGGACGCCAGAGTCCGCAGCAACTGACTCCCGGTCTCGACAATCTTGCCGTGGGCCAGGATGTGATGCGAATCTTCGATCTTGTCGATTTTGAGCGTGACCGGCAGCTAACACTGCGACTGAAGCCGCGGTCCGGTGCTTCAAGAACGTTTGGGGACATCGCGTTAAGCTATGTCATCGTTCCCATCTCTCCCAGCTCCTGCCGTTTACTCGTAAAGCTAATCGCCAATTATCCGCGAGGCACAAAAGGCTCGTTCATGCGAGCCCTTCTGCCCTGGGGAGACTTGATCATGATGCGGCGCCAACTGCTTAACCTGAAACACCTGGCTGAGCAGAAGCAGTCTTAAACGAGCTGAGCGATGCTACCCAGTCCCTAGGCAACGTCGGTTTGATCACCATCCTCTAACACAAAAGTAATCATTAGGTTAACTTGATATTCGACGATAGTGCCCTTATCGATCTTGATTTGCTGCTCTTTGACCCAGGCGCTGCGAACGTTGCGTAGGGTGGAGGTGGCACGAGTGACGGCGCTTTGGATTGCGTCTTCAAAACTCTTTGTGGAAGTAGAGCTGATTTCAGTAATGCGTGCGATAGACATAGTTTGTATTCTCCCAATTGTTCGACTTCGTCGATGTGTTATTTGAAAAGCGTTCGTCCGTCAGCCGAGAATCGCTTTTATCGCCTGAATAACGATGATGCTTAAATGTGGGGCATGAATTGGATCTTAGGAAAAAATAGTCACGATTTGATTACAGGAGCGGGTAGGGCCGTGTCGGCCTATATCCGAACCCAACAGTACTGTAAGCACTAAGAAGTCAGAACTCCTCGACGTCATCCGCGTTCAGAAAGACTGGGATGGCATGCACCTCTCTGCGTTTCCGCAGGGCGTGTTTCAGGGTCTTCACAGTTGAGCCTCCCTTACCAGACCAAAAGCCAAACACGATCTGAGACAGATCAACCATGTGGCGGTTTCTGATTGCGTAGGCGTTTTTGCGTTTTGGAAGTTGTAACTCGACAACTCGCTCGACCTCATCAAACCACGGGTGGAGCCATTTCGGTTGGCGGGCCCGGGTGTAGGGAACAACTATCCAACAGGCTTCATTCTGCTCTAACAACCACTCCATCGCCCACTGATCCACGCCGCGAGCGCCTCCGAGTAGCCAGGTTCTACCTTGAGATAAAAACGACGCAAGATGATTCTCAAACAAAGTGCGTGCAGATTCCCGATCAACATCTCGAGACCCGGTGATCGCTATCGTGTTCTTAAGGCCCATGCGCTAACCAGCAGCTTACGAAAGTCCTCTTCCATAAATCTTTGCGTGCCTATGCGTCCTCTTCGCGTCCTTTGCGGTTTCGGCTTTCTGATTTCGTTCTGCGGAATCAGCGTAATCTGTGGATGCTTCTTTTTCCCAAGTCATGGCTTGCGTTCCGTCTGCATCGGGTTAGGCGGCGACGCTGGCTGCGCCGGCTGGATCTGGAATCGCATCCGCACCGGGCGCCGCGGGAAATAATTGTTTGACACATCCGTGTCTGCCGTCTCCAAATGCGGGTCGACGGTGATTGAGCGAATCTCCTTTTGCGACATGATCAGCTTGGAGACATCCCAGTTGTTGTAGCGCCAGATTTCCGCTGGAATGCGCAGCTCTTCTTTCACGCCATCCATGTACTCAATCTCAAGGATGACAGGCATGACCAGACCGCCGATATTCTTGAAATCCAGCACGTAGAAATTCGTCCCAGCCTGTAGCAACTCGCGCTCGGCCGGCGTCAGCGTGGCCAGGAAGGTTTGATACTCATCCCGCTGCTCCTTCGTCACGACCAACTCGTCGTAAGTGTTGTAAAAATCTCGCAGCGTTGGGTTCTGGTCAACGAGCTTCGGTGACGGCTTATTCCGCCGTTGCGAAAGTGTCTCAGGTTCCTCCGTGCGTTCTTTCTTACGCAACGCGTTTTCGACATCGGGATTCATTGTGTTCACGGTATAGAGACGCACGCGCTCGATTGAGATATCGACGTGATCGGTGGTGTAAAACCACCCACGCCAGAACCAGTCAAGGTCAACGCCGGACGCATCTTCCATCGTGCGGAATAAGTCGGCCGGCGTCGGGCGCTTAAACTCCCAGCGCCGCGCATACTGCTTGAAAGCGAAATCGAAAAGCTCGCGTCCCAGCACGCTCTCTCTCAACACGTTCATCGCGGTGGCGGGTTTGGTGTAGCCGTTGTGGCCGAAATTTATGACGGAGTCGGAACTGGTCATGATCGGAACCTGGTCCTCGCTGGCCATGTAGTCGGTAACCAATTTCGGCTCGGCGCGCTGCGAAGGATAGCCCTCTTGCCATTCCTGTTCGGCAATGAATTCCAGAAACGTGTTCAGTCCCTCATCGATCCAGGTCCACTGGCGCTCGTCCGTATTAAGTAGCATGGGGAAATAGTTGTGGCCCACCTCGTGGATGACGACTGAGATCAATGCGTATTTGGTGGCCTCCGAGTAGGTGCCATCAGGAAGCGGACGCGGTCCGTTGAAGCAAATCATCGGATACTCCATGCCGCCCACAGGCCCATTAACGGACTGTGCGACCGGATAGGGATAAGGAAACGTGTGGCGGGAATAAACGGTGAGCGTGTGCATGATGGCCGGCGTCGAATACCTGGACCACAATGGTTCACCCTCCTTCGGGTAAAACGACATTGCCATCACTTTGTTACCCTCGACGTTATGGCCCTGGGCGTCCCAGATAAACTTGCGCGACGACGCGAAGGCGAAATCGCGCACGTTATCCGCGGCGAAGGTCCATGTCTTCTTCCCGGCGGGCTTATGCGCTTCATTAGCTATGGCTTCATAGAGGGGGACGATGAAGGTGGGGCTTTTGGACGTCTTGGCCTGCTCAAGTCGCTGGCGTTGCGCCGCGGTCAAAACGGTTAGAGGATTCTGCAACACCCCTGTCGCGGCGACCACATGATCATCAGGCACGGTTATGGAAACCTTATAGTTGCCATACTCAAGAGTGAACTCGCCCGAGCCCAGAAACTGTTTGTGCTGCCAGCCATAAACGTCGTAGTAGGCGGCCATCCGGGGGAACCACTGTGCAATCTCGTAAATGTAGTTCTTATCTGTGGGGAAGTATTCGTAGCCCGTTCGCCCGCCGACGCGGCGAGCATCGTTGATGTTGTAATTCCAATCAATAGTAAAAACGGTGGACTGACCCGGCCCGAGTGGGCGGGGAAGATCGATGCGCATCATCGTTCTTACGATGGTGTAAGGCAGCGGCGCACCTTTCGCATCCTTTACCGCTGCAATGCGCTGGCCTCCTTCAAAGTCGCGTCTGGCATTCAGATTATCGATCGTGGAAAACGTAGCACTATCAAGATTCGGCGCGGTGGCCGTCGAAAGATTTTCCGAATCTTTCGCCCAGATATTCTGGTCGAGCTGGACCCAAAGGTAAGCCAGCGGATCGGGCGAGTTGTTGAAGTAATTGATGGTCTCCGAGGCCGTCAGCCGCTGCCTGGTATCATCAAGTTCAACCTTGATGTCGTAATCAGCACGCTGTTGCCAGTAACCTCGACCGGGCGCGCCAGAAGCAGTGCGCTGCTCATTTGGCGTGGGCAACAGATCGTCCATCTGCTTAAACTTGTCACTCGGATAGCTTTTCGATTGTGTGAACACCGTCGCGGGAGTTAGCAGACAAAAGAGGAGAACTGCAACCAGGGCAGACTTGGTCGTGGGCTTCATATTTGAATTGTTCCTTTCGGAGAGATTCTAAGCCGGTTATCCGCTTTTGCAAATCGTTTTCAATCGGCAGAGGGGAGATTGAAGGGTAGGACGATTCAAGAGTCTTTGGTCGCTGGTACATTTTGCTATAACCCTCTTGCGTCTGCTCGTGAATTCCCGTGCGGATTTTTGTCAGCGATTGCGGTACAACTCGCACCAGAGAACGGTCAAACGGTTCTTTCAGCGTCCTTTGGCGGATATGGTTTGCTAGACGGCCCCACCGCATATACTGATGTAGTCACGAGTCTGGGTCGAACCTTCTTAGAGCTTTTCAACCTAAACATAATTCCTTCCCACGACATAATGGAATTGAAGCAACTCATAATAATGTGCGAGGACTCGCCATTAAGCGGCGCAAATGAATACGAAACACCTTAATCAAATTTCTTTCCCAATGTCTAAGTGAGGATGTCTTCGCATGAACTAGCGCAAGTCCTCAGTATTGTTCTGAGAATGAATTTTGCCTCAAGCTCGGAAGTTTTTCCCCCTCCCAATACTGTGACTTATTCTACCCGCAGAATTTATATCCCAGTCCATGAATGGTCAGGATCAAATGAGGACGGCGTTGATTAGTTTCGAGGTTCGGGTGCAGCCACGCGACATGGACGTCAACCGTACGGGTCGAGACCGATGCATCATAGCCCCGCACTTCGTTCAATAGTTCGTCGCGTGATAAGCAGTTGCCGCGTGCCATGAGGTCAGTACCACGACGCGGTAGCGGGTGGGCCGTCTGCGCCAGTCACTCTCCCGCCGCCGACGTGAGGTCAGTACCACCTCGCGGTAGCGGGTGGGTCCTCTGAGCCAGTCACTCTCGCCGCATGCAAAGAAGTCTGCATCACCTCGCGGTAGGGGGTGAGGGTTTCCTGGTTGACGCAAGTTGGATCGCGCTGCAAACATGACAGTCACCGGGCCGCCTGTCATGTGGAACGACACCGACATTCCTCTCGCTTACTTCATATCTTTCCGTACCTATGCCACCTGGTTGCACGGAGACAAGCGGGGTTCGATAGATCGTTTTCACAACCGTTATCGATCACCCTACATTTCCCAGAATGAGAAGTGGCGACGCTACAATGAGCAACAACTAAAGGCCAAGCCGTTAATCCTGAAAGCGAGGCAACGCAAATCAATCGAAGCTGCGATTCGCGAGACGTGCGACATTCGGAATTGGTTGTTGCAGGCAATCAACGTGCGCACAAATCACATTCATTCGGTTGTGTCGGCAAGTCATAAGAGACCCGGACTCGTACTTAACGCCTTTAAGGCAAACGCGACCAGGCAGTTGAGGCAGAATGGTCTGTGGCCGTACCCGTTTAGCCCGTGGGCGGATAAAGGTAGCAAGAGGAGATTATGGAACGAACAAAGGGTTGCCAGAGCTATCGACTATGTACTGAACGGTCAGGGAGATGACTTGCCAGACTTTGGGGATTGAGCATAGCTAACGAGATACCCACCCGCTACCGCGAGGTGGTACTGACCTCATGGGACCGTGACACAAGTGACCGCCAACGAGAGACTCATCCGCTACCTGCGAGGTGGTGCTGACCCGCTTTCAGGATTCTAGACTCTCAGGAACGCCGCTATTCCGGCGTGTTAGGCAGGGTTAAGTTATCGAACGACTTCGGGGTATTTAAGTACTAATTCTGTTTGCGACGTAGTGCCCAGGTCGCAGCGAAAAATGCAAGCAGGGTGGAGACCAACACCACAGCTAAATGTACCCATATCCGTGATGAAGCCGTTCCGGCCAACGACAATTTCAGCGCCTCGATAAAATAGTAAGTGGGGATAAAGCGCATCGCTGTCTCCAGGGCTGCCGGCATGCCCGGGGAGGGGAAGCTTGGCGCAAGGAGCAAGAGTAGAACGAGGCTGGCCCACGTGTTCACTTGCATGGTGTTTTGAAAAAGGCTTCCCATCAACAGTCCAAGTGCGACAATGAAGAGTAGTCCCAATACAATAGTCAGCAGAGTAAGCGGCCAGTTCCCAACCAGCTTCTGATTGAGAGCCAACAATACTCCTGCAATCAGCAGGCTATAGACCACGCCGGTCAAAGCTTTTCCCGCGATTATCTCGGTTAGACTTGCCGGCGATGTTAATAGGAAATCCAGGGTGCGCTTTTCTTTCTCTTCTACCAGCAGCAATGGCACTACCAGCGCACCAGTCATACCGAAGGCCAGTAGCAAAAGTAACGGCAGAAGCATTTGGTTGAGATTGACTCCACTGCCGGCTTGAGGGCCCGGTGCTTTGGCAACATCAATCCAAACCAGGCGAGCGGGGACTGGGTGTTCCACTAAGGACAAGACCTGCTGCTCCAACAACCGCCGGAAGACGGCTTGTTCGATGCTGCTCTTCTTGTTGTTAACGTAGATGGTAAGCTCCGGCTGCTTGCCCGCAGCTACATCTGCATCGAAGTTAGTTGGCACGACCAACCCGCCGCCTGCTTTGCTCTTTTCTACTTCGTTAGCTACTGCATCCGCCGAACCAGCTCCCACCAACCTTATCTTCGGCGTAGTGCGCAACTGAGCAACCAGACTTGAGTTGCCCGGGTCATGCACTACTATGGTCAAGTTGTTCAGGCTGTTGATACCAGGCAACAACACGCGAAAGAGAATCGCGACGAGCAGGGGCGTCAGCAAAGCAATAAGCAGGTAACGATTTCTTATCGCATCAACGAGATCTTTGCGCGCAATAGCCGCTACAACTTGCAAGTTCATTCGGACAGCCCCCTTCCAGCTATCTGAATGAACACTTCCTCGAGGGTGGCTTCGGCTGAGTGTAACGTTCGAATCTGGCCGGCGTTTACCAGTTTCTCCAATTGATTTCCGGCATCCTCATCGTCCAAAGCAATGGTCAGGCTCTGGCCATCATCAAGCGTTACCTTTAAAGATTTTTGACCGTGGGCTACTTTCAGATTGTCGGGTGTATCCAGGGCGACAATCCGCCCCTCGCTTAGGAAAGCTACTCGCCCGCAAAGCTCATCTGCTTCCTCCATGTAGTGAGTGGTTAGAAAAACCGTTACTCCCTGAGTGGACAGTTCTACAACCAGGCGACGAATCTCGCGCCCTACTACGGGATCTAATCCTCTGGTTGGTTCGTCAAGGAAAATTATCTGTGGACGATGAAGTAGTGCACGAGCAATCAACAGCCGCTGCTTCATGCCATTGGAATAATTCCCAACATTGTCTTTGGCCCGATCGAGCAGGCCAACTTGATCCAGCGCCTGGTCAACCCGTGGATTCTCAGTGCCGTAGAGTCGCGCAGCAAAAGCGAGATTCTCTCTGCCCGACATACGTTCGTAGAGGTTTTGATGTTCGGAAACAACTCCGACGAGCGGTTTGAGTCTTTGATGTTCAGTGACAATGTCACAACCAGCAACTCGGGCGCGGCCGGCGCTGGGTCGTAACTGGCCGCTTAACATGCGGATGGTAGTTGTCTTGCCCGCTCCGTTGTGGCCCAGGAAGCCAAAGATCTCGCCCACTTCTACTGTAAAGGAGATGTTGTCTACGGCTTGCAGGTCGTTGAAAGAGCGGGAAAGTCCTTCAACCTCGATAGCGTTCATCCATAGCCCCTCAAGCCAGCATTCGCCGGCATTAATGATCAACGGTTTTCGACAGCGAGTCTGCGTAGTAGGTACGCACAGCAGGAGACTATGTTGCGCTTTGTTCGGACTAAGGTCAGCCTTTAGGGTAAAACTATGGAGGACCCACCCGCTTAATAGTTCAACCATCTCTAAAAACAGTTTACGATCCACGAAATACCACGAAGCAACACTAACCCTTCTTCGTGAACGCTCGTGTACTTCGTGGATCGTTTCTTATTAATCGACGACCGAAAGCGCGGTTGGTAACAAAAGAGAAGTGGCAGGTTAGATTAACCGCCCCTCAGCAGCACGCAATCTACCTCAGCAATCACGCAATTCAGCTCGTTTGCTCTTGAAACCTCCCGGGGCAATCGACCTTAGTGTTCAGCACCCAACTGAATGAACTTCGCAATCGATGGAACTCCCTGATGGTTAATGACGAACAGCATGTAGTAGCCTGCCGGCGCGGTTGCGTGTGGGAGCCATCCATTCGGCGCTGTGACGACCAAGCAGTGTTCCGAGCAGTGGAATAGCAGTTGAATCACCCGTTGCTCAGTATCGGTGTTATGAGTTGGCGCCATCGGCCGCACCAGGACAACTTTCTCAATCTCGTCCGCGCTCGGTGTTCCGATTTGGAAGTGTTCGCCAAAATGCACGTGGTCGGGTGCGGAACCGATCACCGGCCGGCTCCCTCTGAATAAATACGGAGGCTTGAACACTTCAATTGTGCTGTTTTGCCAGCCGCAGGACATCACCTCGGCAGTTGGCAGCAGCACTGCATGCGAGTGATATTTCCGCTCGCGCGGTGCTTCATCCATTTCCGACCAGGAACTCGTTGCGGGATTGTAGAGCCAGCACGACTCGCCGGCAGGCGCACCGCCCGACAGGAAGACCGTGCCGTCCGGCAGTAAGACCGGGTTCGGATTTACCCGAGAGGTAGGTTCCACCTGTCCGGCTTTGCGCGGCAGACTCATCACTGGTTGCCATTCTGGAGAGAGATGCGAGAGATTGATGATCTGAAAGGTCCTGCTCTTGTTTAGATTACCCCCTCCGATGGTCATGACCTGCGCGAACGGGAATGTGGGGCTCAGCAATAGGACGGACATTCCTTTGGTGCGATCATTCGGCCCGAGATCTTTCCACGTGCCTCTCATGTTGTTTGTATTCTCGAACTCGAAGTATCCAGATGGCTCGTTATTTGGAAAGTCGTTTGGCACCGACCCGCCGCTGGCGAATCCCACGGGCGCAAAGAACACTTCGCCGCCGGGCAGCAGATGAAGACCGGGATATAGCGCCATCCATCGCCGATCTCCCCCGACCGCGGTGACGGACGCAAAAGTACCCGACGCTTCCTCATAAATCTCCATCGGAATCGGGGTCCCCGGAGCTCCGATGCGCTGGCCGGCAGCAATTAGTACGCGGCCCGGTTCGTCTCCCAGGGTAACAAGCGTGGGATACCAGCGATCAAAAGCCATCCGCGTCCGATTATTGGCGTTATCTTTAGTGAAGCTCCACGTCCCCGTTGGTCCGTCCACGGGATCGTATATCCAGCCAAAGTTGGGGTGGGGAGTGTGACCCAGATCGCCGCCTCCGCCGACCACCAGGAGTCTGCCATCTGACAAGAACGAATGTCCCGAACAATAGAGGTTATCGCTGGGAGGCGTGGGGTGTTTGAGTTCGAAAGCCGGATTGAGGGAGTTCCACAGTGGGGTTTGCGAGAGCGAGTTGGGGCGGCACGCAGCTTCGATGAACATAACCCAGCCTGTTCGCAGCACCGCGGCGTGAACCACGTCAATTCGTACGCCGTCTGGCGTCTGGATCTCGCCTACGTCTCTCCATTGCCCAAAAGTGGCAGGGCCCATGCCGGCGATCAGCCGGTCAAGCAAGATTCCCGCGTCAAGCCGGGCGACCGCGTCGCGCAGCTCATCGATGTGAAAGAAGCCCTGCAATGGACTCATCTCATCGCGCGCCTCGAGAAGCTGGCGCGCCTGTTCAAGATCTATAAGCTGCTCACCCTTCTCCAATGTATGCTCGAAAACTGGTCGCCTCACCACGGGGTCGGGTTCCTCGGGTGGAATCTCGTTTTTCTGAGCAAAAGCAATTGCATCCGGGGTTCGCGCCGCGTTGATGAAACGAAGCAGTCGCCGGTGAGTTCTCGGATCCAGCGGTTCTCTTTTCTCCTCTGTTTGTTCGCTTTGGGGTGGTTTCTCGTCAGCCATTGTCGTCCCTCCATTCTGAAGACAGTCTTGAGTCTCTTCTGATTCCGGCGGGCGAGACCCTGCCTGACTCACCTGGTTGATTTCAAGTTTGAATTCGCTGACGTGAGGCTATCGAGGTTAATCGCACGAAAACGACATTTCTGACACGGCCGTGGGGCCGCGCTTGGCACATCTAGTTAGTTCAAGTTTTTGAATTCGCTGACGTGAGTCTAGCGAGAAAGTCGCACGTAAACGGTAATTGGAGCTTGAGCAACAGAACTCTACCCGCCGTTGAAACGGCTGTCAATAAAAAGCGGCCACCAGCCCCCAGGCCGACTTGAGTCTGAGGCAGACGAACGTGTCGCTATGAGAGCTCTCGCCTGCGAACAGAACGCGCCGTGACAAAGAGTCCCCGGCCATCGCCTCAATGGTGAGTAACTGGGTGGGCAACTGGTGGAACCCACTTGTCTGTTGCCTGCCCTGTTTGTTCGGGCATGGGACACATCCCCTTCTTGCAACAACATCCCTGACCATTGGTATGTTTGCCCGTGCAGCAGGCGTGATTGGCTTTTTTGCAGCAGCGCCTGTCTTTGTAGCAACAGTTCTTCATCTTGCAGCAGGGGGCAGACCCCCGTTTTCGCGGAGCCCCCATAGCTGTGGATGAAGCTGCCAATGTGGCGGCGCACAAAAGTGTGATAGCGAGTGTTTTGATTTTTCGCATGAGGGGACCTCCCTGAGTTGAAGATTGCAGTCCGCAGTCGCCGCGAAGTATATTCCTCGGCCAGATGAGCTGCAAGTCGTTTTGTCTATTGCAGCTCGCACGACGTTTAGCGACTTTTGGCTTTTGTGTAAACGACAGACTGAAGTTTGTCGAACATCACTTGATTTTCCTCGGGGCCAACTCCAGTATCGAGCAGTGAAGAGCCAACTTAACCGGCGAATTTATATCCCAGTCCATGAATTGTCAGGATAAACTGCGGATGGCGTTGATTAGCTTCGAGCTTCTGTCGCAACCACGCGACATGAACGTCAACCGTGCGCGTCGAGACCGCTGCATCATAGCCCCACACTTCGTTCAATAGTTCTTCCCGTGATAAAGCCGCACCGCGGTGTTCAATCAAGTAGCGTAAAAGTTTGAACTCTTTGGCTGAGAGCTCGACAACTTCTTCACCTCTGTAGGCTTCGGCACGGCGAAAGTCGACGCGAATGTCCGCGAACTGATAAGTCTCCAGGGAGGCTATTACGCCGCTGCTCACTCGCCTGAGCTGTACTTCCACGCGGGCCAACAGTTCCATCATCTCGAAAGGTTTGGTGACGTAATCATCCGCGCCGATCTTGAGCCCAAGCACCTTGTCGATGACTTGACCGCGTGCAGTTAACATAATGATCGGTGTCTTAATTCCAAGCTGGCGCAAGTCGCGGCATACGTCGAAACCACTCCCACCGGGAAGCATGACGTCAAGTATGATTAAGTCGAACGGCTCGTTTGCAGATCGCGCCAGGCCCGTCTCCGCATCCTGGGCCGATTCCACTCCAAAGCCCTCACTCGTCAAACGGTCCGTGAGCGTCATCACTAAGCCTGGTTCATCTTCAACAAGAAGAATGCGTTTGGTCATGACTTGGTCTGCCCTTACTTTGCTGGCGCTGTGCTCAAAAAAAAAACAGGTTAACGATCCACCAAATGACACGAAGCAACGCTAACCTTTCTTTTTTGTGAACTTTCGTGTACTTCGTGGATCGTTCTTGCCAACTAGACGATCGAACGCGTGAGGCCCAAAATTAGGACACTATCTTTTGGCTCGCTGGCTTGACTGCCAAGAGCAGGTGAATCGTGAAAGTGCTACCCACACCGGGCGTGCTCTTCACACTTATTCTTCCGCCATGCGCCTCCACAATTTGTTTCACCAGGCTGAGCCCAACTCCACTGCCCTCAATCTGCGCGGCGACCGCTTCATGGCCACGGTAAAAAGGCTCGAAGATGTGAGGAAGATCTGCCGCGTCGATTCCTAAACCGCGATCTTCGATGGTGATTCTTACTTCGTCTCCTTGCGTCCCGGTTGACGTTTGCGCGCTGATGCGTGCCCAATGGTTAGCTCCGTCATACTTGATCGCATTGCTGATAAGGTTTTGCATCGCGCGCCGCAACGCAGCGCTGTTGCCATGGACCAGCGGCAGGTTGGGTTCGATCAAGGTTTCTAACTGGAAGTCTCTTTCCTGAATTTGACCCTGGCAGGTGGTAACCGCGGCATCCATGAAATGCGTGACGTCGGTGGGACGAAACTCATAACGTGGTTGTCCCAATTGAGCGCCGGCAAACTCCAGCACCTGCTCAACCATGTCCGTCAGACGGCGGCCTTCCCGGTAAATGACCTGGCCATACTGCGCGGCTTTTTGAGGAGTGTCGACGATGCCATCGGCAAGATTCTCGCCTGCGGAACAGATTACCGCGAGCGGCGTGCGCAGTTCGTGCGTTACGCCGGCAACGAAATTGATTTGCTGTTGGGCCAGACGCTCGGCACGCCTCGTGGAGATGGCAGTCATGAAAATGCCTGCCCCCAGTAGCAACAGGATGCCGAAGCTAATCGCGAGGTTGCGGTGGCGAACGGAGCTGACAGCCGCCGCCAGCGATCCCGCCTGATGTCTAATCAATAGTCGCCAGCGACCCTCGTCCTCGCTCGAAGGTGTAGCTGATCTGTCTACCACCCCAGGCGTGCTGTCCGCTTGAGGAGCCGGCTCTGGGGAACGCTTCAAGAATCTTAGGTTGATCAGCCGACGAGGCGTAGGCTGTTCTCCTCCGGCTGAAGCTCCGTAGTTTGTACCCTGGCTACTCACGAAACTCCTGACCTCGTCCGCCTCCAGGCCAAAAATACGCGTTGAGACATCAGGTGAACCAACGTCAACCATTGGATACCGTGATGAGTAGATCATTCTCGCAGGCTCTTCCAGACTAACGATCGCCACGTTGTATTCAGCCTGAGAGTCATCGATATGGCGCCGTAGGAGTAACGGTATGAACTCACGCTGCATGAAGTTCAGATCGAGTTGGATGATCGTGAAGCCGGGACGTGGTGGTGGGCTTTGACTTCCAGGTTTCTGGGTTTGCTCAAGCGGGAAGGGGACTATCAACGCCGGAATCTCTTCCGCGAACGACTCAAGCGAGTTTTGCGCAGACATAACTCTCAAGCGAGAACCTTTATTGCTCCGCTCAAACCGATTACGCAAATTCAAAAGCTCACCGGACCACTCGCTCAACTCAAACCGTTTAGCCTGCGCATTAAGACGACTCAAGCGTGGGCTACCTTGTTCATCATCATAGTTAACCACAAACACGTCGTTGATTAGTCGAGGGTAAGGCGCGGTCTGATTCCACAGTTCCAGGCGCTCCAGGTGGTACTGCTCAATGTCGGCCGGCGGCGTAAACGAATCGATGTGAAAGTTTAAGTAAGCACGAATGAACTCGCGATTGAAGTCGCGCCTGAATGCGCTTGCACTGGCGCGCAAGCTGCTTTGCAAGCGCTCGCTCGCTCCTTCGCTCACTTGCCCTAACCAAAAGTATTGAAGCGCGGCTAGTAGCGGCAACAACACCGCCATCGCCGTCAGCAAGATCAGCATGCGCGACGGTTTGTATTTGGAACTTCCCACGCTTCTCATCGCGCGGATTATCGCACAGACACTTTGCCAATAGAGTCATCCGGGCCAAAGCTTTACATCCTTAACAAACTCTTAGCGTCGGCTTAACAACTGACCTCAGGATTAATGTGACTATGCCTCACTGATGTTGACGACGAAACATACAGACTGGAGTCGGTCAACCCTTGGAGTGCGCCGGCCAGGCGGCGCTTTGGCCGGTCACGACCTGTCGTGACCACTATCCACATCAAGTGCTAACGGCTTAAACAACAGCTGGACCAAAGCGC
>JBPCKD010000006.1:0-14043 GCA_051004635.1 Pyrinomonadaceae bacterium
GCTACATTGCGCCCTTTGAAGGCCGGCGCAAAGCGGAAGAGGCCGCGCGCAAAGCCCTCGCGCTCGATGAAAACCTGGCCGAAGCTCACGCCGCACTTGGTGAAGCCTACTCCGATTTCGCCCCATACAATTTCTCGCTGGCTGATCGTGAACTGCGGCGGGCGATCGAACTCAGCCCGAGCTTAGCGATGGCCCATCAATATTTGGGGAATTCGCTCGGGCGACAGGGGCGTCTCGATGAAAGCTTAGCGGAATTGCTGAAAGCTCGCGAACTCGACCCGCTCTCACCAATCATCGCACGGACTGTGGCTATTCCTTACTACCTCAAGCGAGATTATGTGCGAGCACTTGAGCTGCTGCGGCAGGCCAATGAACTAGGCCCGCCTTTGAGCACCACCTTTGAAATAGGAATCTACATTCAAAACAGGTTATTCAACGAAACGTTAGCGGAATTGGAGAAGGCCAAATTAGAGAGGAAAAGTGATCCGATTTTGATTTACGGCACGGGGATGGTCTACGCGGCACAGGGGAAGCGGGCAGAGGCACTCCAGATCATCAAAGAGCTGGAAGCGATGTCAGGCGCGAGCCTGAGCCAGGCGCAGGGGATGGCCAAGATCTATGCGACCTTGAAGGAGAAGGAACTGGCTTTGACGTGGTTGGAACGTGGCTTAGCAGCGGGAGCTATAGCAAGCTTTATTAAAGACGATCCGGTTTGGGACACAATCCGCAGCGATCCGCGATTCGCTGATCTGCTGAAGCGCATGGGCATCACGCCGTGATAGAATCTCTGCAGTAGGCAAGATTGATTTTGTGAAGGAGCATTCTACAATGCGACTTGCTTGGGGATTGCTGCTTGTGGTTTTGATCGCTGTTGGTTCAGCTTTCGCGCAAACAGTAGGAGCCAGCATTCAAGGAACCGTGACCGATTCGGCTGGAGCGGTCGTCGATTCTGCCAAAGTAACCGTGCGAAATGTCGGCACGCGCGCAAGCAAAGAAATTACGACGGACAGCGCGGGGCGATATCACCTGCCGCTGTTCCAGCCCGGCGAATACGAAGTGGAAGTATCAGCGCAAGGCTTCCAGATGGCGAACCATCGAGGAATCACCCTGGCCGTCGGTCAGCAACTCGTCCTGGATATGGCGCTATTACCCGGGCAAGTGTCGAGCACGGTAACCGTGGTCGCTGATCCCAACAGCATTAACACAACTTCTGCCGCGATGAGCGGGCTGGTGAATGACAAGCAAATGCGCGACCTCCCGCTCAACGGCCGGTCGTTTCAGCAACTCGCGTTGCTACAGCCCGGCGTCACGGCCGCGCGCGCAGCAGGCAGTGACGTCGTTGGCGGTAGAACGCCAAAGATTTCCATCAATGGCGCGCGGCCTGAGCAAAACAGCTTTCTACTCGATGGTACCGATATTGATAACACTTACAACAAAACACCTGGCTCGGTGGGAGGCGTGCTGCTGGGTGTTGAGGCTGTACTTGAATTCCAGGTATTGACCAATGCCTATTCCGCCGAGTTCGGCAAGTCAGCAGGCGGAGTAATCAATGCGGTGACTCGCGCCGGCACAAACGACCTTCACGGATCGCTATTTGAGTTTCATCGCAATTCCGCGCTTGACGCGAAGAACTACTTCGACCGCAAGTCCAGCCCTATACCTCCCTTCAAGCGCAACCAGTTTGGAGGCGTACTCGGAGGCCGGCTTCGAAAGGACAAGACATTTTTCTTTGCCACCTATGAATCGCTGATTGAGCGGCTGGGGATTACCGGACTCACATCGGTCCCGGATGATAACGCGCGACAGGGCATCCTGCCTGGTCAGGCGGTGTTCACGGTGAACTCGCAGTCGGCGGTACTTCTGGACAAGTTGTTCCCGCATTCGAACGGCAACAACCTTGGCGGCGGCGTTGCCGAGTATTTCTTCTCGCGCACGCAACCGACTGACGAGCACTTCATTCAGGGTCGCATAGACCATCACTTTTCAAAACGTGACACGCTATTTGGCCGCTACACTTTCGACAACGGCAAGGTAAACCGTTGGTCTGCGAGCACGCCTCCAGATTCGTTCACCAAAGAACGCTCGCGTAATCAATACGTCACTATCGAACAGCAACACACATTTTCGTCTACGCTGCTCAACACTGCACGCATTGGGTTCAATCGTTCGACACAGCAGGCCCAGAGCGTACGCACCGTTGAGCTTCCCGAATCGTCGCTGTTTGTGCCGGGCGACCCGATGGGCTTCATTACAATCAGGGGCGTTGCTAATGACATTGGCGGTGACGTTCGGCTGCCTCGCTTTGACCGACTCAACAACTATCAGTGGGGCGATTCGGTGTTTTTGACGAAAGGCGCTCATGCTCTGCGCCTGGGCTTTCAGGGCCAGCGTATCCAGTTCAATCAGTACAGTCTCCCCCAACTTGGGGGCATCGCGACCTTCAACAACCTAACCGCTTTCCTGAAAGGTCAGGTAGGACAGTTCGACTGGGTGCTGCCGCAGGCGCGGGATGGTGTCCGAGGCTATCGCCAATGGTTTTGGGCGATGTTCGGTCAGGAAGATTACAAGCCAAGGCCGAACCTCACCTTGAATTTGGGGCTGCGCTATGAGTTGGTCACCGTACCCAGGGAAGTCAACGGTAAGGTTACCAATCTCCGGAACGTGACGGACTCAAAAATGACGGTAGGAGATCCCTGGCATTCCAACCCGTCCAAGTACAACTTCGCGCCGCGAATCGGCGTGGCCTGGGACCCGTTCAAGGATGGGAAGACGTCGGTGCGCGCGGGCTTCGGGATTTTCTACGATGAGATCCTGCCGAAGTACTACGTCTTCTCCGGAGCTCCGCCCTTCAGGTTCAGCAGTTCTCTAACCAATGTCACGCTGCCACTGGCGCCTCTAATAGCCAGCAAGAACCCTGGCAATGTGCTGGCGGTGGTTCAGAGCATTAACTTTGATCTCCAGAGTCCGTACCTCATGCAGTACAACCTCAGTGTTCAGCGTTCTCTGCCGGGCAACGTGGATATTACGATCGCCTACGTCGGTTCGCGCGGCAACCACTTGATCCGCATCGGCGAGGCGAACCTCGCGCCGTTTCACATCGACCAGAACGGGCGAACAGTCTTCGATGGAACCACTAAGGATGCGACAGGTCAAAACACCTGCTGCCGGCGCAATCCGAATTTCCTGGGCACCTTCCAGCGCATTACCGATGCCCAATCGTTCTACAACTCGCTTCAGTTGAGTGTGATCAAGCGTTACTCGCACGGACTGAGAGCGCAGTTGTCTTACACTTTCTCCCACTCGGTCGATGACGCGAGCGGCATCAATTCCCAAGACTTCAACAACAATGTGCAGTACGGATCGAACTGGTATCAGCGGAAGACGGATCGAGGATTATCCGCCTTTAACGTCAAGCACAATCTTGTCGCGAACTGGACGTACGATCTGCCCTTTGCGCAGTCTGCGACGGGTGCCAAGGCAGCGTTTCTGAGAGGTTGGCAGTTGAACAATATCATCGCCCTCGCGTCGGGACCGCCTTTCACGGTGCGTTTGGGCTTTAATCGCTCGGGCAATCTCAACACCACCAGCTTTGCGGCGAACGACAGGCCCGACAGCGTTCCCGGAATCAATCCGGTAATCGGCCGGCCGGACCAGTACCTGGACATCAAGGCCTTCGCTCTTCCGCCGGTCAACACGCAGGGTAATCTGGGTCGCAACACGATGATCGGTCCCGGACTGGTTGCGATCGACGCGTCCGTGTCGAAGATGTTTCAGTTGGGCGAAGGCCGAACGCTGCAGTTCCGCACCGAGGTCTTCAATCTGCCGAACCATCCAAACTTCGCCATACCTTCCGGGCTGACGTCGTTTACCAACGCGACAGGAGCTGTATCTCCCACGTTTGGTAAGATCACCTCCACAACGACGACGTCCAGGCAGATACAGTTTGGGCTGAAGCTGAACTTCTGAGCGGAGATGGACAAACAGGCGGCGAGTGAGTTTGAGAGATTGAGTCGGATATCGGTCCAACCCCTAAACGGGGGATTGCGTCTCAGTCCCAAACATAACGTTCCGGCGAGCTGTTGTTTTCGGTCTTGTTGCCTGAGTTGGCCGGGTTTTTCGTTGCCGCCAGGTTCTTCTCTTCCCAAGCCCGCGAGTGCGGTTATCAAGTTGTCGCGCAGCGCTTGAGTCGGTTTGTTGGTTGCCGCGTCATAGATGCCAACGTCGGTATCGAATGCCGTGGCGACTTTGGAAGAGTCGGGCGGCTAAACAGGCAATGCTTCCGTTGACTGATCATCAAGCAATCGCTCGTTCCCATCAGTCGTGATCAGACGCGGCCGGCCCGCGGGCAGCTTAAACTCTTTCTCCCGCACGTTCCATTCATCTTCTTTACAGGCCAGCGCCGCCAGCGCGTGATTGTCGGGCGCCGAGGAAAGAGAGAAATAGATCAAACCTTCGCGGCTCGTCAGTGGAACTCCAATCGGCCCTGATTCTGCCGACTTTTCAACAAAAATAAAATAAAAGACGCAGCGCTAATCTCGCCTAAACGTCTTCCGCGAACATCGAAAAGCCGCTCCCTACTGGCGTCCACCCAGTTCGGTAACGGCAAACATCTCGCACAAATGGTGGCGAATTACTTTCTGAATCGACGAGGTTCTGGGAACTCTCGGTGCGACTTATTCTTTCCTACACCAAAACGTTTATGGATCAAAACACTGACTTATGGTTCGAAAAACGTATCTGGATCAAAGCCTAACAGCAGACAGCAAACAGCAGACAGCAAACACCCTACGCTCTCTGCTGTTTCTTTTTACCTGGAAAGGAACATTATGCGAGACTTCAGACAGATTAGGGTGTGGGTAAAGGCTCATGAGTTAACACTGGAAATCTACAAAACAACCGTCCGTTTCCCGAGGGAAGAACTATATGGTCTCACCAGTCAACTGCGACGTGCTTCAGCTTCTATACCAGCAAACATTGCTGAGGGCTTTGGCCGTGGAGGAAATGTCGAACTCGCAAGATTTCTACAGATGGGAATGGGATCAGCCTACGAGGTTGAGTACCACGTGTTGTTAGCTAAAGACCTTTGTCTGGTTGATGCGACGATCTATCAGAAGCTTCAAAACCGAATTGTCGAAGTAAAAACGAATGCTCGCAGCGTTGCTCATAAAGGTGAGATCGGATCGCTAGGGCAAAAAGCAAGGAGCAGACAGCAAACAGCGAGCATTGTACATTCGTTGCGAGGCCGGTCTGTTTTAATCAGATTATGCTGGGTCGGCTGTTTGCTGTCTGCTGTCTGCTGTTTGCAATATGGAAGAAACGCATGCTTGCCGCACATCTCCTAAAGGTGAGAACCGGGCGCTAATAAACCTTATGCCAAAGCCGTACTTCTGCCGGCTGTTTGCTGTTTGCTGTCTGCTGTTTGCTCAATCGGAAGGATAATCGTAACAACAAGCCCGCCACGCGACGCATTGGCGGCTTCAATTTTTCCGCCGTGTAAACGCACGGCCCGGTCGGCGATTGCCAAACCAAGTCCCACGCCTCCTGCTTCGCGATCACGCGCTTCATCCACCCGGTAAAAAGGCCGAAAGATTTCGACGAGCGCATTCTCCGGAACGCCGGCCCCATGGTCGCGAACAGTAATAACAGCGCCCGCATCGGAACGAAGTTCAACTTCAACCTCAGTTCCTTGAGCGGTGTATTGCACAGCATTGCGGATAACGTTTTCGATGGCCCGCCGCAGCAGAGGTTCATTGCCAACCACTGTACAGCGTCCGTTTGTTTTAAGTCGTACCGAACGATTGCGGCTGCTCGCTTCAAATTGGGCATCTGCAGCAATAGCGGATACCAGTTCAACTAAATCAAATGCGCCCTTCTTCAGTCCTTCCGCGCCGCTTTCAAGGCGAGTCAAGGCGAGGAGTTGTCCGATCATTTCGTTGAGATTTTCGGCTTCGTGCTGAATGCGTTCGAGTGCACTGGCTGCGTCGGCGCCGGCGCGCTGTCGCGCCAGCTCCAAGGCCACATTCAAACGCGCGAGCGGCGAGCGCAGCTCGTGAGAAATATCGCCGAGCAAACGCCGCTGACTGCTTATGAGCGATTCGATTTTCTCAGCCATCAAATCGAAATCGGCGGCCAGCAACGCGAGTTCATCACGGCGCTTGCCCATGGCCGGCATGACGCGGGCGCTAAGATTCCCATTGGCCAACTCCTGAGTCGCCGCGCGTAGTTTGGCGACGGGGGAAGTCAGGTGTCGGGCCAGCCAATAGCAGAAGAGTCCCCAAGTGAGAATTATCGCCAGCAGATGCATGATCGGATGGAACAGAGATTCTGGCGGCATCCGGCCCGGCAGTTCGGCAACCAGCGCATACTGTTCGCCTCGCGGCGTGGTCACAGTTCGGGCCAGCAGGGGGCCAGACCCGGTCACGGCGTCTTCGGGACGCCGCGTTTCAAAAGCTCTCTCCGCTACGCGCGGCGCCTCGGCAGGCATGCGACGGCCCGACAACTCCTGAAGTTGTCTATTGAATAAGAAGGCACGAATATTTGACTCGCGCTGTATGCGGTCGAGATAAGCAACCAGAGCCTCGCGTCCTTGCTGCTCGTAGACTTCGGCAGCAGTTTTTGCGTAGTCACTGACGGCGGGATCAATCGAGGCGCGCGGTTGTCTGAATGGCTCATGGCGGCTGAGCTGGCCCACCAGAAACGTTCCTACGACGACGGTGAACACCACCGCGCCAAACCAGAGGAAGATTTTTAGAAATAGCGTTCGCGGCAACCTGTTACCCTCTTGTCAGAACCACCTGCGTTAGCGGGTGGCCCTTCTTTGACTGTCCCTTGACACCAGACCGCCCGCTAACGCCTGGGGTTCTGACCAGAAGCCTGGGCGTAGATGTAACCAACGCCACGCACTGTCTTAATCCGTTCAAGAAGCCCAGACTGATGGCCCAGCTTTTTGCGCAGATTGCTGATATGCATGTCTATGCTGCGATCGAAAGGCGAGGTACTGCGGCCCAGCACCTCTTTCGACAACTCCTCGCGAGTGATAATTCTCCCCGCCGCGCGCAATAACTTTTCCAACAGGTCAAACTCGACTGCGGTAAGTTCCACGACCTCTCCTGCGCGAGTTACTACGCGAGTGCCCGGGTCGAGGGCGAGGTCGCCGACAGTCAATGTCCTCGCGGCGGCTTGGTCACGCGCTTCGTCACGAAGTCCGCTTTCGTCCGTGCTCGCACGCCGCAGGATGGCGCGAATCCTGGCCACCAGCTCGCGCGGGTTGAAAGGCTTTGGCAGGTAATCGTCGGCGCCGATTTCCAGTCCGACGATGCGATCGACATCGTCACCGCGTGCCGTGAGCATCAGTACCGGAACTTTAGACTCGGTGCGTATGCGGCGTAGAACCTCAAAGCCGTTCAGCCCCGGCAACATCACATCGAGAACGATGATCGAATGTTTGCCTCCTATGGCGAGCTCCGCGCCGGTGTCTCCTCGATGCACCGATTCGATCTCGAAGCCCAGTGGCCCGAGATATTCTGTGACCAGCTCACACAAAGCAACGTCGTCGTCAATGATTAGTATTCGGTCCATATGATTTGCACTTCCTGATTGTAGCCCAACCGGAGTGTTGCTCTTTGTAAAGAAGTGTCAACTCTTTGGAGTGCGGCGACCTGTCGCCGCTTTGGTCGGTCGCGACCTGTCGCGACTTCCGCGCCGATTCAAGCTCTCAAGGAACCGGGATCGATGGGTCTTGCGGATCCGAAGCGGCGCCAGGCCGCCGCGGACCAAAGCGTTGACAGGTCAACGCACTCCAAGGAGTTGTCGCTTCGATAAGCGTAGAGAGGCGGCGCGCTAAAGATGAGTCTTGCTTTACAAAACTTTACACAGGGCTAACTGACTCTTTACAGCCGGCAGAGCAAAAGCGGCGTATAAGAGTGCGTAGTACAAACGCGGTCCGATGGAATAACCTGTCGGCCTAACAACGAAGAGGAGAGTGAAATATGAGAAGACGAATCTTGGGGATTTCCGGGATCGCAGTATTGGTTATTAGCGTAGCGATCCTGGCTTTGGGCCATGGATTCCAGGGACCAGGCAGACACGGTAAAGGCGGGCACGGCGAAATGCTGGAGCACATGTCGCGCGCGTTGAGTCTTACCGATGTGCAGAAGCAACAGGTCAAGGCGATCATAGATTCAGTCGAGTCGACGGCAAGTGGAATTCACGCGAAGCTCGAAGACAGTCACAAGCAACTCGACGCTGCCACTGCAAACGGGCAGTTTGACGAAACTCAGGTACGAACGCTGGCAAATCAAGAGGCACAGCTCGAGGCAGACATGAAGGTTGAGCACTTCAGAGCGATGTCGAAGGTGTTTGGCATCCTGACACCCGAACAGCGCGCAAAGGCTGAAGAGATGCACAAACAAATGGGATCGCGCCAACGGCATCCGGGACCACCGCGACACCCCGGTCTATAACAAACCAATACCTGCAATATCAAAAAGGGTCATCGAGAATATCGATGACCCTCTTTCCTTGCTTCAACGCTCGTTTAGAGGTGGGCACCGCCCACCGGCTCAAGATTGTGTTCAAGTGTTCTTTCAGGGAGGAGTGACCCGGGGGCCGGCCCCCACCTCTAAACGAGCATTGATTTAGGCGGGCGGTGCCCGTCTTAAACGTTTCGAAACTGTCTGGCTCGAAAGGTCCTAAACGAGCGTCTCATTTCCTCTTCCAGCGCACGCCGTCTTTCGTGTCTTCGAGGATAATGCCGCGACCTGCGAGTTCGTCGCGAATCTCGTCGCCGCGCGCGAAGTCGCGACGACGGCGCGCTTCCTGCCGCTCGTCAATCAGATTCTGAATTTCGCCATCGAGCATTTCGCGCTCGTCGGTTCCGAAAATGTTGAGCACGGTATCGAAGCGTTTCAAGAGGTCAAGTAATTCACTCTTGTTGTCATCGAGTAACTTTTTTCGGGTTAGGGCGGTGTTCACGTCGCGGGTGAGATTGTGAATCACGGCCAGCGCCACGGATGTGTTCAGATCGTCGTCCATCCCGGCTTCGAACTCCTGCGCGGCCCGCAACGTCGCTTCATGCAGCGCGTCGTTCATACCGGGACCGGTCTTTGCCTCGCTGAGACGCGCGCGAAAATCGCGCAGGCTGGTAACCGTTTTCTCGGCGCCGGCAAGCGCGTCGAAGGTGAAGTTGAGCTGCTTGTTGTATGGGACGCTCAAAAGGAAATAGCGAATGGCGGCGGGGGAATACCCGCGGGCGTTAATATCGCGAAAAGTGAAGTAGTTGCCTTTAGACTTCGACATCGTCTCGCCTTCCACTTTCAGGTGCTCAAAGTGGATCCAGTTACGCACAAACTGTTTGCCCGTGGCGCCTTCGCTCTGCGCAATCTCATTTTCGTGATGCGGAAACACGAGGTCGATGCCTCCGGCATGGATATCAAAAGTCTCGCCGAGATACTTCATTGACATCGCCGAACACTCGATGTGCCATCCGGGGCGGCCGCGGCCAATCGGCGCATCCCACGCCGGCTCAGTTTGCGTTGCAGGTTCTTTCCACAGCGCGAAGTCGCGTGCGTCTTCCTTCTCATAACGATCCGTGTTGATGCGATCGCTGGCGCCGGCGATGTTGCCGGCGAAGTTGATTTTGGAAAGCTTTCCGTATTCGGGAAACGAGGCGATCCGATAGTAGATCGAGCCGTCAGACTGATAAGCGTGATTGGTTTCCAGAAGCCTTTCGATCAGGGAGACCATTTCGGGAATGTGACGAGTCGCGCGCGGGACGATCTCAGGTCGTTCGCAGCCGAGCGCATCAAAATCTTCCCAGAGCGCGTCGATGTATTTCGCAGTGTAGTCGTCAATGGTTAGGCCTGCCTCTTGCGACTTCGCGATGATGCGGTCCTCAACATCCGTGATGTTCATCACGTGGGTAACTTTGAAGCCTTTGAATTTCAGGTAGCGCCGCAGGATGTCGGCATTGAGGGCGGAGCGGAAGTTGCCGATGTGGCCATAATCCCAGACTGTGGGTCCGCAGTAATACATGCTGACTTCGCCCTCTCGCATTGGGCGAAACTCTTCAATCTTTCGCGAAAGTGTATTGCGAAATCTAAGCATTCTCGTCGGCGTTAGAAGATACGCGCCCTTGAAAGTTCAAGGACGCGCAGGTTTGGAGTCTATTAAGGGAGTGACCTAGAGTCAAATGAGTAGTACTCGTTGGCTAGGAGTGAGCGAATGAAACCTAAACCGCAAAAGGGGACTTGCGACGAAAGCAGTGCGCTTTTGTCTTTGGATGTGTGCTAATTTAATAGATAAATAAACGGTCCACTAAATCACACGAAATAACACGAACTCGTATTCCTATTTCGTGCTGCTTCGTGTGGCTTCGTGGATCGTTCTTACCAAAGGACAGGGGAAAGGCCTGGACCTCAAATTGAGACGCCACTTATCTTTGCGTTCTTTGCGGTTAGGATTTGCCTGCGGACTTGAAGTGCTCCCAGCCCCCCGGCTCGAGTTTCCAAACCTTGGATCCTTCGGCGATCTGCACACCGTGCGAGGCTTCTTTGATCTCGCCAATCCGGTTTACGGGAATACCGTCGACCCGCTTCGGTAGTTTCGAAAGGTCCGCCGGGTTGACAGTGAAGAGCAGCTCAAAATCTTCGCCCCCATGGAGCGCGAGCATCAGCGGATCCAAAGCGCGGCGGCCGCAGATTTCCGTCACCAGCTTGTCGATTGGAATGCTTGAGGCATCGACCAGCGCGCCCACCTTGCTTTCATCGCAGAGATGATTTAGGTCAGAAGATAGGCCATCGCTAATATCGATCATCGCAGTCGCCAGTCGCTGGTCTCCGATTAGCAATCCCCATCCAACGCGTGGTTCAGGCTCAAGGTGCCGGAGTAACAGCTGGTTAATCGAATTGCTGTCGGCATGTGTCGAGTCGTCAAAATGCAAACGCGCGCCGTGTTCGATTAAACGAAGGCCGGCAGCCGCATCTCCGAGAAAGCCGGTTACAAAGATCTGATCTCCGGGTTTTGCGCCGGCGCGAAACACCTCGCGCTCAAGAAGGCATTCCCCGATGGCAATCGAGTTAATAACAATCTTCTCAGGCGTCCTCGATAGGTCACCACCAATCAGTTTCACGCCAAAACGATCGGCGAGTTGGAAGAAGCCTTCATAAAACTGTTCGATAAACCCCGAATTCCAAACGTCGCCTGGAACCCCAATCGACAAGAGTGCCCAGCGCGGACGTGCACCCATGGCCGCAATGTCAGACAGGGAAACGGCCAGGGCCTTGTGTCCGAGCTGGTTTGGTCGGGTCGTGTCGCGTCGAAAGTCGATGCCCTCGACAAGCAAGTCTGTGCTGACTACAAAGTCAGTGCCAATGAAAGATTTGAGAACGGCGGCGTCGTCTCCGATTCCGCGTAGGAGGCCTGACGAAGTGCCACGCTGTTCTGCCTGTTCCCTAATTTTCTTGATGAAGTCGAATTCGTTCATGAGTTGAATAGGTCTATAGGTCCAATGAGACTTATAGGTCCCTACAGGTCGATCTTCAAAGATTGCGGCGAAGAGAATCCAGGCCGGCTTCGATGGTTTCGATTGAAGTGGAGAAAGAAAAGCGCAGATGGCTTTCGCCGTGCTCGCCGAAAACGACGCCGGGAACTGTGGCGACTTGCGCGCGTTCCAACAATATCTCCGCTGCCTCTCGGCTGTCGCTACTGACGCGCGATACATCTGGGAAGGCGTAGAAGGCGCCCGCTGGTATTTCACAGATCAGGCCTAGTTCGCTGAGGCCCGCCAAAAGTAAATCGCGCCGCTGCCGATAGGCGGTGCGATTCGTTTCGAGCAGCTCTGACTTAGTTGTCACGGCTGCCAGCGCGGCCCATTGTGTGGGAGTAGAAACGCCGTTCGAGGAATAAAGTGTTGTTTTGCGCAAGCCGGTCATCCATGGTTCAGGAGCGACGGTGTAACCAATGCGCCAACCTGTCATCGCGTAAGATTTGGAGAGCGTGAATACCGTAATCGTGCGCTCAAACATTCCGTCGATTGACGCGATGGAGCAATGCTCCTCGTCGTAAATCAAATCCTCATAGGCTTCATCCGCAATGACAATCAGATCTCGGTCCTGCGCAAAACGCGAGACAGCGTGGGCTTCATCGCGAGTAAAGACAATTCCGGTAGGATTCTGCGGAGTGTTGTAGTAGACGGCCCTCGTCCGGTCGCTTGAATAGCGCGCCAGCGTTTTCTCAAATCCGTGTTCCCGTGCTTCCCTTGTCGGAACAAGAACGGCTTTGCCTTCACAGTGAGCGATCAGATCTTTGATTGGTGTCCAGTAGGGCGAGAACACGAGCACCTCATCGCCGGGGTTTACTACAGATTGAAACGCACCGAAAAGTCCCTGCATGCCTCCGTTCAACACAATGACCTCGCCGGGCTGAGCTGGAATGTTGTTCTTCGTTCGCAACTTGTCGGCAATGGCGGCGCGCAATTCCGGTAAGCCGGAGGAAGGAGCGTAGCGAGTCTTGTTCTCCGCGAGGGCCCGCACCATCGCCTGCTTTACGAATTCCGGTGTGTTCATGTAAGGCTCGCCGCCTTCGAACTGGTAAACCGACGCACCCTGCTCACGCAGCTTCATTATCCGGTTACGAATATTAACGATGTCAGAGAAGCCGATGTGATCAAGTCTGGAGGCGAGACGGTAGACGGTTGGACTCGTGGTCACTTTTGAAAACTACCTTCCGATCGCGGGCAGTGGAGTTTGGGGGAAGGCGGATTATAACTTCAACCTCAGAGTCCGTCCACCGAGGCCTCGGTTTGAGGGATCTAATCTGAGTTCCTCTGTGCGTCCTCTGTGTTCTCTGTGCCTCAGTGGTAAACAATCGTTAATACAGATTCACCACCTGAGACCCAGAGAACATAGCGTAGCCAGAGTCGCTACCGAACACGCCAGTTTGGTGGTTATCTGGTGACTGGAAACCATGTGAATTTGGCTTTCACGCAGATTGCTTGGACTCAAGCTGGAAGTAAGACCACGCCAGGAGAACAAGAAAAGGAGTTCTTCTACAGAGGACCCTCAGAGATTCGTTCTACCTTAAGAGATACCTTTAAGAATCAGTTTTAACTCAGAGCCCCTAAATGTAAGTATTGACACGCCAAAAGGCTGGCAGTAACATGTCGGCTCACCGGGCTGCTGGCAAACTCGCCATTAGTCTTCATTAACTTTCTAGCCATAACTTTTCGCCAGGAAGAAACTGTTCCGTCGGTTTTGGATCATGGGCCGTCCTGCCGTAGCCATCCCAGAAAAACTCTTCTTTAAGATCGGGGAGGTCTGTGAGCTTGCCGGTGTGCAGGCCCACGTCCTGCGCTATTGGGAGTCGGAATTTCCTATGCTTGCTCCGCAGAAGAACCGCGCCGGCCAGCGTGTCTACCGCAAAAGGGACGTCGAAATAGCGCTTCGGATTAAGGAACTGCTCTATGAAGATCAATACACCATAGCCGGCGCCAAAAAGCGACTTGCAAACGACTTGCGGGCAGGAGGGAAGTTCAGAGTAGTTTCAACGGACGATGCCGGGGAAGATTCTCAAGGGAGCGATTCACTATCTGTGCCGGCGACCGGAGAAGCGAGGATAGCCGCAGTTAATTCAAGCCTGGGAACACGGACGGGCGAAGACCGACAAGCACTGCGCCAGGTTGCGTCTGAACTGCGTGAGCTCCTTTCCCTGCTCGAGGATTCATCAAAGGAGTCCAAACCGCATTAGCCTTGTAAAGCAAACTGTTAGTTTGCGTTGGCTTAGTCTCCACCCAACTTTAGAAGGTACGCACGCGACGCAAACTATCAAGCACCCCAGCCGGGCTGCCCGGCCGGGGACCCCGCCCCAGTTTGCTTTACCACGGCCCTGCAATCGGCAATTTGCGTTACATGTTTTTTGCGGAGATACTAGGGCCCGGTTAACGGGACGTGGCGCAGCCTGGTAGCGCGCACCCTTGGGGTGGGTGAGGCCCCGAGTTCGAATCTCGGCGTCCCGACCAGCTTTTGGGGCTTTCAATCAACTCGATTG
>JBPCKD010000007.1:0-11553 GCA_051004635.1 Pyrinomonadaceae bacterium
GCTGGGCGCGCTCTTTCAGGTCGCGGTGCTGGGCGGGCCGCCGAAGAAAATCCTGACCGACTTCGCCTCCCCTGTGGGCCTCTCACCTGACGGCAAAAGGCTCGCCTTCGCGCGCTACCGCCCCGGCGTGGCGTCGGAGCAGCACCAAGTGTTGCTGGCGGATGCCGATGGCGCGAACGAGCGCCGCCTCTGGACGTGCAGCGAGCCGCAGTGGCTCGGTCTCAACGGCGTGTCGTGGTCGCCAGACGGCAAGCTCCTCACCGTTGACTACGGCAGCGAGGAGGGCGGCGACCACATGACGGTGGCTACCATCGCGGTAGCGGACGGGACGTTCAAAGTGATCACGCCGCAGCGTTGGAACAGGGTCGGGCGCATCGCTTGGTTGGCCGACGGCAGCGGTATGGCTGTGGCGGCGCGGGAGCGCGGGGCGGACAACTGGCAAATCTGGCGAGTCTCTTACCCCGGAGGCGAGGCACGCCGCATTACGAACGATCTCCACAACTACGGCTTTACCAGCCTGACGCTCACCGCCGACTCGCGCACGCTCGTCGCCCTGCAAGTCGAAGGGGCGGCGGGCATCTGGATCGCACCAGAAGGTGACGCGCGGCGCGCGCGCGCTGTTTCCTCGAGGGGCAGCAACGGCGGACTCGACTGGACGCCCGACGGTCGTTTGGTGTTCACCTCGAGCGTCGGCGGCAAACAGGGTATCTGGGTGATGAACGTCGACGGCGGCGAACAGAAGCCTTTGACCCAAGGAGGCGAGTCACCCCAAGTCTCGCCCGACGGGCGCTACATCTTCCACGAGTCGCAGCGCACGAAGACCAAGCAGGTCTGGCGCGTCGACAGCGACGGCTCACACCCGAAGCAGTTGACGGAGGGCGGCGGGGTGGAGACCTTCGCGCTTACGCCGGATGGGCGCTGGGTGATCTACAGCCTCTACGCGGCGAGCATCTGGAAAATCCCGGCGGACGGCGGGACGCCGACCAAAGTGGCCGACGCATCGGCTTTCACGGTGCAGGTTTCGCCCGACGGCAGGCTCCTCGCCTACGCGGGCCTGGACGCGCAGACGAATCGCGAGCGGCTCGCCGTCCTCACGCTCGACGGCGGGGCGCTCGTCAAGACGTTCGACCTGCCCGTGACGGCGAGAAGCCTGTTCCGCTGGTCGCCCGATTCGCGCGCGATTGTTTATGTAGACACGCGGGGCGACGTGTCGAACCTCTGGCGGCTGCCGCTCGACGGCGGCGCGCCCGCGCAGATCACCGACTTCAAATCCGATCACATCAACTTTTTCGCCTACTCGCGCGACGGCAAACAGATCGCCCTCTCGCGCGGCAACCAGACGCGCGACGCCCTGATGATCAGCGACGAGAAATGACGCTCGCAAAAGGCACGAAACTCGGTCGTTACGAAATCTGCTCCAAGATTGGCGAAGGCGGAATGGGGGAAGTGTATCGCGCGCGCGACACTAAGCTCAATCGAGATGTGGCGGTGAAAGTCCTGCCCGCGCCTTTTTCCGCCGACGTTGATCGCCTGCGCCGCTTCGAGCAGGAAGCGCAGGCGGCAAGCGCGCTAAATCATCCAAACATTCTTAGCGTTTTCGATTTTGGTGAGGCCACGACAGCGAAGGAGATCACCTATGACACACCGCACAGCCGCTATCTCACTCGTAGTTCTTCTTGCGGGCCTAGCGCCAGCACAGGAACGCGCAACTTTCACCGTCGGCAACGCCACCGCAGCACGCGGGCAGAAAGCCACCGGCACGATTGAAGTTCCGGCCGGCAGCGACGCCGCGTTGAGTATCCCGGTGGCCGTATTCCACGGCGCGAAGCCGGGGCCGGTGCTGGCGCTTGTCTCAGGCGCGCACGGTACTGAATACGCCTCCATCATTGCCCTCGAAAAGTTGATCGGGATGCTCAACCCGGCGGAGATGTCCGGCACCGTGATCGTCGTGCCTCTGGTGAACATCCCGTCATTCGAGCAGAAGGTGCCGCACATCAATCCGGTGGATCGAAAGAGCATGAATCGAATGTATCCCGGCAAGATGGATGGCACGCAAACCGACCGCGCGTCATTCCTGATCACGAAGCAGGTGGTGGAGCAGTGCGATCATCTGATTGACCTGCACGGCGGCGATACGGACGAGAGTTTGCGGACCTATAGTTACTGGACCAAAACCGGTAACGAAAAACAGGATCGAATATCGCGCGAGATGGTGCTCGCCTTCGGCCTGGATCACATCATCATTTCCACCGAGCGGCCGAAGGACCCTCAGGCTTCGCGCTATCTGGAAAACACCGCCACCACACGCGGCAAGCCATCAATCACTGTCGAGGCGGGCCATGCCGGCACAGTTGAAGCCGACGATGTCAGCGCGTTGACGGGCGGATGCCTCAACGTTATGCGATATCTCAAAATGCTGCCCGGGGCGGCAACAATGATCGAAAACCCGGTGTGGATCAACAAAGTCGTACCCGTGGCCAGCGAGCAAACCGGTATGTTCTATCCGCTGGTCCGGCGCGGCGCCTATGTCGAGCAGGGAATGAAAGTTGGTTATGTCACAGATTACCTTGGCAAGCTGATCTTCGAAGCGCGCGCGCCGGCAGCAGGCGTCATTCTTTACATTTGCGCAGTACCCTCAATGACGAAAGGCGCAACCATCGCCAACATCGGCGTGGTAGCGCGCTAAAGGTCCAGGCAAGGTAAGCCTTAGTCGAGGAGATGACCATGAACAAACGTTCCGGTATGTGCTGTTTCCTTTCGGCAGTTCTTTTGGCCGTTCTTTTGGCGGGAGCTACCGCTGCGCAATCGCCGGTCGCTTCGATAGTAGCGATCAAGGCCGGCCGGCTCATTGACCCGGAGACCGGGACGGCGGCCACTAACCAGGTAATCCTGATCGAGGGTGAAAAGATCAAGGCGATTGGTCCAAACCTGGCGATCCCCGCCGGGGCGACGGTTATCGATCTATCGAAACTCACAGTGCTGCCCGGTCTCGTCGATGCACACACTCACACCGCGCTGACATACAAAGAGCAACCGGAAAACAATTACTACTACCTTACCTACGTGATGGAATCATCTTCATTGCGCGCGATTCAAGCCGCCTCCAATAGCATTCAACTTCTCAGTTCGGGCTTCACTGTTATTCGTGACGTGGGAAACAACGCACTCTACGCAGATGTGGCCCTACGGCAGGCAATCGAGCAAGGCTGGCTACCGGGCCCAACGGTAATTCCGTCGGGGCCTATGATTGGCAGCACCGGCGGGCAATACTGGCCCACTCCGGAAATGTACAAGCAGCACAACATCATGTTCCCCGAGTACATCGACGCCAACAGTCCGGAAGAGATCGTCAGAGCTATCCGCGAGAACATGTTGTTCGGCGCCAGGACAATCAAGTTGTGTATTGACTGCAAGCCGTGGGGCTACTCGGTGGACGACATCAAGCTGGCGATAAGCGAGGCGGCGAAAGGCGGGTGCAAAGTTGAAGGTCACGTGCAGACCCCGGAGGGAGCGCAGCGAGCGATCGACGCGGGCATCTACATCATCGCCCACGGTAATGCGCTGACTCCCGAGCACCACCGTCAAATGGCCGAGAAAGGTATCTTTCGCGCCGGCACGGACACGCCCTTCACGAAATACCGTGGTAGCGAAACAGCCTTCAAGCAAACGGTCGCAAAGCTGCGCGATGCCTGGGAGAAGAAGGTGCCGCTGACATTCTCGACTGACTTCGATTACTGGAACGAGCGAATGAAGGACGAGAAGACTGGCGAGTGGCTAACCCGAGGCGAAATGACAATTGCTTTCCTCCAGACCTGGAAGGCCGCTAACATTCCTCCGGCCGACATTCTGCGCGCGATTACGATCAACGGCTACAAAGCGGCCGACGTAATCAAAGAGCGTGGACCGATCAAACCGGGGCTCTTCGCCGATCTGATCGCAGTCTCAGGCGATCCGCTCAGAGACATCGACGCCCTGCGTAACGTGCAGTTCGTGATGAAGAACGGAATGGTGTTCAAAAAAGATGGAGTGATGACGCCCGAGAAGTTTTTCCACCCAGGCCCGGTTCGGACGCCAGGTGGAAGGTGGACTCGCTAATGGCCGTGCAGCAGGTCTGCTGCGGCGGCTCGGCGCCTCGCATGATTTGAAAACTAGAAAAGCCTGGCTATTGCTGCTGGCGCAACACTCGGCAGCTACCAAATCCGCTCAAAGCTCGTTTCCAATTCCCACCCTTTGAAAGGTTGGGCTAAACTCATCCGGGTCGCAACGCGACCATCGGGAGGAGAGTCAGATGAAAAAGACCGTTACCGGCATTTGTATTGGACTTCTATTGTCCGCTGCTGGCGCATTTGTCCGCGCTCAAGCTCCTGATCAAGCACACTGGCCGCAGTGGCGCGGCCCCTTTTTCAATGGCATGGCGCGCGGCGATGCTCCAACTGTCTGGGGCGACACCAGCAACATTAAGTGGAAGGCTGATATCCCCGGGCGAGGTCATTCGACGCCGGTCATCTGGGGAGACAAGATCTTTCTTACTACCGCAGTCCCCACGGGTAAACCCGCCGCGGCTCCCCCGGCGACGGACGCCGCTCCCGTCGCAGGATCGTCGTCACCTCCATCAGCGCCACCAGGTAATCCGCAATCGGCGCCCGGCGGCGCGCAACCCGGCGGCGCGCAACAACAACGTGGCCGAAGACCGGATACGGGACCACAGGCCGAGCATAAGTTTGACGTCCTGTGTCTGGATCGCAAGACTGGAAAACTGCTGTGGCAGAAAACCGCCAAGGTCGCGGTGCCTCACGAAGGTTACCATCGCGCGTACGGCAGTTTCGCTTCCAATTCACCGGTTACCGACGGCAAATATGTTTACGTTTCTTTCGGATCTCGCGGCATTTACTGCTACGACTTCAACGGAAAATTGATTTGGGAAAAAGACCTGGGCGTCCAGATGCGAATGCGCCTGAGCTTCGGCGAAGGAGCAGCGCCAATGCTGATTGGCGATCGCCTCATCCTCCTTTTCGATCAGGAGGCTGATTCCTTCATCGTCTCTCTCGACAAGCGCACCGGCAAAGAATTGTGGCGAGTGCCGCGCGACGAGCGCAGCTCGTGGAGCACACCACTGGCGGTTGAGCACGCGGGCCGCAAACAGGTTGTCGTTACGGGCACCACTAAAGTGCGCAGCTATGATCCCGAAAACGGCAAGGTACTCTGGGAATCCGCCGGCCTGGGAGGCAACACTATACCCGTCCCCGTCGATCAGAACGGCGTCGTCTATGTGATGAGCGGATTTCGCGATCCGAAGCTGATGGCGATCAAACTGGGGAAAGAGGGAGATCTCACGGGATCGGATTCAATTTTGTGGAGTCACACGCGCGGACTCGCCTACACGACGTCGCCGGTTCTCCACGACAACAAACTATACGTAGTGACCGACAATGGGATGATCAGTGCTTTCAACGCCACGACGGGAGAGCCTCACTATGCCCAGGTGCGCTTGCCAAAAGCCGCCAACCTGAAGGCGTCGCCGGTAGGGGCAAACGGCAAACTTTATCTGGCAACCGAGGACGGAGACGTGGTCGTGGTCCGGATGGGCGAAAAATTCGAAGTGATTGCGACCAACACGCTCGAGAATCAGGTGTTCATTGCGACTCCAGTAATTGCAGCCGGCGAGCTGTTCCTGCGCGGACAGAACCAACTCTTTTGTATTAGTGAGAAAAAGTAGCTGTGCTCGGACAGTCTCACGCTCCATCAAAGGGCAGACGCCAGGTCCCTGTAAGATGCGCGCTGATCAAGCGGGCTACCGGGCCTGGCGCATAGCGAGAAAAATTTGTGCCCGTTTTCGCCAGGAGGACAATGATAATTCTGAAGGACCCACCTTCGTAAGGGATGGTCAGGTCCCAATGTGGCATGGTCTGAACTAACAGTTCTGGTACCAATGGCGTCACTCATTACGACGACCAGGTCGGGTGGATTGCGTACGAGGTCATTTACCACTCGAATAGTTAGTTCCTGCGCGAGAGGGCCACCGGCTAACGCCTGCAGAAAGAAAACGCCAGTCGGCGGACGTCGCTTACTCACGAAGTAGAACCCAGGCTCGTCTCCAAGGACGTACAGCGTCTCGCCTGGTTCCAGAATGTTATTAATCTCGCGTGCCAGCCGTTCGCTGTTGACATGGACGTCACCATACGCCCGTAGTGCCCATAGCTCCGGGTCCATGCGATAGACCCAAAGTTCGGACGGCAGCATAGAAACCAATGCGATCACGGCGAATACATGTTGCCTCCATCCTGCATCCTCCTGCTTGATGACGTGGCTAAGCAACACCACAGACCAACCTGCCCCGACGGCAAGTATCGGAAGCCATAGTTGGTAATAGTGAGGATAGAACCTTCCAGCTATTGCAATCGTAAGTTGGGTCGAGACCGCGTACGCGAGCAGCATTGCCCATTGTCGTGTCGACCGCTTCACCCAGGCGATGATACCGGCGACCAATGAAAGAAAAACCAGCGCTGAAGTGAAGAGCATTTGTTTTGGATACAGATTTGACATTGCCAGTGACGTCCACAAATTCTTGAACATATTCCCGGAATAGTAGCTGGGATAGATAAACATTGTGGTGTACACGATCTTAAACCGGCCGGTCATCGCAAAGTAGGCGAAAAATATGAGCCACGCGGCGGCGCCTACGCCTGCGATGATCGAAACTTCCTTCAAGGCTTGTTTTCGCCCACTCGGCGAACGAGCCGGCGGATAGATCACATGGGCCACAGCCAGAAAGAAGCCATATAAAACACTCTGAGGCTTATAGAATGTGGCCAACGCCAACAAGCCGCCGATCGCAAGCGTCCGTCGCAGATATGAATGGCCTTCCCCAATCTCTGCGCGTCGCGCGTGCAAAAGGAGAGCAAAGGCCCAGATGAGAGGAGCATTCATAAAAGCCTCGGTGTTCGGTTGATTAGCCTGGAGGTCGAGGTCCCCTGACGTAAGGGTCCAAAAGACGGCGGCCCATAGGCCGGCGGTAGGTCCCATCCCTATGGCGGACGCAGCTACGTACACGCCGAATAATGTTATGACTCCCAGGCCGACATTGAGGGCATAGAGCGAGCCACGACCGTAGCCGAATAGGTATTGAGCGATAATATGAGCAATATAACGTGCGGGCGGTTTGTTCTCCCACAAATCTGCATAGTAGGCACGGCCTGCCCGCATTTCACTGGCGATCACAGCGGTAGCCGTAATGTCATGATCGAGCGGCTCGTCGTAGGTGTGAAAGCGGGCGAATGCAATGAAACAAGAGAGCCCTAACAGGAACAATAGCGCGACCCGTTGCCTCACCACTCCTTCGGGCCAGCCCTTCTCGATTTGATCACTCACTCTTCCTCTTAGCCCCAATCTAGACGTCGGGCCAACCAGTCCTCCCGGGAGATAGGAGGCGCGCCGCGCTATTTCAAGATACAAGACGCAAACAAAAGAAGGAAAGCAATGGCTGCGGTACAGGACTCGATAGGACTCGGCGAGCGATGACCTGGTTAATTGTTCCTGGCTCTTCGCTCGAAATCTGGCCCCGCCTTAACAAACTCGGATAGAATCCCGGTCGAGTTTGGCTTTTCGCATTTCGTTTGGAATTTATGAAGCGCCACATGTGTGGTTCAAGATATCTAAACGTGGCCGTCTGATCTATTTCGCACTGGAAAAACTAAAAACGATGTCAATGACTAACAGCTGACCAGGTATGAGTCTCCCAGCTGGAACACGCCTCGGCCGCTATGAAATCCACTCCTGGCTTGGCAAGGGCGGAATGGGCGAGGTTTACCTGGCCCAGGACACCACCCTCGATCGTAAAGTTGCCTTGAAGATACTACGAGAAGAGGCCGCTTCGAATCAGGAACGCATGCAGCGTTTTGTTCAGGAAGCGAAAGCCGCCTCTGCTCTGAACCATCCGAACATTCTCACGATTTACGAAATTGGTACGGAGCCCGGCGCTCATTTCATCGCTACTGAATTTATCGATGGCGAAACATTGCGCCAGCACATGATTCTTACTCCGCTGACTATGCCTCAAGCCGTAGACATCGCCGTGCAAGTGGCTTCAGCTCTTTCCAGCGCCCACGCCGCGGGGATCGTTCATCGAGACATTAAACCCGACAACATCATGTTGCGCAGAGACGGGATCGTGAAGGTGCTCGATTTTGGACTTGCGAAACTCACCGACCGCTGGCGAGCGGACGAGATTGACCACGACGCGGCTACGAAGGCGATGGTCCAGACCGAACCCGGCGTAGTGATGGGGACCACCGCTTACATGTCGCCGGAACAGGCCCGAGGATTGGAAATCGACACGCGCACGGACGTCTGGAGTCTGGGAGTGGTGCTCTACGAAATGATCAGCGGTAGGGAGCCTTTCAAGAGCGAGACAGCGAGTGATACCAGCGCGGCGATTCTGAAGAGCGAACCACCCCCACTCTCTCAGCTTGTGCCGGACCCTCCGGCCGAACTGGAACGCATCGTCAGGAAGGCTTTGCAGAAGGATCGGGAAGAGCGCTATCAGGTAATCAAGGACTTGCTGCTGGATCTCAAAAGCCTCAAACGCGATTTGGAAGTTGGCGCGGCGATTGAATACCAAAGCGGGACGTACAGCCAGGAAAGAAGGTTGACTGGGCCAACAACACCTATCACTGCGGGCGGCGCCCCTACGACTCACGCTTCGGAGCTTACGCAGCGATTGGGATTGACCAGCAATGCTCGCTGGCTCTGGCTGGGGACCATCTTGATGATTCCGCTTCTGGTTGGCGGCGGCTGGTATTGGTGGCGACAGCGCAAGGAAGCCGAGACAAATCGATTCGGCGCCCTGAACGTCACAAAGCTTATTAGTCGTAAGACCGATTTAGGCGAAAGCGGCGTGAGTCATGCGCGGTTTTCCCCGGACGGAAAATTTATCGCTTACGCTGCAAGCAAAGGCGGCAATAACAGCATCTGGTTAAAGCAGGTCGGCATCGGCGAACCGTTTACCAGCCAGAGCGACCAGGGACAAGCCGCGAGTCCCATCTGGTCGCCGGACGGACTACAGATTGCTTTTCTTTCAAAACGCGACACGCAGAATGGCATCTGGACCATGCCCGCGTTTGGCGGGTCCCCGAGCTTACTTAAAGGGCTGGGAAGTTTCAGTCGGGAGTTAGTGGGCTGGTCCAGGGAAGGAAGAATCTATTTTGTGATGCAGGGAAACCTCTACGCCCTCGAAGTCGCCTCACAGCAAGTCTCGCAGCTCACTCAGTTCGATCCCTCTCAACCTCGAGACCGCAGCTTCAGTGTGTCGCCGGACGCAAAACGCATCGCCTACACTGATAGCAGGGACGGACAAAGCGATATCTGGCTCATGCCCAGTCGCGGGGGAGAGCCGCAGCGCATCACAAATGATAAAGCGGAAGACAGCAATCCTGTTTGGGCTCCCGATGGCCAACGCATCATCTACAGCTCCAAACGTAGTGGCCTCAAGCAAATCTGTCTCGTGCGCCTCGACGGTCGCGCTCCCACCCAACTAAATGCCAATGACAGCGATAGCGAGGTTTTGGATGTTTCGATGGATGGGACGAAGATTCTTTATGCTACCGGCAGAGATGAATCCGACCTGTGGAGCGTAAAGGTGGACACTGGGAAAGAGTCGCAAGTGACCGCCGACATCGGCATCGAACTATGGGCCGACATTGCACCAGACGGGAAGACCATCGCTTTTCAGGCCACGCACGCAGCGACCGGCGCGACGCTGCTTAATTGCTTGCTGCTGGCAAAGACTCTAGCCAGCGATGCTGAACCTGTGCAGTTAGCACCCGACGGCTATGCTCCCCGATGGTCACCCGACGGTAAGCGGATCGCCTTCCTGCGTTACACTGGCGGCCCCAGCAATCTGTGGATGGTTCACGCTAGCGGCGGGGATGCCAAACCCGTGACCACTGGCGGCGCCACGTTCGGCGGTTTCTCTTTGTTGCCCTACAATCGTTTAGAAACGCAGGATTTCCAATGGTCTGAAGACAGTACCCGGTTAACCTATTGTGCGACGGAATCAGGCGTGGCCAATGTGTGGCAAATTGCCGTTGACGGTTTGGGCGCAACCAAACTCTCTGATAACACCGACCCGAACGCGCTTTTCTTCAACCCGGTCCTGTCACCCGACGGGCAGTCGGTAGCATGGTTAGCTATGTCAGGGGCAGGCGCGGGAGCGAAACAAAGTTCCTGGAGTGTTTGGCTCGCGAGAGACGGCAAGGCGCAACAGATTTTTCAATCCGATTCAACACTGGGCCTGGTTGGGTGGACCCCTTCCGGGCAGGAGCTGATCGTCAAGTCGATCGCTTCAAAAACGCCGCCCAAGGCTCCCGTCGACGTCAGCTTGATGGCAGTTGCAATCACAGGCGGAACACCGCGTTTGCTGGCTGAGCTCAAGGCAACCTACTTTGCGAATATTCAACTTGCGCCGGCGAGGAACCAGGTTGCGTACGTGACGCGCCGAGACGGCGTCGACACTGTGGAAGTTATTCCGGCCCCGGGCGGTGCGGCAAAGACAATTATCACGAGCAACGACAGCCGAGTTTACTTTGCTGGTCTTGTTTGGTCGCCCGACGGCAGCGCGCTTTACTACGCCAGGCAAGCAGGTTGGAGTGTGCTTTCAATGATCGACAATTTCAAATAAACCCCAGTCCCAACTTTGGAGGAAAATAAGATGGCTTCCGATCAACCTTACCCGGGGTATGTAGAGGGCCCCGACTACGCTCAATACGTTGCGTTGCGAACAATGCTCGATTCGTTGGAAATCGGCGCGCTTCGTTATTATCTGGACAACACGAGCCCGGAAGAAAAAAGAAAGCGCTTTGAAGAGCTCAGTTTCGAGCTTAAACCAATTCTCAAGCGGCTTTGGGGCGTCGAAAAAATCACAATCGCGGGCGAGTGTCCCGACGGTTACTTTAACTGCGACGGCGTCTGTGTGCCCTACGCTTGTCTCCAGTGATTAGAATTCGCCGTTTCTCAGGAATCCTAATACTCGAAAGGCCCGTATTGCCGTTACCCCTTCTCGTGCATCGGCGCCGGCGGGATGGGTGAAGTTTATCTGCAACCACGTGGGTTAGCGGTGGGTCTCGCAAAGAATTGGACAGACCGAAGTAACCACGTCCAGCAACGGCTTTAAATGGGACACGGCAGAGCGGTGAGCTGCAAACTTCGTCAAATTCGTTCTGCGCGTTGAGCCCAAATCTGGCCCCACCTTAACAAACTCGGATAGAATCCCGGTCGAGTTTTACTTTCGAATATCGGATTTGGACCTACCTGCCGAGGCGCATGGAACTGAAGCCCTGATGACGTTGACCGGCGGCACAAAACTTGGTCGCTATGAAATCCGCTCCAAAATTGGTGAGGGCGGGATGGGCGAGGTTTATCTGGCGCACGACACTCAACTCGATCGCAAAGTAGCGCTGAAGATTCTTTCTGCCGACCTGGCCTCCAACCAGGAGCGCATGCGGCGCTTCGTGCAGGAAGCGAAAGCTGTCTCAGCCTTGAATCATCCAAACATACTCA
>JBPCKD010000008.1:0-55597 GCA_051004635.1 Pyrinomonadaceae bacterium
CCGCGCAATGGAAAGTTGATGTGTTGCGCGTATTGACGTTCCCCGAATATTTCATGGAGCACATTGATCGGACTGTCGTGTTCACCGTGATGAAGAATCAATCCTGAGCGAAAGTGCAGCGGCGGCAATGGTCTCCGGGCGCGATACGATGACCAGACGGCCCGCCAGTTAGACAAGTGACGAGCCATTCGGTAAAGCGCTCGGACGGCGTGTAATTTAAAGGTAATCCACTCGCCGATTGTCATGAAATGACTTCTTTCTCGGCGGTTCCCCAGGCGAGAGACCCTCTCCTAATCAATTCGGGCAGGCCTTCGTAGGTAAACAACGAGCGGGTGGGTCCGGCATAGTGTCGGGCAATGAGATTGTCCAGGGGCACTCTTGTTTCGAGTGAGATCAGATAGCTGTCCGGAAGGTAACTGACCCTCCCTTGCTCACTGGCCAGGAGTGCATACAAGGTCTGCTCGATCCATCCATTTGGACGCGCAATATCGGGGTGCGCCAGGTACTCCTCGCACCGCGAAAGATCGATGCTGGCGCACGGAAAAAGCATAATTCCGGTATTGACCTGCGCTGCCAGTCTTATTCCCAATTCTTCCAGGGCGCGCTCTTCAGACAGATTGTAAGTGCTCACGGGATCGCGCTGGAACAGGTTCGCGGGCAAAGGCGCCTCTGTCGCGACCAGCAGATCCGATGGGCGATTGAAGAAAACCACATCGCTGTCGATCGTCAGCAAGTGAACGGCTTCACTGAATAAAGAGAAATCTGTCAGCTTCAGCATGAATGGGCTACGCCGGCGCGCCTCGATTAGCCGGACCATCCCACGATCTGCCAACCATTTCTCAACCACGGCATCGGCATCCGCTTGCCCGATGATCCGCGCGTTGGGAAAGTGTGCCCTCAAACGCGACAGTACGCGTTTGGCAACAACGCCTTGCACATGGATCGTCAATGGATAATCCACTTGTGCAAAGTGGTAAAAGCTTTTCAGGGCCCAAATCGCGCAGAGGTAATCACGCTCGTAACAGAGGATATGTACTTCGACGGGCGCACCTGCCCTCACTTCCTCCGTGCGAACGGCAGGAGTCTTGAGAATCTTCGACCAGAGCTGCCAGCGACGCAGCGCTTTAACGAGGCCTTCGTGTTGAAGTCGACGAAATTTTCTCCAGGTGCGATTGTGATTCAGATGAGTTCTAATCGTTTGTAATATCTCCCATGCCGGCTTTGCACAAAAGTCGCTCTACGACGAAATCCAAGTTGGCCCGCGGTAGGTAGCTGAAAGAGCAGGCAGGCGACACGCTCAGACGGAGCTAATAGCGCGGAGCGCACGAAAGACCCGGGTTCTCAGCGGAAATAGTCGTGGCCGGACATACTCGCCTAGAGGGTATTTCAACGTCAGGGGGAACATTACCGCGACGTAAACGAGCCCGGTGACGGCACTAGTCAGACCCAGCAGAAAGAAACTATTCGGTATCCAGATTCGAGCCAGAAGGCCTGTGGCCACAACCAAAACGACAAGTCTTATGAACCAGGGCAATAGCGGCTTCATCAGCTTCCAGACGGACATGTCGCTTTCACGTGCCATTACTGAGAGGTTTGATGGCAAACTAACTAAAATGGTGCCGGTTATCATGCCCATTGGCGCGCCCACTAAACCGTAGGATCGCACAAACAAGAAAACGGCAGTGACGCTAACCAACCCATCAACCAGAGCTGTCAAACACAGTCGGCGTTCGTAGCCGAAACAGAAGAGCGCGTAGCCTACCGTCAGATTCCAATGACGCAGCAGCATACTGAAAAGAATCAACACGGTTAACCAAAAACCACCGTACTGGTTTGCGCCTACCCATCGTCCGACGAAGCCTTGATTAACCGCCAGCACAACACACACCGCGGCCCCGCTTAACATCAGCATTGCCTGGCTCAGCGCGATACAAACTTCCGACAAACGTTCGCGGGATTCGCCCATTCGCATCTGGCTGAGCGCGGGTGCCGCCAGGGCCATCAACAACTGAGGCTGGTTTCCGAGTGCTCCGATCAGCTTTCCGGTAATGACGAAGGGCACGATTGCTGCTGGGCCAAACATCTTGCCAATGATCAAAATATCCGTGCCGTTCAAAAGCACTTGTGCAACCTGACTTAGACTGACCCACCCGCCCTGTGTCAAACGCTTGCGTGCGGTAGACCATGGCATATCCGGCAGACTACCAGGCAAGACAGTCGGAAAATGCGTAAGCAGCCGGTACCAGCCTGTGAAGGCTTCCGCAAACTGTTGAACGGCCCATCCAATGGCCAGCGCGTAAAGGCCCCAGCCCGCCAATACCAATGCGACCGTGGTACCGGTGCCGATTAAATAGCAGACGATACTTGTGCGTCCCAGGTACGCGAGGTCCTGCAAGCCCTGTAGGACGGCGCGGAAGATCCGCAGCGGAAAAGTGAGTACGAATGTCAGCAGCACGACGCCGATTGGGTTGCGCAGGTTTGCCCAATCCGCAGGCATGAAAAACCATGCAATCAGGGCACCCAACGCCACCAGCGGCATCTGCCATAAGATGATGCGAACTGTGTGTCCAAAGATGACGGGCAGGTCCGACGCGTCCTCGATGGTACGTGCTCGACCGGTAGCGAAGGCGGTTTCTCTCGGCAAGAGCGCGATAATGCCGAGGTCAAGCAAACCCAGATAAATGGCTAACTGAGTGCCAACCAGCCAGAGCCCGTAGTTGTGTTGTCCAATGCGATAGAGCAGGAAAGGTGTCAAACCAAAGCCCACCAGTGTTGTCAGGATTTGGCTGGCGTAACCGAAACCGACGCCACTTAAGAACCTGTTAGTGCGACTCATGATAAAAATCTAAAACCGATCCACGAACATGCACGAAGAAGCGATTGCGCGGCTTGCCGCACGGAGGGCGGCGAAGCCGCAAAGAGGGCGTCCGATGTCATCCCTCCGCAAGAAACTCGCGATACCACTTGATGGTCTTCTGTAGCCCTCTATCCAGATCGAACAGAGGAGACCAACCGAGCATCCGTCGTGCTTTGGCGGCACTTAAATACTGATGGCCAATTTCATTACTGGCCTCATTACGCACATCAGGTTTCAGATCCGAATCCATTAGCTTGACTACCTGCTCGACCAATTCACGACACCGTTAGCTGTATTTCATTTGAAAAATTGAACGACTGGCCCGCCAGTTCCGGCATCACTCACCTGCGGCACCGGCCGCAGCCGACAGATCTTCTCATTGAGTGTCACTAGTTCACGACAAAGCTCACCGAACCGCCGATAGTTCGCCAGCTCTTTTTCCACTTTCTCCAGCTCCGGCCCCAAGCGAATCACCTGCGAACGGCTGCGGTTGTTCTGCGTCGTGTTCCATAAGTACTGTGGTCCATGCCCTCTATGATCCGGCTGGGCACACGCGCAGTTGCTCTTCCCGCACTTCCGATAATTAACCGAAACCATCCCCGGCCGAAAATCTCCCAACTCCAGCAACTGCCGCAACAGCTGCCCCCGCCGCAGTTCCAGCTCACTGAGTGTGTCCGCTTACGTTTCTGCAATCCGCTCATAAATTTGTCGCACACCCGTGTGATTTGCTGCCATTGCAAAGCATGAGCGGTTGCGATAAAGGTCATCGAAGGAAGAATCACTTCGCCCGTGAGGCCAAGGGCGCGAATCGCAATCTCCAGGGCGATCGTAGCATTGCACATCGCGATGCAGTGTTTGGCACCGGTTATCTCGGCCAATCTGCTCTCAAATTCCTGCACGTACGGCCCGTTATTGGTAAGCCATCTCTCATCCAGTGCATTATTAATACGTGCCAGCAGGATCTCACGATTGCCAATGTTGGGACGACCGACGTGTAGCTTCTCACCAAAGGCCGGCCGCCCGCCGAAGATCGCCAACTCTTCCAATCTATTCTTAAGACTCATTGGACATCCTTTTTCTGATTACCTTAGCCGGAACACCGTAAGCAACAACATGATCAGGTATATCATTAATCACTACAGCGCCAGCGCCGATCATAGCGCCAGCGCCTATATGCACCCGGTCTGCCACCACTGCCCCAATACCTATCCAGGCAGCTCGCCCGACCACCACTCTGCCAGCTAGATGAGCGCCCGGTGAAACATGCACACCATCTTCTAAATCACATTCATGGTCGACACTCGCGCATGTATTGATAATGACATTCTCACCGATCCTGGCGCCAGGGTTCACGACCGCTCCGGCAACAACTACAGAGCCCGCACCAATCTTTGCATCAGCGGCAACTATTGCTCCCGGGTGAACAGCCGTGGGCAGGTGAAATCCTTTCTCGCGAGACACTTCGGCCAACATCAAACGCGCTTGGCAATCTCCAATGCCAACAATTAACTCACCAACGCCATCGCGTAGCAGCTCATCAAGCTGTTCCGGGCGATTGAAAATAGGCAAACCGTAAAGCGTCTGGCCAGAACGCAGTGGGGTTATGTCATCAAAGAAACCAACAAGATCATAGGCGCCATTCAAGTTAACAATGTCGGCAACGACTTGCGCATGACCTGAAGCTCCCCAGATGAGTAACCTTTTAGCCATGTCCAGACCACGCTTCATGCTTTTCGCGAGTATTCATATTCTACTTGATGGCTTCGACATAAAATGAGTAGCGACGACGAAGCGGCCCATCGGGATCGACTCCCGCCTTAAACACTGAAGGGGCAACGGATTTGAACCCAATTTTCTGCAACAACAAAATGACTTTCTGTTCGTCATAAATCCACTTATGTTCACCAGACTGGTAGGCAGCGTAGTTAATATAGTCAACCAGCGTTTCCGTGCCACTTTCTACTTTGGGGCAAGACTTCCGAGAGTTTTATTAAGTCGAAGTAGCTGTCCTCGCGCGCCAGATAGGCGGCGAAGAAATCTTTAAGGCTTGGCAGCGAGATGCGAAAGATGCCGCCCGAACATAAACTCCTGTGGCAGTCGCGCATCAATTGAAGCCCCTGGCGGTATTCCAGATGTTCAAAGAAATGTGAAGAATAGATAATGTCGCAACTCAATGGCTCAAGCGGCAATCCTTTACGCAAATCATGATTGATAAATATTGTGTCCGGCTGGTTCGCCGGATCAATAACCAGGGGACCGCGGTTAAGGTCGATATTCACCCATCCGGTCCTGATGTCCGGGCCACATCCCAGGTGGACTTTAAGGGCCTGCTTACCTTTCAATTCCTGAAATGACTTAGTGGCGTGCCGCGCGGTTCTGGCAATCCTGATTTCAGTCCAGAGATTCGCAACAGCGTTTCTAACCGCTTCGGGCAACATCTCTTTGCTGTGTTGATAAATCGCATGCACCAGCATGTGTCTTCGCCCACGAGGTCCTCAGGTTTGTTCACTATTTCCATCCTAAAATGCTCAATCGCTCACGCTCCAGTTAGAGCCTTGAAGCCCCCTCAGGGTCTATCAACTCGGTGCCTCATAGCTGGGGGTATACCTCTTTAGATCCTTGGCGGGTACCAATCTTTCTTCCGCCGCGCTTTCGAGTTGGCGCGACGCCACCCATCCGACGTTCAAAAGAAACAGGCAGGTTTGGGGAAGGGAGGTCAGTAATCCTGTACCAATCAAGCCGGTCGCAAAATATGCGGCGCAAGCTGCCCAGGCAAGCCGACGACCCAGAAACCATGGGTCAGCAGGTCCTTCGCCGCGCCTCATCAGGAGCCACGCGATGAAGGCGATCCATAACGCCAGTCCGACCAGGCCCTGTTCCAGCATGATGCGAGCGTATTCATTCTCCATACCTACTGGATTCTCGATGCGCCCGCTGAGGAAATACGGAATGCTCGTACCGCCGCCGCCGAGCCCGTTTCCGAACGGGTAGTCAACGGCGAGGTCCAGGAACCCGAGGTTCACACTCCCCGCAACGCGCTCAGAGACCATCTCGACGTCCTGTAACCCTGTAAACCGTTGCAGCCTTTGCTCGCCGGAAACCCACCAACCGATGCCCGCAAGTATTAATATCCCTGCGAGAACATGACTTAGCCGGGACCTTACCGAGATGAGCGCAATTATCACTAATATGGCGCCAGCAATAAAATGCACCCGCGTCGCTGCCAGCAGCACACCCAGTAGCGACACGATCAGTCCTACAACCAGCAAAGGCTTGTGTAGTAACTGACTCTTCTTTTGCTGGAAGGCTCCCAATAGAAAGGGAAGACTAACAACCATGGTGCCGGCGTAGGCATGTGCGCCCGAAAAGGTGGAGGGTATTCGATACGCATTCTGGGCGACGTCCCTGCTGAGATATATCAAACGCGTAACTTCATTTCGGGGGAAGAAAGTCTCAATAGTTGTAAAGAACTCGACGGAGGCAACCACAAAAGCGCCGATATTGAGTATGGCAAGGCCAATAGCCAGGTCATATTTTTCTTCGTCAACCAGGCGCGCCCCGATCAGAATAAATGGCAGCAGAAAAATGTTACCGCGCAGGCCAACGAAACGTATCAGCGTATCCTGATTAGGAATCAGAAAGAGCAACAGCGGCCAGATGATCAGGAATTCAAGCCAGGGCCTGACCGATTGGACCCTCTGCGCTACTGCCGGCGTCAGGTGCCGAAATAATTGGGCACAGTAGAAGCCGAGCACTCCAGCGTCAAAGATGAAATGCGACAAGGCCTCCTCTACGTTAGCTCGCCCAATCCCATACACGTATCCAATCGCAAACACCGAGATCAGCCCGCCGATTAACGAACGCTTGCCGAACAAGTAACATACGGCAAACGATAGAAGGCATAAGAATAGGGACAGGGACATAACAGCTATTCAATTCCCGGCGCCACCCATAAGTGGTGCGGCCAGTCGTCGTATTGAGCTACTGACTCAAGGGGTCGAAGTAAACGACTGGTTTTGATTTCCTTATTGTAGGCCGCCTCACGAGTGGCAACCGGCGAGTGATCGATTGTCCAGGCTTTGTATCCTGCTGCATGCAGCCTCTCAACGACGGCGGAAACGGAGCTGCCATGCTGCGAGATCTGAATCGGGTGTAGTTCCAGGATCAGGCGTTTTATCGTCCGCCTTGCCAGAGATTCCTCCAGGCCCTGAGTCGCAAAAACCTCCGCTCCTTCGATGTCCATTTTCATTAGGTCAACGGAGAGCAGTCCCTGCTGTTCAAGGATATGATCCAGTGAGTCGGCATCAACCTGAAAGACTGTTCCCGATTGATCGGACGTTAGAGCAATTCGAGACACTCCGAAGTTTCCGTCAGCCTCACAATATCCTGCTAAAGACAGGATACCCGCTTGATGGGCCGCTGCCAGTTGCAGCGGCGTCACGTGATCCAGCCCGCTGCGCCCGACGTTCTCTTGAAGAATCGAGAAAAGGCGTGGGTCTGGTTCGAGACTTAGTACGCGTCCAGTGGTTCCAACCAAACTTGCCGCTAGTAAGGTGAAGTAGCCCCAGTTTGCTCCGACATCAACAAAGGTCATTCCGGGACGCAGGATTGATCGGACCAGCGTTGTCTCTTGCGGCTCATAAGTCCCCGTAAAACAAACTTCTCGCGAGATAATGTCGCGCAAATCACAGCGAAACGGATACCCACCCACGTCGTCAGGCATACGCATAAGAAATGCGGAGTTCGGCCGAGGGAGCATATGCATTGCCCGATATCGACCTACAGGAAGGTGTCGAATAACCGCCGCTGAGATGCGTACCCACGCCGGCCCAATCGGAAGATCACGCTGAATCATTTTTACTCCCGGGGTTAGCGGGTCGACTACCATCGCCGGCGGAAGCTTGCGCAGAAATGAAATGATTTCACCCTGTCATGGCCGGCGCGGCGCTCCCGTTTCCTAACCCCCAATGGAGCCTGTTCATTTGAATTGCCGGATCACAAAGTTCACGCGCACGGCCTGGGCCGGCCATGCCAAGTCGAGCCCGCGCAGATCTGTTTTCGATTAACTGCCGTAGAGTTTTTGCCAGCGAGTGTATATCCCCGGGGGGCACGAGAACGCCACACGAATCAACTACGATCTCACGCGCGCCTCCGATGTCCGTCGTTACTACCGGCAAAGAAGCATCAAGCGCTTCAATAAAGGAAATTCCGAACGAGTCCGGTTCGGTGTTGGGCTGGCAGTAGATATCCGCCGCAGCCAATAACATCGAGACGTCAGATCGTTGACCCAGGAACCGCACCCGATCTGCGATACCGAGCCTGGTCGCATGTATGTTTAGCGCTTCCAGATACCGCACCTCCTCCTGGCGCTGAGCACCCCCCACCAGCCAACAGACCCAGTTCGGAAGATCCTTGAGCAAGCCCAACGCATCCAGATGTAAGCTATGACCCTTCAATCGTTCGATGCGGCTAACCTGAATAATTACGGTTGCGTCATCTGCTGTTTGCAACTCGGCACGTGTGTTTCCCAGCTCGGACTTCGAATAGGGAATCTGCGGTGGAGAGACTGGACAGTAAACCACCTGCGACCTGGCACGGGGGTAAAGTCGAGTCAATGTAGCAGCGGTGAATTGACTGTTGCACAAAACCCTGTCCGGTGATGTGCGTCGCGCCCAACGCTCCAACCAACGTTTGCCGTCGGCAGGACCATGCATATGGAAAACAAGCGGCAAGGAGGAAGCGAGCACCGTTGGGCCGAAGATAGCTTGTGACCAGCAAGAGTGTGTGACAACCACATCGAAAATCTCACGATGCAAAAGCCCTCTCAGGTTCTGCCGGGCCCGCCGCACCAGCAGCGGCTGTCTAATTCGAGCCGGGCCCAGGGAATAAACAGCTGCTCCGGCAGTAGTCAGATCATCGCGAAGACGACCCTCGAAGCAGAGTGCAAATGCCGACTGCATGTCAGGGCAAACATTTCGCTCTCGAGCCAGAGTCAAGAGCATCGACTCAATCCCTCCGTACAAGTTTCCGGAATGGACATGTAATACGCGCATTAATCTATTCGCTGGAACGAGTCATTCTCGTCAGTTTGCGGTGCTGTGCGCTGCCAGGGAGCGGTAGATCGGTGTCAGCTCGTCAGCTAATCGGGAGCGGTTAAATCGTCGCTCCGCAGTGGCTCTGCCCGCCTCGCCCAGACGAGCGCGCAACGTCGGATCACGGACGAGTTCCATGAGTTGTTCTGACAACCGCACCGCGTCGCCGGGTGGGTGGCCCAGAGCGTCGATTCCGGATTCTATCAATTCGGCGGCTCCGCCGGCCTCACTCACAATCACGGCCCGGCCACAGGCCATACCTTCCACGATGACTAAGCCAAAGGGTTCAGGTTGAGTGCTGGCGTGGACCAAGATGTCCAGCGACCGCATTGCCGATGCCGGGTTGCTTACAAAACCTGTAAAGCCGATCTGGCTTGAAACGCCCAATTTCCGGGCCATCGCTTTCAGTTCTCCGAGTGAATACTGGCTGCCGTCAGTTTGGTATAAAGCATCTCCGACAACATAACCGCGAACGGGGAGATCAGGTTTTAGCAGCGCAATTGCGCGCAGAAATGTTTCATGTCCTTTCCAACGGGCGAAGGTGGCAAGCATGCCGACGCGAATGGTGTTGGAACCGGCATCACGCAGACCTGACAGCAAATCCAGATCAGCGCTTTCGCCTCGTGGTGTAAAGACTGCTGTATCGATGCCGTTGTAAATAGTTTGGATCGGCATGGCGTCATCGCACACCGCCGTGACATCGAGTCTGACGCTGTTTGAATTGGCCAGGGCCATCGAACATCGCTTTCTGAAAAGCTTTATTAGCCTGGCCATGAAAGGTCGTGCGCTGAGGTAGTCGTGAAAATGCCAGATCAGAGGGGTTCGCCGGTTTGCCATTGCTCCCAGCAGGTGCATCTTGAAGCCGTTGCTGTGGATCACTTCAGGATCGAGGCGCCCCAGCATCGTCCTTAATTTCCTGACGTAAATGGCTACTGCCGGGGCGGCTAATAATAGCTGAGCCAGGAGATGTAACCGGCCCATGCTATGGCCGGCTGGTCCACCTGCTGCTGCGTCTCCAATCCTGGCCAACGAAGCAGGAAAGGGCAGGACGCGGGTAGATACTCCAAGTGCCCTGGCCTTTTCGACTACTCCCCCCTCTTCGGAAACAATAAGGTGGAGCGTCCATTCAGGTTCGGCTTGTCTAACACTTGCCAGCATGTCCAGTAAGGCCACCTCTGCCCCACCCATCCGGCCGCTTGGGCTAAGGTAGACGATCCTCATCCTGGTTTAGTGGCAAAATCTAAGTCTTTGAGGGAGATGAACTAAGCGCGCGGCTGACGCTCAAGGGCCAACCGGGCTCGATGGAAGTTCGTCGTTTTCAACTCCGGTGTTGGGGTAGTAGTACCGCTCGTAGTTTCGATTGTAGTAGTAGTCGTGCGCCGATATTGTGACGTTATTTAATACTACGCCAAATATCTTTGCTCCAACTTCGGTGAGGAGCTGTTTTGACCGGCGTATTATGTGGCGTGATGCGACGCCTCCGTGCACTACTAAAAGCACTCCATCTGCCAGCGACGAGAGCAATACCCCATCCGTGAAAGAAGCTATGGGAGGCGAATCGATTACGATATGAGTGAAGCTGTTTGCGAGCACTGCCATGAGGCTACGCATTTGATCCGAACCCAGTAGCTCAGCAGGGTTGGGAGGAATTCGCCCGGACGTAAGTATATAGAGGCCGCTTTCCTCATGAAGCTGGACCAGACCAAGCATCTCGGCTTCGGTCATCCTGCTGGAGAGGATGCCGCTCAATCCCGTACTGTTATCCAGACCGAAGATTGAATGCAGCCGTGGACGGCGCATATCGGCATCTACGATAAGCACCTTGGCGCCGGTCTGAGCCAGAATCATCGCCGTGTTTACAACGGTGGTTGTCTTCCCCTCGCTAGGTTGACTGGAGGTTATTAGTAACGTCTTGGGTGCTCCTCCGGCCGCAGCTAACAGGACGGATGTACGAAGCTGGCGGAATGATTCCGCGAGTGGCGAACGCGGTGACTCGTTAATTAGAAGCTCGTGGCCGCCATGTCCGTTCGTCCTGGCCTTCCCCGGTATGGCTGCCAATAAGCGACGTCGCGTTTGACGGCCGATAGTGGGAATCACAGCCAGCGCAGGCAATCGCAAAAAATTCTCGACGTCCTGCGTCGAGCGAACAGAATCGTCAAGGTAGTCGAGAAACCGTGCCAGCGCGATCGCCAGGATCAAGGAAAAGAGTGTCGCCAGCGCAATCGTTTGCATCCTCTTGGGGCCCACAGGTCCTTTTGGCTGCGAGGCATAATCAACGACGTGAATGTTATTGGGTGTGCCGGCCAGGATTACATCGTTTTCCTTGGAGCGCTGCAGCAACCCGTCCAGTAGTGTCTTGTTAGTATCGCTCTCTTGCTGAATGATCCGATAGTTAACTGCTGCTTCGTTCTGCGTAAAGGTTTCGCCACGTTGTTTGTTGAACGCTTCTCGCAGGGCTTGTTCCGTTTGCAGGGCTTGCCGATACTTGGTTTGAAGGTTGGCTTTTACTACCGATTGCGAATGAGTGCGTAATTGGTCCGCCTGTTTTTCAAGCATTGCAATTTGTTGGTCGAGATCTCGCACTTCAGGGTATTTCTCAGTGTATTCCAGCAGCAGCAGGGCTCGTTGACGCTTGAGCTCAGCACGCTTGGTGTCCAGCGCGCCAACAGCGTCGTTATCTGCCTCGGCTTGAGCTTCCAGAGCTCCCGGAGCCAGCGCAGCGCGGTAGGCCGCTTCGGCAGCCTTGCGCTCATTCTCAGCCTCAAGCAATTGTTTGTTGAGACCAGTTAGACGGTCCACCACCGTGTTTTGACTGGCATCGAGTGTCAGGATTTGGTGGTTTTTAGCGTAGTTTATCAACTCCTCTTCACGACGCCGGATCTCAGATTGGAGTTCCGCAATCCGCTTTTGCAGAAAATCTCCCGCGGAGTTGCTGGTCTCAGTTTTTCGCTCGAGATTGGAAACGACAAACGTGTGCGCAATCATATTGTTAACTCGTTGCGCTATCTCCGGGTCCTGATGTTTGAACCGTATCTCAATAATTCGAGTCTCATTCAGCGGCTTGACATTCAACTGGCCCTTAAGCATTTCCACGTAAGGCTCAAGGCGATTTGCCTCCGCTACGTCATCGGTTGAAATTGCAGATCCCACTCGCAACTTGTTCTCAACCTGCTGCTTGGGCTGCGCAATGGTCTTATCGGCCCCCACAAATCGTTTTGCGCTTTGCCAAATAGAAGGCTTTTGGCTTAACTGCGGACGAAGAAACGCTTCGTTGTGCTCAAGATCCAGTGTCTTGGCCACCCGGCCCAAAAGGCCCGCGCTGGTAAGGATTTGAATCTGGGTATTGAAGTAAGTTGGATCCTGGGACGGGTTGTTTAAGAAAATAGGATTGCCCTTGAGAGCGCCAATTGCCGGGTTATTTGCAGTTTCGAGATCAACCTGAACCCTTGAAAGTGACTCGTAAACGTCAGGCTGACGAGCCATGTAGATCGCTGTAACCAAACTCACCAGAACTACGGTTCCGATAACCAGCCAAATATTTTTCCTAACTGAACGCCAGTACTCGCGAAGCCGGTTATATCCGCTACTCGTTTGCTCGGGATATGAGCCGTAGGGGGGATAGGGTGAGAGAGGGCGTTCTAAGGCGCTTCCGAGGTCCCGCGAACCATTGCCCTGCTCGACTAATTGGGTGGATTCTTTCATTCGTTCTAATACCTTGTTTGCTTCGGTCCTAAGGTATGACTCTTATTGGAAGGTTGCCAACGCTGGGAAGAACTGCTCCGAGCAGGGTGCGGAAGAATCTCTTCCCACCAGCAGCCGGCACTTCGATTATGTCGTTAGAGACTAAGAGGACGTCGGGCGCCTGTCGACGATTGATAGCTTCCAGGTCAATCACAATGTCCTTCTTGTCTGCAACACCCGGAATCTGCCTGATTATATGGATCTTCGTTCTCTGCGTATCGAGAGCGGTCCCGCCAGCCATCGCTATCGCACGAGAAACTGTCAGCGCTTCAGTCAGAGCGATTGTTGTCGGCCGGATCACGTTGCCAATAACGTATACCTGATCCGCCGGAGCAATCGAGATCACATCCCCCGGTCTCAAATAAGGGTTGGAGTTCTCGTCGTTTCGAAGGGTGTCGGCGAGTTTATAAGAGTCGATTCGATTAGCCAACTTTTCTGAGGAGTCCGGCTGCCCTTCAGAAGGCGAGGCCATACACGCCGCGGCCGGTTCTGTGTGAACCACCTGTATGGTGAGTCCCGCGTTGTCGGTGGGACCATTCGCATACGTAAGCACTTCCAGAAGTCGCACACGGCGTTGAAGCTGGAAGCGACTGGGGACCCGAACTGCTCCCAGTACAGCGACTGGCTCTGACAGGTACTCCTTGATTTGAACAGTTACCTGGGGCTCTAATATGTACTCTTTCAACAGCTGAGTAATCTCGGTTTCAAGTTCCTCTTCCGTGCGACACGCGGCCCTAACTTCCTCCTTCAAAAGGGGCATTCGAACCGTGCCTCGTGGAGTGACCCTCACTCCCTCGCGATTAAACTGAGGTTTGTTAAGCACCCTAATGTCAAGCACATCGCCCGGACCAATGCGGTACCGGCCCTCTGACGAGACGCGAGAATCTGAGATTCGCGACGAGCTAATCGCCGGTTCTTTGGCAATCTGAGCCGGAGGCGGAGTAGAGGTGGGCTGCCCCTGCGGGTATGTGGCTGTGCTAAGCGCGAAGATTAGTGCAACAGAGGCTTTAATGGTGGTTAGAGCCTTCAGACCTTTGAACAATAGCCGGTGATTTGCAGTCATAATTGCTACCTTGTGAAGCAAGCCCCATTCTTTCAGAGGCCTTGAGTTGTATCGTTGACGAAAGTATAAGCATTTGGAAACGAGCGCTTTTTGAATATTGCCATTGCGGTTGAGCGATTAGATAGTTTCTCAGACCTCCTGGCTTGGTTTTTAGTGCACTGAAGAAGACAAGCGACCGTGAAACCGATGATATTGCGGTAGTTGATAATTTAAGCAGAACTCCACTATGGCGTAAACACCTAGAAATGTATCCCGGCATTCACACGAAGACCCCGAAGGGAAACCTCTCTCGCGAGGTGGCATTCAGAAATGTCGGAAAGGACCTGAGCGATTCAAACCGTGGGGACTCGTTTGTTCATATACACCGGTCAAATGACTTCAGGCATGTGGTTCTATTCAGGCTGGGTCAGTGAGACTGACAATTCGTCTCTCGACAACTAAACCCCAACTCCTGAAGTTCCACGCTTGCACAAGACAGATTTGCGAACCTGAAGTCCGTTTTTCCTCCATTCTTTTCTTGTATTGGGTCGGGGAAAATCGGGTCGATTCTGAAACCGACAATCTTAAAACGTCAGAAGACTCTAGTAGATACGTTACGTGGCTGTCAAATGCAGCTTCCTACTATTGTTAACGCATAGTGGTCAGCACCGATGTCATATCTGAAAACGGCCATGGACTGCGCTTTCGGGTAGACAATTCCGGCGCTCTTGCCGATCTTAGGGAGCTTTATCTTGCCCGGTGCACAGTTGTTACAGAGGCTGTTCATTCCTTCCTGTTTTCGCCAATCGCGGCATGCTTCAAGCTTTCAAGATGGCTGAGTACTAATTGTACGCGCGAGGTCCAGGAGTTCTCATGCCCCAGCCGTGTCAGCCGCTCTCGGAATTGAACGTCTTGCCCCTGTGCCCTAGCGATGTCGAGTGCGTGGGAGAGCTCTTCGGGAGTTGACCCTATCTGCACCTCCGAGAATGCCTGACATTCCGGCATGGGTGTGGCAATCACAGGCTTGCCTCCTGCGAAATACTCATACAGCTTGAGTGGAGAAGTGGCCCGCGTAATGTCATTAATGACGAAAGGGATCATCGCCACGTCAAACACACTCAGATACTGCGGCAGCCTCTGATACTCGCGTGCGCCTATCCAACGTATGTTGGGAAGTTTGAGCAGCGACCGCCCTCGCTCCCGAAAACTGCCATCGTACATCGGCCCAATCAAAAGGAAGTTCCAATCCGAACGCAATCGCGCAAGGGCGTCTACTAATTCATAGTCGAACCATTCCGCCATCGCACCGTGGTATCCGGCAATAGGTTTTCCCGTCCGTAGCAACTCGTCGATATCGACGTCATCCGGTGGCCGCACAGATGTGCCGGCAAAGTGATCGTATTCCACTCCGTTAGGAAGATAGAGTGCGTCGGGCCGTACGGCCGCCGCCTTGTCGTGGAGTTGCTTTGCAACGCTGACTACCAGAGTGGCCTCTTTTAAAGCACGCTCGTGGTTGCCTTCGAGAAATGCGCGATCAAACAGAAACACTTCAAAATCGTCAATCCAATCATAAATGGTCCGCGCCGACGTCGGGTAAGCATTCCGCCGGTCGAAGTTGTAAGTCAAAGTCCATAGAATCGGATCCGCAATCTCAGGCAAAATATTGTCAGGTCCGCGAAATAGGAAAAGGTTTGGCTCTACCTCTTTGAAGCCGCTCACGTCGTCGTATGAATTACTGCTGTCAAAGATCACAACATAGCCCTGACGTGCGAACTCTCGCGCCAGATGATGCGTTCGGTGAGTGTTGACAATGTCCCAGCCGACCGAAGGGAGAAAGATCACCGCACCTTTGGTTTCCTGCAGCCGCCCTTTAATTACTTTCAGTTGCTCGAGATAAACCGGACGATGGAGAACCCGAACCAGAGCTTGAGCCGCCCGGAGAGTAAGGGATGGCTTCAACGTGCCGTCTGCTTGCCTGTGATTCGGCAGCAGTCCGAGAAGCCGATAGAAGGGGAGCAAATAGCGATACTTGACTCGGCCGTAAAAGGTCAACGACCGCCAAAGCAGCGAGGTCAGCTTCGCTCCCGATTGTTTTGAGAGCATGTGTTTAGACTGCTGTGTAATATGAGGTCTTGAGGATCATAAGCCCCACAATCAATTGATAGGAGCGCCTGGACTAACGTGCAATTCCAGTTTGCACTAACCGCCTCCAAACGGCGCATTCATTGGAAAGCTGGTATGATTCTTCCGACCTGCTTTCAGACAAAATCCTTAGCGAAGCGTTTCAGTTTCATTGTGCATTATCTGGATAGGTCTATTCAAGGAAGCTAACTGCGAGGCTGCATAACAAAGGTTGAAGCACGTGTCGTTTCTCGATCTTGCTTAAAGCAAACTCACGTTAAGTCATTTCTCTATGCTGCCCAGCGAGCCCATCGTGACGGTTATTGTGCCGTGTTACAATTCAGAACTAACCATACGCGATTGTCTAAACGCGATAACCAACCAGCAGACTTCCGTGAAGTTTGACGTAGTTGTAGTTGACAGTTCCTCCGATCAAACTGCGCGCATTGTAGAGAGCGAGTTTCCCTCCGTTCGAATGATTCGTCTCACTGAGCGTACATTCGCCGGTGCTGCGCGCAACATCGGGATCCGAGCGACCCAAGCGCCATTCTGCTTAATGATCGATTCAGACTGCATAGCCCGGCCGGATTTGATTGACCGGGTGGTGGAGCGACACGGCCAGGGAGAGTATGCAGCGGTAGGCGGTTCAGTCCGTAATGGCACGCCAAATAGTCTAAGCGGTTGGATTGGGTACTTGATGGAGTTCAAGGAGCTTATGCCTGGCACACCCATGAGGCTGGTAAAGAATGTGCCGACGGGTAATGCCGCATATCGCCGGGGGATATTTGAGCGTCACGGTTACTTCGACGATGATTTATGGCTTACAGAAGATCTACTGTTTAATTGGAAACTCCACAGCGCCGGCGAAAAGCTGCTTTTCGATCCGGCAATAGAGGTTACCCACCTAAACCGCACCGGTTGGCGCAGTGTCCTTTCCTATCAGGTGAGTTTAGGAAGAACCTCTGTTACCGCACGAAAGCGCGGAAAGGGTCTTGGATTTCCGGGTGGGGATCTCGCGCTTCGGTATCCTATTCTGATCCCGTTGATGCCATTTACCAGATTGCTTCGTGCAGCGGCCTGGCTGGCAGCTTACGATCGGAAAGGATTATTGATTTTCCTGCTTGTCTGGCCCATGTACTTGCTGGCCGCCGGCTTTTGGTCTTTCGGTTTTTTGCAAGGGGCGATTGATGAGGATTGAGATCAAGGATGAGACGTATGCCGCCTGAATCGAGCGTTGATCCTTTGATATCCGTAGTCGTACCATGCCGTAATTCCGAGCGCACGATACGCCCTTGTCTGACCGCATTGATCAATCAACGCACCTCAACTCCTTTCGACATCACAGTGATCGACAGCTCGACCGATCAGACACCACTGATCGTCGAACGAGAATTTCCTTCAGTAAGTCTCGTTCATCTTAAAGAGCGCACCTTTGCCGGCGCCGCGCGCAATCTAGGAGTGAAAGCAACACGAGCGCCATTTTGCCTGATGATCGATTCGGATTGCGTAGCGGATCCCGACGTAATTGAAAGGGTTGTGGCGCGGCTTCGTGAGGGAGGATATGCGGCTGTGGGCGGCTCGCTCGCGAACGGCACTCCGAAGAGTCTCAGTGGTTTGTTAGGCTATCTGATCGAGTTTAGGGAGTTCATGCCGAGCACACCAATGCGGCTCGAAAAAAGCGTGCCGACCGCTAACCTGGCTTACCGCCGTGAAACATTGGAGCGCTATGGTTACTTCGACGAAGATTTGTGGCCTGCGGAAGATCTACTTTTCAATTGGAAACTCTATAGCGCCGGTGAACGACTCTTATTTGACCCCGCTATAAAGGTCACGCATCTGAATCGTACCGGATGGAGCAACGTCCTTTCGTATCAGGTTACTCTGGGCAGGACGTCGGCCGTGGCTCGGCAGCGCAGCAAGATGCCGGGTGATATTCTCCTCAAATATCCGCCGCTAATTTTACTCATGCCTCTGGTGCGATTGCTAAGAGCGATGATCTGGTTTGCGAAACATGACAAGCAGGTATTCCTGATGTTTCTGATTATCTGGCCATTGTATCTCGTGGCGGCCTCGTTTTGGTCGTTTGGCTTTCTAAGTCAGCGCTGGCGAATGAGTGATGGTCCAAAGGAAAATTCTCCATAGTCTAATCCGCATAGTAATGAGTCCTTGAATCGTTCTTCGAAACGGTGATACGGTAAATATCCGCGCATTTGAAAAACGATAAGCATTCGTTCGCCGTCAGTTTAGCTCACGAAATTGGATTTAAGAGATCGGAAGATCTGGAAACTCAAGGCCCAGTGAAGGAACAATCATGATACGTGTGGGAGTAATCGGGTACGGTTATTGGGGACCCAACATCGTGCGTAACTTTATGGAGGTAGAGGGGGCCACGGTTGTGGTCGTGAGTGATGTGCGTTCTGAACGCCTCAACCAGGTGCGTGCTCGTTACCCATCGGTAAGGACCACTACTGATCCCGGGGAGCTGTTCACCGATTCAGAGATTGATGCCATCATTGTTGTGACTCCAATATCAACTCACTTTGAGTTGGCGCTACAAGCATTACGAGCCGATAAACACGTACTAGTGGAGAAACCGCTGGCAGCAACCTCCGAGCAGGGTCTGAGTCTCATTGAAGAAGCCCAACGCCGCGATCGAGTATTAATGGTGGACCATACGTTTGTTTACACCGGCGCCGTTCGAAAAATTCGTGAGATCGTCGCGAGCAACACGCTTGGCGATATTTACTACTATGATTCAGTGCGAGTCAATTTGGGGTTGTTCCAACCGGATGTGAATGTGATTTGGGATTTGGCAGTGCACGATCTTTCGATTATGGATTATGTTCTTCCCATCAAGCCGGTGGCCGTTTCGGCCACAGGGATTAGCCACATTCCGGGAAAGCGGGAAAATGTGGCGTATATGACGCTGTTTTTCCCAAACAGTCAAATTGCTCACCTTCACGTGAATTGGCTTGCTCCGGTTAAAGTTCGACGGACTCTCATTGGTGGAAGCGAGCGGATGATCGTTTACGACGACCTGGAGCCAAGCGAGAAAGTGAAGGTATACGACCGGGGAGTAACCCTGTTTCCGCAATCCGAAGCTGCGTACGAGCTACTCGTCAGCTATCGATCCGGAGACATGCGGGCTCCGCGGCTCGAGGCTACCGAAGGACTTCGAACGGCAGCACTTCACTTCATTGATTGCATCGAAAATAGCGTGCGGCCGGAAACCGACGGACAGGCTGGTCTCAGAATAGTGCGCATAGTTGAAGCGGCGGAGAAATCGCTGCGCAACCGAGGCCAGTTAGAAGAGATAGTAAACTAGAAAAGTGCGGAGCTTGATATCTTTGGAGTCTTAGGCCCCGGGGTCAAAGACAAGAAACTGGCCGGGGCGCGGTGATTATCGAGCAAGCGACTCGTGGCAGACAGGTTGAAAAACTGATCATGGCTTTCCGCACTGCTGTTCGAGTTGTTGGCTGGCTTGTTCGGCAAGGTGGAGTTCTCGAGGATTGCCCGCCAGGCCGTCATGAGGCGTGCCCGCCACCGTCTGCGCTAATGAAAGTGAGGCCCTGGCTTTATCACAGTCTTTCTTCGCCATATATATCTGGCTTATCCAGAGATTCCCGAAGAAATCTTTGGGCGACTTCTTGAGCACTTGCGCTACATAGAACTCCGCCTCATCAAAGTTCCCCTCGTTTATAAGTATTACTGCAAGGCGATCATATAACGACCTTTCAATTACCGGTGTTGGCTTCAGGGCCAGCGATCGTTTGAATAATTCTTTCGCCTTTTGGGGCTCGGTATACTGATAAGTATTGCCTAAGTTAAATGCTGCGCGAGGTGAATTAGGAACGGCCTTGTAATTATAGGTCCATAAGGTTCGCTCATCCTTCCAGGTTCTATTCTGAAGTATGGTCATCACACCAAGAATGATCACCGCAACCCCGGCAAGAAAGTAGAGGGTCTTGTGACTGATCACTCCGCTGCTGCCGATTCTCTTCACTAACAAAGAAACGAATAAACCGAAGCTCATCATTGGCAGGTATAAGTAGTGGTCTGCCAGTAACTCGTGGTGTGGGATGAATTGGCTTACCGGTAAGAGAAATACGAAGTAAGAAAAGATCGCAAACGCCATCAGTTTGTCACGGTTAAGCAGCAGGAAGCCATAACACAGCACTCCACCAACAACCACCAGCGACACCAGCAGACGCCAATCAAACAGCGATTCCGAAATTTCAAATGCGCCCAGATACTGAGCAATCGGCGTGGGGTAAACAAGCTGCTTTAGATACCAGGCATGAACCCGTATCACAGTCAGCATGTTCAGATAGAAGCTGCCTCCCCAGTATTCGAACCTGCCAGCTCCGATTCGACGCGAGGCGCCCTTTATCAGAACCCAATACGCCGTGAATACGATTCCGGCGAGCGAAAGTCCGAGCCAGAACCACTTGTCTCTTTTGAAGGTCGTCTTAAAGGTTTGCACCGCGCGCCGCCAGAGCGATCCTGTTCCCTCATCCCAGGCGTCGCAAAAATGCCAGACGAAAATCAGGATGGGCAAACTGGCTGCCATCTCCTTCGAAAGCAAACTGAGCATCCAAAGCACGAGAAATAAAATGATGCAGACCACAGACTTCAGCGACCATCGGCTACGGTAATAAGTTAGGTAACTATGGAAGGCCAAAATATAGAACAAGGCAAACAGCACGTCTCGGCGTCCTGAAATGTAGGTGACCGCATCCGTCTGAATTGGGTGAACAGCGAAAATCAAGGCCGCCAGAATTGCAGATAGGAGGTCTTTGGTAAGCCTCCGGACCAACGCAAAAACCAACACCACATTGGCGGCATGGATGAGGATGCTGGTGAAATGAAACCCATAAGGGTTTTCACCCCAGAGAGCAAAATCTATTGCGTATGAGATGTCTCTGATGGGGCGGTACGAACTCAAAAGCAATGGCAAGTCTAAACTTCGAATCTGTTTATTGAAGGAGACCAGGTATATGTCATCGAAAACGAATTCATTGGCTATGCTATTGCCGAAACAAAGAAAGACAACTGCCACCAACGCCAGGCACACAATAAGATCGCCGTGGGCCGACATGAGTGAGACCAGTTTCCCATTGGTTTTGAGGTGTTTCGCTGGTTTTCGCCTAGCGGCTTTGCCGCGATTAGGGCGAGGGGCTTTCATGATCTCATTCTGCTTAAGCCATTAATTATGATTTCGCTTTGACTAAGTTCTATAGGTAGACGCTATATGTTTCAAATGTCCAGGCGTTGCTGCTAAAGGGACTCTGAATTTTGTGACGCCGGACTGATGAGCTGTGCGGCTGCGGCAGTTTGAGCCTTGAAGGCGACATACTGTTACAGTGCGCCCGAGCGTCTGAAATACTGAATGACTAATCTACTACTGCCCCGGCTGGTGGAGCCGATGGCGTGGCGCTTTTGGAAGTTATGGGTTTGGGCGGTGTAGTTGTCGCCCGGAACTGCGATTGCGCATCAAGAGAGGCCAGTTCCGCGCCTCTGCTGGTGTTAGCCGAACTTTCGTAACTTGTCGAACTCATCACAATCCTTATATAGTAACTGGATTCCTAATTAGGCACTCGATCGAGTCTCCCATTCGGTGTTAGCAAGGGAATCTACATCGGTCACGAAGTTTATCACAGAGAATTACGCATTTGTTTCCAAAAGGGAACACACTCCAGTGACCCATCAGCTCATCATACGGTTCAGACACCTTACACAGACACGGCCAGAACTGGAAATCGTCAGGCACCCATTTTGATAGAGACTGCTCTGGACAAAACCTCAGGTTCAAACCCATCAACTGTGTCGGTGGTGGTACCGCTATTCAACGAGCGGGCCGCTTTAGACGAGCTCTACGCCCGGTTGTCGGCTATTCTCAACGACGTCGCGTCGACCTATGAGATCATTTTTGTGGATGATGGAAGCACTGATGGCTCGTCGGCCAGGCTCAAAGATTTCCGCGCCTCGAATCGATCGGTGAGATATATTCGCTTTCGCAGGAACTTCGGAAAGTCAGCCGCGCTCGCTGCTGGATTCCGCGCCGCGCGCTACGAGATCATTGTCACCATAGATGCTGATCTTCAGGACATACCTGAGCAGTTGCCACTGCTTCTCAAAAAGCTGGAAGAGGGTTACGACCTCGTTTGCGGCTGGCGGCATAGTCGTCGCGACAAATTGACCAAACGAATAGCGTCAAAGATTTACAACCGGGTGACCGGAATGCTCACCGGCGTCCGCCTGCACGATCTCAACTGCGGATTCAAATGCATAAGGCGGGAAGTGCTGGATGAGGTGATGGTTTACGGCGAGCGCCACCGCTTCATTCCTGTGCTGGCAAGTTATCGAGGTTTTCTCCTGGGTGAGGTCAAGATTGATCACGCTCCCCGGGCACATGGCAGCTCACGCTACGGAATTGAACGGGTTATGGGTGGGATGTTTAGCCTGCTCACAATCATACTCATGACCCGCTATACCAATAAACCTCTGCACTTCTTCGGGCTCATGGGTTCCTTCCTATTCAGCATTGGTTTCGTTATCGACCTCTATCTGATTTGCATGCGGGTTTTCTACGACCAGTGGTTAAGCAATCGGCCGCTGTTAATTATTGGAACGTTGCTGATCATAGTGGGAGTGCAGCTGGTCTTATTTGGGCTCCTCGCGGAGATGATCGCCTTCTCCTACCGGCGCGAAAGCGACTACTCCATTGTCGAAAGGGACGAGGAAGAAGATCTGCGGATCTACGACGAGGAAGCGCGCCGGTTTAAGGTTGAAACCGGAAGCATTGCTAAATGAAGGTCACGATCATTGGCCCGGCATATCCTCTGAGGGGCGGGATCGCGCACCATGTTTATTATCTCAAGAGAGAATTGACCGAGCGCGGTCATTCGGTTCAGGTAATCTCCTTCCGTAAGCTATACCCTGGTCTACTTTTTCCGGGCAAAACGGAATTCGACACCAGCGCTTCAAGGCTGGATGCTAACGGCGTTTCACTGCTCAGTCCGCTTAACCCGATCACCTGGGCCCGCGGCGCTAAGGCCGTAAAGTCGTTCTCCCCGGATGTAGTGATATTTCAATGGTGGCACCCCTTTTTTTCTCTGATGGTAGGAACACTCGCGAGAATGTTTCGCCAGCATGGGCTCAAGTGCATCCTAGAATGTCACAATGTGTTTTCACACGAGAGCAGCCCCTTCGACCGCTTGCTCCTTAGGTTTGCCGCGAAGCCAGTCGACTCTTTCATTACTCACTCCTCCAGCGACCGGAGTGATTTACTTCCTTTCGCCTCGGGGAAGAGAATCAGTGTGTCTCCGCTTCCTATTCCGAGCGAGTTTTCCGGCTCAGCAAATCAAGCCCGACAGGGACGAACCATTCTTTTTTTCGGGATGGTGAGAAGATATAAAGGCCTGGAGGTGCTGCTTCGGGCGATGCCGAAAGTCCTGGCTCACCAGGAGTGTAAGCTTCTGATCGTTGGGGAGTTCTACGATTCCATAGACAAGTACCGAGAACTGGTTCACGAATGTGGACTGGAGCGACACGTAACCATAGACAATCGCTATATTCCGAACGAAGAGATTGCCGGCATCTTTGACCGCGTCGACGTCCTGGTGTTGCCATATTTGAACGCCACTCAAAGCGCAGTAGCCGGGATCGCTCTTTCGAATGCTTTGCCGTTAATTGCTTCACGAAGCGGCGGCTTGTCGGAAATAGTGATTGAAAATGTTAACGGATTGTTGTTCCCGGTTGGAGACTCAGACGCCCTGGCCGATCAAATCATATTTTACTTCAGGAATAATCTGGGCCCTGTGTTTGCTAAAAACCTTCGTTCGACTGTCACTAAAGGCGGGAAGCAGTTAGGCCAGGTAATCGAGGAAATGGCATGTAAAGCTAACTGTTAGTTTGCGATAATAGAGGGCTCTCAAGCAGAGTGACGCCCATCGACGCAAACTAACAGTTTGCTTTACAACGCCACCGGATCTAAACGATTGAGACGCTCCGCAAGTATGTCTACGATCCGCTCGGCTGCGTGTCCATCTCCGAAGGGATTCCTGGCGGTAGACATCTGGCGATATCTTTCTTGATTGGTTAACAGGTCCGACACTTCGTCAATAATGTTTTCGGTTCTTATTCCGATTACCTTACCCGCACCGACTTCAACCACCTCAGGACGTTCGGTCAGCTCGCGAAGCACTAACACCGGCTTGTGGAAAGAGACGGCTTCCTCCTGGATCCCGCCAGAGTCTGTCAGTATCAGATAGCAGCGACTCATTATCCCCAGCAGGTCGCGATATGACACCGGGTCAGTTAAATGAATTCCGGGAGTTTGGCCTAACTCATCGTAAACCATTCCGCGCACATTGGGATTCAAATGAACCGGGAAAACTATTTCTAGGTGGTCGAAACTGGTTACCAGCATTTTGAGCGCTGTGCATATCGACTTGAGGTTTGGACCATGATTCTCTCGCCGGTGCGCGGTCACGAGCAATACCCGACTACCCTCATAGTCAATACTTCCAAGTCTCGGCTCGTCGAAAATCTGTATCGGCGGGATTGACTGAAGAGCGTCGACGATAGTGTTGCCGGTGACGAAAACATCTCCGGCTGACACGCCTTCCCGCAAGAGATTGTCTCGGGCACGCTCGGTCGGCGCAAAATGCAGGTCCGCAACACACCCTGCGATGCGCCGGTTGATTTCTTCCGGAAAGGGGTTCCGGCTCTGAAACGATCTAAGCCCCGCCTCGACATGACCGACACCAACGCCCAGGTAAAACGCCGCCAACGCTGCTGTCATAACGGTTGTAGTATCGCCCTGAATCAGAATCATGTGTGGCTTGAGTTCGGCGAAGAGGTTAGACAGAGCCGAAAGGGAACGCGAGGCGAATGATCCAAGCGTCTGGTTCTCCTGCATCAGGTCGAGATCGACATCCGGTTTCATGCCGAACATGGCCAGGGCAGGGAAGAGCATTTCGCGATGCTGCGATGTGGTTACGAGGACGTGGTCAAACTCTGATCGACGACGCTCGAGCTCCAAAACCACCGGCGCCATCTTGATTACCTCCGGGCGCGTACCCACGATTGTAGCGACTCTGGTTTGGTTCATCTGTCTTAGTGAATTAATTAGCTGGGAAACTTGGCAGCGGAATATCTTCCAGCGCCCAAAGCCCTAAATACTTGCCTACGCTAACGCCACCGGAGTCTCTGCGCTTTTCTACAATTAAACTAAGTGGCTCGGGGAAGTTAAATGGCGGCTTCTGTAAATTCAATGGTCGCCAACAGCCGGTCTCAATATCCGGATTGCCATCACCAGGAGCAAAGGTGGTTGTCAAAAGGTATGTTGAGCCACTCTCTTTAAAATTCTTAATGGCATTGGAGACATCTTTATTGGAAAAATGCACGAGACAGTCACGGCTGAGAATTAGATCTACTTTAGGAAGTTTCTCTCTGCTCATGTCAACATTGAGAAACATTCTGGTTGCGTTCCCATATTGTCGTCGGTTTTCTGAAATGAGTTCCGGGACCACGTCGATGCCAATGTAACGCTCTAAGTCGAGTTTCACGAGTCTCAGCCAATTGAAGTCTCCGCAACCGGCGTCGAGGACGGTTCTGATATTGAATTCCTTCACGAGAACAGCAATGTCATCTCGAAAGGCCGACGTATTCGCTACGCTGGAACCTGGGCCCGATACTGACTCGCAATCTTCTCCCCAGGCCCAGCGACGATAGATGTCGGAAAAAACTTCCTTCATATTAGTCAGCTGATCTGTGTCCTGAGTCGGAATAGGTTCTGAGCGGGAAGAGTTTTGGTCTTTGTTATCAGCGGGCGAGGCATCACCATTATCGCTCCTGGTGCGAGGTTCTGGATTAAGCACTCTGCGAATACCGTTATAAGCCGGCAGCAAAACCCTATATTTGATTGGCCCGTAGCGCCTAAGTAATCGCCAACCTAACGAGTTGGTGATCACTTCGAGTAGGACCTCTTTTTCTGCCAGGCTTGAACTAATCCTATCGAGCTCGCACTCTTTTGTTGCCAGTTTCCTGGTTGCTTCTTCGAGATGACTTGCCGTTGATTCCGCTTTCAAGGAGAGTTCCTCAATCGCTTTTCCCTTGACGGCAAGGTGGTGGGCGCTAACGGCAAGCTGGTGGGCGCAGCGCTCCTCGCCTTCTTTGGATTGGGTCGCTAGCGCTTGCAGAGTTTGGTCTCGCTCCACTAATAATGCCCGCAATCGGTCGCCCTCGGCGCTTGCCTGATCCCGCTCTAGTTCGGCTGAGCAGGCTCTGCTGCGGTTAGCGTAAATTGACTTTAGAGTTGGAGCTAACCAGTGCAGGTAGGCTGCCGCAGCGCGTCCCTCCTCACCTCCGTCCGCAGTTAGACTTTCGTTTTCCGCGATCACTTCCCGGTATAGTGAAATGATCTGATCAACCATCGCGTCGCGTCCCGCGCTGGCGCGAACCAATCGCGAGACCTTCGACGCATCCTCCGCGTCGTAGCCGGCAATCTGCCGTTCGATTACGGCAGCGTTGACTGGATCACGTAGCGCACGCAACCCGAAGTTGAGAAGCCGCAGGTGATCAAACTGACTCGAGGTCACCAAAGGTCCAACACCGTTCGCGTCACACAAAATAACCGCGGCACCTACCGCGAGGGCTTCAAGGGCCGCTCTCCCCTTGGCAAAAACTATGTCATAACGCCCGAGAATCTCTTCAGGTTGAGCGCAAACAATACCTGCTTCCAACCCGATAATATCCAGGGTAATCCCAGAGCGCGCACAGGCCTCGCGCACCGCCGGAGTATATGTGGATTCGTTAGCATGGTTGCTGAAGACCAGCGCGCGTTGCGGACGGGCTGGTAGCGGTTCACGCGGTTTGAAGCGTGCAAGATCGACGAAGTTAAGTAGCACTCGAACACGGTCTACAGATATTCCGCATTCCAGGATCAATCGATCGCGACATGTATGATCGACAGCGGCATACCGCAGGATTCGCGGGAATCGTGGCGGGATCTCTTCCCACGGCATCCACCCATGGCAGAAACTGACTGCTGGTACGCCTGGGAAGTGGAGCAGAGCAGTCATGGTCTCCAGGTGATGATGTCCATGAATTATGTCGGGCGGCAGCGCCAGGGCATCGAGGTTATCGATAACGGGTACTGTCGCAGCTCTAATCTCCCGCGCGACGTCTCCCAGCTGCGTGCTGTAAGCAATGGGAGTGTGTCCGCGGTTGAGCAATGCGAGCGCCAAATCGCGCACGTAAAGTTCTGAACCCGCTCGTTGATCCAAAGTGTTGTTGGTAATCAAGACACGCAATTCGTTTTACCCGCTCCGGCGCTCCAGGGCACTCTTGATCGGCTCTCACTTGTTTTCGGTAAGCAACTAAAGAGCGCGAGAAGAGGTTTAGTCATCGCGACCAGTTTTGCGCAACCGAGGGTCAACTCCAAGTTATGCATTGGCAAACCGCCGGACAGCTTCACCGAGCGGCGCAATATGATCACGGTAGCTAATCGCACGCTCGTATGTGCCTTCTAAGACCAACAACTGACCATACCGTTCGTAGAATGGAATCTCCCCGGACGACCCATTACCGGTAGTCGGTGCAGTTACCAGACGCAGACACTCGGTGCGGTAAGCGTCGGTTCCCATGGTGCTGGTAACAATGTTGGTGAATTCTGCACTCAACTCAGAAAACCTATGCAACGTTGCAAGCGTCTTCCGTTCGAGCATTGCGTCAACATCAAGTTTGAGCTCAGGGTAAGCTCGTGCCACTTTCAGTTTCCGAGCTAACACGTCATCGTCGAGTGTCAGCAAAATAGCGCCGACGCGCTGCGCCTCCAGCAACTCGGTGTGGCGAGCGAACAGCAGGAAGTCCCTGTTGATGATCGGGCGACCTCTGATACGGCCGGCGAGCTCTACCGCCGCATTAATGACGAGACGGCAGGTATCATGAGCAGGGTTGTAGCCCTCTACGGCGTCACCGGCGACGTACTCGATCTCTGCCTCGACAAGTGCCTCAGCGAGTTCCGTAACGAGTTGCTCAAACAAGCCGAAATCCCCGTCGAGGATCGATTTGTAAATGTTGAGATCGGTGAAACGTCCGTAGATCGACCCGCGCCGGGCTCCTGTTTGGGAGAGTATCTTTGTGGTTGAATCCAGCCGCGACCTGCCAGAACGTCCTGAGCCGTCAGTCAGAACAAAGACTAGAGGGCGCACGGTTTCGAGCCAGGCATAGACACACAATTCGTGCCCGGGGTGCGCGATCACCAAAGCGGCCCGGCTGTTAGAGGATGCGATTTCCATATATCGAGACTCAGCGGAAGCCGTTAGCATACCATCGGCATCGCTCGCTGTAGAAACAAGGTCAAGAAGATGCTCTTGCTACGTTTTCACACAACTTCTCGGCGCGCTTCATGAGAGTGCGCTTTCCTCAAATGAATTAGAGCATTCGGATGCCGTTGCTGTTGGGAGTATATTTAGCCGAGCGCATTCTGTGTCCCGGTAAAACTGACTTAACAACTGTGCCGTTCGGATGAGATTATGGAAGCACGAAGGCAACCACAGACGTTTTGCCAGCGGTTCGTCGCGGCGGCCAGCATTCGCCCTGACAAAGTAGCGATGATGGTGATCGAGCCTGAGGGTAAGACGACAATTACCTTCGGTTCAATGCTGGCGCAGGTTCGCAGCATTGCCTATCGCCTGAGTCAGGAGAAAATCGCTTTCGGCGACCGGGTCGCCATCCTGGGCGAAAACCATCCCAATTGGGCCATTGCCTATCTCGGCATCATTTATCGAGGTGCGGTAGTTACACCACTGGATCCGGCGGCAACCACGCAGACCGTCGCCGCCTTTCTTAAAGGCTCCGAAGCGAAACTCGCGTTTGTTTCACCAACTTCACTGGACAAGTTTCGAGCGGCCTGCGAGCAAATAGGCCGCAACATTCCGGCAGTGGCCCTGCGACCCCTCACCCAACCGAATGGCCTGGCTCGTTTCCAGGATTGGGCAGAGACTCCGACGCCTAAGGAGTTTGATGAAGCTCCGCCACCTGCTAACGCAGAAGATCTCGCGGTTCTGATCTACACCTCAGGTACGACCGGAGCGCCGAAGGCCGTGCCGCTCACTCACGGAAACATCTACGCGGAGAGCGATAAGGTCCAGGAGGTGATGCGGATTAGTGACCAGGAGGTAATCCTCAGTCTGCTGCCGCTATTTCATGCCTACTCACAAATCGTAAATCTATGGCTCTCCACCATCATAGGAGCGCGTGTCGTTTATCTCGCCGAGTTGAGCAGCACCGGGATTGAACGAGGATTAAGCGAAGGTGGTGCGACAGCGCTCGTGGGGGTGCCACGTTTGTGGTACCTGTTCCACAAAAAGATATTTGACGCAGTACGCGCCCGGCCGGCGCCAGTCCGGGTTCTGTTTCGAGTCATGCTTGCTGTCAACGGCTGGCTGCGCGAATGGTTTGGGGTGAATGCCGGCCGCGTTTTCTTTAAACCCGTACACCAGTCATTCGGCGGCAAACTACGCCTGGCGGTTTCCGGCGGCGCCAACTTCGACGAGGATGTGGCGAAGGCGTTTTACCGTTTGGGTTTCACGATCCTTCAGGGTTATGGCCTGACCGAGACCAGCGGTGCGGCCACGGTTACGCGCTTCGAGGATAACAAGATCGGTTCGGTGGGCACTCCGCTGAATGGTGTCGAGGTCAGGATCGATGAACCCAATGGAGAAGGGATCGGCGAAGTGTTGATTCGTGGGCCGGTGGTGATGTCAGGCTACTACCAGAATCCGGAAGCTAACCGCGAAGCATTTACCACCGAGGGATTTTTTCGCTCCGGCGATCTGGGTCGCTTTGACAAACAAGGTCACCTCTACATCGTCGGCCGCAAGAAAGACGTGATCAAACTGCCTTCCGGCAAGAACGTCTTCCCGGAAGATGTTGAGGCACATTACGAACACTCACCGTTTGTTAGTGAGGTCTGCGTGCTTGGCGTAGACGACGAAGCCAGCGAGTTCAAAAGAGCAGAAAAGCTATGCGCGGTCGTGGTGCCGAATTTCGAACACCTGAAATCGCGGCAGATTGCGAATGCGCGGGAGTGGGTTGTTTGGGAGCTGGAAAATCTCGGGCGGGAATTGCCGGAGTATCAACGCGTGCATGATTTTGTGCTTCGCGCCGATCCATTGCCGCGCACGACCACCCGCAAGATACGGCGGTTCGAGCTGCGAAGCCAACTCGAGGCGCTGGGGGAGCGAGGAAGTAAGGGGCGAGTGTCCGAAGCCATTCTACTCAGCGACGCAGATCAGGCGTTGATGACATCTCCGGCAGGACGCGCGACAGAGTCGGCGGTAAAACAGCACACTCGGGATAGCGACAAGCTGATTCATCCGCAGATGAATTTTGAAATCGACCTGGGGCTTGACTCGCTTGCGCGTGCCGAATGCGTTGTCAGTGTCGAGCAAAGTCTGGGAATCGAACTCAAGGCGGAAGAACTAGCTGTCGTTCAGACGGTAGGCGAGTTGGTCCATTTGGCCAATTCAAGAATCAGCGGCCGGCCACTATCATTGTTTTCCGCAAGCACGGAATTCCACTGGCGTGATGTGCTGACCCGAACAACCGGGGAATTGCCGGAAGTGGAGCAACTCCTGAGGCGTAGACCGGTAGTGGCGCTGGGTGCGTATGTGGTGATGAGGCTCATTCGTCTTGGCGCGGGCCTTCTGTTTCGCATGGAAGTGAAGGGGAGGGAGGTCCTCGACCAGCTCGAACCACCGTATCTAATCTGTCCAAACCACCAGAGCTATATTGATCCCTTGCTTGTCTGTTCAGTTTATCCGCGGACCTTGCTACGAGATGTTTTTCATGTCGGCGCGAGCATGTACTTTACCAACGTCGTGATGGCCCAGCTGGCACGGCTGCTTAACGTCGTACCCATCGATCCTGACGTGCAATTGCTGCGGGCGATGCGCGCCGGCGCCGCTGGACTCCGTGCCGGCAAGGTTCTGAATATGTACCCCGAGGGGCAACGCACCTTTGATGGCCAACTGCAGGAATTCAAGAAGGGGGCGGCGATTCTGGCGACAGAACTGAACATACCGATCGTGCCCGTTGCTTTGGACGGCGCTTATCGCATCTTGCCGCGCAAGTCGTGGCGGATTCGTCCGGCAAAAGTGAAGATGAGTTTCGGTGCACCGATCGACGCGCGGAAGATAGCTGCGAATGAGGCCGGTGAAGAAGTGGCTTACGAAAAAGTGACGCTGGTGCTGACACAACGGATTCAACAGATGCTGGATGACATGCGCGCGACGGACGCATGAAACATGAGGAATCCGGAGATTACGCAGATTAAGAAACAAGGGTAACAATAAGAGGGCGAGCTACCTTATGCTTTCTGCGCCTGCCGCCTGCCGCCTGCCGCCTGCCGCCTGCCTCCGTCCTTTTGTTCTGCGTAATCTGCGGATAGCTTTCGTTCGTACCCCAGCAGGCGTAAAATACCCCGCGAAATAGACTCCGCTCAAAGCGGAAATAGATATGGACGATCCGAAGCAAACTGAGCCCACTGAACTTGCTGCTGCGAAGACTCAGGAGTTCCCTGCCACCCTCTCGCCTGCCCAGGCGGATGACGAACACTTCCGTGCGGAGCAGGACCGGATCAAGGAAATGATTGCCGCTGATGCGCCACTTAGCGAAATCCTCTCGAGCCTGGTGCTGCTGATCGAGGCGCAGTCCCCTGAGATGCTTTGCTCCGTCCTGCTGCTCAGCGACGACGGGAACCATATTCGGCATGGAGCGGCGCCGAGTCTTCCTGAGTCTTATGTTAAGGCGATCGACGGCAGTCCAATTGGGCCGAAGCATGGTTCATGCGGGACGGCTATGTTCCGTGGTAAACCGGTAATCGTCAGCGACATTTTTACAGACCCGCTGTGGGAGGATTATCGCGATTATGCAGCCGCGATCGGTGTGCATGCGTGCTGGTCCACCCCGATAATGTCGAGCAAAGGCAAGGTGCTTGGTTCGTTTGCAATGTATTACCGCGAGCCGCGGACGCCGACTGGTGAAGAGAGTCGCCTCACAAACGTGGCCACCAAGCTTGCGGGCCTGGCTATTGAACATCATGCGTTGCGCTAGACGCCAGCGCGTACGTAAGCCGAATTCGACAAGCAGCCCGGGTCTCACCCAAGGCTAAGTTATCCAACACCCTCGGCAAGTTAAACCCAACTAATTTGGCTGAAAACCGACGATCCACTAATCCACACTAAACAACACGAAATGGTGTTAGTGTCAATTCGTGTTATTTCGTGGATCGTATCTCACCGCTCACTGCCCACCGCTCACTGCTCACCGCTCACTGCCTTCTGCCTAAGGTTCTGTCTAATCTGCGTAATCTGTGGATTCGATTGCTTGATGCGTTTTTCCGACTGTACTACTATGACCGCCCACCAGTTTAATTATCCCCTGTCCTGGAGTTAGCTCGATGATCGGTCGGACCATTTCGCACTATCGCATCACCTCGCAGCTCGGCGAAGGCGGGATGGGTGTCGTCTATGAAGCCGAAGACACGAATCTCGGCCGGCATGTCGCGCTGAAGTTTCTGACACCGGCGATGGCCAACGATCAAAGTTTGCTTCAGCGCTTTCAAAGAGAAGCGCGCGCGGCGTCCGCTCTTAATCACCCAAACATCTGCACGATTCATGGGATCGAGCAATTCGAGTCGGAACACTTCATCGTTATGGAACTGCTGGACGGTGAGTTGCTCGCGGATCGGATTCGTCGCGGCCCACTCGATACCGAGTCGCTACTGACCCTCGGCGCGCAGATCGTTGATGCTCTCGAATCCGCGCACTCTAAGGGCATTGTGCATCGCGATCTCAAACCAGCAAATATCTTCGTCACCTCGCGAGGCGCGGCAAAGATCCTGGACTTCGGGATTGCCAAGATTGACCACCAACAAAAACCCGACTCTTCCTCGATGGTCGAGACAATCCGCAAGGACCAATTGACCTCAGCCGGCACGACAATGGGCACGATCGCCTACATGTCGCCTGAACAAGCGCGCGGCGAGATCACAGACGCGCGGACGGATCTCTTTTCTTTTGGCACAGTGCTGTATCAGATGGCCACCGGCGCCCAGCCATTCCAGGGTGACACATCCGCCGTCCTGTTCGATGCACTCCTCAATCGTGATCCGGCGCCGGTGCATCAACTCAATCCGTCGCTGCCGCAGGAGTTGGGGCGGGTTCTGGACAAGGCGCTCGAAAAGGATCGGTCAATGCGGTATCAGTCAGCCACAGAGATTAAGACCGACCTGCTTCGCCTCAAACGAGATCTCGATTCCGGCAGTAAGCGTTCCGTCGACCCACGTTCCGTGGACACAACCAGCTCTGGCCGAGTCGCGGCCGCAAAATCTTCTGAGCGTCCGATTGCCGTTCTGTATTTTGAAAACGTCGGCGGCGACAAAGACGATGAATACCTCCGCGACGGGATCACCGAAGACATCATCACGGAACTTTCGAAGATTAAGAACTTGCACGTTTTCTCACGTCCGACTGTGCTGGCCTTCCGCGACAAACCGGTGACGCCCGCGCAGATTGGCCAGCAGTTGTCCGCCGCGTATGTCCTCACCGGCACATTGCGCCGTTCCGGGTCGCGTTTGCGCATCAGCGCGCAGTTGGTCGATACGAAAACGGACTTTCCGCTTTGGTCTGAGCGTTACGACCGCGAGATGCAGGACATCTTCGAGTTGCAGGACGAGATTGCGCGCAAGATCGCGGAAGCGTTGCGCGTAACCCTCTCGCCGCAGGAACAGGCAGAGCTGGCCGCGAAGCCGACCGAAAATCTTCAGGCGTACGATCTTTATCTTCGCGGCAAGAGTTACGCGCGACGTGAATCGCGTCAGGATCTTGAACTCGCTCGTGAAATGTTCGAGAGCGCCGCTGCGCTCGATCCTCAGTTCGCACTAGCGTATGCCGCTGCGGCGAATGTGTGCGCGTTGCATTACTACCGGTATGGTCACAGTCAGATGTGGATGGAGCGCGCGAAAGCAGCGTCAGAGAAAGTCACGGCGTTGCAGCCACAGCTGCCGGAGGCTGATATCGCCCGTGCGTGGGTGTGTTACGCAGATGGGCAGTACGATGAGGCCGTGCGGCTGGCGCGCGGCGCGCTCGCACGCAAACCGGATTGCGAAGGTGCGTATTACCTTTTGGGCCGCGCGCTTTTTTCCATGGGACGCTTTAGCGAAATCGTCGACATGGCGGAAACCGCTGTGCAGATGTCCGGCGAGGACTACAACATGTACACGCCGATTGCAAATGCGTTGGGAGCGCTGGGCAAAACAGATCTTTTGCGGCACTGGAGACTGAGGCGAATGCAGGTCCTCGAATCGCATCTGCTGAAAGTGCCGGAAGACGTGCGCGCGCGGGTGATGGTGGCGGGCGACTATGCGAGTCTCGACCGGATAGATGACGCGATGCGTGAAGTTAACCTGGCGGTCAGTTTCCGGCCCGACGATGCATCAGTGCTTTACAACGCTGCCTGCTCATACTGTCTGATGAAGAAGAAGCCCGAAGCGCTCGACGCGTTGCGCAAGGCACGGGAGGCCGGCTTCCGCGACTCCGACTGGGCCCGCCGTGATCCTGACCTGGCGCTGCTCCAGGGCGATCCCGAATTCGATCGACTGTATCCACCTTCGAACGCCTAACCACTCATCCCTTTGATACACCCGGCTGAGTTATCCAACGCCCTCGGGTTGCGTCGCAGAGCGACGGTTGAATTTAGCCCAGTTTTTCAAGGCTGGGATTCCCGCACCGCCCATCCCCGTCCGTCGCGTCAGCGACGGTTGACCCGGGTCTCGCTGTTATCAATCGTCGCAACGCGACGAGGATGAATTAGGTCGTTTCGCTTTCCCGGCCTTCAAAGGCCGGGCTAAACTCATGCCGACGCTACGCGTCTAGAACCATTGGCTGTCCGAGGTTCACCGCTCACTGCTCACTGCCTTCTGCCTTTTTTGTCCTGCGTAATCGGCGTAATCTGTGGATGCTCAAAAAATTGACCGATGGAAAACATCTCCGCCAACGTGCTGCGCCAAATTAAGGAAGAGATTGATGGCTAAATCAAAACGCAATATTGGAAGAGAAATTCTTGAAGGTATTCGCGAAATCAAGCGCGGCGAACATGGTCGGGTGATAAATATGAAAACTGAAACCTCGTCTTGCTCAACGGGCTACGTCTTAAAGTCCAACGTTGCCTCTTCGGCTCGTCGGTTCACTGGAGACTGTGCGCAGAAATTTGGAACGCTTCGTTGCTCTAACGAAGCGGATGAGTTGATGGTCGTCTGCAGCATCCATGATCACACCGCCCGCATCAGGTCCTGCGAAATTGTTGCTGAGGTCGCCCGCGTACGCTAACACTGCCGAACATCGAACGCGGCGTGGCAACATCCGTCTCGGCTCTTCCGCCGATGTGAAGCTGGTGCTCTTTAATATGACGCACTTATATCCTAACGGCTCCACCGCCGGATTTGAGGCGTTGGCTTCGCCCCGCGCAGTGCTGTGGAGCAGATGCACGATGGCAAGTACGATTGGAGCCGCACGAGAAGTCAATGATCTTCAGTCGAGCGTAACGACCGAAGGTCCGTTTAGACTCAGGTTCACGTCCCAGTGTCGAGTGTTGCCCTTTGGTCGCTTGTGTGGCGATACGCCGTACGCTAATGTTACCATTCATTCTGGCGGCAAGGAGTGAATGGCGGCATGCAAGAGAGAAACAAAAACACCAGGACAGCACGTTTGGACGTGCGTATAACCGCGCAGGCCAAAAACAAGATTGAGCAAGCTGCGTTGGTCTCTCACCAGACGGTAACGGATTTCGTCTTGACCAGTCTGGTGCGCGCTTCAGAGGAAGCGCTGCAGCGCCATGACTCTATTCGGCTGACGAACCGTGATCGGGACCTCTTCTTAGCGGCGCTGGACGCAGAGGCGCTTCCGAACAGCGCGTTGCGCAAAGCTGCCGACAAGTTCAAGCGTAAACACCGCTGAATCCCTGAGCGTCGCAGCTATGACCCTATCTTACGAAGCCCACCAGCTTGAGCATCTTTGGTGGGAAGAAAAAGGCCCAAACAGAGTTGTTCCTGGCGCCGCGCCAGATGGTGATGCGATCTAAGATTATGATGGGGTGGAATCTAGATGCTCACTATTGAGAAACTTTCCTCTCGCCATGATCGCAGCCACTTTGATTGCGGCGCTAAGGAATTGAACGCCTACTTAAAACAATATTCCGGGCAGCATGAACGCAAGGGTATAGGCCGAACCTACGTGGCCGTCGATGAGGGTCAGTCCCGAATCTTCGGCTACTATACAATTTCAAGCGGCGCGGTCGCATTTGACACAGTGCCGGAGAACCTCCCTCACCATCCTATTCCCGTTGCCTTGATTGGCCGATTGGCCGTCGATAATGGAGCGGGCGGGCGCGGTCTGGGAGAAACCCTGCTGATACACGCGCTGCGATCAGCACAGCGAGTCTCAGAGATTATGGGTCTCTATGCCGTGGTCGTAGATGCGTTAAACGAAAAGGCCAAGAATTTCTACATGAAATACGGGTTTAATGAACTTGCCGACGATCAACTTCACTTATACCTGCCGATCAGAACCATTAAGCAGCTCAAGCTGTAACATAACCAGGACAGGAACGTCTAGATCTTGAAGGCACAACATTTGACGACTTCGATTCTCAGGCGTGAGCTACGAGCCTGAGTCAACTTTGTTCATTGTCACGCTGGCTGAAACCGAATTGTCTTTCAGGAACGCGGAAGGTGAAATTACGGCATGTCGTTCTCTAACTACTGCTCAACGGATGAGTCTGCGACAATCCCCGAGCTAGAGTGTTTCTGGTACCGGTTTCCAATGGGGACACTTTAACTGCAGTTGATGTTGTCGTGGCGTTACTTGCTGGTATTAATGGCGTGGCATAGATCAGAGGTCGGACGTCAGATATAAGAGACCAGATGTCAGAGTCGCTTCGTTTTAGCGGAGTTTAGAATGCCGCCTCAAAGGCGACAGGTTGCTGTGACCTGCTCAGGCTGAATGTCTGCGCCAACCGATTTGAGGCCGGGCCACATCGATTTCGGATTGCGGATTTCACAAAGCGAAGAGGGAGGCGAAGGGAGCAAGAGGTCAGAGATCAGAGGTCAGGGACAAACTCCCTTGCCCTAACCACCTACTGGTTAGTGCATAACTGCGATCACAGTTCAACTGCTCACAGCCTGACTGTTAAGGCGCGATCTTAGTGGCTGGATCGCTCCAGCCGTTTAAAAGCTCAGCCGACGAAACCAATACCGCGTGCCACTCGTCGAGGCATTGATCCGAACTACCTCGGGCAGCCCGCGAGACATCTTCGATGCGCTGCATTCGCTGCCCGCTCGCATGCTCGCCGATCCGCGCCTGTCCTGCCTCTACACGCTCGCTCTGCGTTCTTGTGGGCTTTATTGCATTCCTTGACGCACCGTTTGCGGGCGGAAGGGTTGTGCCGTGAAGGCCAGGACTGCTTGAATGTTTGTCTCTCCGCGCGCTGATGGGTCTTTAACGCGATACGCTCTTGTCTCTGATGAGTCTTAAGCGCGCTCCCTTCCATCTTCTGTTCCGTCTTTACTACTTGCTTCTCTGGCTTGGAGCCCTTCTGGCCCAACACGCCCGTAGTCATGCCTGTGCCGAGCAGCACCGCGACGCCAACGGCCAGCGCCCCAATAGCTCGTTTTAAGACACTAATCTCATAATGCATTGTTTTGCCTCCATTCACTTTGGCAGAAAGCTGCTACAAAAGCAGTAAATCTACTTCGCATGGCTTTGCCTCATGTAGCTAATGGCAAAGCCTATGCCGTATTGATGCTCCGACAACAGATCCTCTGACATAGCAAATAGCAAACAGCAAACAGCAAACAGCAACACCTCTGATATCTGGCCTTTGACCCCTGACTTGTGACTTCTGACCTAAGCGCTCCCAGATTTTCGTGCCTGCTTAAGAAAGGATGGCCGGCGCACAAAGACAATGATTAGCGAGAGCGTGAGAAGAAGAAGGTTGAAAGGCAAGCGGCTAGTCTCGTTATGCGTGTAATGAGTGAACATCGCTCCGAGCATTACCGCCGCAAACAAGCTCGCGCCGTAGCTGGCGAAGCGTGGTACCAGGAGCAGCGCCATCGAAGTAAGTTCGGCAATCCCGACCACGATGCGAAACCAGTCGGGATACCCCCACCGATGGAAGTCACGCACCCAAGAGATATTGCCCGTCACCTTCAGCCAGCCTGAACGGAAGCAGACCAGCGCGAGAAACAGCGTGATTATCCAAAAGGCTTCCAGTCTAATTTCGGTAATAACATACTTGACTGGTCAGTCAAGTATGTTATTGCCCTAATTTCCCCGTTATGCAAAACCGTTGCGTAGGTGTATTGTCTTACGGAACCGAGCTGGCTCACTCTCTTCTCAGTTTCTCTGGAATCTCCCGGAACATCTGAAGTCCATAGCCTACCCACCAAAACGGCAATTCGCGCTATAGGAGCTCAGATGAAAAAACAAACAAAATCATGTTGGCCCAAACAAATGATATTTGCGGCGGTCGCCACTCTCGTGTGCATGTTTGCCACAAATTCTTTGGCGGTTGCCCAAGACCCAAACTTCAAAGCCGGAGACCGTGTTGAAGCCAACATGTCAAACTACTCGACAAGTACCGATTGGCGCAAAGCCACGATTGTCGAGGTAATGATGTGGCAAGGAAATATCTCCGGCATATACGTTAAAACCGACGACGGCAGACAAATCACGCTCCGAAAACAGGATGTGCGGCAATTAAAAGAGGCCGGGAAAAATCAAACTAAGCCGGCCAACAATAATAACGTTATTAGTCAGCCTAGCGGGAATACCGCTGGTCAGACTCCCGAGCCGGGTGGTTGTCCGATGAATCAGCCCCCGGGCAAGGTGACGAATACCGCCAAGGCTTCGGCGCAGCTTTTCAAGCGCGTGATTTACGAGTGGCACGCCGCCAAGATCAACCCCGCGTCTATTAGCGCTCCGCAACAGGTAGGCTTGACGTTTCTTAAGTTCGAAATGGGCGCGCCGTATAAAAATACCCTTACGAGTTCCAGATTCGGAGACAAGCGACTGCACGACGGCGCACCGGTCGGCGCGATGATCTATCCGATAAAGACCAGGGAGCTGCAATGCGATCTGCATGGCACCTCGGTTACGCGATCGGTGTCGGAGAGAGCGGGCGATTGTTTCAAAAGCCGCTCCGGCGAATGGGTATGCCCCCTTCGTACCACCAAATTTGTGAGCAGAGATTAATCCCGCTCAAATGATTATGAGCGACCAACTTCAAATCGACGTGCGTATATCCCAACAGGAAATTGTAGGATTGCAACCCGGAGGGTTCCTTAGAAAGTAGCCGGTGGTCGCAGCGAAGCGAAGACCACCGGATCACGTCGATGATCGTTCGCACGCTGAAGGCGTGCCAGACGTCATGCACGCCTCCGGCGTGCATGATTTTTTGATGGGTGATCCGGTGGTCTGTGGACCATCGGCTACTATCTGTAACGCCTCCGGCGTGAAGACCCACCCGCATCCACCACCCCAACGCGGCTGCCTCGTTGGGGACCCCGGTCCGCGTAGTCTTTGCGAGCTTTAAACATTGCACTCTAGGATTGCCCGTTCTAATGCGACGGCAGCGGAACGAATCCGGCTGATGCTTCTGACGCGCGTGTTGTTTCGTTTCGATAGCATCCAGCACTACACGCAGAGCCTGAACGATCTCCTCGCAGCCCTGCGTCCGGGGTTGCTTGGACGCCGCGCACAATACTTCGAAGCGGAGGCACAGATCTTTGCGGAGGTACTAAGGGCCGGCCGCCACGCTGGCGAGTTTAGTTTCGACGATGAGCACGTCACCGCGCACGCGCTCTTACAAGCCACGAATGGGTTGTTGCCCTACAGTTTGAGCACAACCGAATTAGGCGAGCGTGAAGAAGTTGAGCAGCGAGCCTCCGACGTAGCTAACTTGATGCTGCGCGGCCTGCTCAATCGCAAAGATTTGTAGGGGTGGCACTCCGTGGCCACCCCTCCGTTGATTTGCGCGAACCTTCAATGGGAACGAGGGGCGGCCACGGAGTGCCGCCCCTACGAATTGTTTTGTCCTCTCCGTAATATTTGCGGTTGCGCAGAGAGTTGAATTGCACCAATCCGGAAACAATTCTTAGCTTTCAAAAAGGAGAACTACCAATGCTTAAAATAACAGCCTCCAGGGTCACTATCCGTCTGGCGGTCCTTTGCTTACTCGCGCTTTCCGTTGCGTCTGTTGGCTTCGCACAGCCGGAACAACCTGACCTCATATGAGAAGCAATGGCGGCGGAAACCCGGCGATGGTTGCCCTGGTCTGTTCTTACTTGTTCGGTTCTGGGCCCGTCCATCTGAATAATCTCTACTGGCGAGAAGATGACCGCACCGAAGAGTTCTGGACCAGGAAAGAGGTGGCCGGCAAACGTTACCTGAACAAAGACGTGTATGTGCTTACCAGTAAACGGACATTCTCAGGCGCCGAAGAATTCACTTACAACCTGAAGAATCTCAAGCGCGCCACGATCGTGGGTGAGACGACCGGCGGCGGAGCACATCCCGGAGGAGGTTTCCGTATCAGCGAGCATTTTGGAATGTTCGTGCCAACCGGACGCGCGATCAGTCCCATTACAAAAACCAATTGGGAAGGGACGGGCCCTGACATCAGTGTGCCCGCGGATCAAGCTTTGGTGGTTGCTCGCCTGATGGCCCTCAGGAAATCGTTAACAACGTTGACGAATCCAGACTTCAAAGCAGGGGTGGGAGACGAAATTCAGAAGCTGGAGAAAGAGCTGACTGCGTTGAAAGCCAAAAGCTAACGGCTATTCCGTGGTTCGTTTCAAAGCCTATATAATCAACGACAGCCAACGAGCGGCTGCTATGATGTGGCGCCTGAAGTACGGTTAGTGTTAACTGCTAACTATTATGAAGATGAAAACTGACCGTTACATTCTTTTGCGCCTGGCCGGCCTGGCGTGTGCGATGTTGTTGCTGTCACTCCCAGTTCACGGTCAGGATTTGGCCTGGCCACAGTTCCGCGGGCCGGAATCAAATCCTGTGGGAACGCATGCGCGGCTGGCCGAACGTTGGTCGAAGACCGAGAACGTGGAGTGGTCGCAAGAGATCCCGGGGCGCGGGTGGTCATCGCCAATCGTGACTGGCGGTAGGGTGTACGTAACTACCGTAACCACGGAGGGCAAGTCGAAGTCACCGCAGATCGGCACCGAATACAGCAACGAGTACGTCGCCGAACTGCGAAAACAGGGACTCTCGATGGAAGAGGTGATCAAGCGCGTAACGGAGCGCGACACCGAGCTACCGCACGAGGTGATGCTCCATTACTTCCTTTATTGCCTGAACCTGAAAAGCGGCAAGGTGGAATGGCAGAAGGAGTTCCACACAGGGCATCCACCCGGCGGACGTCACCGCAAAAACAGCTTTGTTTCAGAGAGTCCTGTAACTGACGGCCGACACGTTTACGTGTATGTGGCGAATCTGGGGTTATGGGCGTTTGACCTGAAAGGCAAGCTTACCTGGACCACCTCACTTGAACCGAATCCGATTTACCTCGACTTTGGAACGGGGAGTTCGCCCGCGCTGGCTGGGAACTTGCTTGTGATCTTAAACGACAATCAGAAACAGCAATACATCGCCTCATTCGACAAGCAAACGGGCAAACAGGTCTGGCGCACGAATCGTGACATCGGCGGCAAGGAACCCCCGATGCAGCGGTCAGGATGGGCCACACCCTTTGTTTGGCGGCACGCGCTACGCACAGAGATCGTGGCGGTTGGACCAGGAGAAGTCGTTAGTTACGACCTGGCCGGTAAAGAATTGTGGCGTATGTCGGGAATGTCGGCGTTGGCTGTTCCAACGCCCTTCGTTTACGAAGGCTTGCTCTATATCAATGGCGGTCGAGGACGTCCGTTGTTCGCGATTCGTCCCGGCGCTGCGGGCGACATTTCACTACAGAAAGATCAGACGTCGAATGAGTATGTCGTGTGGTCGCAAGCGCGTGGTGGTACTTATCTACCGTCGGCTTTGGCTTATGAAGGGGTCGTGTACACGCTGACTGAAACTGGAATCCTGAATCGCTATGACTCGAAGACTGGAAAGCAGACTTACAAGACACGGATTGACCCGACGGCAACGGCTTTCACGACCTCGCCCTGGGCTTACAACGGCAAGCTGTTTTGCCTGAGCGAGGAAGGCCAGACGTTCGTGATCGGAACGGGCGAGGAGTTCCGGTTATTGCACGTGAACGAACTAGACGATATGGCGCAGGCATCGCCAGCGTTGGTGGGCGACCGCTTGTTGATACGAACGGAACAGCGGCTTTACTCGATCCGCCGCAAAACGTAGCTGGTTCACCCAATATCCGCAGACTGCCACCCCAGCGCGGCTGCCGCGCGGGGGACCCCGGTTACGCTGATTACGCAGAAGCTGCGATTCTGTCGTGCCGCGTGTGGAATTACAACCCGGAGGGTTCGGAGAAAGTAGCCGGTGGTCCAGAGCGTTGCGAAGACCACCGGATCAAGTGGATAACGATTAATACACTTTTCGTTGATGCGCTTTTTCCTTAGTCGCCAGGGCAAACCTCGGTTCAACCTTAGCGTTGCCTGATATCAACGCCGCTACATGCTCGCCGACCGCTGGCCCGTGCTTGAATCCGTGGCCCGAACCACCGCCTACCAGCCACACATTTTCGAACGCAGGATGCCGGTCGATCAAGAAGTCGCCGTTCGAAGTGTTTTCATATTGGCATACGCGCGTCTCAGTCACTACTGCCTTCGCCAGCACCGGCATGCGACGGGCCAGGTAGGCGCGAACAGCAGTCAGGCTCGCAGGAGATACGATGCGATCGCCGGTGTCAGGATCAAACTGTGGTCCATGCGCATCGATCGCAACCTTGAAACCGCGGTTGTCGAGATTCGGAATGCCATAGACGAGATCGTTAAAGTCGATCCATGCCGGCATCCGTTCCGGTCCGAATTGTCTTGAGACATCGCCGGAAGGAACGCCGAAGAAAAAGACTTCCTGTTTGGTGACGTGAATTAACTGGCCCAACAGCGCAGGAAAGACCTTTGGCAACCACGGTCCACAGGCGAAAACGAATTGCTTAGCGAAGATTTCCCGGCCGGAGACCGTCTTAACCGATTGCCAATTGCCGCTTGACGATTTCCAATTTAGCTCCTGCTCAAGGGGACCGGGTTGACGCTCGCTGCCCAACCAAGCAGGCAGTGATGCCTGCGCTCCCGGCCTGGAAGTAGTCTCTGGCAAGATGGCCTCATCCAGGTAAACAACCCCGGCAGCCAGCGCTTCAGCGGCGACAGCTTGCACTGCCTGACGCGCCATCAAGACGCCGCTATTCGGCTCCAGGATCCCCCAACTAACTGACCCCAATTCAAGCTGCGGATAACGCCGAAGAAGTTCAGCACGGTCGAGCCGTTCATACTGAACCTGGCATTGCTCAAGCGTTTCCAGCGTAGCCTCGCAATACGGATCATTCTCCCGCGCCAGCCACAGAATGCCCGTGGGTTGAAAGAGCCGGGGCGATATTCCAGTGGGGCCAATTTGATCGAATAGTTCGTGCCAAAGCCCAAGCGAGCGCTGGGCCATCCGCGTGTAAATCTGATCTCGCCCATAACCCATCCGAATCATGCGCGACTCGCCGCCTGAACTTGCCCGGCTATTTCCAGGTCCGTGTGCGTCTACCAGGAGGACTTGGGCGCCCTCGCGCTTCAGTAGGTAGGCAGTCCACGCGCCAAAGACTCCTGCGCCGACGACCGCGACATCGAAAGTCTTATTTGTAGTCACGACGGGAATTGTATCTTGAATAGAACCACCAAGTCAGAGGTCAGGAGGCAGGAGGCAGGAGGCAGAAGGCAGAAGGCAGGAGGCAGAAGGCAGGAGGCAGGAGGCAGGAGGCAGGAGGCAGGAGGCAGGAGGCAGGAGGCAGGAGGCAGGAGGCAGGAGGCAGGAGGCAGGAGGCAGGAGGCAGAAGGCAGGAGGCAGGAGGCAGAAGGCAGAAGGCAGGAGGCAGGAGGCAGGAGGCAGAAGGCAGGAGGCAGGAGGCAGGAGGCAGGAGGCAGAAGGCAGGAGGCAGGAGGCAGGAGGCAGGAGGCAGGAGGCAGCGATCAGAGGTCGGAGGTCAGAGGATAGAGCTCAGAGGTCACTCAACTTCTGACCTCTGACTTCTGACCTCTGATCTCTGACTAAATTACACGAGAGACACTAACGACATTCGTGATAGTTCATGTGATTTTGTGGATCGTTGTTTTCGCTTACTTCGCCTTATTCAATTACTGATACTTCGCCTTAGCGGCTTCCCACGACTTTTGTAAGTCCGTCATCATACCTTGGAACTCTGCGTCGCCTTGTATAGGTTGAAGCAACTGGTCACGCTGAAACCATGGATAACATGGAAACCCGGAGGCAATAGCTTTCGCCAACCACAGTCGCGCCTTAACACGATCCCCGAGTTGCACATACGCAACCCCAACGCTGTAATTGACGTGATGGTCCGTATAAGAACCCGCCAACACCTCGTTGAGTAGCTTCTCGGCACGTTGCTTTTCCCCGCGGGCGGCGAGAAAGCCGGCCAAGGTAGCCTTGGCACGCTGTTCAGCCTGCGCACCGCCGTGCAATTCGCTAAGAATGTTCTCGCCGCGCTCGCGCTCGCCTTGGTAGTAGTAAGCCTGGGCCAGGTACCAATCAGTTACGGGCGCCGAACTGACCCGCCGAGCTTCCTCGAGCAGAGCAACCGATTCAGAAGATTTGCCCGCAAAGAGGGCCGTAGTGCCGCGCACGCGTAGAGACTCAAGCCGGTTCACCGGATTAATGCGCAAACCTGCGTTTGCTTCATGTTCTGCCAGATCTAAAAGGCCCAGATGGTAAAATGCGGCGGCGCGGTAATAATGCGGTTGATCGAGATTCGGATTCATGCTGAGCGCGCGATCGCTTTCCTCAATAGTCTGTTCCCAGTTAAATTCTGAGTTGCGATAAACGGCAGCCAGCGCTTCATGTGCTTCCGCCAGATTTGGATCCAGTTCCAGAGCCCGGCTGGCCGACTGCTTGGCGCGTGCCTCCCAACTCTGTACCTCCTCTTTAGGAGCAAAACGAATCCGCATCTGAGCACTCGCTTCAGCAAGTCCGGCGTGAGCGAGGGCGTAATTTGTATCCAGGCGCAACGCGTCGTCGAATGCTTTCACCGCCGAAAGGGTGTCGTCCTTTGTGTAGCGGGCGAGTTTAGAGCGGCCCAACAAATACAATTCGTACGCGGCAGGGTTATCCGTATAGCGCCGATAGACCCGCGATTGTTCCTCAGCCGACATTTTGACCCTGAGCGCCTCGGCAATCTGCGTAGCAACAGCATCCTGAAGACTCAAAAGATCGGCGCGCTCCTTATCAAATTGATCTCCCCACAGAGGGACTTCGTCGCTCGTCCTGACCAATTGAACATTAACCTGCAGGCGGTCGCCGACCTTCTGCATCGTTCCCGTCACCACGTAGTCAGTATTAAGTTCGCGACCAACGGCCTGCGCACTCATATTCTGTTTCTCAAATTTGAGAATGGCGCTGGTTGGACGCACTCGAATCTGGCGGACGTTAGCTAGTCGGGTAATGATTCCGTCCGGAAGTCCGGTGCTCAGGAAGCCGATCTCATCGGCAGCATTGAGAGGATGGAACGGCAAGATTGCCAGAGTAAGGAGTTCCGCCGAGTTGTTCCTTGTATGCCAGATACGATCTCGAAATAGATAAACCGCGATGCCGGCCGCCAGTAAAAAAAACCCCAGGCCGGCAAGCACTCTTCGCGATACAAGACTCGCGCGCGCAGGTTTCGCCGGCAACACTTCTCTCCCAGCTTTTTGCCGGTCAAGTTCCTGCTTTAAGTTTTTTAGATCGACCAGTAAGTCTTTCGCAGTTTGGTACCGGTTGTCAGCGTTCTTAGCCAGCGCCTTGCTGATAATTGCCTCAAGTCGGGAGGGAACCTCCGGCGAGTAGCCCGTCAGGGGAGGTGGTTCGTGCTCCAACAGATCGGCGATCACATCGCTCATGGTCGCACCTACGAACGGCTTCCTTCCTGTAACCATTTCATAGAGGACCGCGCCTATGCTCCAGAGGTCGGTCCTCGCGTCTACTTCGAGGCCGCGCGCCTGTTCCGGCGACATGTAATTTAGAGTACCCAACACCACTCCCGCGGCAGTATTGACCAGGGTTGCTGCATCCTTATCGAGCGCCCGTGGCTCGGTTAGTTTGGCCAAACCGAAGTCGAGCAGTTTTGCGTAACCATCGCTGCGCAGCATGATGTTGTCCGGTTTGATGTCCCGGTGAATGATATTCACCTCATGGGCCGCGGTGAGCGCTGAAACAACTTGTATGGCGATGTCGATCGTTTGATCGATTGATAAGCGAGCGCCTTTCATCGACTCGCGCAGGGTTACGCCATCAATGAACTCGGTAGCGATGAAGTACGTAGAACCTGATTGTCCGACTTCGTGGATCGTGATGATGTGCGGATGATTGAGTGCTGATACAGCTTTCGCTTCCTGAAGGAATCGGAGCACTCGCTGCTGCTCCAACGCCAACTTGGCCGGAAGAATCTTCAGAGCGACTTTGCGATCAAGCTGGGTATCAATAGCCAGATATACCTCACCCATGCCGCCTGCACCCAGTTGCGACTGAATCTCGTAATGCGAAATGAAAGACCCCTTGGTGATGGACATGCGAGCATCGAGCGGGGGGTTGCCTGGCAAATTGCAATGCTATTGACTGGACAATACTAAGGGAGCCCGGGCAAGTAAGCCAGCAAACAAGTCGCTCCCGAGCGATCCGGGCAAAGGACAAGCTAACTGACAAGCCCGGTGGACTGCGGACCAGCGGCTCCTATTCAGAGGTCAGAGATGGGGACAGAGGCTCTCACGCGCTTCACTTATCGACCAGGTGATTAGCCAGGAATTTAAGCACCGCCTCATTGAATGCTGGCGGGTTCTCGCGCGGGGAGCCGTGTCCCGCCTTCGGGATAGTAGCCTGCTCTGCTTTGGGAAGAAGACGTGCAAGCTCTTCGTTGACGAGCTTGTGAAGCTTGATCGTATTTTCACCCGTGATGATCAGTACGGGAAAACGCAATCGCCCTACTTTAGGTTTAGACAGGTTTGGGAAAGGGCCGGAGGATGAAGTGCTTGCTTTGAAGAAGCGGGAGTTTTGCATGACAGCCGCACGAGCTTCGGGCGGGAGACTGTCGAACCTGCCCGCTCCGGCGAAGCCGTCCACCAGGATCCTCATCGCCCTCACCGTCCCTTCGTCATCACTGTTTGTGGTCGCGCTGCCGGCAGCAGGCAGGATGCCCGCGCTCCTAAGAGCATCTCCTGTCTTAAACGCTTCTGCGGCAGGCTCCCAAATAGTAGTCATAAACTCCTTGTAGGCAGCCGCACCGACGGACGAGTCTCTAACCCACTGATGAACAGGAGGCTCGGCGAGCACCAGGCTGCGAACCATCTCAGGATGTTTGACGGCCAGCACTAACGCGGTGAACGCCCCGATGGATATACCAATAAGATGTACGCGTCCGAGCCGCAGCTTACGGATCAAGGCGGCGAGGTCATCCGCTTCGGTGTACGCCGAATGATACTTTGCCGTCAGCGGATTATTGTTCGGATAGTGGTAGCGGCGGCTGTAAGAGATGACACGAAATTGCGGGGACAACACCTTCATCTGAGACTCCCAGGAGCGGTAATCACCCTGACCTCCGTGAAGGAGAATGAGCGGCTCACCTTGTCCCTGCTCGATGTAATGCAGTTCGATGTCATGAACATGAATCCTGGTCGGTTGAATGTTTTGAGCAATCGTTTGTTCACAGAGCAATAAGGAGAGCAGGAGAAGCGAGACAAGTTTAATCATTCGTCTATCATACGTCAGAAGTCAGAAGTCAGAAGTCAGAAGGCAGGAGTCAGGAGTCAGAGGTCTGATGAGACCCGTAAATCGTGAATAGTAAATAGTGAATGGAAAAGCAAACGGCAAACAGCCGACGGCAATCAGCAGAGCGCCGCAATGGTCGAGGGCTTACAACCCGGAGGGTTTGTGAGAAAGTAGCCGGTGGTCGCAGCAAAGCGAAGACCACCGGATCACGTCGATGATCGTTCGCACGCTGAAGGCTTGGGGTTGAATCTATGTAATCGGTGTAATCGGTGGATGATCTGTTCTGCCGGCCATTACCTCTCGCACCGCCGTGGAACTGAGGAACGTTGCGCGCAGATCATTATCGCTAACGTTTGCGGCACAGGCCATAACAATTTCCGCAGCCAGGTTGAATGACGACTGCGCGGCCGTCGGGTCCCCACGCTGTGCTTGCAAGCGGCCAAGGTCGGCGTATGTTCTCCAGGCGACCAGCGGCGCCGGATGACGTTCGAGTTCGTCAAGCGCAGCCGCAAACTCCGTCTCCGCGGTGGCCGGATCGCTTGCGGCAATTGCGATCTGCGCTTTCAGCCTGTGGGCCTCGGCTATGTACTTATGCACCTCATGTTCTTTCGCGGTATCAAGCAGTCGCTGCGCGAATTCGCCGGCCTTCTCCAGGTCGCCCTGCCGTAGCCAATGCCACGCGGTTGCTGCTTCGAGACGTATGTTGTAGCGCCAGCGGAACCATGCGTCCCGCTCAAAGATTTCGTGAGTTTCGCGAAAAGCAGCCACCGTTTCCTCGGTTTTGCCGTCGTAAGTGTGGTCGATTCCGAGGTTGATTAATGAATTTGCCTCTGCCTCAAGCACGTGATACTGGCGCGCAACTCTCAAGCCTTCCTGATCGTGTTTGAGTGCGCCATCGAAGTCCTGCAGCTCGCGATGCAGCCATCCGAGACAATTTGGCATTCGCGGAAACCAAAAACGATCACCGTTGCGGCTTCCCATCTGGATCGCCTCTTCGAGCGTAGCAATAGCCTCAGACATTTGTCCGAGATTTCCCTTCGAGAGACCGAGAAAAAACATCGCCGTTAAAAGATGGAATCCGTCACGCATCCTGGAGGCGAGTTGTTTGGCTTCGTTTTCATACTCGATTGCGCGCTCATATTCAGTCTGGAAGAAATAGAGACAACCACGCCAGGTCAATGCCGATAGCAGCGCGGGCTTTTGATCGATGGCGCGGGCACTCTTGATTACATCGTCCAGGATGGGACGCGCGAGCTGGAGCTCGCCGTAACACAAATGCTTCAGTCCCATCAGGCCCATCGTGTCCAGACGCAGCGTTTCGCTCCCGGCGCGCTCAGCCGCCGCGAGCGCTTCATCGGCCCGGGACTCCATCTCCTCAAGTCGGTGAGAAAAGAACAACGTCAACGCCAGGGCGTTAAGTCCGGCAGCCTTCTTCTCAGGTGAGTCGAAACCTTCCTGATGTTTGAGCATGCTTACATAGTCGTCGACAGACTCGCCAAAGCGGCTGAGCGCCATATTGGTGGCGCCACGTTTTCCGTAGAGGGTCACGATCGTTTCCGGCTGCGCTTCGTCAGGCAGCTTCTCCGCCAGACTCAGCGCCCGAGTGTAGTGTTCAGCGGCTTCGGCGTTCGCATAGAGCGTAGTTGCGTTGTCTCCCGCATGGATCAAAAACTCCACCGCCCGTGTAAAGTCGCGTCCGCGTTCGAAATGCAGGGCGAGTTGGGTGGCGATCTGCGGAGCGCGCTTTCCGTAGTGCTGGGCCAATTGTTCGCCAGCCTGCCGGTGCAGCATAATCCTTCGTTTGGTCACCAGATCGCCATAAAGAAAATTCTGGTAGAGCGCGTGAGCGAAGCGATAGCGCGTCGCCAGCGATCCGTCAGGTAGTTCTTCTTCAGCGCGAGTCACTATCAGCCGGTGAGTTTTCTCGATTCGAGCGAGCAGTTCCTCCAGATCAACTTCGTCGACACCGAGCAAACTGGCAACCACAGAAGACAAAAACTCCTGCCCTTCGACGCTGGCGTACTGCAAGGCACGGCGCTCTTCTTCTCCGAGCGAGTCCACTTTCTTGCTGATCATGCTGCGCACGCTTTCCGGCGCTTCGAGCTCCATCTCCGAAATTGGCCGACTCAATGACCAGTGTTCATTCGTTTTCGCGATGTCGCCACGTTCCCCCAGATACTGCAAAAGGTTCGTGGCAAACAGCGGGTGACCTTCGGTCTTATCGTGAATGTGTACGGCAAACTCCGGCGGAAAATTGTGCGGTGCAAACGTCGCGTTCAGATAATCCTGAATATGGGCGGGACTGAGCGAATCGAGCGCGATCTCCTCGCACAACTTGTGCGCCAGCATCTCTGCTTTGTAACTCTTCAGCGGATGATTACTCCGTTCAATGTCCTCCGGTCTCAACGTGCCGGCAATCAACAGATGTTGGTGGCGAATCCGTTGGCTGAGATGCCGCAACAGGTCCACGCTGGAAGGGTCAGCCCAGTGCAGGTCTTCGAGCAATAAGACCACCGGGGAAGTATTAGCAAAGATACCGAGCGCATCCCCCATTTCCCGCATCATCCGTTCCTTAGTTGCGCCGATCGTTTCCTGTTGCAACTTTTCCATCGAACCAGTCGAAGCGAAGGCCACGGGCAGTTGAGAGCACCACGTCGTCGCTGAGGTTCGCATTACTGCCGCCAGCCGGTCACGCGACGGTCCTTCCAGCATTCCGCTTATCGCATCCAGAAATGGCAGATAGGCTTCGCCGGTGCCGTACTGTTCGACGCAACGTCCACGAGAAACTGACAAACCCGGGAAGCGTGCGCGGGCGCGGCGAAGAAATTCGTCGGAAAGCGACGTCTTACCAATGCCCGGTTCGCCGCTGATGAACACTATCCGACCGGCGCCATCAACTGCCTGTTGCAGAAGTCCTTCCAACCTGCTTAACTCCGGGCCTCTGCCCACGAATTGAGCGGCAGGCCCTTCAACCAAATCTTTGTCGTAGACAATCGGGCTACCCAGCCACTCCCCGGTGAAGCTTGCGCGCAAGCTCCTCAAGGCCTGGCCCATCTCAGCCGCCGAGGAATAACGTCGCTCTTTGTCTTTTGCCAGCGCTCGCTCCAGGATCAAATCAAACTCACGCGGCAGTTCCGGTCGAACTCGGCTGGGCGACGGCGGATCGGTTGTCGCAATGGCGTGCATGACGGCGAGCATGCTGGGACCACCAAAGGGCAGGGATCGTGTGGCCGCTTCATAGAGGACACAGCCGAGCGAAAAGAGATCCGAACGTCCGTCAAGAGCCTGTCCGCGGGTTTGCTCCGGCGACATATAAGCCGCGGTGCCCAGTACAGTTCCTTCGTCAGTCAGGTTCGTCAGCGTCGGGGCTTCGTCATCGACCATATCGGCGATGGTGCGAATAACTTTTGCCAATCCGAAGTCAAGCACCTTTGCCTGGCCGCGCGGAGTGATTAGAATGTTTGCCGATTTAATGTCACGGTGGATGAGGTTGATTTCGTGCGCCGCTTCAAGCGCATCGGCCGTCTGGATTCCGATATCAAGCAGCCGCGTGAGAGGCAGTGCCCCCTCGGCGCCAATCAGGCTCTTCAGATTCTTCCCCTCCACAAACTCCATCACAATAAAATTGAGACCATCAGCCTCTTCAATGGCGTGAATGGTTACGATGTTTGGATGATTGAGGGCAGAAGCTGATTGTGCCTCCTGAAGAAAGCGGCGTCGGGCCAGGGGTTGATCGTTGATGGCAGCCAGCAGAAGTTTGATGGCCACGGTGCGCCCGAGCCTTGTGTCTTCGGCCTTATAGACCTCACCCATGCCACCGCTGTCGATCTTATTCAACAACCGGTAATGCAAGAGGGTTCGTTGCGGCTCAGAGGAATCCATGACGCCTCCTGAATGCTACATCTATTTACCTGTCCGTGAGGTAGGTGGGGAACCAAAAACGATCCACGAAATAAACACGAAATATATCAAACAAGTTTTCGTGTTCGTTCGCCTGGCTGCGTGGATCGATTGTGTAAAACTTAGGCGGCATTATAGTCACCGAAGGGCGGTCCGGTAAATCGTAAATCGTGAATCCGTGAATAGATAAGAGCGGTAAATGGCGCTTGTGGGATTTTCTTGAGTCAATTGAGTGGGGTCGAGCTTTCCTCTCACAATCGCCAGCTCGAATCGGAACATGCGCAAAGACTAACGGCGCAGTGCCCGCAGGGGATCGCCCTGAGAACATTGCGCCGTCGTCTTAACCCGATGTCTCACGTTGGTACCCACGCGCAACAGTCAAGTCTATGACTCGGAGTCTAGTTGAACGATGAAGCCTCCGTCAACTAAACGATCTGAGATAAAACTGGACCAGAAGGCGGGAGGCAGGAGGCAGGAGGCAGGAGGCGGGAGGCAGGAGGCAGGAGGCAGGAGGCAGGAGGCAGGAGGCAGGAGGCAGGAGGCAGGAGGCAGGAGGCAGGAGAGAGCTTCCTTTCACTCGAAGACGGCAATTGCCCGCACCGGCGAGCCGGTCCCTCCTCGTATCTTTAGCGGCAGACCAATAAAGCGAAAACGTCCCCGACCGACCAGCTGGTACAAATTGATCATGTTCTCGTAATGCGTAAAGCCCAGCTCCCCAAGGCACGCAATGCCTGGTTTACTGACTCGGAATCTGTGAAAACTCGCGCCACATCCGGGTCAAGCACCATCACGTTGCTGCCTTTCGCACAACGGCCGACATACTTCCCGCGTACCCCGTCGCTGAAGTCGTACTCGTCCGCCATCTCCGACTCTCGGTCTTTATCTAATTCCTGACTCATATTTCTGCCTCTCACTCCGCGTTGCTGAGCGCGCGCTGATTATTGCCGCGGCTGTTCAATGGCAGGGGTCTGGCGGAGGTCTTCGATCTCCTTGAGAATCCCTGCCAGCAGAGCTTTCGTTACTATTTTTCCTTTTGCCTTGGTAGCGAGTGTGGCGTCACCATAAATACCGGTCGGCGAGTATATTCCTTTCCCCTTGGGATTGCGGGTCAATCCGCGTTCACTGCTCGGATGGTAATCTTTCGCCGCCTTCCTCATGTCAACCGTAGCAGGAGCCATAAACAGCAAACAGCAAACAGCAAACAGCAAACAGCAAACAGCAAATAGCAAACAGCAAACAGCAAACAGCAAACAGCAAACAGCAAATAGCAAACAGCAAATAGCAAACAGCAAACAGCAAACAGCAAACAGCAAACAGCAGAGTTCTACGGCTCCCCAGCGCCAAAGGCGCGGACTGTGATAGCCAGGGGCGAGCGACGAAGCAGCCTCGCCCCTGGACAGGGTTCAAACAAATCCCAAGCCCTGAAAGGGCGAGATAAAGGCATAGAACCTTCTAATTTGTACTTACAGCATTTTTTTGCGTTCTTTAGCAACCCATCTCCTATTTCGCCCCTTCAGGGCTGGGACATGTGGCTGGACTGATCCAGGGGCGACGCTCCTTCGTCGCTCGCCCCTGGCTACTATATTTCGCGCCCTTGGCGCTTAGTTGAGCGCTGCGATTTCAAACTAGGACATACATGCTGCCAAGGCTTTCTTGACAAAGAACATACCGTGATTTAGTTTTGCTGGCGCGCGTGTCCTTATCATAGTAGTCGATGTTACCGCCTTTGGATCTCCCTTCTCGTTTTTCCACGATAGCTCCGGCCAGGTGATTGTGATCGACACTTCAGAAATGGACGATAGAACAAAAATGGAACCACCGGAGAATGATTTTAGCGCCACGACGCGAATTCCCAGGGCTGAGGGTAGCACCACCTATCGCCAGCCACAGTCGCCACCACCCGGACAACCGCCCGGGCCCCCAGCGCCTCCACCGCGGCGTGGTATCCCGATCTGGGTGTGGCTATTGGGCGGCGGCGGCCTTTTGCTCGTGGCGGTTTTAGCAATAGTGCTGATTTATTTTTTCTTCGGCCAGCCAGGTTTTTCGGCGGTCGTGCGCGGCGCGCCGCCAGGGAGTGACGTTTATATCGACAACATAAGCCGCGGCGTGACCTCAGCCGACGGTTCAATCAAAGTTCCCGGACTGAAAGCCGGCAAACGCCTGGTGCGCGTTTCCCACGATGGCTATACAGACTTTAACGGCACCATCACCGGCAGAGATGGTGACGTGAAGATCATCGTGGCGGAGCTCGTTTCCTCAAGGGAAGCTCCGGCATCGATACTAAAGGAGATTGACTACAACGGTCCGATGCTTTTGGTGGCCGCCGGCGAATTTCAAATGGGTGACAACAATCACAACCCTGAGGAAAAGCCGGCGCACCCGGTAACGCTGCCCGATTTCTACATTGACAAATTCGAAGTGACCAACGAGCAATACAAAAAGTTTTCCGCTGAAACGAAGCGCAAACCTCCGACCAATCCGTGGTGGGATGAAAAATATTTCATTCAGCCGAAGATGCCGGTAGTGGGCGTAAGCTTTGCCGACGCGTCGGCCTATGCGGCGTGGGCAGGCAAACGTCTGCCAACGGAAGAAGAATGGGAGAAGGCTGCCTCGTGGGGGCCAAACGCGGAGAAAAAGCGGATGTGGCCCTGGGGTGATAGCACCGATGCCGGACGCGCTACGATCGGCACCGAGCACCCGAGCGAGGTCGGCTCGAACCCAAACGGCGCCAGCCTCTACGGAGTGCATGACATGGCCGGGAATGTGCTCGAATGGGTCAATGCCTTCTACCAACCCTATCCCAACAACACGCTAACCAATCCAAACTTCGGCTCTGCTAATCGCGTGGTTCGCGGCGGGACCTTCAAATCCGGAATCGACGATGCGCGTACTACTCGTAGATTCTATAGTCCGCCGGAATTTACCGCGTCAGAAAAGAGGGAGAAAAGCTGGCTCATCGGTTTCCGCTGCGCTGTCTCCGCCGATGATCCAAAACTTCAGGAGCACCTGCGCACATCAAATTAGTTTTTGAGGTACAAATAAGATGAAATCCCGAAACACTAAAGTTCATCGCATTGGAATTCTCCTCGGCTTGTTTTTGCCCTTCGCCATAGGGACACTCGAGCCAGTCGTCGCACAGGAAAGTTCTACCACCTGGGACAAGCCGCAGCAGGTCCAGCGGCAGGCTAAGGCGAAACGCGTTTATCGGCCACGCAGAAGATATCGTGTGCGACCGAAAGTCGAGCTGGCCCCGTTGCTGACTGTGCAGTATCGCGTCCTGATTAAAAGGCCGGACGGCACCGAAGGCGAATCCAGCGTGGCTTCGGTCTTCCATCCCGGCGATCAACTTCGGCTCGGCGTGACCGCCAATCAGGATGGTTTTCTGTACATCGTTCATCAGAAAGAAGGCCAGGACGGCGTTATCCAATTTCCGGATTCACGCGTCAATAACGGCGAAAACCAGGTGAGCAGAAATCAAGAGTTCGTCCTACCACCCATTAACTGTCCGCTTCCGAATCCCAGTGACTGCTGGTACAAAGTCAACAGCGATCCGGAGAAGGAATACTTCATCATCGTCTTCAGTCGCGATCAAATTTTGGATCTGCCGAACAGCGCCGGCGGGTCCAACGATGCGGTCAGGCAGGCGCTCTCCGCCGGCGTGCTTAAGAAGGAAGTCATCGATAGCTACCTCAGCAGTGCACGCATCCAGGACTACAAAATGTATAGCCGCCCGGCGCGGGCCAACAGCCCAGCCAGCCGCTACGCAATCTGGGTCACCAACACGAATCGAGCAGACAACGAGGAGATTATTCTTCGCGTGCCGCTCAACAAAGGAGTGTAATTG
>JBPCKD010000009.1:0-4718 GCA_051004635.1 Pyrinomonadaceae bacterium
AAAAAGCTTACAGAAAGACTCAGCACAACTTGTCGAGCAATCCAAAGTTGCGAGTATTATTTGACCACGTATTTGTAGAGCGACTTCTTGATTGGGATAAGCTTGTCAAAGGTTACCTTCGGATCAAACCCAACATCGCAGCAAGCTCAAAGTGGAAAGGCAAGCAAAAAGAGATGCTCGCAGCAAAGGCCTATGAGGAGCATGAGATTGATGCGCATATGGAAGCTATAGAAAGCAATAAAGCGTTCCTTGAGGCACACTCGTTTCTCTTTTGATGTGAAGGTACCGGTGTGAATCGCCGCTTGGCAGGAATCGATGAATATCGTCACCTACTCCCTATCCGCTAACGGTCCACCGCAGGCGTCGGATTACCACGGGCAACTGAGTTACAGCGTGAGAAGCCTGCGTGTCCACAACCAGAACGTAGCCATACATGTGTTCCTTTATGGTGAACATCCTTCCGCCTTCATTGCTGAGCTCGAAGGCTATGCGGTCAGCGTTCATCAGATGGGTGCTTACGACGACGCTATCAAACGAATCCGTCCTCGAGCCTTTCGAACCCTTACGAATTATCCAGTGCTACACAAGTGGCTTAATCTTTCTGAGCTTGAGCCGCTCGCCCCTTCACAGATCCTTCAGGCCGACTGCGACACATTTTTCTTTGACGATGTTGGCCGGTTGTTTGAGCGTTACTCGGAACGGCAATTCTATGCTCGAGAGGAACCAACATCGAAAGCGAGTCACTACGGTTATGACCCGTCCTACCTGGATGAGGACGCCCTCTTTACGCTTGCGCGACGAGAAGGCGCAGCTGAGGTCAATCCCTACAATATTGGGGTGTGCGTGCTCAATCATGGGCTCTGGACCGAGATCGCAGCGAGAAGCGAAAAGTTTCTTTCTTACGTCTTCCGCTTTATAACCTGTATGGCCAGCAAACCGCAGACCCGCGAGCAGTTTTGGCCGGGCCTGACAGCGTTTCTTGCGCAAGACCTGGCGGAGGAACCAGAAGTATCGGAACTGCCATTCCCGTCAAGCAACGCCTGGATTCTCGACCAGGTGGCGCTTTGGTTAACTCTGGGCCAAATCCCCGGACTGACCCACGGATTCCTCTCGCGCGAACACGTCATCCAGGGTGGAGAACAAGCCGGAAACCGTCAGACTGAGGTGGTGCATCACTACTTCGGGATAGACAAAACCGCTTTTCTGTCGGAAATCAACCGGATCTACGGGTGGTGATCGTGAGGTGGCGAACGCCTTGGCCCCCCAATTCCGTTTCGCTCGGCATCGCTTTTTTGACTTTGTTTGTTATGGGTTTGGCGGCTTCCGATCTTCATTCTTAACCTCTGAATAAATGAGTCCGTGCTTTGGACCTTTAGTCGATAGAGGATATTGTAGATTAGATAAATTAAACTCACGGCTGCAGTCGGTCATGCCGGGAGCTACCAGTGAATATTACGTCACAAGTGAACATCGTAAGCCCGCAGTTCAAAGCGAATCCGTTTCCATTCCTGGCTGGTCTGCGAAACTCCCAACCCGTTTACCGCACCACGCTTCCTGACAAGACCCCTGTCTGGTTGATCGCCCGCTACGAGGATGTCGCGGGGTTGCTTAGAGATGAGCGCTTCGTCAAGAACCGGCGCACTGCGATGACATCGGAACAGCTTCGCAAGATGCCCTGGGTCCCGCCGATGTTCCGACCGCTGGAGCGCAACATGCTTGACCTCGATCCCCCCGATCACACGCGTCTGCGAGCACTTGTGCATAAGGCGTTTACGCCAAATCTCATCGGACAAATGCGCGACCGAATTCAAACCTTGGCGGATGAATTGCTTGAGGGCCTCGGGCACAAAGGTGAAATGGATTTAATCAATGATTACGCGCTACCCCTCCCGCTGACGATCATTACTGAAATCCTGGGAGTACCCACCAGCGACCGCGATAAGTTTCATAAATGGTCTAAGGCGGTCGTGTCTCTCACCTCACCCAAAGCAACCTTGCGCGTCATCCCGAGCGTTTGGATGTTTATTCGGTATCTACGAAGGTTTTTCAGGGAGCGACGTCGTGATCCGCAAGATGACCTAGCCAGCGCGTTGATCCAGGCGGAAGAGGCTGGTGATAAGTTGAGCGAGGACGAGTTGTTGGCAATGGTCTTTTTACTGCTCATTGCGGGGCATGAAACCACCGTCAACCTGATTGGCACTGGGATGTTGGCGCTGTTGGAGCATCCTGACCAAATGGAGAAGCTGCGCCGAAATCCAGCGTTGATCAAAACAGCAGTCGAGGAACTGCTTCGTTACAGCTCTCCAGTCTTCATGTCAACCGAGCGCTATGCCCGCGAGGATTTGAACATTCAAGGAGTAACCATCCCGCGCGGCGGAATGACACTCGGAGTGATCGGATCGGCAAACAGAGATGAGACAGTCTTCGAGAACGCGAATGCTCTGGACATCATCCGAGAGCCGAACAAACACTTGTCGTTCGGCCAAGGTATACATTTTTGCGTGGGCGCGCCGCTGGCTCGTCTGGAAGCACAAATCGCCATCAACACCCTTCTGCGGCGGATGCACGATCTGCATCTGAGCGTGGCGACCAACTCTCTGCGCTGGCGTCCAAGCATGATTTTGCGCGGACTGGAGAAGCTGCCGGCTGCGTTTTGAAGTGCGAGCCATGACTGCACACCTTGTTCTTTGACGTTCCCAAGAGGATGCTATTGCTCATGAGAAAAATAGAAATTCATTACTGTCCGGTGTGACCGATTAAAAAAGCAATGGCGGCCCGTGTGGCGGCTGAACTGTCGAAAGAGAATGATCTGGAGGTGCAAACGACTAAGGGAGGTTTTGGTGAGTTTAGCGTTTCTATTGATGGCCAAAAGGTCATTGACACGAATCCTCTGTGGTATCCGAAGCCAAGTAAGGTGGTCACCAAGACCCGAGCGCTGTTAGTCAAGCAACCTTCTTGAAGAATGACAGCCGCTTACCAACTTCAAGCCTGTGCCTCAACGACACTGATTCCTTAGCGCGGGGCTCACGGCGCTTATCGTCAGCACTGTTGCGAACCTTGATCGGTCTTCGATCATGCGAGCTACTTTCAGCCGTTACGTACTTCAATCGCTACATATATTCTGGTAAGATTTCATTACTATTCGATGACCCTTCAGGCGAACATATCGAGACTCTTCGAGCTGCGCGCATTTCTTGTAATTGCGGCGCTCATCTCGTTGTGTGTCTCAAACAATGTGGGACCGCAGTTCCTTCCGCTACCTGGCGTATTGGACCGCGGTGAAGAGAGCCAGTGGGAAAGCCAACACAACACCGCATCGCGACCCCCGGCTAGGACATCCGACAACTTCCGCGTGCCGATGATGGCCCAGACGCAAAAGCGTACCGGCACGAAGCCTCCGCCCCAGTCTCTGGCAACGGCGCTAAATGGTGGTTGTGTACAGCCAGACGACGCCCGATCTGTATGTGAATTCAGTTACGCGACTCTTCTCTTCGCTTCGGCATCGGTGTCACAGCCTCCGGGCCGTGCTCCGCCTCGCCTACTCTAAATAGACACTCGCCAAGAATACAGTTTGACCTGCGCGCCTCTCGAGGTACGCGTGCGGAACTATATGTCCCAACTCGAAGGGACCATAGAGCGCTTGGGCCTATCCAGGCGAACAAGGAGTGATCATTATGAGTACGGCTGCTATCGTAATACTTATAGCTATCCTGGCTTTGGGAGGGATTCTTTGGCTCGTTTTCTATTCGGGTCGACGGGGAGAAAAACACAGGGAACAGACTAGTATCAAACCGCCTGAGTCTCATAGAGAGGGTGGGGCGAGCTGATCTTCTGAACGCTAACTTGGCAGTCGCATAGTTCCGCCGCGGCGGGTGACACCGGGCGTTCGGCACGCTTATGCACTCTGGACAGCCTTTAGTCTCTGTCGTCATTCCGGCCTTCAACGAAGAAGAGCGGTTGCCGCAGTGTGTTCGGCGTATCCGAGAAGCTTGCGAGGCGTCTCCCGCTCTGGCCGGCGCGTACGAGATCATCGTGTGCGATAACAACTCAACGGACGCCACGTCAGCTGTTGCCGAAAGCTGTGGCTGCATAGTTGTTTTTGAGCCGATTAATCAGATCTCAAGAGCCAGGAATCGAGGGGCGAGCGTTTCCTCTGGTCAATGGCTCTTATTCGTCGATGCTGATTCCTGGCCATCTCCGGAGCTGATCGAAGACATGATTCCGGTTCTATCGAGTTCTAACTACATAGGCTGTGGCAGCACTATCCGTGTGGTTGATGGGCCACGGTGGTTCAAGCTCACGTGGGAGAGCAAGAATTGGAGCATGCGAACATTCAAGTGGTGCCCTGGAGCTTTCATTCTGTGCAGACGAGATGCGTTTTCCGAAATTGGTGGTTTCTCTCAGGAACACTACATCTTCGAGGAACTCGATTTTGTGAAGCGGCTAAAGGCGCTTGGCGCGAAGCGAGGCCAACGGTTCAAAATCCTTCACAAGCACCCGTTCAGCACTTCCGCAAGACGGGCTAAGGCCTATGGAATTGGATCGTGGATGAAGTTCGGGCTCAGGCTATTGCTATCCCCTAAAAAGTCAGCTAGGAGTCTGTCGGGAAAAGGCTTGAAGTTTCTGCATCAAAAGAAAAGCAAGAAGGATTATAGTGAGGGGCATGAGCAGAATCTACCTGAGCTACGATCCGGAGCAGAAGCTACTGTTGCCGCCAG
>JBPCKD010000010.1:0-38180 GCA_051004635.1 Pyrinomonadaceae bacterium
TCAAGTGGGCGTAGTTATTTCAACGCTTCGTGACGAGTAGGGCTTGAGGTTATTTCCAGTGTTTAGAGGTGGGCATCGCCCGCCGGCTCAACCATCGCTACCAGTCTTTTGATCCAATCTTGAGACGGCGGGCGATGCTCGCCTCTAATCCCTTATGCAGAAAATGGTAAGCGAGAAAACATGACGAAAGTGTTCATCCGGAGCCGAAAATATTTGCGAGCTCAACGTCCAACTGGGGCCAGCACGATTGATGCTAGAATCTGCCGCGATGACGACGCTGACGAGACCAACGGGGTTGACGGGCGATAACCTGACCGGCTTGCTCGTCGAATGGCGCGAGGGAGATAAAGCTGCGCTCGATCGGCTGACGCCTTTGGTCTATGACGAACTGCGGCGCATTGCGCATCGTTACGTTCAACGTGAGCGCGATGGCCACACGTTGCAAACTACGGCGCTTGTAAACGAGGCGTATCTTCGTTTGGCTGGTCAGCAGAAAGTCGATTGGCAAAATCGCGCCCACTTCTTCGCCGTGACCGCGCAGGTGATGCGCCACATTTTGATAGACCACGCGCGTCGTCGACGTTACGCCAAACACGGAGGCGACGCTCGTCAGGTGTCGCTGGAAGATGCGGCTGTCATGTCACTAGAGCGCGCCTCCGAGCTCATTGCTCTGGATGAAGCCCTCGATGAACTGGCAAAACTCGATCGGCGTAAAAGCCGTGTCGTCGAACTGCGTTACTTCGGAGGATTGAGTCTCGAGGAAACAGCAGAGGTCCTGGAAGTTTCCCTGATGACCGTGCGGCGCGATTGGCGCGCGGCGAAGGCGTGGCTGTATAAAGCGGTAAATGGTGAATAGTAAATGGTGAATGGAAAGAGCAGACACGGCTATTCGCCATTCGTGATTTATCCGTTAACCGATATTGTTTGAATAGTAAAGGGTCCATAGCGAAGAACTGGCCACCGTCTATTTACCATTCACCATTTACTATTTACCCGCATTGTTATGACTCCTGAAAGATGGCAAGAAATTGAAGCAGTGTTGCAGGGTGCGCTTGATCGCCCGCCGATGGAGCGCGCTTCATTTCTTGATGAGGCATGCGCCGGCGATGAGGAGTTGAAAGAGGAAGCTAATTCGCTGATTAGTGCATATGACGATGCGGGCGACTTTATTGAGCAACCGGCAATCGCCCAGGATGCGCGCGTGTTGGTTGGCGACGAGGTTGACGGGAACATCGGACGCGAAATTGGTCCATACAAGATAGTTGAGCGTCTTGGCGCCGGCGGAATGGGCGAAGTCTATCTGGCTCAGGACGCGCGGCTCAACCGGCTGGTCGCCTTGAAGATCCTCCCCCCTTACTTCGCTTCTGACGACGCGCGACTGCGCCGCTTTCAAAGTGAAGCGAGAGCGGCCTCAGCCTTGAATCATCCGAACATACTCACGATTCACGAAGTAGGAGAATCAGAAGAGTTCCGTTTTATCGCGACAGAATTTATTGACGGGCAAACCATTCGAGAACTGATTGCGAAGGGGGATTTGCGAGTCGAAAAGATTCTGGATATCTCGGAGCAGGTGGCTTTCGCGCTGTCCGCAGCCCACGCCGCAGGCATCGTTCACCGAGACATCAAGCCGGAAAACATCATGCGGCGCACCGACGGTTTGGTAAAGATTCTCGACTTCGGCATCGCCAAACTCATGGAGCAACAGACGCCAGGCCACTCCCACAGGACCCAGAGCTCCGCGAGTGGATTGACCGAAGCCGGCGTGGTGATGGGGACCGTCGATTACATGTCGCCAGAGCAGGCTCGTGGTCTCATGGTAGATGAGCGTACGGATGTCTGGAGTTTAGGCGTCTTGCTTTATGAAATGCTCACCCGCCGTAAGCCATTCGCGGCGGCGACTCGCATAGACATCATGGTCGGCATACTCGAGCGTGAACCTAGACCGCTTCATGAGTCTACTCACCAATCCGCTGAAGAGATTGAACCGCTGCAACGTATTCTCGACAAAGCACTGCGCAAGGAACGAGGTGAGCGGTATCAAACAGCCGGAGAAATGCTCGCGGATCTAAAGAGTGTGAGAGAGCAAGTCAGCCATGGGTTTTCAGTAAAGAGTTCCTCGGTCCCACAAGGCAGTCACCAGACTCTGGAAAAATTAGTGAAGGCCTCGACCCGCCGTCATGTTTGGCCGGCGCTCAGCATTGCTGTCTTGCTGATAGCCTTGACAGCCGGGACGATTGTTTACAGACGCTCGGCCGCCGGTCCGCAGGTAAACGTTTCAGACGGGACAGCCGCGACAATAGCGAGCAAGCCGAACGGGCCCTATTCGGGGATGAGCGAGGGAGAGCAACTGGCTTTCGTAGACGTCCAAGCTAACCGCATCTCAACCATCATGGGCGACCGTCCGGTGAAGCTCAACGACGAGGCCTTGCGCGCAATTAAGCGTCATGTGGATCGTTATGTTGCGCTCAATGGGACGGGTAAACCGGAGGCAGAAAGGCTGAGCGATATGTATGCGCGGGCCACGCCTTATGTTCCGCTGATTGCACGTTCGTTTGCGGCGCGTAAGGTCCCGGTTATCATCGGCATCTACCTACCCATGATCGAGTCGGCATATCGTAATTGTTATGAGAATAGTTTTGGCGCGAAAGGCCTGTATCAGTTCCTGCCACAGACCGCCAAACAATACGGCGTAGCTCACGAAGACATGTGTGATGTTGAGAAGATGACGCCGGCTGCCGCGCAGTACATTGCGGATCACATGGCCGACCTCGGAGACGATGCTGAAAGCATGACGCTCGTACTGCTCAGCCATAACACCGGTGCTGAATGGGTAAAGAGCACGCTACGCGGGCTGCGAGAAACCGACCATTACGAAAGGAATTTCTGGACGCTCCTGGCGAATCGCGAAGAACTCAATAAGAGCTTCCAAAACGAAGGCGCCGCTTACGTGCCGCGATTTTTTGCGGCGGCCATTATTGGCGAGAACCCTCAGATGTTCAACTTACCGATGCCCGCGCTCTCCACTCTGGCTAACCCGGAGCCGTAGCCAGTAGCCAGTAGGCAGAAAGCAGTAGGCAGAAAGCAGTAGGCAGAAAGCAGTGGGGGTTTTGCTTCTGCCTACTGCTTTCTGCCTACTGCCTACTGGTCCCTCAGTGTTTCACAAAAATACTTTCCGGCTCAGGCTCCGCAGAAGGTGGGACGGTGGCCGGGGCTGAACTCATACTATTCATCGCCTGCCCGGCAGAGAGAATTCCTGAAGCACGCATCTTAAACTCATCGGCGTTGCTGGCATTGTGCAGCGCTTCTTCCATCGAAATAAGCCCCGACTGAACCAGATGAAACAGCGACTGGTCGAAACTCTGCATACCATACTGCGATGCGCCCGCCGCAATGGCCTCCCTAATTAAATAGGTCTTTGCCTCGTTGATGATGCAATCGCGAATCAAAGCAGTTGAGACCATCACTTCAACCGCCGGTACACGACCGGCGCCCCTGGCAGCGCGCACCAACCTCATCGAGACCACCGCCTTGAGAATACCTGCCAACTGAATTCGCACAGACTTCTGCTGGTGTGACGGAAAGCTGGAAACGATGCGCATGATAGTCTCGGTGGCATCGAGCGTATGAAGTGTCGAGAGCACCAGGTGACCAGTCTCGGCCGCCGTTAACGCTGTTTCTATGGTTTCATAGTCGCGCATTTCGCCGACCAGTATTACGTCGGGATCCTGTCGCAGTGCGCCACGAAGCGCCTCGGCAAAAGACCTGGTGTCCACATCGACCTCGCGTTGCGTAACAAACGACAACTTATCGCGATGCAGAAACTCGATCGGATCCTCGATAGTTACGATATGTCCGCTGCGGCGCGCATTTATTCGATCGATCATTGCGGCCAGGGTTGTCGATTTGCCGGAACCGGTAGAACCCGTGACGAGAATGAGTCCGCGACGTTCTTCTGTTATGCGGTCGATCACTGGCGGCAATCCCAGGTCTCCTGAGTTTTTTGTCTGGTCCGGAATAACGCGCAAGACGATGCTCACGGTGCCGCGTTGCTGAAAGATGTTGGCGCGAAATCTACCGAGGCCTTTGACACCGTATCCGATGTCGACTTCCGAGGCCTCTTTAAAACGCTGCTTTTGCCGGTTTGACATCATGACAAATGCCATGTCGAGAGTGTCTTCCTGCTTGAGCCTGGGAGCATCGTCTATGGGGTGGAGTTCGCCTCCTATACGCATCACAGGAAAGGCACCCACTTTCAGGTGCAGATCGGATGCGCCATGAGTTGCCGCAACACGCAGGAGATCGTCAATTTTTATGGACATAGAAGGAATAGACCTTTCGAAATTTCAGGGGGCTTCTTCGGAGCTGGCAGTTTTGGGCGTAGAGGAAGCGTTGGGACGAAATGCGGGGCGCATTACCTGGAAAGAGATGGTAGCGCTGACTTGGATAATAGCCTTTCAGAAAAGACGCGTCAACGGTTGTTGCCCTAAAGCAGAAACAGCGAGCAAGTTTCCTTGCTCGCTGCTGGTGGTTTTTACAGAAACGCGCGAGTTTCCTCAGTCAATCGAGTTAGCCGCTGTCTGGTATTTCATGACAGGGTCCGATTGCTGGCTGGTTGGCACGCTCACGTTCGAGGCCTTTTCTGATTCCTCTCGGGCTTCCTGCCGGGATTGCGAGCCATTGTTACTGGGCTGGGAGCTTTTAGCGGCTTTAACATAAGTGAGCCAATCGCCAGGAGCTTTTCGTTCTCCCTTGGTGATTTCAAAGAACGCTGTTTGAATCTTTTCGGTGATTTCCCCTCGACCACCAGCTCCCACCGTAATGCGATCGACGGCGCGGATGGGAGTAATCTCCGCAGCCGTGCCAGAGAAAAATAATTCGTCTGCGACATACAACGCTGCGCGCTGAATGCTGCGTTCCTTAACCGTGATTCCCAACTCGTGGCATATCTGGATCACACTGTCGCGAGTGATGCCCGCGAGAATTGACGACGAGAGTGGCGGCGTCAATACCGTTTCACCGTTCACCACAAAAATATTCTCACCAGATCCTTCCGAAACGTAGCCGCGATCATCAAGCGCGATGCCTTCGGCAAAGCCGTTGAGTAATGCTTCCATTTTGATCAGCTGGGAGTTCATGTAGTTTGCGCCGCTCTTGGCCATTGCCGGCATTGAGTTTGGCGTCAGTCGGTTCCACGTTGACACGCAAACATCCACACCCTTTTCGATAGCCTCGTCGCCGAGGTATTTGCCCCAGTCCCAGGCGCCGATGTAACACGCCAGCGGGTTGGGAAAAGGGTTGACGCCAAAGGCTGGATGCGCTTCGTCCAAACTACGAAAAAGGATGGGCCGGATGTAGCACTGCTCTAGACCGCTGCGCGCGACGAGCTCGACAGACGCGTCGCACAATTCATCCAGGCTCCAGGTGTGGTCCATGCGATAGATTTTCGCTGAATTCAGGAAGCGCTTCATGTGTTCCTTCAAGCGGAAAATCGCCGGCCCGTCTTTGGTCGCATAACAGCGAATGCCCTCAAAAATGCTAGAACCGTAATGCAGAACGTGAGACATCACGTGCACGCGGGCGTCGGTCCACTTGATGAACTCGCCATCGTGCCAAACGACGTCGCAAATGCGCGGAGTTGCCACATCTTTCGATTTGCCATCTTTTGAGAACATTCTGTTCTACTCCTTCAGGAAACCAGATTGGGAAACGTGCGGCGAGGGCTTTAACTCTTCAAGTTGGGTGCAGAAACGGCGCTCTAAAACCAAACAAACGAAAGCTTTTTTCCTTCAGAAAACGCGCCTTTTTAGTTATCAGTACAGGGCAAGATACAGTAAGTTTACTTCGCTTGGCAAGGCAGTGTAAGACACGCTGTTACCGCGCGCGAAAGCGAAAAGTTTCTGTTACCAGAACTTGAATCAGGACACGTCAAAACGTATGCGGGCCCGTTTAGCCAGGGCACTTGTGCCCCCCCGTTTCAACGTGGGCGGACAAGTCCGCTGTCTAAACGTATGCAGGTGGCTCGGCAAGGCGCGCTTGATTCAACAGGTTTGCCAAAGTACCATCAAATGATTCTGCAACTAGCAAAGACTGCTAATTCCGAGGGTTTTCCTGTGAGCAATGCCGGGGTCCCCGGCGCGGCAGCCGGGGTGTGGTGGACATTCTGTCGCGGTACCTGATTACAGCAGGGACAATTCTGCTTTCAATATTAGCTATCGACTGTCGCATGACTGAAAATACCAAAACGCCATCTTCAACTCTGCCGGAAAACAGCAAACTGGCTGATCCACTCGCCATTCATCGGCGTGCAATTGCCATCGACATGCATGCTGATACCACCCAGCGTCTGCTTGATGAAAAAGTAGACCTCGAGGAGCGATTACCCGACGGCCACTTTGATTCGGTGCGGGCCAGGGAAGGCGGACTCGCTGCACAGTTTTTTTCGATCTGGGTTGAGCCGCAACTGTTTGGCGGTGGTGGCCAGCGTGCGATGAAACGCGCCGATGATCAAATCGCCGCCGTGCGTGAGCTCACTGAGAAGCATCAGGATACCTGGCAGTTCGCCACCTCTGCCGCTGACATCCGGCGCATTGCTTCGGAAGGAAAGCTGGCGGCGCTCACCGGTCTCGAGGGCGGCTACCCCATCGATGAGAAGATCGAAAACGTGGAGCGTTATTACCAGATGGGAGTCCGCTACATGTCGCTGGCCTGGACGGATAGCTTGAGCTGGGCTGGTTCGTCCGGCGACGATGTTGGCAAGACGCGGGGCCTGAATGACTTTGGCCGCGCTGTGGTTCGTGAGATGAACCGCCTGGGCATGATGGTCGACGTTTCACACGTTTCAGATAAAACTTTCTGGGACATAGTCGACACTTCAACCAGACCAGTCATCGCTACACACTCAGCTTGCCGCGCGATCGTGGACGAGCCGCGTAATTTGACCGATGAAATGATCGTTGCGTTAGCGAAAACCGGCGGCGTCGTAAATGTCATCTTTTATCCGGCGTTCATCGAGCCCGGCTGGAATGATAAAAAGAAGCAGGTTGATAAAGAGATCGCGGGGCTGGTTAAACGCGCGTCCGAAGAAGAGAAAGGCGATGTGGCGCACAAGAAATTGGCGCGCGATCGTGTCAGACGAGAAGAGTTTGCCAGGCGGCTTCCTCCGGCCCACGTGGCGCGCCTCGTAGATCATATCGATCACATCGTGAAATTGGTTGGAATTGAGCATGTGGGTATCGGTTCTGATTTTGATGGAATTCAAGCGACGCTGGTTGACCTGGCTGATATTGGCGATTTGCCGAATCTAACGGGCGAGCTGCTGCGCCGCGGCTATTCGGAAAGCGATATCGCCAGGATTCTTGGCGGCAACATGCTGCGCGCGATGGAAGCAGTAGAAAAACATTAGTGAGGTGCGGCGGCTATGCCGAATTCCGTGCGGTAAGGCTCTGCCTTACTGAGGTTTTATGTCCTTCTGTTTGAGGCTTCGCCTGGCGAATCAGTTGAGGGCAAGCCCACCTTCTCGACCATGAGCACCTCGAAACTGAGTAAATGCTTGAAGGAACGGCTTTCATGGTGGGAATTCACGCGCGCAAGCAGAGCAGTCTCGCGGTTGTAAGGTGGGTTTCCCCGCTTTTCGTCTGAGGCGCAGCCTCAAGATTTTTCCCGGCCGGAAAGGCAAAGCCTTTCCGCACGGAAGGCGGCAAAGCCGCTGAACCGAAAGCTCTGGAGCATTGGGCAGTCTTTAAGATGGCAGTCAATAAAAGGAAACGCGCCCCTCGCATCGGATTTCATGCGCCTATCAAGGGCGGCCTCCATCAGGCGCTCGTCATCGCAAAAGAGACTGGCTGCGATACGGTGCAGATTTTTTCGCGCAATCCCCGCGGTTGGATGGCCAAGCCGCTCACGCCCGAGGATGTTTCCCTCTTTCGTAAGACCCGGCGAACGACAAAAATCTCGCCAGTTGCCATTCATTGCAACTATCTCGTAAACCTCGCCGCCGCAGATGACCTGATGCTGCAAAAGTCGCGTGCCTCTTTTCGAGAAGAGGTTGACCGGGCAATCCTGCTTGGAGCCGACTACCTGGTCGTACATCCGGGCAGCGCTCGTGGATCTCGCGAAGCCGATGGAATTCGCACGTGCAGCGACAGTATCAAGTTCGCAATGGGTCGGCTGAATCCGGGGAAGCTGCGGATTCTGCTGGAGAACACGGCCGGGCAGGGAAAATGCATTGGGCACCGCTTCGAGCATCTGCGGGCGATCATGGATGCCTGCCCTAAGCTGCGGCTCGGGGTTTGTTTCGATACGGCGCACGCGTTCACCGCCGGTTACGACATCCGCGAGGAAGAGGGCCTGCAAGCCCTAATCGAAAAGATGGAGAGGACTGTGAAGACAAAGAATGTTCGGGCCATTCACTTCAACGATTCTCGCGCCGCCTACAATTCACGTGTCGATCGACACTGGCATATTGGCGAAGGCCACATCGGCACGGAAGCACTGCGTCGCGTGGCCCAACATCCAAAACTCGCCCACGCCGCCTTCATCCTCGAAACACCCTACGACGATCCGCGCGCTGATGTGAAAAACTTGAATATGCTCCGCTCGTTCGTAGATGCTGGGTTGTCCTAGCTAGTACTATTCCTTTAGCGACCTAAGCCAACGGTCAGCCACCGCTCTTTGTGTTCTGAACGCTGGTAGCCAGAACGTCGTTCAAAGCGATAATTGCGGCTCGCTTTGGCACCGCCGGCAACTTCAGGTCTCCCAGATCAAGCGTCGCATTCCCCACCATAGTGACCGACCCGAGCTTAGCCCACCCCTTGCCAAAGTCCAGATAGATGGGTACGAGCATAACGAATTTATCCGAGACCCCTGATTGGGTAACCTTGCCCGAAAGCGTTCCGTCCGAGGCAATCTGGTAGTCAAAACGATAGCTCGGCACTTCAGTGCCATACACCCACTCATCAAAGAACCAGTCCATCTTGCCGTTGCGGTCAATGTCCATCTCCTTGGTCATGTGCTTTTCTACGATGCGTTTGAAATCCTCCGTTGAGACGTCCTGGTTGAAGTGGCTCTGAACGAAGTCGTGCATCATTACCCGGAACTGCGCGTCGGCGCCCTTGGTCTGGTACATCATCATCCGCAGCATGTGAAGGATGTAGGCACCCTTTGGATAGATCAGGTTTTGAGCAACTGCGCCGGTTTTGCCGCTGTTCAATCGGTAGCCCTGCGTCACTGGACCGACGGTGTACGGCTTGCGATCCCTGGTCGCCGGAGACGCGTCAACGATCCGCTTTCGCTGCGCTTCCCAGAAGTCGACAAACTGGTCGTTTCCGCGATTGTATTGAACGTAAAGCGAAGTGGAAAATTCGGCAAAGCCTTCGCTCATCCACTGGTCGCGATAACTATCCCAACCAATTACGTGACCCCACCATTGGTGTGCGATTTCATGCGGCGCCACGTACTTCCAAAAGGTGTCCGTGCCGCCGCGCGTACCCAGTAGTTGCGATCGCTGGGTCGCATCGATGAACGCGAGATATGGCATGAAGATCAACGTGGGCCAGGCCTGCCCGAAGTTTCCCGCGGGTTGTTGGGTCATCGCCACCCGCGTATAGGGAAGTTTGCCGAAATATATATTGAAGATCCGGGTGGAATTCTGAGCGTCGGCAAGCGCCGAATCTGCCATGCCTGTAGTTGAGATAGAACCCAGCGTAGTCATGGTGTCTTGTCCCGCCGCCTCAGCTCGTTCTATCCCAAGCTGCACCCGCCTCAACTCGTCGGGAATCTCTTCATTGGCATAGAACTCGATGTTATAACCTGTGTCTTTATCGGCCACTGCCTTTTTCTTGAACCGGCCATAATTAAAGCCGGCTACGGCAAGCTCCGTCGTGCCGCTGGTCCATTTTGCTACTGAGATATCACCGTCTCGCGTATCAGGCGCCACCGCGGCGCCCGTGCCGACGAAGGTGAACAGCTTAGGAAAGCGGACTGTCATCTCGAAAATCGCGCGGTCGCCGAATTGTGTTCCAGCGTTATTGGGGTACCAGATAGAGCGAGGTATGAGGATGAAATTGCCTCCGCCAGAGTCTCGCAAAGCGTCACCGCCCTCGTAGTGCACGGTAACTTTATAAGTTTTCCCCGTTACTAGAGCTTGCGGAAGAATGATTCCAAAATCTGCATCTTCATCTTTGCTTTCCTGGATAAAATTCAAGTCTTTTCCTTGTTCATCTTCAACCCGGTTGACGCGCAGAGTACGATATAGATTCAAGGGCACAACTCGCGTGCTCGCGAGCGCGCGGAAGGTAACGCGGTCAGTCGCGGTGATGTGCGCACCTTTGATCGATGCTTCAATCTCGTGACGAGTGATATCGATCAGCCGGTGATCCTCAGAGCTGGCGGCCGTGCCTTTTTGTTGCTCGTCCGCCAGATGGAAAGCGGTCCAGAGCCCTCCATCCGTTTCACCATAACTGAAGAGCAATACTTCTTCCGGTGACACTTCGGGGATGCCAAGCGGATCCATTAAATAGAGCAGCTTGTTATACCGCTTGCCACCTATGAAGGCATTAAAGAAACCCGGATGAGCAGGAGTGTATAGGTCGACCAGGATTCGCAACTCTCGATTATCGCGCAGCCGACGTCGCAGGAGTTGTTGATTCTCGCGATAGAGATCCTTTGCCCGGTTCGCTTGTGGTCCGCCGGTGGCGATTTTCGCGTTCGGCGAGCCCTTAATCTCATCGAACGTCTTGTCAGTAAAGCGCAAAACCAGGTGCGAAAATACCTCGCTGATGCTGGGCTCGTCCGTAAACAGTTGCAGGCTCCGCTTCTCATTAGCTGTAGGCGGCACCAGAGTCATCAGTCCGTCGCCGATGAATACAGCGCCGGTGATGCGTCCTTCAATTGGAGTAACGAAATAGATCTCACCGCTCTTCAAAGTGAACGTGGCTGCGTCTCTCTTAAGGACCAGATTGCTGACGGATGCATAAGCGCCTGCGAATTCCTGATCACCTTTGGCTTGTTGTCTCAGTTGCTGATAGAGAGGATCACTGTTGGGCTTTGAACTGACGGCGTCCACGTTTACTTCCGCCTCGACCACCGCTATCTCGAGCCGGACGTCTCCCGGCGCTGCCGCGCCTTCGTCAACCTTTATGTTATCCAGGCGCCCCTCGCTGAATCCTTTTGCGGCTACGACGACCGTATAGGTTCCCGTTGTCAGACCTTCAATTTTGTAATGACCCTGGGCGTCGGTGGTCGCCGTGAAAGTTTGGTTAGTTTCGGAGTCGGTGACCCTAACCGTAGCGCCGGCGATCGCCGCACCCTTTTGGTCAGTAACCTTTCCCTCGATTCGTCCGCCCGCCGCGCGGACGACCAACACCGAAAGCGATAGTGCAATCAGCGTAACGAGCAGCGGGATCGCGGGGGAGTATTTTCGTTTCATATCATTTGCCTTTTCGAGTTTCGGACATCGAGGATGGGGTGTTCAGTCAGACCGCAGCTTGATCGCCACGCATTATTGTAAGGTTGAGCTTTATAGTCAAGACTTGTGAATCGCAACGTGCGATCGCTTGAGAGCGTTCACCTCGAAACGCCCTACGACGATCCGCAGCCGATCTTAGAGACTTGATTGTGCTCTGCTCATTCGTGGATACTGAGTCACCCTGGTCCGAGTACTTCCGCTTAACACCGCTACAAAATTGCTGCTAATTGTCATCAGCCCTTCCTTTTTAGGGCGGTTGACTGTCACTACAATTTGTAACTACACCGCTTATGCGGTTTGAATGGGACGAAGCCAAGCGGCGAGCGAGTCTTAAGCGCCACGGATTCGATTTTGAGGACGGTGAGAAGATTTTTTGCCGGCGAGACGGTCACTGATTTGGATGATCGGTTTGATTATGGCGAGAGACGCTTCCTCACGTTAGGTTTGCTCAAAGGGAAGGTTGTCGCTATCACTCATACGGAGATTGACGAAGTGGTTCGTTTGATATCACTTAGGAAGGCATTCAAGAATGAAGAAAAAATCTACTTCAAAGAAATCAGAGACTGACAGGAAACGCATCGATGCGATGAAGGACGAGGATATAGACTTCACGGACATTCCTGAGATAACTCCGGAGATGTTCGCGAACGCCGTTGTTCGGCGAAACTTCAAGCCCACACCGCGCAAGAAGCAGCTAACGCTACGCGTCGATAGCGACGTTGTCGATTGGTACAAGAATCAGGGTCGGGGTTATCAAACTCGAATCAATTCTCTATTGCGGGCCTACATGAAGGAACGTCAGCGGAGCGCCACATGATCGCTGGCGCGGAAATTAGGTCAGAGGACGGATTCTCCATCATCAGTCAAAGGTTGGACAGCTTTGATTATCTTCACTAGAATAGTTCGCATGACGACATTTCGGCTTAAACCACTTACCAAACTCCTCCTAACGGTGCCGCTTCCGCATAGCGCGTTCTAGTGCGGTCTGGCGGGGCGGCGAATCTCTACTCCAAAGATTAATAGTTTGACGAGCGCGGTTAGTTAAAGCCTGGGTGCGTTCGTTTCAGTGAGTTCTAATGTAGAGTTTCAATAGGAAAGCGAAGATCATGGACGAAAAATATTTTCCGGAAGCAATCGAAAAAAAGTGGCAGCAACGCTGGGACGAGGCGCGCGCGTTTGAGGTCAGCAACGATGATCCGCGGCCGAAGTTTTATTGTCTGGAGATGTTGCCTTACCCTTCAGGTTTTCTTCACATGGGCCATGTGCGCAATTACGCCATAGGTGACGCGCTGGCCTGGTACAAGCGCCTGCAAGGATTCAACGTGCTCCATCCGATCGGCTGGGACAGCTTTGGTCAACCTGCCGAACAAGCGGCCATCAAACGAGGCGTCAACCCCCGTGATTGGACTGAAGAGAACATCGTTCACATGCGCGGACAGCTCAAGCGCTTGGGCATTAGCTACGACTGGTCGCGCGAGATTGCCGCGCACCGCCCCGACTATTACAAGTGGGACCAGTGGTTCTTCCTGAAAATGTATGAACGTGGCCTGGCTTACAAGAAGAAGTCGCCGGTTAACTGGTGTCCCAAAGAAGGTACGGTCCTTTCAAACGAGCAATCGTCGGGTGGGGTGTGTTGGCGCTGCGGAGCGGCGGTAGAGAAGCGAGACCTGGAGCAATGGTTTTTGCGCATCACTGAATACGCGGAACAGCTTGTCGAACACATCAAGCAAATCGAGGACGCCTGGCCGGAGAAGGTTCTCAAACGCCAGAGCGATTGGGTTGGCCGCAGCAAAGGCGCCTATATCGACTTCGCCGTGAAGGACGGCGACAGGAAGATTCGTGTGTTCACCACGCGTATCGATACGATTTTCGGCTCGACTGCAATAGTGCTGTCAGCCGAGCATCCGCTGGTGGACGAGCTTCTTGATGAGTCGCCATTAAAGAACGAAGTGATGGCGTTTGCCGAAAAGATAAAGACTGAAAAAGCACGACGTGCCAACCCCGCCGAGGAAGTAGAGAAGGAGGGAATCAACACTGGAGTTCTGGCCGTTAATCCATTTAGCGGCGAAAGCATTCCTGTTTGGGTGGCAAACTATGTGCTGATGGATTACGGCACGGGCGCAGTCATGAGCGTTCCCGCACACGATGAACGCGATTATGAATTTGCGCAGAAGTATTCTCTGCCGATTCGTAGGGTCATCGAACGTATCTCCCACAGCCAGGAATCAATTGCGCATGACCCGATGCATGAAGATCAATCCACGGCAATGCCCCATGCCTTCACCGGCTATGGGATTCTGGTCAACTCCGGCTCCTGGAGCGGAAAACTTTCGGAAGACGCAATCGAAGAGATGGGCCGTGACGCCGAAGAGCATGGATTCGGTCAGGCGGCAGTTACATATCGTATTCGAGACTGGGGCATCTCCCGCCAGCGATTCTGGGGAGCGCCGGTTCCCATTATCTATTGTGAGAAGTGCGGCGTTGTGCCGGTGCCTGAAAAGGATTTGCCCGTCGAATTACCGGCTCATGCGGCGTTTACAGGGTCAGGGGAGTCTCCGCTCGCGGGCGTGCCGGAGTTTGTCAATACGGCTTGCCCGAAATGCGGTGGTGAGGCACGTCGCGAGACGGACACAATGGACACTTTCGTCGATTCGTCCTGGTACTTCTTCCGTTACTGCGACCCGCGAAACGAGTCTGCGCCTTTTGATCCCGAGGTGGTCAAACAATGGACGCCAGTGGACCAATACATCGGCGGCGACTCGCACGCGGTGATGCATCTGATCTACACCCGCTTTTGGACAAAGTTTATGCGTGACATCGGTCTCGTTTCTTTTGACGAGCCGGTGAAGAAGTTGCTGACTCAGGGAATGGTTACGAATCGCATTGAAGGCACTGACGAATGGAAGGCAATGTCCAAGAGTCTCGGCAATGGCGTCGATCCTGACGAGATGATCGCGGCCTTTGGCGCCGACGCTGCTCGTCTGTTCATTCTTTTCGCTGCGCCGGTTGAAAACGAGCTGCGCTGGTCCGAGAGCGGAATTGAGGGTGCGGTCAGGTTCCTCCGCAAGATTTACACAATGGTTTGGCGGTGGCAGGAGCGATTATCCAACACCGGAGCAGTCGACAATGGCTCGATTAGCGAAGAGATTGGGCAGCAGGTGCGAGCGCTCCGACGCAAGACTCATCAGACGATCGTTAAAGTAACTGGCGACTTCGACGAGCTGCATCTCAACACAATTGTGGCGGCGTTGATGGAGTTGTTCAATCAACTTAGCGATCTTAATGCCGATCCCGCTGCGGCTTCGGAGGCAGAAGTTATTGCAATCAGCGAGGCGTTGGAAGCATTGGTGCTGATGCTCGCGCCCTTCGCCCCACACGCCGCTGAGGAGATGTGGGAACAGTTGGGACATGCCGGCGGATTATTGGGTTCCGGGCGTTGGCCGAAGGCCGATCCTGAATTAGCCCGCCGCGAAGAACTGGAGATTCCAATTCAAGTGAATGGAAAACTGCGTTCGCGCCTCCTGGCTTCGCCTGACGTAACGGAAGATGAACTCCGCACGGCAGCGCTCAATGATGAGAAGATCCGAGCTTTCATTCAGGGCCATGAAATAGTCAAAGTGATCGTCGTGCCGCAACGACTGGTGAATGTGGTCGTGCGTTAATTACGAGAAATCAGATCTCCGTGCGGTGGTCAAATGACTCAGATGAATTCGGAACAATCCCGCGAATTCAGAATAACGGGAGCTTTGCAAACGTGAAGGCGACAAGTCCGCCTGCTGCACTCCAAAACAAAGTTTTCAGAAAGTTGGGAGGGGGGCCAAATTTAGGAGGCGTTTCATAGAACAACACGAATAATACAAACACACCGATTCCCCAGCCGATTGGGTCGGAAAGCCATAGGTGAAGCAGCTTAACGAAGATCGGTGTAGCGAGACCAAAGACAAACGGCTTCCAACGAGGCAACGGGTTTTGATGCTTCTCTTTACTCATGCGTAACCATCTCCAATTCACTCGCCCTGGAAAGCTGTTCAGTTCAAGTTCAGGACCAAGCGAACGAGCAGAAGAAGAGTCTCGCGCCCAAGTCCTCCCATTCAGGTTGAGGAACTGTAAACCCTAAGCCAACACCCCCTGCAACCCTGCCATTCACTGGGAGTGCCATAGGTCGGAAGATAATCTCGATGCCGTACCCCGACAACGTCTGTTGCGGTTTCAAACTAACTCTTCGAATTCGAGAATCGCCTTTGTGGTTCTTCGTTCGCGCTAGGGCCGGCGATGTTACTGTGCCGGTCATAGCCCACGACTCTTCGACTCTTGGCGTTCGCCCATTCTTGGCGCTGTTACCATTCTTACTTGAGGATCACGTGATTGGCCCGGACGATTGTCGCACTCTCTAGAGCCGAGCGGCTCATCCAACAAATTTTGTGTACGCGAAAAGAAAGACTGCCGCGGCCGCACTGGTTCCCAAAACCTGTAATAGGCTTGCCTGCGTTTTTGGTGGAGTTAAATGAAAAAGCACGATCGCGGCGAAGCCAGCTACGGCCCATGCGAACGGCATGGGCAGCAAAAACTGAAGCAGCTTAGCCGCGAACGGCGTGCCGACTCCAAACATGAATGGCTTCCAGACGCTTATTCGGTTTTGTAGTTGCGTTTCAGTCATACCTCAGTTTGACGCTTCCCGACGAAGGCGGAGAGGGCTCAAGCAGGTGAATTATCAAGCCCTCTCCAGAGCTTGGTCTCACCAGAACAGCGAGTAAACCATGCCACCAGTACACCACGCACCGAAGCAGTGAGCCCACACCGGACCCGATAACCGACACGCGGCTGCTGCATAAAAACAAAGTCCCGCCGATTGACGAATCCAACGGCCTATGCCCGGCAGACCTCTGTCTGAGCAACATTCCCCAGCCTGAGCCCCAAGGCATACGTGCTGGCCGCGGGGGCACTGAGGAACACGCGCGTCTGTCCTCATGGCAACATTTGTCCTTAGAGATGTTTTGACACTTTGCTCTTCATCTACAAGTCTGTTGCAAGCAATTGGGGTTTCCTTGCTATTAGGCTGGCCCGGCTGTGATTGCTTGGACAGTAACAGCACAGGCTCCGGTTCGCCTCCATCTGGCGGGTAGTATGTCTCCTGCGTGACATCGGGCACTTCGGTTGAGATATCGATGACCGCGTAGGCGGTCTTCCCCGATATCGGGACCGGCCCTGTAAATGATCCCTTCCCAGGTATTCGGGTCGCCGTCATCGTAGGGTATGAACGTTATTTCATAGTAACCGTCCGTAAATGTATCTTGAGGAGACGATAACCTGAAAGATACGGGCCGGACCAAGTCCAGCTGAGACGGGACGAGATTAGCCTTAACAACACTGCTAGAGTTCGCTGTCTTCTCTGGATCGGTCGCCAAGATAACGGTACCTTTATCAAAGGCCTCACGCAGACCTCGTCTCTCTGCATCTTTCATGGCCCGGGCGATGCCTTTGTGCTGCTTACGAAGCTGCTTAGCGCGAAGCGATGCCGCCTCGCCACCGAAGGTCTGAATTTTAAGACGTTGAAGTTTTTCCTTTAGCTTGTTGTTCTGTTGTTGTTGAGTCGCCACTGCTGCCGGTCTTGAACCTACGATCATGATCACCACGCAGATAGCCACAACGAAGATGAAGGTTCCAGCGATACGTATAAAGTTTCTCATTTGAGATCTCCTTCAGTGTTGAGACCGTCCACCGCTACGCGGTAAGATATTCTTGGTCGATACACCTTTGCGCGAAGTACCGGTAAAGGTCGTGTTGATTAAAGCCCCGCCGTCACCTATCGAGTGATAGCGGGGCTGAATTATTCGCAGCGGTGTGGTTCCCGTGCACACAGATACAGCAGACTTCAGCCAGCTTCCTTACATTTTTGCTTAGCTGTAAACGCATTGGGACGCGCGTTACCTAAACGGGTGAATTCGGTATTGCCTGGAAAACGGAAAGCGAGCGACCAAGACTAGTTTGAGATGGTGTTCGTGAATCCGTTGAGCGGTTCGAGGCAACGGGATTATACTCCGACCCCAAGTGCTGTCAAGAGGGAGATTCTTCCTCAGATCTGGGGGTTTAATTGGCCGTAGAGCCAAAGCGGCGGTCGCTGTTGTGATATGAACCACGGCAGATTACCACAGTGTCAAACCAGAGTTTTAAGTCACCACTACTCCGGGGTGATTAGCGAGTATCGTCGTGCTCGCAGCATCAATGGTTAGACGCAAAAGTCGGCTTATGTTAAATTCAGCTTCGATTAAGAGGTTTGTAAATGAGAAAGCTCGCTACATATGAAGGGGTTGTTGAGAACGGGCATGTGACCCTCCCTCCAAACGCCGACATTCCAGAAAAGACTCGGGTGTATGTGCTGGTTCCGAATGGCGACGCACAACCGGCTCCCCGTATTGCCAGCCCTCGTTTGGTCCACCCTGAACAAGCGAAAGATTTCAAAATGGAAGTCATCGAAGACGCAGGCGATGCCGACGTATGATTCCAACCAATTCGACCCACCAGCACCACTGGCAAGAGTGACTTTACGAACTCTTAGCGACGGCAACGTTGTGACTGATGTGCCAATGTTGATTGACTCTGGCGCTGATGTCACTCTCATTCCGGAAAGATTTATTGAGGATCTCAGGTTAGAAGTTGATCAAAGTGAAAGCTATGAGTTGGAAGGATTTGACGGCAACAGAAGTACGGCAGCGTCAGTGCAACTCGAATTGGTATTTCGCAGACGATGCTTCCGGGGACGTTTCCTTTTGGTCAACTCGCAATCCGGGGTCTTAGGAAGGAATGTGTTAAATCACTTTGCTATCTTGCTTGATGGCCCTGGGTTGAGTTGGGAGTTGAAGGACGCAGTAAAGTAGTCCTCGCTTGCTTGCCTGAGTATCAGCCGTTAAAATTCCAGCGCTCCCAAACGGCCCGTGTATCAAGTCATCAGGCCGCCTTTTAGCCGAGCCAATAAATGAAAGAATGTCCAGCCTGTAGGCGCTGTTTCCCTGACGAAATCAACCACTGTCCGCAGGACGGCGATGCCACCACCCCATCGCTTCTGGGCGAGCCAATCCTCGATGCTCGTTACCAGTTAGAAAGACGTCTTGGACAGGGTGGGATGGGAGTCGTCTTTAAGGCGCGGCACATTTTTCTCAAAACGTCTCACGCCATTAAGGTGATCCTCCCGGATCTGGTTGGCAACGATCCCATGCTGGTCACGCGTTTTCGCCAGGAAGCGCTTGCCGCCGCGGCTATTCGCCATCAAAACATTATTGCCGTCACAGATTTTGGCGTGGTGCGTGGCACGATGCCTTTTTTGGTCATGGAATTTGTCAACGGGAAATCGCTTCAGGACATTCTGGCTGAAGAAAAAAAGATGTCAGCGGAACGGGCACTCGAATTCAGTTGTGCGATTGGCGCCGGCGTGAGCGCGGCGCATCGACAGAACATCGTGCATCGCGATCTGAAGCCCTTGAACATCATGACTCAAACTGGCCTGCCCATCTCGGAAGGCCTGAAGATTCTCGATTTTGGTCTGGCTAAGATCAAATCGGGTGAACTGTTGGGTTCGTTTGTCCAAGCAAAGACCAGCGGCTTGATGGGCTCGCCTTTTTATATGGCGCCGGAGCAATGGTCAGACGAGGAACCGGACTCCCGCGCCGACGTCTATAGCCTGGGAATCATTCTCTACCAGATGTTGTCTGGCGATGTGCCTTTCAAGGGCGCTTCGATTCCTTCAATCATGAAGAAGCACCTCACCCAGGCGCCGCCGAGTTTTCAGTCAGTGGGCGTAGACGTAGCGCCGCGGATTGAGGCGGTTGTTTACCACGCATTGGAAAAGGACCCTGCTGCACGCATTCCAAGCGTAGACGCTTTTATTGCGGAACTGAGAGAGGCTGTAGTGTTAGAGGGTTCGACCATGCGAGCCGGTCGACAAACCGTTCCTCCCGATCTTGGCCAGACCTTGTTCGAGCCGGCGCCAGATACGGTTTCAGTGCCGCAACAGACAGTTTCGGAGGCTGCATTTGACTCGCTGGCCGGAACGGTCAGGTCCGGAGCGTTGAGCGCTGAAGAACAAGCCCAGCTTTCTGCGTCGCGACTAGCTTATGAACGCGAGCAACAAGAAAAAGATCGAATAGCCCGCGAAGAACTGGCCCGCGAGGCCGATGCCCGCCGCAAGGGTGAAGAAGAGAAAGAGCAGAAGCGAAAGGAACAGGAGGAGCGAGTACGCAGGGAGAAAGAGGAGCGGGAGGAACGCGAGCGACAGCAGCGCGAGCAGATGGAGCGCGTTGAGCGCCAGGCCAGAGAGCTCGAAGAGCGCCTTTCTAAACTTGCGACCAGCATGCCGCCGGCACAAGCTACGATGGCCGATCTCGATGCGACCCAGATGCATCAAGGGGTTGGCTCCGCGACCGTCAGCGATAAGAGTTTTGCGGGAGCTAAATCTGCAGTTCCTGAGAGCGGTCAAAAGTTTGACGTCGCTTTACCAGCGAAGCCGAAGAGCAACTCCATGATGATGATTGGCGTCGTTGGCCTGGTCGTTTTGCTGGTTGGGGGCGGCACCGCTGCGTATTTCAAGTTGCGCACGAAGGAGTCAACAGACGTAGTCGTCAATGGAAACAATCCCACCCCGTCACCCACCATCGAAGCAGACGGTATCAAAGCCGAGATGGTCGAAATTCCTGGCGGAACATTCCAGATGGGCCGTGACAACGGAACGGCGCGGGAAGCGCCTGCTCATAAGGAAACAGTGCTGCCATTCTTCATGGATAGAACTGAAGTGACTTGTGCGGAGTTTGCCGAGTTTGTCCGCGACGCTCACTACGCGGCCCCAAAGTATTGGAATGGCACGAAGCCACCTTACGGAACCGAACAGTGGCCGGTACTGAATGTTTCGGTAGACGATGTTGATGCCTTTGCCAGTTGGCGTTCAAAAAGGGACAGCTTAAAAGACAACTTAGCTTACCGACTGCCTACCGAGCAGGAATGGGAGTATGCTGCGCGAAATGGTGAAGGCAACGATCTTTATCCCTGGGGCAATGAGCCTTGGACAAACAATAAGGCATGGCTCAAGGAGTCGACACCCAAAGACGTCAATTCGTTCCCAGCAGGGAATAACAGATGGGGTGTCGCAGACTTGTTAGGTAATGTCTGGGAGTGGACTTCGTCGAAAATCTCGGTATATCCCGGGAATCCGACTGTGATTCCGACAGCAATGAAGGATTTTAGAATGTTCCGGGGCGGGGGCTATGATGTAAATCCGTCTGACAGAGACAATCCGGTGACGTCCTGCATCCGTTCGTTTGCTTCTCCGAAAAGCAAGATACCGACCGTGGGTTTTCGATTGGTACGGTCCGCTCAGTAACGCTCGCCGCTTGTAATTCAAACTGTGGTTTGCGATCAGAGACTGGCTTTCGGCCTTGTGCGGCATCCAGTCACGCCGCAAACCAACAGTTTGCGTAACCATTACCTGCCATTAGATCATATCCCGCAAACTGGGCTACAATCCGCCACGGTTTCCACAGCAGGCTGCCTTCCACTTTATCGGCCTGTGGGTGGTTGAAGTTACAATCACCAGTCATTTGGGAGAGGATTTATGAGAGGTCCTTCGATTTTTCGCTTACTTTTCTTGTTTTTAACGCTGTGCTTATGCGTATCCCTTGGCCGTGTTTGCGCCATCGGCCAGGACATAGGCGTTGATGTCGGCGCGGGAATTTTTAGACCAAAGAATCCCGAGAAACGCGAAGGGAAAAAGTCGCCCGTCACGAAGCGCGGTTCTGGATCGCGTACGTCAGGAGCCAAAGGTGTCTCGGCCACGGCGAATCCGTCAGTCGAAGATCGCGCTGATGACCTCCTGGAAAAGGGCAATCAATTTCGCGATACGCGCCGTTTCGCTGAAGCGGAAGACGCTTACCAAAGTATTCTGAAGCTCAAACCTCGAGACGCGCGTGCGGCTTATGGGCTCGGGAATATTTATTCGGACCAGCAACGCTGGGAAGAAGCAGAAGGTGCTTACCGCAATGCCGTGCAATGGAGCCCCTTTGATGCCGACGCGCTGGTCGCGTTGAGTGTGGTGCTGGTCCAGCCCCGCACCGGCGCCGGCAATGCGAAGCGCCTCGCTGACGCCGAAGGTTTTGTCCGCCGCGCAGTGCAGATCCAACCGAAGAATGCCGTCGCATGGGATCGTCTGGGAGTCGCGCTACAGGCTCGCGGCATGTTCAACAACGAAACGGAGCAAGCTTATCGGCGCGCCGTCGAACTGGACCCGGAGTTTGCGGTGGCCTACGCACATCTGGCGCGGGTGCTGAAGCGGCTTGGACGTGTGGCCGAGGCAGCGCCGTTGTACGAGAGAGCCGCCAGTCTCGCCAAAGATCCGGCGACTTTGAATTTGATCGCGGAGTCGCTGCAGGCGGAACAACAGTGGGAAAACTCTGAGCCCATTTTAAAACGCGCACTGGAACTGGATGCTCGTAATCCCAACACGCTGTACTTACTCGGTCGACTGCTCGTGGTTTACAAGAGATATCAAGAGGCGGAGCCTCATCTGAAACTGGCAACCGAAGTCAGCCCACGTGCGTTTCAGCCTTTTAATCTGCTTGGCCGTGCCTATCTCGCGATGGATCGCTATGAGGATGCGGAGATGATCTACGAGCGGGCCGCTGGATTTGCATCACCGGGAGACCGAAAACTGTTAGCGGGAGCTTTCGGTTTCAGCGGCGTCGGCGATGGTTATCTGAAAGCAAATAAGAAGTCGAGCGCGGTTCGAGCTTATCGAAGAGCATTGGAGCTGGATCCCGATAATAAAGACCTGGAACAGAAACTTTCCAAAGCGCAATAGCTCGCCAGTTCAGAGTACGAACCCCGGGGGTGCCGCAGCCCGCGGTGGGGCGGTGGCGTTCAGGTTGTTGATTGGTCAGAGGCAAGCTAAAGCTTGGACTCTAAACGTAAGGAGCAAATTTCTCTAATGAAGCGTTGCCCGAAGTGTAGCCGGACTTACCCAGACGACAGTCAGAAATTTTGCACCTTGGATGGCGGCTTGTTGTTGAGTGCTGAGCAAGCCTTCGATCCTAACGCGACGATTCAGATCTCTTCACCACACCGGGGGAGTTCTCCTTCAACATCGCCGGGAGACAGATCCGGCGCACCACGCGATCCAAATGAAACCATCGCACTTTCATCCCTGGCCCCGACAACACCTTTTGATAAAGAGACCGTTCCAACCGGCCGTGTAGGCTTCGCTAAAACGCCTTTAGCGCCGGCAACCACTGAGCCGCCCCCGAGATCGCAAAGCGGCCCCTCCACCGGAGCCCCCGTCGTCCCGGCAAAGAAGAAGTCAAAGCTTCCCCTGATCCTGGGAATACTATTGCTGCTGCTGGTCCTGGGTGTCGGCGCGGTAGCGGCTCTCTTCTTCCTGGTGATTAAGCCGCGGCTTGACGATGTTCAGTCTGACCGGCCCGTCGTCACTCGAAAAAATGAAAACGAAAACGTTAACCAAAACGTCAACACGAATACGTCGGAACCGGCAACGTCGGAACCGGCAACTGAACCTGAGTTTGTAGCGCCGCCAAACACAGCTAAATTTACGAACTCACAAGACAACCTGGACGGGAAGCTTGCCGAGCATTACGTCGATTTTTCGTTCTTTTATCCAAACTCTTGGGAGGTGGATCCGAAAGCGGGAGTGCCGGGCGCTAGTAACTTTGCCAAAGTGGAAAGAAGGCTACCGCCGGATTTCACGCAGGAGAATTTTGCGGTCGGCTGGTATGCGAGCAAAGGAACTTTTGCAGCCGACGAGTCGATGTTCCCTCAGTTAGTTGAGCGTTTGGGTTCTAGTTTGGCGAATGGCTTCCCAGAATATCGCAAGGTGTCCGAAGGACCGACCAAAATAAACTCCCTTGACGGTTACGAATTTCGATTCGTGAGCATGTCGAGAGGAAGTGAAAAAGGCGACATTCAGCTTTGGGGCCGCGTCGTGTTTTTGCCAACCGGGGTTGCCGGAGATTCAACCGGCGCGACTTTGATTATGCTGGCCACGTCGCTGGCTCCCGAATTATCCGGTGTAGAGGACGTTGGCACGAAGGGCGAGATGCCGGTCATTCTCGACTCTTTCCGTTTTGGCAGGGGTCGTTAGAAACTAAATGCAAGAAAACAAGGAAATGAATACCAGGAGACCACTATGGACCCCGGCGCGGCTCGCCTTCACGATAGTGGTGTTGTCATTGGTGGCTGCTTTTGGAGTATCGAGTTGCAGCTCGAGCGATGAGAAGCGGGCAGAGCCGCCGTCGGAACCCAGCGCTGCAAAGAATGATGGCGCGCCCCCACGGCCCAGTAATGCGCCGGCACGGCCGGCTGCACCGGCGCTGGTTGTGACGTTGCCTGCCAGCGTGGTAAACGCGGAACTGCGGGCTGTCACTGGCGCCCCGATAAAGCTTTCGAGCTACGCAGGCAAAGTTTTGGTGTTAAATCTATGGGCGACGTGGTGTGGCCCTTGCCGGATGGAAATCCCGGAACTGGTCCAGCTTTACAAAGAATTTCGGTCACAAGGTTTGGAGGTGGTTGGATTATCAACCGAGAATCCCGACGCCTCTGCCGAAGGCGTTAAGAGATTCATTCAAGACTATGACATGAATTATCGTGTTGGATGGGCCACTGCGGACGTGGCGATAACTTTGATGCAGGGCCGCGAGGCCATACCACAAAGTTTTGTAATCTCACGGAGCGGTCGCGTGGTTAAGCGATTCGTCGGCTTCAACCCGGCTGAGACGGCGCCAGCCATGAAACAGGCTGTGCTGGAAGCTCTGAACGAAAAAGCGGCAGCTGATTGATCGACTATCTGATCTGAGACGGGGATTACGCGGAGTCGTTAGCCTCTCTTAACTCGCGCTCGCCTTCCTTTTGCAATCGTTCACCGTCGCGCGCCAGCTCATCATCCTGCAAGCCGTCGGCGACGAGCTTCCTGGCTTCGCCTTTCAGTCTTTTCATCTCCGCCTCGACGCGCTCCTCAACTTGATCGATCGCCGCCGGTTCTCCCGTTTCATCCTGAGTAACTATCTTGCTTTTATCCAGATCCATTTTGCTCCCCCAATAAATCAGCTGGACGTTCCAAAGATACCGCCGAATAGCATACAGTTGATACTCGTAAAATGCGCGTTGATAATTGAAGTGCTAGAAAAAGGTAACAATTTTGCGTCCCTGGTTGTACGAGCCTCCGTTTGAAATCAAAGAGTCTCCTCTCTGCTCAAGCTTTTGGCGATTGGCTCGACAATTACTAGTCTGAGAGTTAGACTCTTCTCGCGATGTGGGCCTTCTCGTCATCTAAAATTGTTCGCCTCCTACTTGCGCCGCTACTTAGTCTTTGGGTAGCCGGCGCCGGTTGCATGCTGGGCTGCGAGGGCATGGTCGCGGCGGCCGCCGCCGGAGCTATTGAGCAGAACCGGGCGCTGCATTCGGAGCATAGTTCGACGATTGTTGCTTCGGGACACGCCTGTTCTTCGGGAGGTTCGTCAGCAGCCTCGTCGGACGAGGTCAACAGGTCTCACAGCTGCTGCAAGAAGGGCTCTACCGAAGTTAAGCCCATAGCCCAGCGAGTAAGCCCAGGCGCTGCGACGTTAATCGAGTCTGGCGCGTCTTCATCAGGCACGATGAAGGATTGCCCGCTCGCCGGCAGTAAGGAAGCGGTGGCTACAAAGAGCCGCCGTGGTGAAGCGAGTGACTCACCGGCAGTCGCGCATTCTTATCTTCCCCCTCAAAAATTTCTGGTGCAGCCGACTCCACTCTCTGCCTTGCCTCGGTTACCGAATCGCGGACATACCTACCTCCGCTGTTGTGTCTTCCTAATCTAGAGATCTGCTTGTAGGACAGGCAAGCCTGTCCGCGCCACGATAGACAGACAAGAATGTCTGTCCTACGGCGTATCAGTGTGTTCAGCACGCTGGCGGGTTTAGCTACCGGCAGCACTGATACAAACCAATGATCTTTTTAGATTAGGAGAACGAAATGAAAAACGTTAGAAGATTTGGTCTGGGCCTTGCGCTCGGACTTGGCCTTGCACTTTCAAGCGTTGGTCTTGCTCAAAACACGACGCAATCCGCTCAAACCAGCAAAACCGAATCGTGTTGTGCGATGGACTCGTGCTGTAAAGGCGAGTCGTGCTCGACGAAGGACCATGCAAAGAAGAAGCACACCACAAGCCACTCAGACAAGGATGGCTGCTGCTGCAGTGGCGATTCTTGCAACATGAAGACGCAGGACAGCATGAAGAAGAACCATTCAGCGAATGAGGGTTGCTGTTGCTGTACGGGTGATTCGTGCTCGGTGAGTCACGATATGAAGGAGCACGCGCAGAAGGATCACACAAAGAAAGACCATGCCAGGACGCATACAGCAATACATGCTGAAAAGGATGGATGCTGCTGCTGTAGTGGCGACTCGTGCGAGATGAAGATGACACACGAGCGGGAAAAAGCAAAAGGGTAACCAGGTATTGGGGGTGCGGGCGTTGCTTTAACGTTCTACCACACGCCCGCACCATTTAGAAGAGGTCAGGGATCATGAAAAAATTGTTTCCTTCGTAAAGACATCTGTTTTTGTCGGGGACCCTAATCGTGTTCTATTCCAACCTGCGATTCTTGACCCGATTACGGCAATAGCCCGGTTTCGTGGCGAGCTTATTTACGCTTCAGACCAGGCAAGATGGACATGGCGAGTATGTCCGGGACACACTAATCAGAATATGCCCGGGACACACTAATCAGAATAGGAGAGCAGAACTTATGAAAAAGATAGCGGTAGGAATAATCATCGTCGCCGCGGCTATTCTCGTTGCGGCGTTAGTCCTCAGGCAATCACGAGGTACTCGCGATACGCTGGTCGAACGCCAGATTGCGCCTTCGCAGCCCGTAGAACAATCACAACCCCCGCAGGCCGTGGCGCACGTGCCAGAGCACTACGTGACTGCACCGCGTTCGGACAGCCTGGGAGCAACGCTTAGCCCAACGAAATTCGTGGGAAAGACGAAACAAGCCTACGACGTGGCCCGGAAAATCCCGGTCACACTGGCACAGTTGCCTTGTTATTGCCATTGTGACGAGACCGTGGGCCACAAAAGTCTGCACAGTTGTTTCGAAGATGAGCATGCCGCGAGCTGCGCTGTGTGCGTAGAAGAGGCGTTACTCGCATATCAACTGGAGAAGAGCGGCAAAACAGCGGCGCAAATACGCGAACAGATTATTGCCCAATATTCCATGACGACTCATTGATTCTTTTAACTTAAGGAAGTGAGATCACCCGCCATATGAAGAGCTTGCGCAGAGTTCGGGTCTGTTCGTTGCTGTTAGCGCAATCTTTGTCTTCGGTTGTAGTCGGAGCAGGCCTGATTCTTCCTCCTCTCAAGAAAGTACGAACGCAGTTTCTTCATCGGAATCATCACTAATCATTCGCGCGAGCGATTCACCTGCCGACGAAGACAGCCGCCTGAGTCAAAATGCTTTCAAGATCTTAGGGTTAATCTCATCTCTCCGATGACAGACACCGTAGCGCGGCCTGGCTTGGTTGGATGTTTGAACTGGCGATGACTTCACTCAGTTGCAACCAAGTACCAGCCCTCATCCTTTAGTAGCCTAAGAATCTCACGAACTTTCATACGCGACAAATCCCAAGTCTGTCGAGAGTAAATTAGAAGCGAGCCTCAAATCTCTAACAATAACCCATAAGTCTTACAGCCCATCGCCCTCATGAAGGAGGCGTCGTTACCAGTTTATGAAGAATTCCTTCATTAAGTCTGAAGGCTAATAGTTTTGGCGATGGATTTGCGTCTAGACGGGTGAATGTCAATTAGTGTTCCAAACCGCTGCACGCGCCGTCGCGGAGAGAGCCGGGGGAGAAATAAGAAATGATTGATGAGCGAGATGATTACACACACAACATTGATGAACCAGAATCAAGATTGCCACCGCCGCGCTTCGATGAAAGGGCAACCGCTAAAGCTCGACCAGTTCAGCCGATTCCAACAGATCAAGTTTCACCTTGGCATAAAGGTGTCGTCTATTTCCAACGAGCGCTTAACAGTAGCTCCAGGGCGCTTGTTCTGGTTGTGATTGCCGGGCTGGTGACCGGTACGCTGGGCGGCATGGCCTGGGTTAAAGAGCATCCGGTAACTGAGGTGTCGTCGACGGCAAACGAGTCTGTTTCTGAATTAGCTCCCGCAGATTCACCGAATGACTCACAGAATGAAGAACCTCGAGCTGAAGTTTTTGGCGTCACTGATCTGCAGGATGCGAGCCCCGCCCGTCAGATTCGAAAGGGTCGTTCGCGACCGAAAACGAGTCGCGCACAGCGCGCTTATCGCGTGGCTGTGATTCGCTGAAGCCAAACGCTCGTCGCCAACTCGCGTTTGCCGTTCGGGAAAGTTTCGGGTATTACTTCACGTGCACAGTTCGAAGATATTGGAGGTAAGTAATGAGGACTCTGATCCATCGCGCTTTTTCCTTTTCCCTTAGCATTTCGTTAATAGTGCTCACTTGTGTCGTCGCCGTGTCGGCGCAGAAGAAGACCAGGCTGCAGGACGCGACCCGCCATGCAACTGCGGCGGCGAAGGTGTTTACCCAAATCATGAATGTGCGGGACAAAGCGATTCCTAAGGAACTACTGGACAAAGCCGAGGCGATTGCGGTTTTCCCCGGGGTAATCAAGGCCGCGTTCATTTTTGGCGGTCGCGGTGGTCAGGGCGTGATAAGCAGGCGAACTCGGAATGGCTGGTCAGCCCCCGCGTTTTTCAATCTCAGTGGCGGCAGCTTCGGCGCTCAAATTGGAGCGCAAAAAAACGATTACGTATTTCTAATCATGAATGAAGAAGGTGTGAAAGGCCTACTCGAAGATAAATTTGAAATGGGTGGCGAAGCTGGCTTAGTGGCTGGCCCAGTGGGGCGTGAGGTTGCTGCCTCCACCAATACCACATTGGACGCCGGCATTCTTTCATACTCCCGTAGCAAGGGCGCTTTCATCGGAGCAGCACTAAAGGGCGTTGTGATTAGTCCTGATAACGATTTGAATGAAGCAGTTTATGGCAGGAAGGCCACCGAAGTGTTGACGGGACGACCGATGACATTGAGTCAGATGCCGGCTGGAGTTCGCATCTTTCCACGAACTCTCGCGCGTTACTCCCACCGTTAGAGATTCTGTCATCGTGGTTCCACGCATCTGTGGTGCGCAACAAACACTTGACGCTTTGGTTAGCGCGCCATAGAATGCGTCGACATCTCAAGGGGCGTCTGCTCTCTTCCTAACCGCGCGACTTCAGAATTGGCCGTAAGCTATGCTCCCACGTACGGAACGACAGAAAGACATTCTCGACTACATCACGCGCTTCTCAGAGCGAAATAGATACGAACCTTCATACGCACAGATTGCCCGGCACTTTGGGGTCAAATCTCGCGCTACGATCGCCAAGCATATCGCCGCACTGGAGCGTCGTGGACTGATCACTCGAACGCACGAAGATGGATCGTTTGCGCTCTCAGTGAAAGTGGACGACCCTGACGCTCTCTGCCAGGTAAAACTGCTCGGCAGAATTGCAGCAGGAACTCCACTCGACGTTGTTGAATCGGATGAGACGCTTTCTGTTCCACGGTTCCTGCTCGGCCGGGTGAAACCCGAGCGAGTTTACGCGTTGCGTGTGAAGGGTGATTCCATGATCGATGAGCATATCTGCGACGGCGATATTGCTCTGATAGAAAACCGCACGGAAGCGCGCGACGGTGAGATTGTGGTGGCGCTTCTAATCGAAGAGAACCAGGCGACGCTTAAGAAACTATACCGGCGTGGCACTAACGTTGAACTTCATCCGGCCAACTCGCAGCTTCAGCCTCTCACGCTTCCTGCCAGCCAGGTCAGCGTCCAGGGAATCTTTCGCGGGCTGCTGCGTCCTACTACCTGAACCCTAAAACAGTTAAATAGCATAGAAAAAACGCGGATTCCGCGGCGTGGCCGCATCCGCGCGGGAAGGGCATCCTCTTCTGTCTCTCAGTTTAGAAAGCGCACTTGTGCGCCCGCGGGGTGGACAAGTCCACTTTCTAAACGGATTCAACCGAAGACACAACCCGAATGACAATGACGGTGAGATTGAGCTGCGAAAGCTTACTTGCGCGAAGGTCTTAATCGAAGCCGCGGAGAGGCATCTCGGGCGAACGCTGAAGCCAGTTGTCATCCGGATAGCGGGAATTACCGTTGATCACGTGAAGCGAATAAGCATGTCGCGATTTAGCTGAACGGTTTGCCATGCTTTTGTGCGGCAGAAGTCCATTAAGAACAATTAAACTTCCTTTTCGAACTTCAAGCGGGACAAGTCCCTCTTCCGGCCAGGGGCCGGAGTCGAAAACTTCAAAGTTCATTCCGCCCTCGCCCCGCACCCAACGTGATTTAAGTCCTGGTTCATGTCCGCCGGGAATGGCCCACAGGCATCCGTTCTCAATGGTTGCATCTTCGAGCGCGAACCAGAGGCCGGCGATGTCCTGGGGCTCCGTATAAAGGAATGTGCTGTCCTGGTGGCAGGTGACTTCGCCGCCGATCTTTGGTTGCTTGAAGATATACATCGACTGTAGGAGCCGGGGCTTTTCTATGCCGAGGTCGGCAACCAACTGTTTTATTGCCGGCGATGTTGAAAACTTACTGAAGACAGGATCGAGTTCATGAAGAGCGTGGCCGATCTTATTAATCGACTGTTCTTTGCTTTGCTTGAGACTGCCATCCGGGAGGAAGGCATCTTCTTCAAAGAAGAATCGAATCTTATCTCCCGACTCGAGGAAGTAATCATCGCGAAGATGATTCTGCGCGGCAGTTGTAAAGATAGAGATTGCACCGCGAGGGTCAAAGTCGCGCACTAACTGTTCCGCTTGAGCACGTAACGAGTCGCATGTGCTGGCATCGACAAAGTCTTCCAGGATCAGAAAGCCCTCGCGCTGATATCGCTCGAGTTGCACCGGGGTGATTCCCATGGGGCCGAGGTTATCACAGTCTCATAGCAGCAAAGATTCAAATGGCGTGGCTTACTTCCGCGGTTTTTAGGTATGGTAAGGTAGGGGCTGAAGGATGGTTATATTGGAGCCGGCTGCCGGAGTTGAACCGGCGACCTTCTAATTACGAATCAGACGCTCTACCAACTGAGCTAAGCCGGCCTTGCACGACGAGAAACGCAAAACAAATGCGAAGGATTGCACTATACGAATGCAAACTTTGTAGTGTCAAGCAGCCGGTGAGGCGGGTAGTATCCTAATCTGAGATCCAGGGCTTTCGGTCGTCAGTTGGTAAAAACGATCCACGAAGTAAACGAAAGTTCCGAAGGCAGGTTAGTGTTACTTCGTGTGATTTGGTGGATCGTTTACTAACCTGTGAGAATGGGAAACTAAGCTGAATCAGGGACGTTTCAACAGTCAGACAAACCGAACCAGGAGGATGTGACGTTATGGGCAGAGAGCAAATGAGAAATCTCGAGATTTCGAAGATTGGCGCCACTCAGGTAAATGAGTTTGAGTATCAGAAACATCAGGGCGAGATGAGTGAGCAGGAACATTCGGGTAAACAGGGCGGTGGAGTCAAACGACCGACGAAAGCCGAGCAAGTTGCACAAGTGATGGCGGCAGCCCATAAGAAGGTCGAGAAGAAACGGAAGAAGGAAGGTTCCAGGAAGGCTTCAGGCGCCAAGCGTAAGAAGTGATGAACAGTTTGCTCGAAAGTTTATTCCGGGGAAGCGATGCGGCTCGAGCACGGCGGGCTGCCGGTCGCTGGTGGGCCGTAGTCTATGTTGCTTGCGTGTCGGTGCTTGGCGGCCAAACGTCTGCGCTTTTTGCGCAACAGGTGGTCCAGCAGGGGACGCCGCAGCAAGCAGTGGCGGCGCCACGAAAACTGCCATCGGCTGAGAAAGTTGTTGATAACTACTTGAAGGCCGTCGGCGGAAAGAAGCGAATGGCCACAATCAGGGACGCGACCTGCGAATGGACGATTCTACTTAAGGACCAGCCGGTCGGGATCGCGAAGACGCTCACCCGAGTGCCCGCATCAGTTCGAACGGAAATGATTTTCGGAAACGGCCAACTGACCTCGGGAGCAAATGCGCGGTCGGCCTGGAAGCGCGGACTAGGTGGAGAACTCCAAACTCTGACGGACGCGGAAGCAGCTGCGGCGAGACTTCAAGCTGTCCTTGCTGCTGGTCACCTGGTGGATCTTAAAAAGAGTAACGTTCTCGCCCGCGTGATTTCTGTCAAGAGTGTGGGAGCCGAGCCAGCTTACGTCGTGGAGTTTTCGCTTCGTAGTGGCGCACGTTTGAGATATTTGTTCAGCACCACCACGAAACTGCTTCTCAGTATTGAGGATGACGCCCGTCAGACAACCACGCACTTCGAGGATTATCGAGCTGAAGGAAGTGTCCTTGAGCCACATCGGGTCAGTATTAACAGCGCCGGCCAGGCAGAATTGACGTTTATTCTTCAGCGCGCAAGCTACAACGCGGGACTTTCTGATTCCGTTTTCGATCCGCCGCGCGGCGCTGAAGCGTTGGATGTTGTCGCGTTGCTGCGCGAAGTTTCTCGCAATCAGGATGAACTAGAGAAACGCTTTACCGAGTATTCGTTTGTGCAGAAGGAAACCAGCCGTGAGATCAGTGGTAAGGGCGAGGTGAAGAAAGAGACTACTAAAGTCTTTGAAGTCTTTCCGATTGTTAATCGCGCACCGGTGATGAAATTGATAAGTGAGAATGGAGTTCCCCTGGCGGGCGAACGAGCAACGAAAGAGCAGAAGCGAGTTGAGGAAGAATTCTTAAAGGCCGAACGCGATAAGGATAAGGACGCCGAAAGAGTGCAGAAGTATCGCGCAGAGCGCGAGCGAAAGAAGGCTGCCCGGGCGAAAGAAGGGGAGGAGGATGATGACGTCGACATTTCTCAGTTTTTGAAGGTGCATGAGTTTGTCTCGCCGCGGCGTGAACGCTTCCGCGAACGTGATGCCGTGGTGTTCGACTTTCGCGTGCGTCCGGGCTTCAAATCCAGCAGTCGCGAGGAGAATCTGATCTCGAAGCTTGTGGGAGTTGTTTGGATCGATCCAGCCGACAAGCAGGTGATGCGGCTTGAAGCCAGACTCGCAGAGGGATTCAAGATGGGTGGAGGTCTTCTGGTTAATTTATGTCCGGGTGCTGCGTATGTAATGGAGCAGACACGAGTGGCTGAGGGGCTTTGGCTGCCGCGGATGGCTCAAATCAACCTTTCCGTGAAAGTGCTTTTGTTTGGAGGCGGCGACTACAACCAGGCATACGAATGGAGTGACTACAAACACTTCTCGGGGGATGTCGGCGATTACAAACTCGATGCACCTAAGACTCAAAAGGAGACGCCGAACAAGCCGCGATAGTTTGCATCTCCTTGGAGTGCGCCGGCCAGGCGGCGCTTTGGCCCGACGTTCGTAGATACAACTCTTTAGTCTTGAAGGCGTCTCAACAACGTGGCGACAGGTCGCCGCAGGCCAAAGCGGTGCCAGGTCGCCGCACTCCCAGGAGTTGAATCCCCGCGCAGGCCTCAGTGATTTTTATGAACAAAGTAAATGTAATCGGCGGAGGCTTTGCGGGCGTCGAGGCGGCGTGGCAAGCCGCGCGCGCGGGCGCGCAAGTGCGTCTCTTCGAGATGCGCCCGGTCAAAGAGACGCCGGCTCATCGTACTGACAAACTGGCTGAGATCGTTTGTTCAAATTCACTAAAGTCCGATGAGGTCGGCAGCGCTCCTTATCTGCTGAAGGAAGAGCTGCGCCGCGCCGGATCCCTCGTGATGGAGGCTGCGGCTGCGACACGCGTTCCTGCGGGGGCCGCGCTGGCCGTGGACCGCCACAAGTTTGCCGAGCTTATTACGGAGCGGATCGAGAGTAATCCAAATATCGAGCTAGTGCGCGAAGAGGTGACGGATATTGATAATAACGAAATATCCATCATCGCTACGGGGCCGCTTTCGTCGGATGCGTTGACGACCGAGATCATGAAGCTGACAGGCAGCGACCAGCTCTATTTCTACGATGCGATTGCCCCGATTGTCGCCGCCGATTCTGTTGACCAGTCGATTGCCTTTCGTGCCGCGCGTTACGGCAAGGGCGGCGACGACTATTTGAATTGCCCGTTTGATAAGGAGCAGTATCAGCGCTTCTATGAAGCGTTGATTGAAGCGAAGAGTGTCCCGCTGCAACGATTTGAGGAGACGCGTTGGTTTGAGTCCTGCTTGCCCATCGAAGAGCTGGCAAGGCGTGGAGTTGATACTCCTCGCTTCGGTCCGATGAAGCCGGTAGGCCTGATTGATCCACGCACCGGGCGTGAGCCTTACGCTGCCGTGCAATTGCGCCAGGAAAATTTAATGGCTGACGCATACAGCCTTGTCGGGTTTCAGAATCATCTACGTTACGGCGAACAGGCGAGAGTGCTGCGGCTCATCCCCGGGATGCAGAATGCGGAGTTTTTGCAGTTTGGACAGATCCATCGGAATACGTACATCTGCTCTCCGCGCGTGCTGGCCGCAACGATGCAGATGCGGGAGCGGCACAATGTTTTTTTCGCCGGGCAAATCACCGGTGTCGAAGGTTACGTTGAATCTGTAGCGATGGGTTGGCTTGCCGGAGTGAATGCGGCGAGATTGGCAATGGAACAGGCGCTGATTCAGGCGCCGCCTTTGAGTGCCATAGGTGCTTTGGCCCGTTATGTTTCAAACGCGCAAACGAAAAACTTCCAGCCGGTGAACATAACCTTTGCTTTGCTCGAGCCGCTCGCGGAACAAGATCGCAAGCGTATACGTAGAAAACGAGATAGACATCTACTTCAGGTCGAACTAGCGCTGAAAGAATGGGACACTTGGCTTCAACAGATTCAATCGCCGGTTCTTCAGGCTTTCGCATGAAGCCACACCTCCTTGCAAAGATACGTGGGGTGTCGATGGTCGTTTTGCTGTTGAGCTTCAGCGTCCCTTTCGCTGTGATTGCACAATCCGGACGGAACACAGACAAGACAGCAAAGCCTTCGCCTGCAAAACGCAAATCTACTACGCAGCCTGCGGCGGGGCCAGGTCAATCCCCTGGTACGCCGAGTTCAAAACCGCAAACGCCGGCAAAAAGCTCTCGACCACGCGCGGTGGGCGACGAGGTTGACCCTGAGGATACTGTGTACGTGAGCTCTAATCTCGTGCCTATTCCCGCGTCGGTGGTTGACTCAAGAGGGTTTGCCATCACGGGCCTCAAGCTTGAAGATTTTGAGTTGCGAGTCGATGGCCAGTTGAAGGCCATCAGCGATTTGACGCGGACGGAAACGAGTGTGCGGCTGGTTATGCTTTTCGACAACAGCGGCAGTGTGGATTTCGAGCGCGATTTTGAAAAGAGAGCGGCAACTCACTTTTTTCGCAAAGTGATGCGGCCGACCGATGAGGCGGCAATCTATTCCATCGAAACAGAGAGCTATCTCGCTCAACCTTTGACCAGGGATATCTCCAGACTGGAACGAACGATCGAAAGTTTTGGTAAGCCCGAAGGATCTACTTCACTCTTCGATGCGATCATCGATGCTGCCGCCTATCTCCGTCCTTACTCAGGCCGGCGCGTGCTGGTCATTGTTTCTGACGGAATCGAAACTACCAGCCGAAGTGACTTTGAGACGACAATCAAACGCGTGCTGGCCGACGACTGTCAGATTTTCATAGTTCAAACCGGCCTTTACGACGGTGCTAATCTGCGCGCACTCGCCGCCGAGCGAAGGATGGAACAACTCGCCGGTCAAACCGGAGGCGCGGTTTACATTCCCAAAACTACGGCGGAGCTGGAACATGCTTTCCAACAGATCGCAGCCGACCTGGCTCAGCAATACGTGCTTAGTTATTACCCGGGAGAAGAGCGTCACGACGGAACTTTTCACCTGATTGATCTGCGAGTCAGAACGCGCAAAGATGTGCGCGTTAGGGCACGTAAGGGATATTATTCGCCGAAAGCTGCCAATGTTGCCGCGGCTGATTGGTAAGCGAGGTTGAGATCTCAGATTGGAGATCTCTAGATCTGAGATCTGAGATCTGAAATGTATGGAGCAGATGCTATCCCAGTTCCTCGAACATCTGCGTTACGAGCGCAACGTTAGCGCCCACACCTTACGCAACTATGCGAGCGACGTTGAACAGTTTCTCGATTACCTCGCTCCGGCCCACCCCAAAACCGGAAAGAGAACTGAACCTGATATCGCTGCAATAGATCACATTACCATCCGTGAGTGGCTGGCGACGCTCCACTCGGCGCAGAAAAAGAAATCTTCGATCGCCCGCAAACTCGCAGCCTTGCGTACATTTTTTCAGTTTCTGGTGCGTGAAGGTCTGCTTGAACTCAATCCGGCAAAGCTTGTCTCGACACCCCGATTGGAAAAGAAACTCCCGGTCCATCTCTCGATCGAAGAAGCAATCAAGTTCATCGAAACTCCAGACCTTGAAACAGACCTTGGCAAGCGCGATCGAGCGATGCTGGAGCTGATGTATGCGACGGGCGTGCGCGTCGCAGAGCTGACCACGCTCAATCTTGGACACATCGATTTCAAAAATCGTTTAATTCGAGTGACGGGAAAGCGCCGCAAAGAACGCATCGTTCCCTTTGGCGACCCAGCGCTGGAAGCGTTGAAGAATTACCTCGACGTGCGTGACAAGTTGCTGAACGTTGCGCCCATTTCCGAACGAGAACCGGAGGCGCTTTTTCTTAATTACCAGGGAACTCGAATAACTACGCGTTCAGTGGGCAGGATGGTGGAAAAGCATATTCGCCTATGCGCGGGAAGGTATGACATCAGCCCTCATGCCTTGCGCCATTCGTTTGCTACCCACCTGCTTGACAGCGGCGCGGATCTGCGTGACATCCAGGAGTTGCTCGGCCACGCTCGCCTCTCAACCACCCAGATCTATACGCACGTTTCAATGGAAAAATTGATTGAGGTTTACGATAAGGCCCACCCGAAGGCGTAGGCAGTCTCAAGTCTCAGGTTTCAAGTTCAAAGTTGAAAGCCCCAAGGGCTTACGGCCGGTGGGGCTTTGAGAACTGCCTTAGGATCACCGTTACATTATCCTAACTATCGCCGTGATGCTCTTGTTTTCTTCGTTTGCGCTGGCGGAAGAAAGTTCTCCATCACCCAGACCTCGCCTTTGAACTCGCCAGCGGTAAAGGCGATGTGGCGTCCGTCTGGATGGAGGCGCATGAAGCGCAAATTATTCATTGAGAGCTCTGTCTTCTTTGGCGGCCCGCCTTCAACCGGCACGCGCCAGAGATCAAATTTTTGATCGTCTGGTTTGGTGCCGCCTTTTGTGTAAAGCAGGTACCGACCGTCCGGTGTCCAGAGGATGTAACTATTGCCCGGGAAGTTTTCGTTCTCCTGTGACCTCAGCACCTCGCGCGGTTCTCCCCCTGCGGCAGGCAGCACCTTGACGGCCGCCACTTTGCTTGATCCATCGATCCAGCGAAGGGCCAGCCATTTGCCATCGGGCGAGGCTGAAAGAGCGGAAATCGAAACGGGCATGACCACGCGGTATATCTCGTTTTCCCGTCCGCTCTTGAGCTCATGCGCCAAGAGGCGAATGATCTTCCTGTCATTAGCGTCTGGGGCCAGGTAATAAACTTGCTTGAAGTCGGAAGACCATGTGGCCCACTGAATGTTTACTCCGGCGCCGGGGCTCGCGATTAGCAGAGTGACTTCTCCGGTCTCTGGGTTAATCATATGAATCCCCTGGCGATCGTCCTTGTCTCGACCATTGACCAGAATTGATTTACCGTCGGGAGACCAGCCCAGCGGATTGAAGTTTCTCATGCTCAGCGAATGTTCGCGCTCCTTCCCGGTATCCATGGCCCGAATCACCAGGACCTTTCCGAAATCACCGGGTATGGGAGTGCGTTGAGAAGTGTAGGCAAGTCGCTTACCATCAGCCGACCAGACAGCACTGCTATTCGAACCCACGAAGCGGTGCGCGACGGGCGCCGGCGGTGACAAAACCTTGCCCGTAACGAAATCAACCTGGGCCGTGTAAATATCTCCCGGACCAGCATCAACGCCGTAATAGAAGGAACCGTCTCGTGTAAAACCGATAGGCCACATGCGGCCGATGTCTCGCTTGACTAGTTCGGGTTGGCCGACAGGCTTACCATCGGCGACTTTGATAATCCACTCTCCCAAGGCTCCGGTGCGGTCGCTGAGGAAGAGGACACTTCGACCATCCGGCGTCCATACAGGTAAGAGGTCATTCGCTGGATGTTTGACCAAAGGTATTTCGCGCTTTCCGTCAGCCGTCAAAAGAAAGATGTCGCGTTCTGTTGAATCTGCTTGCGTTGGATAATCATAGACGATGTAGCGTCTGTCAGGTGAGATACTCATCTTTGTTGGATTACGCCGGCCAAGCGTTTTTATGAATCGCGCCGAGCCGTCGGCTAGCGAAACCCAGCCGATCAAGCCCACGCCGTCCTTTTTAGCGAAGCTAGCGAGTATCTCTTTACCGTCAGGTGACCAGGCATCGGGCTGAACCCAATCGATTTCATCGCTGCGATACAGGACGCTACCATTTGAGCCGGCGACACCGACAACGCGCAAATCCCATGTCAAATCCTTGTTGAACCATACGTAAGCGACCTGCTTATTATCGGGTGAGATAGTCGAAAAGAGAGCCAATTCTACAGATTCAAACCACGTTCCTTTGTT
>JBPCKD010000011.1:0-5183 GCA_051004635.1 Pyrinomonadaceae bacterium
CGGCGCGCACGAACTGCGGCTAGAGACAAGCCTCGCATGAGAGACATGCTAATTGCGCGTCCGCTGCATGCCGTTGTTCGCCAGGCAGCGCAAAAATCATCTCAGCCTCAGAAGACTCTCGACAGAAATATCCTCGTCGACCGATTCCCAATGAATACCGACACCACTCCCAATAAGGCGCCATTCATTTCTTTGCTCGGGCGTAGCCATCAGCAAGCGTGGCGACCAAGTCAAAGGGACCGACACCTCGCGCCCGTCAGCCAGCACAACGTGCAAAGCATCCTCGGTGCAGCTTACCGCTACCGCCAGCGGCTCCACCTCAATTGCTAAAGTGCTCATGCCATCTCCCCTCCAACAAAACCAGATTCTCCTCGATTAATCGCTGAATCTCCGACAATTCTCCACTGCGAAATCCCCGCGACTTAGCCAAGGCTACGGGACCAAGCCAAAACTTTGCAAACCTCTCCGCAGACTCAACGTGAATGTGCGGAGGCTCATGACCTTCTAAACTAAAAAAGAAGAACCGATATCCTTTGACTCTCAGAACTGTCGGCATGCTATCAGTTTACTAGGGATGCGCTGGATGAGGAAGATAGATGCTCAACTCGCCTGGCGAACGATGGCCTTCAGCTGCGGCGCGCGATCAGCATCCGACCTGACTGGAAAAGATTACTTGAGAAGCACGCTCTCGCGCCGTCAGCTGCAAGGCTTTGTTCGGCGGCGTCTCACGCGTTACTCGCTTCTTTGCTTTGACTGCGCAGCGCCGCCAGATGCTCGAAGAAAGCAGGCAAACGGTTTTTCCAGCCTTGTCCTAAACTCAACGTGAACTCGCCTTCAACTTGGAGCCGACACATTGGCTTGGCAGGTGAAGCCATCACCGCCCACACAGCCTCACCCTTCTTCCTACTGCCGTCATATTGTGGGTCAACTAAGAACGTGACATAGGCCAGGCTGCCGACGGGAGACCACTCAGATTCTAAGAGCCACATCTCGTCCGCCCACCACTCGAGGTTTTCTTCTACGCTCGCCAGACGCCAGCCGTGCTCTGGAAGTTGATTGAGCAACTCTGTTCTCTGAGCTTGCATACGCTACACCGAAGCCGCCGAACATGTATTGTTTCGCGGATGTGCGGCATAAACCCGGATTTGGTGCTAAAATGCCGCTCCATGTCCAAACTACTTGATCAGGTGCGCGAGGTCATTCGGATGAAGCACTACAGCATTCGGACCGAGCAGGCTTACGTCGATTGGATTAAGCGCTACATCTTCTTTCACGATAAGCGTCATCCCGAGGACATGAGTGAGATTGAGATTAGAGCATTTATCTCCGATCTCGCAAGCAAAAAACGGGTGGCTGCGTCAACGCAGACCGTAGCCCTAAGCGCGCTGCTCTTTCTCTATCGCGACGTGCTGAAAAAGAATTTGCCTTACGTCGAAGGTATTGAACGAGCCAAGAAGCCGGAGCGACTGCCGGTGGTGTTTACGCAGAGCGAGGTTCGCGAAGTGCTGGCTCGGCTCGATGGCATAAATCATCTGATCGCCAGCCTGCTCTACGGCGCGGGCTTGCGCTTAATGGATGCCCTGCGTTTGCGCGTCAAGGACATTGATTTTGAACGAACCGAGATTCTTGTCCGCGCAGGCAAGGGCGAGAAGGATCGCGTAACGATGCTTCCTGCAGCGGTTGCGGGCCCCCTACAGGATCATCTCAAACGGGTTGAAATTCTTCACCAGGCCGATCTTCGCCACGGGCATGGCGAAGTCTACTTGCCTTACGCACTCGAACGGAAATATCCCAACGCCGCCAAAGAATGGAAGTGGCAGTACGTCTTTCCAGCCCCGCGCATCTCGCTTGACCCACGCACCGGGAACAGGCGCCGGCATCACAGATCCGAAGATAGTGTGCAGCGGGCGGTGACACGGGCGGTTCGAGAGGCAGCGCTGATAAAGCGCGGATCATGTCACACATTCCGCCACAGCTTCGCGACGCACTTGCTGGAAAGCGGCTACGACATCCGAACAGTGCAAGAGCTACTGGGACACAAAGACGTGCGCACGACGATGATCTATACGCACGTTTTGAATCGCGGTGGGTTCGGCGTCAGGAGTCCACTCGATCAATGATGAGTACTGAGTGATGAGTGATGAGTGATGAGTAAGAACTCCGCTAGTTGGCGGCGATATTGTAGGCGGCCATCTCGTTCGCGTTGCGAACCAGAAGTTTGCCGCCGGCGATAGCCGGATAGTTCCAGGTCTTGCCTTCGATAGCGGCGAAGCGCGCGACTTCGGAATACTGTTGCGGCGTAGCTTTTACCAGCGCCAGCTCTCCGTTATCACTCGACACTATCAAATTGCCGCTCGCCAGGATCACTTGGCCGTAACCGTAGCGCCCACCCTTCCACTTCCGCACCCCGGTGTTTACGTCCAGACAAGTCAGAATCCCTTCATCCAACCCGTAGACATAGCCCTCATGAAGAACCGAGCTGTTGAATTTGTTCTTCATGTTTATATTTTCCCAAACGGTGCGCGCGGAAAGACTTGACCCGCTGCCCGTCACTTCAACCAGCGCGGCGCCTTTGCCGTAACCAGCCGAGATGAAGAAGCGGTTCTTGTCTACCATGATGGGCTGCGAGACGTTGATGCCCATATCCGTATCCCAGGTGTAACTCCAAAGCAACGAGCCATCTTCAGGCACCAGACCGATAGCGCGCGAAGAGCTGACCACTACGATTTGCCGGCGGCCTGCCAGGGTTACGAGCATCGGCGAAACATAAGCTTGCGTGTCGCTCTGCGATTTCCAGACCGGGGCTCCAGTCATTTTGTTGTAGGCCACGACCGACTTCCCTGACGTTCCACCGGGCAACACGATCACTTTGTCGTCAACCACCAGCGGAGATGCAGCCATGGCCCAGGAGAGATTTGATGCCTGGTTGTCGCTCAGGATATTTCGCCCCCAGACGACTGCGCCGGTTCTGGCATCGAGGCAGCGAAGCTCGCCGGTCGCGCCCAGAGCATAGAGACGGCCCGCGTCCCAGGTAGGAGTGGCGCGTGGTCCATCACCGGTCGAATCACTGTAGACGGCGTTCCATCCCTGCTTCCACAGTTCGCGGCCCGTGGCGAGGTCGTAAGCAGTGACGACCTCTTGCCCGCGTCGTTGTTCGATCGTGTGGGCCCGTCCATCCGCGACGACGAACGATGCATACCCGACGCCGATGGGTTGTTTCCAAACCGGAGTCAGGCCCGCTGCCGGCCACTGGGTCAATACTGCCATCTCATCGTAACGGCCATCGCGGTTAGGTCCGCGAAAATTTGTCCAATAGTTTTTTGAGGCGTGGGCCGCCTCAGGCGCGCTCACTCCGGGCGCGGCGGCGGCCGTGGAACCGGGGGGGATTGTCGGGCTGGCGCCGGTAACGGGTTGCGTAGTGGCAGCGGCTGCTTGAGGGTTTGGGGGAACGCCGGCTTGCTCGCTGCCGGTTGACGCCCCCGCTTGCTGCTGGCGATGTCGCTCCAGCGCTTCGTAGTGAGCGTCGTTCATACTCGACGTGCGCCATGCTCTAAGCAAATAAAAAGCTCCCGCGCCCCACATCACAATGCACAAGGTGCCGAGAATCTTAACTTTGGTGGCAGCATCACGGCGGGTCCACAGGAGTGCCAGGCCTAGAGGAGGCAACAACACGGATGCGGCGACCAAACCTGTTAACGAACGATACCAGGGCGTTGATTCTTGTGATGCAAACATCTTTAAATCTCCTTGACTACTTCCGAAAACGTCTCAAAAGTTGGGAAGGTGGGCTTGCCCCCGCTCTTAGTTTCTCCCAACGTCGATCTCGATTAATAGTATTAACTTAGACGCCCCCGGTCGCTAACTTGTTCCCTTTCCTCTGGCGAGTTACTTGCCAATAGCGAAAAGGTGTCTTTCGCCGCGAATGAAAAGGTTGCCATTCGCGCCCTGACCGTCAGGACCTCGCCACTGCGGCCAATTCGCAACTCCGGAGGCGCCGGCCGAGTTGAGAAGCGTTAAGGTCAAAAGAAGACTAATGACCAGAGCTGTGCTGATGCGGCTGGAAAGTTTCATGTTGTGGTTTCCTTGTACAGTCTTATTTTTGCAATGTTAGTTTCGAGCGAATTTCGGTTTGAAGCTTTTTCGTGGCAGTTCGTGTGAGTTCGTGGATCGTGCTCATTGGTTGACCAAGTAAAACGATCCACGAACTCACACAAACTGACACGAAAGGGTCACCGCTACACGGACGATGCACGTGCTTTTTCTTGTCCAGAACCCCGTTAAACTGGGTTGACGCCCATGTACAGTCAGCAAACGATCAAGCACCCCAGCCGGGCTGCCCGGCTGGGGCGCACCTTTGCTTTACTTCTTCGCAGTCTTCGCGGGTGTAGGCTCGCCGAATGCAAAGAGGTGATTGATCCCGCGCACGATCACCAACCCGTCAGAGATCGCCGGGGTCGCCATCATCACCTCACCAACGGCGTTAGTCGCGAGCAATTCGTGTTTTGGCCCGGCTTTGACAACGAATACGTCCCCGTCCTCGCTGGTTAGATAAATCTTTCCGTCTGAAGCCACGGGCGAAGCGGTAAACGCGCCACCCTTACCGGCTAGCCTTTCCTGATATACCCGCTCTCCCGTCTTCGCATTGTAGGCAGTCAACACGCCCTGGTTCGAACAGGTGTAAAGCAGATCTCCGTAAACAATTGGAGTCGGCATGTAGGGACCACCGCGCTTCTTGCTCCAGGCTATGGAGGCGTTTGACTCCTTGTCGTCTTTCAACGAGATGTCGCCATTAGCGCCCGGTCGAATGGCGTAGATGGGCTGGATCGGGGCGTAGCCGCTGGTAACAAAGATCAGATCGTGTGCGACGAAAGGCGTGGGCGTCGTAATTTCGGAGTTAGGGGTAAGCCGCCAGAGCTCTTTCCCGGTGGCCGGATCATACCCCCGGACTGCCGTCGATCCGTTTGTTATCAACTCGGCGCGAGTCTTGCCCTCGTAGATAGTGGGAGTGCCCCATGATGAAATCTCCTCGCGCGGCGTCTTCCAGACTAACTTTCCGGTCTTCAAATTGTAGGCCGCGATAAAGGAGTTCTTTTGCACGTCGGCTTGAACTATCACTAAGTCACGGTAAATGATCGGCGAGCTGCCGTGTTCCCACTGATAGTCCGCATCGTAGAACCAACCCG
>JBPCKD010000012.1:0-46914 GCA_051004635.1 Pyrinomonadaceae bacterium
GACTTTCGAAAAGCAGGCGGCTGCACAGACACTGACGACAACGCAGCCGACTTCCTGCTAGCCGCCCCTTCCCCGCGTAACAACAGTGCGCCTACGAATGACTGTAGCGCGCCGCCTCCACCCACACCTCCTCCCATTCTCACCATCAATGATGTCTCGGGATTTGAAGGTGATGGTGGGGCCCTCACTTTCACTTTCACTTTTAGGGTTGCCTTGTCAGCGCCAGCGCCAGCCGGGGGCGTTTCCTTTGATATTGCTACCCAGGACAATACCGCGACTGCTACCGATGGCGACTATGTGCCCCAGAATCTAAAATCCCAAACGATTCCGGCGGGAGATTTGGCCTACAGCTTCGAGGTCACAGTCAATGGCGATTTGAAAGTTGAGTCGAATGAAACCTTCTTCGTCAACGTGACAAAGATTTCCGGCGCTACTAGCGAGGATAGTCAGGGACTGGGAACAATCCAAAACGACGATAATCCCACCCTCACCATCAACGATGTTTCAGCCAACGAAACGAACAGCGGAACAACCACGTTCACGTTTACCGTCACATCGTCATTGGCAGCACCAGCGGGTGGGATCACTTTCGACATTGCCACGGCCGACGACACTGCTCAGGACGACAATCCGCCGACTGAATTTAACGACTATGTTGCGAAAAAGCTGACGGCCCAAACGATTACAGCGGGAAACACGACCTACGCTTTTCAGGTGAGGGTCAGCGGTGACACTCTGGTCGAGCCGAATGAGACGTTCTTTGTCGGTCTCGCGAATGTTTTAGGCGCCACCATCGACGATGGCCAGGGACAAGGGACGATTCAGAACGACGACACGGCAAATCTTGTGATCAGTCAGGTTTACGCCGGCGGCGGTAATTCCGCAGCACAATTCACAAATGATTTTATCGAGATATTCAACCGTGGTACCACTACGATCAATTTTTCCGCCACGCCCTACTCGATTCAGTATGCCGGCGCCACCGCCAACTTTGGATCGAATAAGACTAACCTGACGTCGGGAACCATCTCACCAGGAAAGTATTTCCTGGTGCAGTTGTCGAGTGGCGGCGCAATCGGAACAGCACTACCCGCGGCCGATGCCAGCGGCAGCATCAACATGGCGGCAACCGCCGGCAAGGTTTCATTGGTGGTGGGCACAGCGTCGCTTCCAGTTTCCACTTGCCCAGGTGATGATGGCGGGGCTCCGTTTAATCCAAACAACCCGAACGCCGCTGACTTTGTAAGCTATGGCGGTCCAGCCATCTGCTATGAAGGCCCAATAGGACCAGCGCCTGCGCCGAGCGCCACCGCTGCAGAGTTTCGAAAGGCCGGCGGCTGCACAGACACAAACGACAACGCTGCTGACTTCTTCGTGCACGCGCCAGGTCCGCGCAACACCAGTTCACCATTGAACACCTGTACCCCGGGCGCGCCTCCCAATCTCAGCATCAACGACGTTACGGTGGCGGAAGGTAACAACGGTTCCACCATACTTACTTTTACAGTTAGCTTGTCAGCTCCGGCACGATCTACAGACATCACGTTTGACATTGCCACCCAGAACAACACCGCCGCAACTGCCAATAACGACTACGTTGCCCGAAGTCTGCTGGGTCAGATTATTCCCGCTGGTCAGCAAACGTACACGTTCGATGTAACGGTCAATGCCGATACTGCAATCGAACCGGACGAGACATTCCTGGTTAGAGTTACCAATGTTTCAGGGGCCACTGTTACGGATGATCTTGGTTTGGGCACGATCCAAAACGACGATCTACCGATACTCTCAATCAATGATGTTTCGTTAAGTGAAGGAGATATCGGGACCAGGTTGTTTACCTTCACAGTAGGTTTGTCGGCGCCGGCTCCGGCAGCAGTGACTTTCGACATTGCCATACAAGACAATACTGCCAGCTTCGCCAACAACGACTACGTGGCCCGAAGCCTGACAGGACAAACGATCGCGGCGGGAAGTCAAAACTACAACTTCGAGGTGACGGTCAATAGCGATTTCAATATAGAGTCGGAGGAAACCTTCTTCGTTAACGTCACGAAAGTTTCGGGCGCAACAGTGGTAGACGGTCAAGGCCTGGGAACCATTCAGAACGATGACACTCCGGCGCTGAGCATCAACGACGTTGCCGTAAATGAAGGCGATAGCGGGACCACCACAGCATCCTTCACAATCACCTCTTCGTTACCCGCGCCCGCCGTCGGCATCACTTTCAATATTGCGACGCAGGACGGCACCGCCACTTCGGCAAGCGGAGACTACGTCGCGAAGGGGTTGACCACACAGACTATTCCCGCCGGCCAGACAACTTATAGTTTCAGTGTGGCAGTCAACGGCGACACGCTGGTGGAACCAAATGAAACCTTCCTGGTAAAGATTACTTCCGTTTCCGGGGCGACGCTTGCGGACGACACAGGCCAGGGCACGATTCAAAACGACGACGCGCCGCTCGTTGTTATTAGCCAACTCTACGGCGGTGGCGGAAACTCCGGCGCCGTTTTCAAAAATGATTTTATCGAAGTCTTCAATCGCGGCAATACAACGGTTAACCTCGCCGGCTGGTCTGTTCAATACAGTTCTGCGACGGGGTCAAGCTGGTCGCTTACGCCGCTCTGCTCAACCTCAACTTGCCTGTTGCTGCCTGGGCGGTACTTCCTCGTGCAAGAGGACCAGGGCAGCGGTGGAACTACGAATCTTCCAAGTTCCGACGCTAGTGGGACAATTGTCATGACCGCTGGAGCGGGAAAGGTTGCGGTGGTCTCCAGTACGACCGCGCTCACCGGAACCTGTCCCTCGAGCGGGAATATTCGTGATCTTGTCGGCTACGGTGGCACTGCCTCCTGCTTTGAAGGCAGCGCCGCGGCCCCGGCGCCGGGCAATACTTTGGCTGACGTGAGGAAAGGTGGCGGTTGTGTGGATACCAACAATAACGCCGCCGACTTCTTCACCCATGCCGCGAGTCCGCGTAATAGCGCATATCCAATAAACAACTGCTCCGGACAGACGACCGACTTGACGATAAATGACGTCACGGCCACTGAAGGCGACGCGGGTACTGTAACTGCAGCCTTCACCGTCACGTTACACGGATCAACTGGTTCGATTGTCACGGTGGATTACACTACATCGAATGGCACCGCCGCCGCCCCCGCAGACTATCAAGCAATACCAACGACGCAACTGGTATTTGCTCCGGGCGAAGTTACGAAGACAATTGCCGTCAACGTTAATGGCGATACACTTGACGAGCCTGGCGAGACGTTCTTTGTGAATCTGTCCAATGCGAGCAATGCCGCAATATTGGCCAACCAGGGCCAGGGCACCATTACTGATAACGATGTGCCTCCGACACTCACGATTAATGATGTGTCCCAAAACGAAGGCAGCGGACCAACAACGTTCACGTTTACGGTTCACTTGTCGGCCCCCGCATTAACTGGTGGCGTCACTTTCGACATCTCCACTGCCGATGGAACAGCACAGGATGATGTGCCGGCGTCCGAGGATAACGACTATGTGGGCCAGGCCCTCACGGGACTCAACATTCCGGCTGGGAACCAGGACTATATATTTAGTCTCACAGTCAACGGCGACATGGTTAACGAGCCAAACGAAACCTTCTTTGTCAATGTCAAGAATGTTTCCGGCGCAACTGTCGGAGACGGCCAGGGACTTGGCACAATCCAAAACGACGATATCCCGGCGCTGAGCATCAATGATGTGACGGTCACAGAGGGAGACAGCGGCACCACCACCGCGGGCTTTACGGTGACACTATTGCCGTCGAGCAGTCAGGTGGTGACTGTGAACTACGCGACTGCGAACAACACGGCCATCGCTCCCGGGGATTATAAAACGACAAGTGGAATCCTGACTTTCAATCCTGGTGAGACAAGCAAGCTCATCAATGTGCTCGTTAATGGGGATACAGCCCGGGAGGCGATTTGTGAGACGTTTTTCGTCAATCTATCGATCCCCACAGGAGGTGCGACGATCACCGACCCTCAGGGTCAGGGCGCGATAACCGATAATGACGGAACCAAGCTGGTGATTAGTCAGATCTATGGCGGCGGCGGAAACGCGAGCGCTACTTTTACGAACGACTTTATCGAAATCTTCAATCGGGGCAACACCGCAGTTAGTCTGAACGGAATCTCGGTCCAATACTCTGCTGCCACTTCAACCACAGGCAACTACCTGGTCACACCTCTTCCGAATGTCATGCTGCCGCCGGGCCGGTATTTCCTGGTACAGGAAGCGAGTGGGGGCGCAATTGGAGGTGCGCTGAGTCCGGATGCAACGGGCACGATAGTAATGGCGGCGAGTGCCGGCAAGGTAGCCCTCGTTAATGGCACGTCGGCCTTAGCCGCAGCCGGCTGTCCATCAGGCGCGAGCATCATTGATTTTGTCGGCTATGGAACCACTGCTAACTGCCGCGAAGGAGCATCAACCGCCAACAACTCACCGGGCCCCTCGAATAACACAACTTCGGCTCGGCGCAAGCTCGCCGGGTGCCAGGACGTCGGCAACAACCAGCAGGACTTTGTTACCGCGGCGGTATCGCCACGAAATACAGGAACAGCCCCAAGCTTGTGTACCTGCGACACGAGCTATTCTTCAATGTTCATGATCCCTGGTTTAGATTCGTGGATGGACATGTTGGCATTCCTCAATGAGGATGCCTATCCACCCCCGCACAAGGTTTCGTTACGCGAAGAGATCTCATTAGCACCGCGGCTTTAAGAGACTGCGTGAAACTCGCGGTCCCAGCGCCAAACGGCGCGAAATGCGAAAGTCTTGCACCCCAGCCGAGCTGCTCGGCCGGGGACCCCGCCCTGGGCCATCGGCCCAGGTGGCATTGGTTGAAACTCCTTAGCGCTGAAGGTGCGGAATGATGCTGGACCCAGCACAATCACTATGTTTACCTTAGTAACCTCCTATTTCGCGCCTTCAGCGCTTCCAAATTCAGGGACCCTAACCCAGGGCGTTGCCCCAGGCTGTTACCTGTCGCACTTTTGGTGCTGGGACCCGAAGATTTGACACGTCCTTCAAGCCTCGGTGGTAATAGATCGCTCCCGCGCCACTGGAAATCCCCAAAGACTGAAGTCATTCCGTCCTGCGGCTTGCCACGTTGATTCTTCGCGGACAACAATACCCAATGCCAATGCGAAAACTAACAATAGTTTCTTTGCTGCTTTGCGTCATTGCACCCTGCGCTTATCCCCAGCAAACCAACCGCCAGCAACTCGCCGCGGAAGTTCGCTCGGAGTTTCTCCATGCCTGGCGCGGCTACAAGAAATACGCCTGGGGCCACGACGATCTGAAGCCTTTATCTAAGTCCTATCACGATTGGTATGCGCAACCGCTTTTGATGACGCCTGTCGATTCGCTCGACACGATGATCCTCATGGGTTTCAAAGACGAGGCCGCGGCGACGAAAACGTACATCATCGAGAACCTTTCGTTTGATAAAGACATCTCTGTCCAGAATTTCGAAGTCACGATTCGGCTGTTGGGCGGCTTGCTTTCCAGTTATCAACTTACGGGTGACAAGCGGCTTCTCACGCTGGCGGAAGATTTGGGAAACAGGTTGTTGCCAGTCTTCGAGTCACCCACCGGTATTCCGTATCGATACGTGAATCTCAAGACCGGCAAAGTCCGCGGCGAGGTAACCAACCCGGCCGAGTCGGGTACGTTGCTAATTGAGTTTGGCACGCTCAGCAAACTCACAGGAAAACCCATCTTCTATGACAAAGCTAAACGCGCGTTGGTGGAAACTTACAAACGCCGCTCGCCCATCGGCCTGATCGGTACGCGAATAAATGTGGAGACCGGCAAGTGGACCAACACAGACAGCCACATCAGCGCCGAGATTGACAGTTACTACGAATACCTTTTGAAGTGTTGGTTGTTATTCGACGACCAGGATTGCCGTCGTATGTGGCTTGATAGTATCGCAGCGGTAAACAAGTATCTGGCCGACGAATTCGCAGGGCCCGTCGACGCCCTGTCGATCGCCCTCTTGCCCCACTCTGTAGATCAACAAGTAAGTCCACGACCCGCGTTAGAACTTTGGTACGGCCACGCTGACATGACCACTGGCAAGCGTTCTTCCAACGTGTATGGCGCTCTCGACGCCTTCTTCCCGGCGGTGTTGGCTCTTGGTGGAGACCTACCTCGAGCGAAGCGCCTTCAGGAGTCGTCCTTCAAAATGTGGAAGCTGCACGGCATCGAGCCCGAAGAGCTGGACTACAGAAAGATGGAAGTTGTTTCTCCTGGATATCCACTGCGGCCAGAGGTTGTTGAATCGACTTATTACCTTTACCACTACACCAGAGACCCGCGGTATCTAAGGATGGGGGAGTCGCTCTGGAAAGACTTCGTCAAGTACTGCAAAACCGATGAAGGCTATGCCGCGCTGAAGAGTGTTGTCACCAAGGAAAAATCCGACTCGATGCAGAGCTTCCTCTTCGCTGAGACTTTCAAGTACTTCTATCTGCTCTTTGCGCCGCCGAAAACCTTGAACTTCAACAAAGTCATCTTCAACACCGAAGCTCATCCAATCCGCAGGACATGGTAGCCTCAGCGAATCTTGAGCCTGAAGGGCTGTTAGATAGTAGCCGGTGGTCGCGCGTAGCGAAGACCACCGGACACCGCAGACAAAGAATCCAGCACTCTGAAGGAGTGCCAGAAACCAGGGTTGTTACACTTTCTCTTTCTGTAGATCATTCAGAGATTTCTTAGGAGGGATTCTGGCACCCTTCCCGGGTGCGGAAGAATTGGTCGCTTTTTTCCCGGTGGTCTGTGTTTACGCTCCGACCACCGGCTACTATCTGACAGCCCTCCAGGCTGAAACCTGTTTCGATGAACCGGTTTCAGGCCGGTGGTGGAAAAGCGAGCGGATAACTGAGAGGCAATTGTTATGTACCGGCAAAAGAACCCTGGCTCTGCTCTGCTCAAGTGTTTGTTCTTTTTCTCGGTAATCATCGCCTCGGCAACAACGGTTCAACCACAGGAACCACTAACCAGAGCCAGGCTAATCACCGGCGCGCGCGAAGTAATCACCGCTGCCCGCTATTGCGCCTTGATAACCCTCGACGCCAAAGGCCGCGCCCAGGCCCGCACTCTCGATCCATTTGCGCCTGATGTAAACATGGTAATCCGGCTCGGCACAAACTCACGCAGTCGTAAGGTGGCGGAGATTCGTCGCAACCCTCGGGTAACGCTTTACTACTTCGATCGCGAAGGACAAGGCTACGTCACCATCCGCGGCACCGCACGATTAGTTAACGATCCCATTCAAAAAGCCAAATGGTGGAAAGACGAGTGGAAGACTTTCTATCCAGATCGCGAGAAGGACTATCTGCTAATCGTAGTAACGCCTGAGAGATTGGAAGTAATAAGTGAGAAGCTGGGAATTCCTGGTGATCCGGAAACGTGGAAGCCGCCATCAGTGAGTTTTCGAGAGCGGAAGTAGTTCCTTTTAGTGTTCGTTCGTGTGAGTTCGTGGATCCAATAACCCTTGACCGAGAAACGATCCACCAATCCACACTAAATCACACGAAACCGCAGCCGTCGCACTCGTGGATCGCGCCGTAGTCTTGGTTAGGAATCAGGGACATCTCCAACATGAAACTCATCATCCGGATCGATTTCAACCTCCGGCATCGGCTCAAACTTTGATTCATCAAACGGCGGCATCTCCGGCTCGGGCACGCCAAGTTCCTCGAGATGCTTCTTCGCCTTCTCCAATCCCCAGTGATAGGCGAACGGCGGCGCATCACACCACGCCAGTCGATACGCCTTCGTCGCCGCTTCGACGGCCGCCGCCGTGTTCCCGGCGTCACGCTCGATCTGGGCAAGCACGTTGAAAGCATCTGCAGTTTCGTGATCTTTCGTGTGATTTCGTGGATCGCCGTCCGTTGGGGAAAAGCGTCGATCCACGAATTCACACGAAGCCACACGAAAAAAACATTGCAATACTGAAATTCTTGCTACCGCCGATGCCTCTTCAATAATTAAAACCTCTTGCGAGCCACAATCCACAACCCTTAGACTCTCGCCCATGCAATCGATCGCCGATGCGCTCACATCGCTGCGCCAGCACTTCGGGTTTGACGAGTTCCGCGAAGGCCAGCGAGAAGTTATTGGTGCGATCCTGGAGGGCAAAGACGCCGTTGTCGTCATGCCGACAGGTAGCGGTAAGTCGCTCTGCTACCAACTGCCGGCCATGATGCTTGATGGCGCGACGCTGGTTGTCTCTCCCTTAATCGCGCTGATGAAGGACCAGGTCGACGCCCTCCATGCGCGTGGACTCCCGGCCACCTTCATAAACAGTTCTATCGCCTGGCGTGAACAAGCGGTGCGAATCGACGCGCTTCGCAGGCGAGAGTACAAGCTGGTCTACGTAGCGCCTGAGCGCTTTCGCAGCGACCGCTTTCTCGAGGCACTGCAATCCATCAGCATCTCGCTCTTCGCAGTTGATGAAGCACACTGCATTTCAACCTGGGGTCACGACTTCCGTCCCGATTATCTGCGCTTGAAAGGAGTGATCCAGGCGCTCAATGGAACCGCCGGCGGCCCTCAAACTCTCGCCCTCACCGCGACGGCCACCCCTTACGTTCGTTCCGACATAGTCCAACAACTGGGACTTAAAAAACCGGAGACCTTTGTTAGCGGCTTCGACCGGCCGAATCTGACTATTGATGTCGTGCACACGGAAAAGGAGCGGGAAAAGATCGGACGTATCAAGCGCCTGGCAAAGACGCATGACGGCTCCGGCATCATTTACGCTTCCACGCGCAAAGCGGTTGAGCAGGTAGCGATGGAATTGCAGATGCAGGGCCTGCGGGTCACCGCCTATCACGCCGGCATGGGCGATTCGGTGCGCGTAAAGGCCCAGGAAGATTTCATGACGGGCCGCACGCAAATGATAGTCGCGACCAACGCGTTCGGTATGGGCATCGACAAGTCGGACATAAGGTTTGTCGCCCACTATCAGATGCCCGGATCCATTGAAGCCTACTACCAGGAGATTGGGCGCGCAGGGCGCGATGGCCTGCCGTCGTCCTGTGTGCTGCTATTCAACTATGCCGATAAGAACACGCACGACTTCTTCATAGAAGGCTCATACCCCAGCGCCGAACTCATTCATGATGTATACGATGCGCTCGTGGCAACAGGCCAGAAGCGTGTAGAGCTTTCGGCGTCGGAAATCGCCAGGCGTGCCGGCGTTCGCAACGACATGGCCGTCAACTCAGTGCTTTACCTCCTCGAACGCGCGGGCCACATCACACGCGTGGCCAGTTCTCCTGGGAATGCCGGCGGCGCGCCTCCCTGGGGTGCATCGGATGTCGAGGAGTCAAAGGCAAAAAACGCCTCGCCGCGTCGCGGTCGCAGCATCATCATGCTGGACGCCGCCGCTGGGACGAAACTTCGCGTCAACCCAAACGACGTGGAGCGTCGCGCAGCTCTCGAGCGGCGCAAGCTCCGAGAAATGATCGAGTTTTGCTACACCGAATATTGTTACCGATCGACCATACTGAATTACTTCGGCGACAAGCATCACGCACGGAACTGCGGCACCTGCGGAAACTGCTCGCCACACTCAGCGGCACGAACTCCACTGCGCGGCGACGAAGTCTTAAGCGACGTACCGGCTTCCGGGCGAAACCGCAGGGCCAGCGGGGCCGGCAAGGATCGATCTGCTTTATCCGGGCCTCTCCTCCCAAGGGTCCTCACCGAAGACGAGAATCTGCGAGTGCGAAAGATTCTGTCCTGCGCCGCCCGGTTGAAGAGCCGATTTGGAAAGACTGTTCTGGCTGGAACATTACGCGGTTCGGCGGCAAAGAACGTGATGCAGGCGCACCTGAACGAGTTATCCACCTACGGGCTTTTAAAGGAGATGCGCCAGGACGACATTTTGCTCTACATAGACGCGTTGTGCGCAGCAGCTTGTTTGCAAGTCAGTCCGGGTGAATACCCGACCGTCTCAATCACCGAATTGGGCAATCGCGTGATGCGCGAACAGGAGCGAATCGAACTGGCCATTCCCGAGGGCGGGCATGCAATTCGGAGCGATGAAGAAGTTGCGCCACCAGCAACTGCTTTTCAAACATTGGCTCTCCATCGTCAGGGACTCTCAGTAGCCGAGATTGCCCAGAAACGAGGTCTGGTGGCGAATACGATTGAGGATCATCTGGTTGAGTGCCTGCGTGCCGGACTGGCAGTAGATGTATCGAGACTGGTTTCGGCCGAGGATCGCAAACAGATCCAGGAAGCAATCGAGCAGCACGGTACGGAGAAACTCAAACCCATCCGTGAGTCTCTGCCCGAGAGCATCACCTACAACCAGATTCGATTCGTAGTTGCTGAGAGGCTGGGATCGAACAAGCCGGTTAAATAATGCTGTTGCGATGCAAGGTTGCTATACCGCAGATCGCAACTCCTTGGAGTGCGGAGGCCGGGGGCCGCTTTGGCCGGTCTCTACCAAGCGCTAGTTTGGATGAGTTGAGCTCCTGCTAAGAAAGCGGCGCCGGGCCGCCGCGGGCCAAAGCGCCGCCAGGCCGGCGCACTCCAAGGAGTTGACTCAATCGTTTCTTGACGTCTGCTAACGGACCACACCTCTAACCGGACTCGAAGCGCTGGCATAAAGTCGCTTCGGCATGCGGCCCGCGAGATACGCCAACCTTCCCGCCTCTATCGCCAGTTTCATGGCTTCCGCCATTTTTGCCGAATCGCGCGCTTCAGCGATTGCCGTGTTCATCAATACTGCGTCTGCGCCTAACTCCATCGCAATGGCCGCATCGCTGGCCGTGCCTACTCCAGCATCGACAATGATCGTAGCGTCAGGAAGTTGTTCCCGCATGATCCGGAGGTTGGCGGGATTCTGCACTCCCAGTCCCGAGCCAATCGGTGCGGCCAACGGCATCACAGCCGGGCATCCCGCGTCCAACAGCTTTTTCGCCATGATCAAATCGTCGGTGAAGTAAGGCAGAACCACAAAGCCTTCTTTCACCAGCACGCGGGCCGCCTCGAGCGTTTGTTCGTTATCCGGGAAAAGCGTTGTTTGATCGCCAATGACTTCCAACTTAATCAGATCGGTCCCAAGGGCCTCGCGTGCGAGCCGTGCGGTGCGTATTGCTTCCTCCGCCGTGTAGCAACCGGCAGTATTCGGCAGTAGTTGAAGCGATGGATCGAGATGATCAAGAAACGATTCGCTGCTGCGATCGAGCGGGACGCGTCTGACCGCCACAGTCACCATCTCGGCGCCGGAAGCACGGTGCGCTGCTTTCATCTCTTCGAACGTTCGATATTTTCCGGTGCCGATTATTAGCCGGGATGTAAACGCACGACCGCCGATTTCAAAACGATCTGTTGTAGCTGGTGCTGCTGTTGACATGAATGAATTATATTCCGGCTCCTGCCTTCTGCCTACTGCACCTGCCTCCTGGCCTCACAGCCTCCGCCGACAAAATGTACGATCTCTACTTTGTCATCTTCCCGCAGAATCGTCGCCTGCCACTGCACACGGCGAACCACTGTTTGATTGAGTTCGACTGCGATCTGCTCGGGCTTTAGATTTAGACTGGCGATCAGTTGCGAGAGGTCTAGATTATCTGCAATCTCTCGAGGCTGGCCATTGACCTGAATGCGCAAGGATTCGTGAACCTCAAACAGGGGGGAGTATAACCCGGCGAAGTTCAGCCGTATTGCCATCGACTACAGCATGAATCACAATTGCAGCGCGTCCCGAGTAAAAGAATGGAATTCGGCCGGAAACCACTCCAACGCCGTCGCGCCCGGTTTTAACTGAAAAGAGCTGTGGCCGGAAAGTAGTCCCAAGTATCTTTAAGGAAAGGGCAATTCCACTCATCGGTTTTTCTTTCTTACCCACTCGATCCTGGAGCAGAATACGAATAGCAAAAGATTCACCCGAATAGTACTCCCGTTCGTTCAGGATAGTCAGGACCAGTCCACTTTGCGATTGCTCAGGCATACCCATCGGCGACTTCCGCCTCGGGTCATAGACTGTATAGGCTGACTCTTTCGCGTCCGAACGCTGTTGAGACTTCGGCAAGGCTTCCAGTTCCGACGCCAGGGATCTGAATGAGGCCTCCGCGTCAACCGGCACGCGTTCTGAGGAGGTCTCCACAACTATTTGCTCGCTAACTTCCTGCACCTGACTGTCTGACGCCGGAGGCTTCTTCTCGCTCTCAGCGCGGGCTCCCATGCGTTTCAGCTCTTCGATGCGGCCCGCCGTGATCGCCGCGCAAATCAAGCGATGCTGCTGCTTCAGGCGTTTAGTCAGCACTTCTTCATCAAACCCGGCGGTGATTAGATCCTGATAGGGGGACCGCTTGCTAGCCAAAACTTCGCCGCCCGAATAAACCAACGATAGGATCAAAGGAGAGGCGAGACCCTTATCTTCCGTTTGTACGTGATAGACCACCCCGCCGTGCTCGATATCAGTATTGAAGCCAGTTATCACAATCTTAAGGAAGCCGATGCCAGATGATTCGGTCTAGTCAGAAACGCGTAAAGGACTTAAAGCTCAATTGAACTTAACACAGCCATTTTTGCAGGGTCAATTACGAATTTCTTTGCGCGATTTCTCGAAGACAACGTTGCTTGACACCCCAGATCACTTCGACTAGGATTCCGCTTGTACAATGATTCTCAATCTTGAGTGATGCTCGGCTATTTTCGGCGGTCACCCGAATCGAAAGCGCCAGAGGCGCGTCGATCTGATCGTCGAAGGGCCAACTGAAAAATGCCGTTTCGTCTTATCGACTACCTGCCTATCCTGCTGATGTTCATCGTTGCCGGAGGCTTCGCGGTGGGCAACATCGTCCTTTCGCAGTTTGTCGGACAACGAAAGCGCACGCGAACGAAGATGATGCCCTATGAGTGTGGCAAGGATCCGGTAGGCACCGCGCGCGAACGGTTTTCAGTAAAGTTCTATCTGATCGCAATGCTCTTTATCCTGTTCGACATTGAAGTCATTTTCCTGGTGCCCTGGGCGGTTGTCTTCAAGACGCTCGCCGGCCCATCTTATGGACTGCGAACATTGGTCTATGTGGAGATGATGGTGTTTGTGGCGCTTCTGCTCGCCGGGTACGTCTACGTAATCAAGAAGGGCGCCTTTGATTGGGGCGAGACCGCGCGCCGTGAAGCTGAAGCCGAGGCTCGCGCTCTTTCAGACATGGAGAAGCGACGGTTGCAGGCGCGGACCGCCGCCTAAGGAATTTTCATGGGACTCGAGAATATCATTGCCGAAGCTTTGCCCGAAGTATTGACCACTCGGCTTGATTCGTTAATCAACTGGGCGCGCAAGTCTTCTCTTTGGCCGGCCACATTCGGCCTCGCCTGCTGCGCCATAGAGATGATGAATGCAACGTCGTCACGCAACGACTTGGCGCGTTTCGGCTCGGAAGTTTTTCGGGCCAGCCCACGGCAAGCCGACGTGATGATTGTCTCGGGGCGTGTTTCAAGGAAGATGGCGCCGGTTCTGCGCCGCATATACGATCAGATGCCCGAACCGAAATGGGTAATATCGATGGGTGCCTGTGCCACTTCCGGCGGGGTGTTTGATAACTATGCGATCGTCCAGGGCGTGGACAAGATCGTGCCGGTGGACGTTTATATTCCCGGGTGTCCCCCGCGGCCGGAGATGCTGATTCACGCGGTGATGATGCTGCAGGACAAAGTAATGAAGGAATCGAGCCGGGACCGCAGGGATGTGCCTGAAGAGGAAGCGCGCGAGGCGTTTGGCCCCGGTACGCTGCCGGTGACAGACGGCTCGACCGTATCTTCGCCGGTTTCAAAAGACGTACTTCCCGCAGCCCGACCGTATTCCATTGCTTCGCGACACGAGCGACGCCGCTCTTCGTGACAAAGACCGGGGCGGGATCATTCATGACTACAGGGGCAGGCGACGAAACGATTTTGGAAAACACTTTGCAGGAGCCGGCAGCTTCAGACTTAGATCGACCCCCAACGCCGTCCCAATTGGTGACGGCGTTGCAACATGAAGATCCCCACTGGGTAACCGAGATCATAGAGGCGTTCAGCGAAGTAACGGCGGTAGTTCCGCGACTCCACATCGCTGACGTATGCAGCGCGCTGAAAAACGCGCCCGATGCGAAGTTTGATTTTCTTGCGGATCTCTGTGGAGTCGATCGCGGGGTTGAAGAAGAGCCACGCTTCGAAGTTAACTACCACCTCTTCTCGACCACGAAGCACCATCGTCTCAGATTGAAGGTTGTGCTCAACGAAAATAGTGTTCATGTGCCGACAGTCACGGGCGTTTGGCGCACTGCAAACTGGCATGAGCGCGAAACTTTCGATCTCTTCGGCATTATCTTTGACGGCCATCCGGATTTGAGAAGGATACTTCTGCCAGACGACTGGCAAGGCCACGCACTGCGCAAGGATTTTCCGTTACGCGGCTACGAGCCGTATTCGTTGAAGTGAGTGGGGGACCAATAGGACTAATAGGTCCTATAGGTCTTATAGGTCCTATTTAATGGCTTCCACCATAAACATGCCGCCGCAGTTTGAGATCGTCGATCGTCCGCTGGATACGCAGATGACGATTTCGATGGGTCCGCAGCATCCGTCAACGCACGGGGTGCTGCGTCTCGAGCTGGTGCTCGACGGTGAGATGGTTGTCAAAGCCACTCCGGATATCGGTTATCTCCATACGGGAATGGAGAAGCTTTTTGAGTATAAGAAATACCAGCAGGGCATTGTCATCACTGACCGGATGGATTATCTCAATCCCCTTGGGAACAACCTTGCTTATGTAATGGCGGTGGAAAAGCTACTCGGGCTGGAGATTCCCGAACGCGCCCAAACAATTCGTGTACTGACCTGTGAGCTTCAGCGCATTGCTTCCCACCTGGTCTGGCTGGGCACCCATGCGCTCGACATTGGCGCGATGACGGTATTTTTCTACTGTTTCCGCGAGCGCGAGAAGATATTGAATCTAATCGAGGCCGCGTCAGGCGGACGATTGACGCCGTCGTATTTCCGAATCGGTGGTTTGATGATGGATTTGCCTTCAGGCTTTGAACGCCGGGTGAAGCAATTCCAGGACGGCTTTCTTAAATCAGTTGACGAGTTTCATACTCTGCTCACTGGCAACAGAATTTTTCAGAAGCGAACTCAAGACGTAGGGCGAATCTCGGCGGAAGACGCCATCGACTGGGGTTTGTCCGGACCATGCCTGCGTGGCAGTGGAATTAATCTCGACATCCGCCGCGCAAATCCCTACACCGGCTACGAGACTTACGACTTCGAAGTGCCGGTTGAGCACGACGGCGACGTCTGGGCCCGTTATCTGGTGCGCATGCGCGAGATGAAAGAGTCGCACAAGATCGTAGCGCAGGCGTTGGCGAGATTAAAGCCTGGGCCAGTGAAAGCTGACGCCCCGAAAGTTGTTTTGCCTGATCGCGAAGCGATGAAGACGCACATGGACGCGTTGATTCATCACTTCTTGATCGTCGCCGAAGGATTTGACGTGCCGGCAGGCGAAGTCTATTTCCCCATCGAAGCGTCAAAGGGCGAGCTCGGCGTATACATCAGATCCGACGGGGGTCCGAAACCGTCGCGGGTGCATTTCCGCGGACCGAGTTTTGTAAACCTTTCCGCGCTGCCGCATATGTCGGAAGGAGCGATGGTGGCGGATATCGTGGCAATCATTGGATCGTTGGATATTGTTTTAGGAGAAATTGATAGGTGATTGCCGATTGCCGATTTCCAATTGCCGATTGCCTTTTGAACTAGACTCCAATTGGAAATCGGCAATTGGCAATTGGAAATATTTGAGATGAGCACTCAGCCGATACAAATTCAACCAATGTCGCAGCCGGTAGATATCGGTGACGAGGTTGCGTCGTTCTCCGCTGAGGTGGAGGCAGAAATTGACTGGCATCTGGCCAAGTATCCGGTGGTCCGTTCCGCAATTTTGCCGCTAATGTTTATCGTGCAACGCGAGCGCGGTTATCTTGACCCGCCGGGAGTTGCATATCTGGCAAAGCGTTTGAGCCTGCGCATCACGGATATCTGGGAAGTTGCCACCTTCTATTCCATGCTTCATACGAAGCCGGTTGGCAAGCATCACATTCAGATTTGCAAGACGCTTTCCTGCAAGATAATGGGAGAACCCGGAATCACCGAGCACGTTTGTACAAAGCTCGGGATCAAGCCTGGAGAAACCACTGCTGACGGGAAGTTTACTGTTTCACTGGTTGAGTGTCTGGGCTCCTGCGGCACTGCACCGATGTTTCAGATTGGGTTTGATTATCACGAGAACCTGACGACCGAAAAGGTTGATAACGTTTTGGATTCTCTAACTTAGCGGATAAGCAATATGAAAACTATTTACCTTCTGTTGTTCATTCTGGCATGCGCGGTAACAGGTATCGCTCAGGAAGCCGGTAATCGCCAATACGGCAGCGGGGCCAATCGCAGAGCGAGTCCCAGTAGCGGCGTAATCTTTGGGACGGAAAACAAAGATCTCATACCTGCGCAATATATCGAGGCTTACGTTCTGCTCAACTCCGCGCCTGATGAGTTTGTTGCTGTTTTTGGAGTGGCTCGGGAAGCACCGACCGCGGCGGAAAGCAACCTTAAGGTGAATGCACAACTTGAGCAGTTCCTCAAAGCAATCGCGAAGCTGGGCGTAGCGCGCAGCGATACTTTCATTGATCTCATCACTCAAAACAGAGTCTATGCTCTGGTTCCGGGGACCGGCAACGTCATCCAGGAAAAACTAACGGGCTTTGAAACCAAGAAAACCATCGCAGTGCGCTACAAAGATCGGGCCCTGCTGGAAAAGCTTCTGACGGAAGCGGCAGCGGTTTCAATCTTCGATCTGATCAAGGTTGATTATGTGATTAACGACATGGTCAAGATACGAAATCGTCTTTTTGAAGAGGCGAGCCGCATCATTAAGCAGAAGGAAGAGAACTATGCTCGCACGCTCGGTCTCAAACTCCGGCGCGATGCGATCTACCAGGAGAAGTACGATACCCATTACCCGGCGGAGCTTTACGAGACCTACAAAGCTTTTGAATCGGGCACGGTCGACACGAGCTACGAATCCCGGACGCAGGTTGTGCGCGAACGCAAGAGCAGCACGTCCTATCTGGAGCCGCTCGATCGAAGCGCGTTCGATTCCGTCCTGTCACAAATCGGGATTGAGCCGGTGGTGCAATCCACACTATTTCTGAAGGTTAGATATGGTTTGGCGCAGTGAATACATTCGGTGTTGGTGATAGTTCAGATGGTGTTTGGTTTTCCTATGCGAATTGAAGCGATTGGATGTGAACCACTGCAGCTGGCGCGAGTTCATTTGGAAAACTCGCAAGCGCTGGAAGTGTATCGTAGCCACGGCGGTTATGAAGCGCTGAAAAACGTTCTGTCTGGAATGTCGCCCGATGATGTGATCAATGAGGTAAAGAAGTCGGCCCTTCGCGGGCGGGGCGGTGCAGGGTTCCCCACCGGAATGAAGTGGAGCTTCGTTCCTAAAGACTCGCCGAAGCCAAAGTACGTCGTCTGCAATGCGGACGAATCAGAGCCGGGCACATTCAAAGATCGCTACCTGATGGAACGCGATCCGCACATGCTGATTGAGGGCATGCTGATCGCTGCCTACGCCCTGGGCGCAAAGACGAACTACATCTACACCCGGGGTGAATACAAGTATCTGATCGACATCATGGACGTCGCGCTTGATGAAGCTCGCGCTGCCGGCCTGCTTGGCGAAAAGATTCTCGGCTCGAATTTCTCCAGCGAAATCTATACCCACACTGGCGCCGGCGCTTACATCTGCGGCGAAGAGACAGCGCTGCTGAGTTCGCTCGAAGGGTTGCGGGGCCATCCGCGGATGAAGCCTCCCTTCCCTGCCGTGTCAGGCCTCTATGCTGCCCCGACGGTGGTTAACAATGTCGAGACGCTGACGGCCGTGCCTGACATTATCAAGATGGGTGGCGAGGCGTATCAGAAACTTGGCACTGAGAAAAGCGGCGGCACCAAGCTGTGGTCGGTTTCGGGCCATGTGAATCGCCCCGGCGTTTACGAATTGCCGATGGGCTACGACGACATGGAAAAGTTCATCATGGAAGACTGCGGCGGGATCCCCAATGGCAAGAACCTCAAGGCGGTGATCCCTGGAGGTTCGTCGGTCTACATCATGCGCGCCGATCAAATCATCGGCAAAGATGTACGCATGGACTATGAAGGACTGGTGGCGGGCGGATCGAGTGTCGGCTCCGGCGGCTTCATCGTCATGGACGAGACGGTTGACATCTTTGAATCAACGAAGAACCTGACGGAATTCTACAAGCACGAATCTTGTGGTTGGTGCACACCTTGCCGCGAAGGAACCGACTGGCTGGTCAAGGTTTTCAAACGAATCGCCAACGGGGGCGGCCGCCCCGAAGACGCGCAGCTAATGTTGGACCTATGTGACAACATCGAAGGGAAATCCTTTTGCCCGCTGGGTGATGCGGCGGCGTGGCCCATTCAATCGGCGATAAAGAGATTTCCGGAAGATTTCAAGAAGCATCTAGTGGGAACGAATGGAGCCGCCGCAAGTGGCTGATGTTTAGAAAGGGCACTTATGCCCTGTTGTTGGCGGCGCAGAAATGCGACTGACTAAACGGAATTGTCTGGGAGGTGTCTATGCTTTTCACCGTAACAGTCGATAGAGACGAGGACGGCATTTGGGTGGTCGAGTGTCCTTCTATTCCAGGTTGCGTTAGCCAGGGAGAGACCAAAGAGGAGGCTCTTGAGAACGTCAAGGATGCGATCAAACTGTGCCTTGAAGTCAGGGGGGAGAAGGGGCTTCCACTTGCCATCGAGACGAAACAGCAGTCGTCAGTGAAAATCGTGTGGTTAAGGTTCTGGAAAGTACTGGCTGTAGGTTGCAGCCAAGTATCACCTGGCGTAGCGAAGAAAGTAATTCAATAGTCCGCCCTAGCGGACGAATGATAATAGCCCAGCACTTGAGTGCTGGGATTTGCCAGGCACGAAGAAACATAGCCCGTGAAGCGGGCGACTGAAGGCATGGGCATCGATAGGGTGAGTGACGAGACTCAGCCGTCCGCTTCACGGACTGGAGATGTCACGGTTCGACATTCCCAGCACTCGAGTGCTGGGCTATTTTCAATCGTCCGCTGCGCGGACTAGGTTCGGAGCAGTATGTCTACAGAAGTAATCAAAGTCACCATCAACCAAAAAGAATTCGAAGTGCCGAAAGGCGCGCGGCTGATAGACGTGTGTCGCGACAAGGCTTTCGACATTCCATCGTTCTGTTACTACGCCGACCTCGCGCTTCAGGCTTCCTGCCGGATGTGTCTGGTGCGCATCGAAAAGATGCCGAAGCTGCAAACATCCTGCACGATCATCTGCACCGACGGGATGGTCGTCACCACCCAAAGCGATGAGATTGAAAAGGCGCAGCGTTCAATGCTCGAGTTTCTGCTCGCCAATCATCCGCTTGATTGTCCCGTCTGCGATCGAGGAGGTGAATGTGAGTTGCAGGAGATGACTTTCGATTGGGGCGGCCTGGAGGAGCGATTCACTGAAAAGAAGAATTATTATCCGGAGAAGTACCTCTCGCCGATGGTGGCAAATGATCCGCAGCGTTGCATCCTCTGCAAGCGCTGCACCCGCGTTTGCGATGAATGGATGGGCGAGGACGCGATCGAAGCGGGTGGACGCGGCGCGAATACGGTGATTGGAACTTACGGCGGCTGGCTCGACTGTTCGCAGTGTGGCAACTGCATCGAAGTTTGCCCGACCGGCACTCTGCTGGACGCAACGTATCGTCATCAGGCGCGGCCGTGGGAGTTGGCCCAAACCATTTCCACCTGCACCTACTGTTCAGATGGCTGCCAGATGTCGCTGGGCTCGCGCAGTGGCGAATTGATGCGCATCGTTGCGCGAGACCGCTACGTCAATGGACTAAACGGAGAGTTTCTCTGCATCAAGGGCCGCTTTGGCCATCCTTTTGTGAACCATGAGGAACGCATCCGCACGCCGCTGCTTCGTTACAAGAAAGGCGGCAAGCTGATTCCGGCCACCTGGGATGAAGCTATTCGTCACGTCGCGGAAAAGCTTGATGCAGTCGTCGACGCCCATGGTCGTGACGCTTTGGGAGTCGTCGGCAGCCCACGAATTACAAACGAAGCAAATTACCTGCTCTACAAGTTTGCCACGGAGTTGGTGGGGACTAAGAACTATACAACTACGGATGCGTTTAGCTTGAAGCCCTTGTTCGACAATCTCGGCGGGCTCCTGGCCACGCACCGCGATATTCGTTACACCAAAACCATTTTGTTAATCGGCGGAGAGCCCGAAGAACTGCAGCCATTATCCGGCAAACAAATTCGGCAAGCGGTGAGAAACGGCGGCGCGAAGCTGGTCGTTATCAACTCTGTGCCGATTAGATTGGTGGAGCAGGCGGCACAGTTTATCCACATTCGGCCCGGGACCGAGAACGCCGTGGTCCTGGCTCTGGCAAACGACTTCTACGATGAGTTGGCTGTCCAGAAGCTGGGCATTGAAGCAAGCGAGCTTCAAACCTTGCGCCAGACCTTGACAGACACGCAAGGCGATTGCGTGATCATGTTTGGTGGTGAGTTGGGCGCTGACGCGCAAGCCGTTATCGCACAACTACCTCACGCCCTGAACGGTGAAGGGCGCCGAGTGCTGCTGCATCCTCTGCCGCTCTACAACAACAGCGTGGGCGCTCACGACATGGGGATGATGAATGGGGGAGCATTGAGTGCAACTCAAATGCTCGACGCAGCAGGCGATGAGATTCGCGCAATGTATGTTACCGGCAGTTTTCTGGCCCACCAGTTGAGCGGCCGCGAAGAGGCTTTGAGCAAATTAGACTTCCTTGTGGTTCAGGAGCTTTTTGAGACTGATACGACCGCCTTCGCCGACGTGGTCCTGCCCGCTGCATCCTTCGCCGAGATCGACGGAACATTTACAAACAATGACGGTTTCGTGCAGCGAGTGCGCCAATCTGTTCCGCCCGTGAATCAGTCGAAGTCTGACTGGATGATCACCGCGCAACTGGCTGCGGAATTGGGGATGGACTTTAAGTTTGAGATGTCGGCGAGTGCGGTCTTCTTTGAGATTGCCGAGCGCGTTCCGGCGTATGCAGGCCTTCGGTACCCCGTGCTGAAGGATGAATCCAATCCTGTCCAGGCGAAGTATCCGATTGTGGAACAACGAGACCTGGCAACGGAAATGATCGCTCTCCGCCAGGCTGTCCAACATTTGCCCGATGATGGAGAAAAACTGACCGTCACTCCCAGGGTTGGACACGAGCTTTTCAAGCTTGGAACCTTGACGGACAAAGTGGGACAGTTTCATTTGCTGGCGGCTGGTAACCCCCAACCCGAAACAGTCAGAGTTTCACCGCTATATCAGATTACGGTTGATGCGGACCTTCGACAGGAAGTTGGAGCAACGACGGGTAAATAGTGTACGGGTAAATAGTAAATGGTAAATGGTAAATAGACAGCGGACGCTGGCGGTTAATTACCATTTACTATTCACCATTTACCATTTACCAGCAATTACCATTTACCATTTACCAGAAAGATGGACTGGAACAATCCATACATTCATTCAGTAATGCTGATCGTGGCAATCACGATTGCATTTCTGACAATCATGCTGCTCGTCGCCGCTACAGTGCTGGCAGAGCGCCGCGTGCTGGCATTTATTCAGGGACGGGTTGGGCCAAACCGCGTTGGCTATGGCGGGGTTCTGCAGCCCTTTGCCGACTTCATCAAAACTATGATGAAGGAAGACCTGGTTCCGGATCAGTCAACCAAGTTTGTTTTCCTGCTCGCGCCGATGATCGCGGTAGTGACCGCAATCATGGCCATCATCGTCTATCCTTTCGGACCAACGATCACGCTTCCCTTCCTCGGGACGTTTCCGCTCGTCATCGCGCGCTTCGATGTCGCACTGCTTTACGTGCTGGGTGTCACTTCAGTAGGTGTTTACGGCATCGCGCTCGCCGGTTGGTCGTCGAACAATAAGTATAGTCTGATGGGCGGCCTTCGCTCAGCCGCGCAGATGATCTCTTACGAGCTCGCCCTTGGCTTATCTCTCATCGGCGTAATTCTGATTTCCGGCACGCTCGATCTCTACACCATCGTGGAGCAGCAGTCAGGCTGGTACGGCCTACAGTGGAACATCTTTTATCAACCGTTGGCATTCATTCTCTACTTGATAGCCGCCATCGCTGAGACGAACCGGGTGCCTTTCGACTTGCCCGAAGCGGAAACAGAATTGGTCGCAGGTTTTCATACTGAATACAGCTCCATCAAGTTCCTACTCTTTTTCAACGCTGAATACATCAACATGATCACCGTATCGATGTTGGCCACCACCTTTTTTCTCGGCGGCTGGAATGGACCTGGCGTAGCACAATTCCCGTTGCTGGGAGTGCTCTACTTTTTCGCTAAGATCTTGTTCTTTCTGTTTTTGTATATCTGGCTGCGGGGCACACTGCCCCGCTTTCGTTTTGATCAGCTGATGGACTTCGGCTGGAAGTTTCTGCTGCCGGTGGCGATCGTGAACATCGTTCTGACGGCGACGATTCTGCTTTTCACTACGTAAAGGCTGTGCTTCGTTTCGTCATGGCCTTTTGTTTTTATCGTAAGGTTCGTTTAGAGGCGGGCACCGCCCGCCGGTGCAATGTTGAAAGGACGAGCACCCGACGGTAGACGATTCCATGGCAGGTTGAGCCGGTGGGCGGTGCCCACCTCTAAACGATAAGGGTTTTGGATTCACGTTTTAGGTTCACGTTACGATTTAAATGACAACGATCTTATTCATACTGTTTGCCGGGTTGGCCATTGGTTGCGCAATTGCGATGGTCTCCCAGAGCAATCCGCTCTACAGCGCCATTTCTCTGATCGGCGTTTTCATCGCGCTGGCTTCCCTTTATGTGACCCTGGCCGCCCCTTTTATCGCCGCCGTGCAGGTGATTGTTTACGCCGGGGCCATCATGGTCCTGGTTATTTTTGTGATCATGCTGCTCAACGTCGAACACGAAGAGCCGCGGCGGAAGCGACTCCGTTTTCTGGTGCCGGCAGCGATTGGTATGGCAGCAGTGCTGATTGCCGAAACGGCTTTTATTCTTTATTCGGTCCAGGCCACTGAGTCTAACCTGCCGCGCACTGGCTCAAACGTCGGACTGACTCATTCGATCGGGGTGGGCCTGTTCACTCAATACCTGTTGCCATTTGAGATCACGTCTGTTTTGTTGTTGATGGCTATCGTGGGCGCGATGTCGCTGGCCCGTCGAAACACCACCTTGTCGTCCACCGCACGGGTCGTACCCGGTGCACAGGTTCTGGCGATGGACATCGTTGGCCCGGGCGCAGCCGGCAACAAGGGAGTGGTAGAGACCGACACTACCGCCGAAGCGGCGCACCTTCTCGGAGTCGATTTTCACTCGGACCCGGAGAACCGAGAATAAGATCGTGGAACCACAACTCTCCTGGTATCTCGCTCTCTCCGCCATTCGTGTTACGATTGGCGCGGTCGGCGTGATTATCAAGCGCAACGCGATCGCGATGTTCATGTGCATCGAGCTGATGCTCAATGCCGTGAATCTAACATTCATAGCATTCTCGAGTTACTTTCAGGACGTTACCGGTCAGCTTTTCGTGTTCATCGTAATGACGGTAGCTGCAGCCGAAGCTGCCGTCGGACTCGGTATCATTATTACGATCTTCCGCAATCGCGAATCTCTTGATGTGGATGAGGCGAGTATTTTGAAACTTTAAGCTTCGTGCTTTGATCTAAGGTCTTTGGTACCCGATTCGTTTAGAGGTGGACACCGCCCACCGGTGCAACGTTGAAAGGACGGTCACTGCCGGTAGTTACAAATTTCATGCAAAGTTGAGCCGGTGGGCGGTGCCCACCTCTAAACGAATCGGGAATGAGAGAAGACATAGATTAAACACCGAAGACAAAAGCGAACCGACAAACGTTAGTGGAAAACAACCTCCTAAGTCTAATTATCTTCGCTCCGTTGGCAGGCGCAGCCATCAACTGGATTGTCGGCCGGCGTCTGCGCAATGAAAAGTTCATCGGACTTATAGCCTGCTCGGCTGTGGGTGTTTCTACGCTGGTAGCTTTCTATCTCGCTTTCAAATCAGGGGGAGCACTTCGCTCAACCGAGCCTGTTTTCGATCATCTCTGGACCTGGGTTCAAGTCGGTACGTTTCGCGCAGACTTCGGTCTGGCGATGGACCGCCTAAGCGGTACCTATGCGCTATTCGTTACTTTTGTAGGGTTCCTCATACATGTCTTCGCCGTTGGATACATGCATGAAGACAGTGGGTTCTATCGCTTCTTTGCGTTCTTGAACCTCTTCATGTTTGCGATGCTGACGCTTGTTCTGGCTGATAACTTTCTGTTGATGTTTGTGGGCTGGGAAGGTGTCGGTCTCTGCTCGTATCTGTTAATTGGTTACTACATCGACCGCAAGGAAGCTGGAGACGCCGCCAAGAAGGCCTTCATCACAAACCGCGTGGGAGACTGGGGCTTTGTGCTTGGCATAATGCTCATTTTCTACATCACTTCCGCGGCAGGGAGCGCTTCCATTAGTTTCTTTGATCAGCCGTTGACCGGCGTAACCAGCGTTTTCAACGTAATAAGCACCATGCCCGTTGAGCCTTTCGCATGGGGGGCGATTTTCGCGGGCGGCCTGACTTCAGTTGCAGTGCTGCTCTTCATCGGCGCGGCCGGTAAGAGCGCGCAGATTCCACTTTACGTTTGGCTACCCGACGCCATGGCGGGTCCAACTCCGGTCTCCGCCTTGATTCATGCGGCAACGATGGTAACCGCCGGCGTTTATATGATCGTTCGTTGCTCGGCTATTTATACCCACGCGCCGACGGCGATGTTCATCGTGGCAATCATCGGCGCCGCCACGGCGCTGTTTGCCGCCACCATCGGTCTGGCTCAAAACGACATCAAGAAGGTGCTCGCGTATTCAACCATCTCGCAGCTTGGTTACATGTTTCTTGCCTGCGGTGTGGGCGCGTTTGGGGCTGCGATTTTTCACGTCATCACACATGCGTTCTTCAAAGCGCTGCTCTTCCTCGGCTCCGGCTCGTTAATTCATGCCATGCATCACGAGCAGGACATGCGGCGCATGGGCGGACTTCGCAAGTACATGCCCATAACGTTTGCCACGATGATGGCGGGTTGGCTGGCCATTTCAGGAATACCCATTTTCGCGGGCTTCTTTTCCAAGGATGAGATTCTGTGGAAGACGTGGAGCGCGAGGGCTTTTAGTATGCCGAACCCCGTGTGGAATAAGTTGCTTTGGTTCGTCGCCGCGCTGACAGCCCTCCTCACCGCTATTTACATGACCCGAATGATGGTCATGACTTTTTGGGGCGATGAGCGATTTCGCGAGAAACATCTGGACCACGCGTCCGCGGCGCACGATGACAGCGCAATTCACGACGATGCGCATCATTCGGATCACGGCGTCCATGAGCCGCATGAGTCACCCTGGACCATGACCGCCCCGCTGATCGTGCTGGCTGTGCTTTCAACCTTCGGAGGCCTCATCGGAGTGCCGTATGCGCTTGGTTCTTTATTCAGCGAGCATCCGACAAACTACATTGAGCGCACGCTTGAACCTGTAATCAGCCAACTGCCGGCGGATCATGAAACCGGCAAATCGGTTGCGGACCAAATCGAATGGTTGTCGCCCAAGCCTCAGCCCCACGATGGTCCTTCACCGATACACGAGCTCGGTCAGCCGCTAGCAGCAGGCGCAGAACACGCTCATTCGCCAGAAGAGATTCGGGCGGAGCGCTTACTGACCTTAGTCTCAGTAGTAATTGCATTTTTGGGTATCGGTATTGGCTGGGTGGTTTTTAAAAAGCGGCCGCTACTACTAATGCCGAGGATCCTGGAGAACAAGTACTACGTGGACGAGGTTTACGACGCCACAATTATTAAGCCTATCGTGGTGTTTTCGCGCGAAGGGTTATGGAAACTGTTTGACGTTGGCGTGATCGACGGGTTCCTGCATGCGATTGGCGACGTCGTCACCGAGACAGGGACCCTTGTTCGGCGGCTCCAGGGCGGGTTTGTCCGTGGTTACGCGGCGATCATTCTGCTGGGAGCATTGGCAGTAATCGGCTTCTTTGCGTATTTCGGTTTGGGTATGGTTCCCTAGATTTTATGCAGCAGCATTTGCTTACAGCGATCATCTTAGTGCCCGTCATTGGCGCGCTTGCGACAGTGGCTTATAGCCTGCTGCCGAGCAAACTGGAGTCAAACTACAAATGGATCGCGCTCTTCTTTAGCGTCGTAGACTTTGCGCTTTCGTTGCTGCTAATCCGGGGGGTTCCGGCCGGAGCAAAGGAATTTCGCTTCGTCGAGGATGTGCTCTGGATTGGGTCAATCGGCGCGCATTACCACATCGGAGTCGACGGGATCAGTCTCTGGCTGGTGATACTCACGACGCTGCTGATGCCGATCGCCATCCTCTCGAGCTGGACTGCGATTCATAAGCGTCAACTAGCATACTACTTGTTTCTCGGGCTATTGGCTGGCGCGATGATTGGCGTATTCGTCTCCCTTGACCTGCTTCTCTTTTACCTGTTCTTTGAAGCATCGCTGGTGCCGATGTTTTTCCTGATCGGCATTTGGGGTGGTGAGCGGAAAATCTACGCGGCGGTCAAATTCTTTATCTACACCGCGGTCGGCAGTTTGTTAATGCTGGTGGGAATAATCGCCCTTTATTATCTCTACGGCAGCTTCGACTACGTCGTTATTCTGGAAGCTATGCGATCGAGCGCAACTGTTTTGTCGCCTCGATCAGAGTTCTGGTTGTTTCTCGCCTTTGCCTTCGCTTTCTGCATCAAGGTCCCGCTGTTTCCGTTGCACACCTGGCTGCCTGACGCCCATACGGAAGCCCCAACCGCCGGGTCGGTTATTCTTGCCGGCGTCCTGCTCAAAATGGGAACTTACGGTCTGCTTCGTTTCAACCTCGGGCTTTTCCCTGACATGTCGCGGAAGTTTGCTCCGGTAATGATCACCCTTGCGATAATCGGAATTATCTACGGCGCCCTCGTGGCGATGGTCCAGCCAGACGTGAAGCGCCTGGTGGCCTACTCTTCCGTGAGTCACATGGGCTTTGTCGTGCTGGGACTTTTCTCTTTTACTGAGATGGGAATGCAGGGCTCTCTTTATCAAATGCTGAATCACGGGGTTTCGACGGGAGCGCTGTTCCTTTTCGTCGGTTTCATCTACGAGCGCCGCCACACGAGGATGATTAGCGAGTTTGGCGGATTGGCCACACCGATGCCGTGGTTTTCGACCCTGTTTGTGATTGCTTCGCTTTCATCGATTGGGCTGCCGTTTCTGAACGGCTTCGTCGGCGAGTTTCTGATACTGCTTGGCAGTTGGACCTCAAACGCAATCCAGCACGCCTGGATTGCCACGCTCTTGGCGGCGACCGGCGTAATCTGGGCGGCGGTCTACATGCTGTGGATGCTGCAACGCGTGGTGTTTGGCAAAGTGACCAACCCGGAAAACGCAAAACTGAAGGATCTCAACTCCCGCGAGATTGGCCTGCTTATCCCGTTGCTCGTGTTGATGCTCTTCATGGGTGTCTATCCACGAGTTTTTCTGGACCGATCCCGAGCGAGTGTGGAGGAAGTTAGGAGTCGCGTGGCGGCGCCACCCACGGGTGGGTCGTTTGCGGAAGTAGTTGACCAAAGGAAGTAAGCGCCGGTGAAAGATCGAGCATTAACATGAGTTGAACCTGAAACGATGAATTTCTTATCGCTACAATTCACGATGCCGGACGTTAACCTATGGCTGATCCTGCCTGAGTTGATCGTTTGCATAGTTGGCGTGGTGGTCATGCTCGCGGACGCTTTTGGGAAGCCCGCTCAGCGTTGGGTAACCGGCGCAATTTCCCTGGCTGGATTGATGGCCGCGGCTGTCAGTTCAGCTTGGCTTTGGCTTTCATGGCAGGGCGTCGGGGAAGCTTTCAATGGCATGATCGTTTTGGATGAGCTTCGATTGGGCTTCACCTTCGTATTCATAATCGTCTCCGCCCTCACAATTTTGGTTTCAATGGTTTGGGTTGAGAATGAGCGGCTACCGGCCGGCGAATTTCATTCGCTGCTGATGTTTGCCACGGCCGGCATGATGTTTATGGCTTCGGCCGGCGATCTTGTCATAGTTTTCCTCGGGCTTGAAATTCTCTCGATCGCCACCTACGTCATGTGCGGTTTTCGTCGCACTGACATTCGTTCCAACGAGTCGTCGATGAAATATTTTATTCTCGGCTCTTTTTCGTCGGCGTTTCTGCTCTACGGTATCGCACTGACCTACGGCGCGACCTCAACAACAGCGGGCCTGCCTGGCACAACCAATATCGCGGAGATAGCCAGACGCTTGCCCGATGCGCAGTATCCACTGCTGCTTTTCGCTGGCGCCGCGATGATGCTGGTTGGCTTTGGCTTCAAGATCGCCACCGCGCCGTTTCACGTTTGGACCCCGGACGTCTATGAAGGCGCGCCCACGCCCGTCACCGCCTTCATGGCTGCGGGTCCAAAGGCGGCCGGCTTTGCTTCATTTCTGCGAGTCTTCGTTTTCGCTTTCCCTTTCGTAGTCGCTACGGGTAGTCCGTCGATCGCGGGTCAAATTCACAGTGCATGGATCTACGCGCTGGTAATTTTGGCAATCGCGACGATGACAGTCGGCAACGTTGTGGCGATCGCTCAGAACAACGTCAAACGAATGCTCGCCTATTCGTCAATCGCACATGCCGGCTACGCCCTGGTTGGGTTTATCGCAGCCGGCGCTGCCTCCGATGGTGAACAAAGAAGTGCTGCCATCACTTCCGTCATTTTCTATCTTTTGACTTACGCGGTAATGAACCTTGGCGCTTTTGCTGTAGTCCAACTGATCGCCCGCGCGGGTGATCGCCGCACTGAAGTGGAGGATTACAACGGCATCGGTTTCCAATCGCCATGGCTCGCGTTTTCCTTGTCGTTGTTCTTACTGAGCTTGCTGGGAATGCCGCTCACTGCAGGGTTCATCGGCAAGGTCCTGGTTTTTCGCGCAGCTCTCGATCAGGGCTACTTCCTGCTGGTGGTGATCGGCGTACTGAATACCGCCATCTCAGCCTACTACTACCTGAGACTCATCATCGTAATGTTTTTCCGCGAACGATCGACTGGATGGACTGCGCCGAGAATACCGGCGAGTATTGGCGTTGCGCTTGCGATCACCCTGCTGGGCGTTTTCTATCTTGGTCTTTTTCCTGGCCGCGTCATCAATGCGCTCTCGACAAAGCGCGGCGTCTCAGTATCGATGAGGTAGAGGCGATGAACTGACTGACCACCTAGTTGATCGGACGTTTCTGCCAAAGATGAATGCAGCCGAATATGCCGCGCAGGTCAAGGCCGAGCTTAAGGAAGCCTGGCTACCCGATATCTATCGCGAGCGTATACGCAGGTTGCGCACGCGTGCCTATCACTTCGAAGCATTACCTGATAACCCGCGAGTAGAGATCCATCACACTTTGTTGGGCGTGGAATTGAAAGCTGGTCGCAGACGATTACTTTGTCCCGACCTGGCCACTGCGCGCTACCTTGCTGTATTTGCACGCGTCGGCTGTGAGCACGTGGCGGTTCCCTACGACATCACAAAGATCTCTCAACTGGCTGACGAACTTGAATCTTCATGGCACCGCATGTTTCTGCTGGCGGACCACTATTCCGCTGGACAGTCTGGTTCATTCAAGAACCGAATCCGCCGGCTATTGGTTAATGAAATAAGAGCTGAGATTCTCGATGCCGGTGCCGGAGCCTCCGTTCCGGAGTTTAAGCAGAGCACGAAACAGCGGTCTTAGGTTTGAGAAGTTCAACAGTAGCCTCTTAATTCAAGAAATAAGTAGACGATCCAAGACGATCCACTAAATCACACTAAGCAACACTAAATCTTCTTCGTGAACTTTCGTGTACTTGGTGGATCGTTTTTACCAACTGCCGAGCAAAAGGTTGGACCGCCAATTAGGACCCTGCCAGTTCAATCAAAGCTCAGTGCATTCGATTAAGTAAGTCAAAACTTGAACTGCTCACGCAAGCCCACTTGCGTTACAGAAGAGTTCGAAGTTTAATACCGAAGATGAGTGAAGAACCCAGGGAAGGATCAATGGACGAACTACCTCCAGCCGATCCCGGCAACGCGCTTCCGTTTCCCCACAATCAGCAGACGTTTTGTCGTTACGAGCCGATCGAAAAACAGATCGAGCAAGTGCGCGTGCTGGTCGTTGATAGTCTGCTCCGCGATGAAGACGACCTATCAGACGTGGCCCGAAGCGACTGGGGGAGCGCCGCGGCGCTGGAGATCAAACGTGAACGCCGCATTGCCGGAATGGCTATTGAAAACATCATCAGCAACGTAGATCGGTTGGTGCAACGTCCCACTACTCAAGTCACAGATCTGGCTTCTGCGTCGGTGGCAGCGGAGCAGTTTAAGCCGGATGCGATTGTTCTGAGCGGCACGCTGCGCGACTTCGATTACTACAACCCGGTTGTAATTGAGACTTTCGGCGAGTTTATTCGTAAGACTACCGTTCCTGTTCTTGCGATTTGCGGAGGACACCAACTTGTCGGGTTAGGCTTCGGAGCTAACGTGATTACGCTCGACCGGCTTGAGCAACACGAGCAGCGCGAAAACCGGCCTTTGGAATATCAGTACCGTTTCATTCGCATTACCGACCCATCAGATCCGATCTTTCGCGGGATGAATAATCCCTCATCCGGGCTCTGGCAAGACTATACGCAGCAGTCACGTGTACTGCGTGTCTGGCAAAACCATGGTCTCCAAATCGATCGCGTTCCTGAGGGTTTTACACTCCTCGCTACGTCATACCTTTGCCGCAACCAGATGATGGTAAAACGCGACCAGGGTCAGCTTATCTACACCGTCCAGTTTCATCTGGAAAAATCCTTCGAAGATTGGAACAAAAGCCGTACGCGCTGGGAACACCAAAACGAATCCCGCGACGGCCGCATCCTCTTTGAAAACTTCCTGAGCCTGGCTCTCAATCATAGTAAGTAAGTCGCGGCGCGGAGTCTCATTTAACGCAGGATTAGCCTGGTGTGACTGTTTGTTCATACCCTGGCAACCGTCTAAACAGTTTCTCTATGAAGCCCGACGTCTTAACTGAGACGACTCTGGTCGAAGCAGCAAAGCAACTAGCCAGGCGCGATCAGGATCTGGCTTCAATTCTTGAGAGGTTCGGGCCGCCGCCGCTTTGGGCGCGGAAGCCCGGCTTTCCCACCCTTGTAAAGATCATACTGGAACAACAAGTGTCGCTCTCCTCGGCAGCCTCAATATTTGCTCGTCTAAATAATAGCGTAGTTCCCTTTCATCCAGCGCGCATGATCGAGCTGGGCGAAACGCATCTGAAGTCTCAGGGACTAACGCGTCAAAAAACCGCGTATTGTCTGCACCTCGCCCAATCGCTACGTGACAAGCATTTGCGTCTATCGCAACTCTCGCGAATGAATGATGCGCAGGCAAAAGACGCGTTAATGGAGGTTAAAGGTATTGGCTCGTGGAGCGCTGACGTCTACCTGCTGATGGCGCTGTGCCGCGCAGACATTTGGCCGGCAGGTGACCTGGCCCTTGCCATCGCGGTTACGAAACTCAAGCAGCTTCCACACAGGCCAGTTCCAAACCAGTTATCGGAAATGGCTGAAGCGTGGCGGCCCTTCCGCTCTGTGGCCGCGAGAATGCTGTGGCAGTATTACCTGGCGGGGAAAGCAAGTCGACGAGAAGGACGGGCATCAGTTTGAAGGGCTGTCCAGACAGTAGCCGGTGGTGGCAGGATGGCGCAGACCACCGAATTGCGCCCTTCATCGGCCCTCGCCGATGCGACGAGGTGGAGGGACGCGGCGGCGAAACGCCGGGCTAAATTCAGACCGCCGCTAACGCATCGAGAACTATTTAGAGATCGTCGATGCCGCTGTCACGGGCCGCGACGACATCGTGAAATCACTGGCCACCGGCACGTTCTCCATCGTTAACTCAATCAAACGATCGACAACAGCGTTCAGGTCCTTCGTCTCATTGAAGACGCGGAGTTGTTCTTCTGCTGAAGTGCGACGCTCGAGAATCGTGTGGATATGCTCGATCTCCTTGCGCGAATCCAACTCGTCTACGACGTCGTCGACGAAGTCCAGTAACTCGAGAACCAAATCGCGAGTCGGCACTTCCTTTTGTTTGCCAAAGTCGATCATCTTGCCGTCCAGTCCCCAACGGACCGCCCGCCACTTGTTTTCCTGAATCAACATACGTCGATACAGGCGAAAGCCGAGATTCTTCTCGATCAGCTTAGTGAGCTTGGCAACGATGGCCTGAAACAGCGCGGCAATGGCAACGGTATCGTCAACCCGGGTAGGAATATCACAGACGCGAAACTCCAGCGTGGGGAAAATGGGATGCGGACGCAGGTCCCACCAAATCTTCCTGCCGTCGTTAATACATCCGGTTTTTACCAGCAAATCGACATACCGCTGGAAGTTGCTGTAGGAGTCGAAATGGTCGGGGATGTCGGTCCGCGGAAACTGTTTGAAAACTTCGGTTCGGTATGACTTGAGTCCGGTATTGTGGCCCATCCAAAACGGAGACGAAGTGGTTAGCGCCAGCACATGCGGCAGGAAATAGCGCGCGGCATTCATGATGTGAATGCGGCGTTCCGGGTCGGCGACGCCGACATGAACATGCAAACCAAAAATCAAAAGCGAACGAGCGACAGTCTGCAGCTCCTGTACCAGCAACTCGTATCTTTCGTCATCGTAGATTTTCTGATCCTGCCACCGAGAAAACGGATGCGTTGAGGCGGCCACAATTACCAGCCCCGTCTTAGCGGCCAGACTGGAGATAATGCTGCGCAAGCGGGTGATATCCGCTCGCGCCTCCTGGATGTTTTTGCAGATGCCGGTGCCGACCTCGATCATCGACTGGATCATCTCGGGCTTGATCTGTTCCCCGAGAATCATCTTGCCTTCTTCCAGAAATTCGGAAACATGCGACCGCAATTCACGCGTTTGTGGATCTACAATCTGAAACTCTTCCTCAATGCCTAGAGTGAACTGACTGAACATGGCTTGCTCCTCCCTTATTCGTGAGGTGAAGCTTAACCCTTCAAGCGTTGCTGAATGACCTGCCAGTTGGGTTTAACTTTGCGGAAATACTCGAATCGGAAATGCTTAAAAGCGCTGCTGGGCGAATGCACCGGGCTGTAAAGATCAAAGTGAACGTACCACTTTGGCGGAGTCTGGTCTACATACAGGAAATGGAGCGCTGCTTCTGACCGGCCCCTTTCGTAGAAGCCCCCGCTCGTGTCTCGATGCTTTGCAAAACGCCGCGTGAAATCCCTTCTTCCCGCGAGCGTGGATTCAAGCACAGGCAAAGGCGTAAACTCAAGACCCACCCCATCCTCGCCGTAAAGATTAGTTACGTGTTTGACGAGGTGCCAGAGGCTCTTCTCGCGCAAGCGAGACAGGATCAAGAGCAGGGCCTGTTGCTTATCGATTGAGAGCGAGTCGAAAGCCTCTGCGTCGCCGGTTGCACCCCAGAGACCGGTCAGTTTGTCTTTAAGAGCCCCGCGTAGGTCGTCAGAGAGATCGCTCCATCGCAGTTGGTTCACGTCTGAAGCCGGCTCAATCACTTCCCAGTTCGCGTTCAATTAATTCGCGATTCTCTTCTGACAAGCTTTGAAACCTGAGGCCCAGGCCACGCTCGGGATTGATGTAGACAACCTCCGCATTCGCCACCACCTGTTTTCCATCACCAAAAGGGATGCGAACAAGAAGTACGGAGCCTTCCGGGATATTGGCAGTAGTATTCATGTAAAAGCCGCCCGCGCTGATGTCTTTCGTCGCTGCCACACCCGTCGCATCGTTACCGTCATAGAAAACGTCGACGATCAATCGTGAACGATCGTGGCGTCGTCGTTCATCGGGTCCGTCCAGACTTTCTTCAGGTTCATCAACCAATTTTGAGTCTCCCTTGGTTTTTCTCGTGTCAAACCTAATTGTACTTTACCGAGTTCAGAGTTCAAGCTCTCAGCCTCAGCCCAAAAAGTAATTCGATCAGTCCGCCAAGCGGACGACTTATAGTAGCCCAGCAGTTCACTGCTGGGATGGAAGTGGGAGACCTAGTCCGTGAAGTGGACGGCTGAAGACAGTTGCTCGATACCGACTGGTTCAGTCGTCCGCTTCGCGGACTTCGTGGCGAAATTGCTCTCGTCCCAGCGATGAATTGCTGGACTATTGTCAGCCGTCCGCTAGGGCGGACTGAGAACGAGTTCTTTGGGCAAAGCTCTATCCTGCTCACCTGGCCCAACCGGAGGCTGGACTCTCAATTACTATTTCTCGCTAATGATAAACGTTGGAACCATGCCGCCGCCCGAACTGACATTGGCGAGCTCAGTAAACGACAGCCGTGTGAATGCGGATCGAACCTTGCCATTGAACAGCAGCGGATCTAGATCGACCAACTGTTCTGCGAATTCAATAGTACCGTCATCTTTTAGCGCCGGAAACGTTTCTCGCGCGGTCGGCACACGCTCTTGCGCGAGATAATCGCCGTTTGCCAGGGCATTACGCAAGGCTTCGTCCCAACCAGCTTGGTCCGTGTTCCAACCGATAGTGATTCCGTGTCCACCATAGTCGTCGTTTGGCTTTAGAACCAGCTTTTGCCGATTGGCTGTAAGATATTCGACTAAGTCGATTTCCGTCCCGAAATAGTCATTCTTTTCCACTCGCACCAGCCGCGTCCACGGCACATGTTTGCGAATAGCCTCATGCTCTTCACTCGAGAACAGATTGGCCCGGTGGGGGTCAGTCAAAACAGCGAACAAGGCCTTCTTGTGAATCAGCTTTGAGCGAAAGCTATTTACCATGCAGATAGCGCCGGCCCGGTACGCCTCCAAAAGCGCAGGAAAATCCGACATGATGGGAAGGTACTCGTTAACAAGCAGACGCTTGTAGACAATATCGATGTGAAAATTGCCGGCGCGTAGCCGGTTGTTGTCAAACTCCAATTCCTCCGGTGCACAGATCGTCGCAGGATAACCTTCGCCTTCGAAAAACTCCTTGAATAGCTCAAACTCGCTTTGCGTTGGTCTATCCTTCAGATCAACTATGGCGATTTGAGGTACGCTATCCGGCTTCCGGCCGAGAAATTCTTCGTAGGAATCCAGCAGCACATCCAACATAAAGCGCCGGCCATACAAGGGTCGGAAGTTGTAGTATTCACCGAACCGCCTCATTACTGGAAGCTGCGAAAAGATGTCGAAGCCGGCATCTACGTAACCGATACCAGCGGGACTTTCACCGTTAAGCTCAACAAAGCTGTAAGCGCGATCGGTAAGAAATGAATCGAGCCTGGCGGTGGGAGAGACGGCACGATAACCAGGGTCGATACTGATCAATTCACGCTCGATTTCCGTCACGCCAAGGTCGTCAATAATCGACACATCTTCGATCGCTGCATCCTTTACTTTCTGTATCGCAGACCAAACCGTTTCGCAGGCAGTGACGATTCGAGCAAAGTCGTCTTCGGCGACAAAGTGTGGTCGCAGATAGGGGGTAAGGCGGCGTCCGCCAAATATTAGCCTTGAGCGCTCCAGGCCTTCATCGAGCATCGCGCGGGACGACTCCGCAAGATTACTGTCGCGAAGCAACTCGTGATAACGCGAAACGGCGTCATGCAATATAGGCGTAGACAAGGATTCGGGTGTCGATATTGGACAGTCCCGTCCGACGGAATTTCGACGGCCAAGCTGTCATTCAGGATGGAGTTAGAGTAACACAGCAAGTCGAGGAGCGGCCACGGAACAATCAAGGAGGATCGAGTCACCGTGCGTCAAGATGTTCAGAGTTCAACCTTCAGTTGCTTCTTTCGGAGCCAAGCAAGCTAAAGCTTGAACACTAAACTGCGGCCTCTGCTACTTTGCGGGGACTTTCAGTGTCATCTTCTGTTTATTGCGCACTATGTAGAATATCGAACTCGCTCCGGGTTTGCTCAGGAGCGTCACGCTTCGCGAAGCTGGGAAGAGCTTTTGCCCATCAATAGCTTCAATCACATCGCCTGGCAGGAGTCCGGCCTTGAACGCCGGGGTTGCCGGCTGAACATACACCACGAGAAGTCCACCGTTTGCCCCAAAACGGGGCAAGGCAACCCTGGGCTTGATGGCGATGGTTTCTATACCCTGGGCCATCAGCGATCCGGGCGCTAAAGCCTTCGGAGTTTCAAATGTCCTCCAGCCAAAAAATGGATCCGGCGACTCGCTTAGCTTGATCTCAAACGCTTCGAAGCCGAGCTTCCCAAGGCGCGCGACATCAAAGTGGACCGAACTTCCAGGTTCCGCTTCCTGCAGCAGCCAGGAGAAGTCATCAGCATTGCGAACCGCTTCCTTGTTCACAGTTAAGATCACATCACCAGGACAGAGCCGTCCCTGCGCGGCAGGACTTCCCGGCGCAACAGAGGTGAGCATTATCCCTTCGCGCTTTTCCGCCAGGGCGCGCGCTCGCTCCGGTTCCCAGCCCACGCCGAGCATTCGTTCGAGCGATAGAGACCGAACCGGCTCGCCACGGACTCCCAGCCAGGGTCTCGGTACACTAGCCTGCCGGGCAATCACTCGCTTCACGGCACTGCGTACCACGGCCACAGGGACTATCGTTGCTTCGCTACCCTCCACTGCATCCACGATTCCAATTGTCTCGCCGGATTCGTTAAGCGCAATGGCTCCTATATTTGCAGGCGTTAAGTTTGCTGACTGGATGTTGACGCGAGCGACTACTCCCGAAGGGGAGCGACTCACGCTGGCAACTGTCACTCTTGTTTCGCCTATGCGAACGTACATCGCAGTCCTCGTGCTCGGCTCCGAGTGCGAAGCAGGCTCCGGTCCCACGAGACGAAGTCGCTGGCCCACGCTGATGAGTTGATCTTTCGCGTCGACCACTTTCGGAAAACTACTGTTGGCCAATGTAATTACTGACAATCCGGTGAGGCCGTCTAGTCCGAGGTAACGTCCCAAAAGTCGCTTGCCATCGCGCGTGATAATCTTGAGATCCGCGGGTCCGAGCAGATTCCCAGCCAGCGGGCCAGAATGAAAGCCGGGAAAGGCTGCAGACATCTCGGAAACGGTCGCGGCTTTGGCAGCCCGAGCTCCACTTGAAGGAGCTTTAGGTGGCGCAGGCGCTTTCGGCGAGAACGGAAATGCTGGAGGCGGCATTTCGGCTTCGGCTTCCGGTAACCAGGCAGCGATCGTCTGGCCGTCGTCGAGTGTGAGTCCGGCAACCACATTCGTATGAACGTCGCCGGCAATCTGGAAAGCTTCATCGAGCTTGGCAATCGAGCCAAACTGCTCGCTGGATCGAAGCAATAATCGGAAGACCTTCAAGCCGTTGAGACGGTGCAGGATCGTCACAACCTGCGGTGCAGGCGCGCCAATTTGTACGATAACCGGATTTACGCGCGTCGAAGCGATGGGCTTTCGACCCTCATGCGCGCCCATCGGCTGAGGTGAGGAAGGTGTCTGAGCCCCAATTTGAAACCAAGCCAGGCCGCAGACTAATACACTTGTAAACAGACTAATTGTCTTATTTATTCTCATCACTTACTCAGTTTTCCTGATCCTTCCCCACACCGTTTTTACCAGTCCCTTCTCGCTGCAGCCAACAAGGGAGACGAGCTCTGCGCCAAAACTCCTTGCGACCCGAAGCTGACAGAAGGAAGAGAGATCGTTCGCGACGTCCCACGGCCATCATCGAGCGAAACTTTCAGAGACTGAAATGAAGCCCCGATAGGAAAGGCAGTAGTCGATCCCGTGACGGCCATTGCATCCGTTTGCCGCAAAACTCTGGCCTCCGTGGCGCCCATATCACGCGTCTTCAGACGTCCACGCGGACCTGCATCGCCTCGCACGGATGCAACCTCGGTTCGCCTGGATCCGCCGCTTCGCTTCATATTCACTGTCTCTCGCGTGGCGGGTGCAGTCTGCTTGCCCTCTATTACACCTGATGGGTCTGTTCCGGGCACTTTTTCAGCGACGGTAGCAACGTTCCCGGATCCCTTTTGCCCATCGTTCCGGGATTGATCAGTGGCGGCTGATGGCGACTTCGTAGCACTTGCTGAAAGAGAGCTGTTCGGCGCGGTCCTCAAGCTGACAAACAAAAGGGCCGATCCAATCAAGAGCAAAATCGTAGCCACTGTCGCGGAACGAAAGCCAAAGGACAGATTTCGCATCACAAACGGCTGGCCTCCGCCGCGCTCTTCGTTAGCTAGCCGAGCGCGCAAACGAAACTCGAAATCACCGGGCGCTTCGACGGCGCCAAGAGTCGATAACATCTCGCGCAACTTCACCCTCTCCTCGCGAAACGTTCCACACTGAGGGCAGTTCTTCAGGTGATCGATCGCTGAGGAACTCAGCAAGTCCCCCGCTGCTACTTCTTCAACTTCACGGCGTACATTTCGACAATTCATTTCTCTCATAGCAATTCCTCAGAGATAAGCGGTCATCTTTTCGCGCAAAAAACCGCGAGCTCGGCTAATGCGGGATTTCACTGTCCCCTCGCTCGTTTCCAGAATGCGGGAGATTTCCTCATAACTTCGCCCGTCAACATCCCGCAGGATCAAAGGCGCCCGATACTTTTCCGGCAGCGTGCTGATGGCTCGTTGTACTGCCTGACGGCGTTCGTCGGCTACAAGCACTGTGTCAGCCAATGGCTTGTCGTCGACCGGATTAAACTCCTGAGGCTCAGCGCCATCCTTTGATTGAAAGAATCCGGTTAGTGACACCAACCTTCGCCGCTTTCGCTTGCGGAGCTCGCTAATCGCCAGGTTAGTGGCAATGCGATATATATAGGTCGAAAACGCGTAGGTCGTTTGGTAACGGTCGGCTGCCCGGTAAACCCTGACAAAAGTTTCCTGCGCGAGATCGACTGCGCCGTCGTAATCGTTGGTCATACGATAAATGTAACTCGTAATCTGATTTCGATATCGACTCACAAGCTCTGCAAAGGCGTCTTCATCGCCAATCCGCGTGGCCTCCAACAGCGCGTGATCCGAGGTCGGATCCGCGACTACCTCAGGCCGCAACGTCGCGGAGAAAGTCAGATTTTCGATCGTACTTAGTGTGTCCATCAGGGTGGGTAGGCTCTCACACGCGCTGACGATTTTTAACTGTCTTCCGGATTAATCTCTTCGCAACTTTACAAACCGGGAGCGGCCTACATAACCCTGATTATACCTCGACAGGTGACCGCCCGCAGTCTATACACGCTTCTCAAGACGATAGGTTCCGAAACGGTTTAGGAAGTTCGTGTATTTTCGTGTGATTTTGTGGATCGTTTGCATGGCGGCAGCCGCCGATTCAAATTAGGATCTCGCTGGGCTTTGCGCAGGAAGTACCTCATCTCACCCGGTATCAGAACCGTAAGCTGACCGGGGTACCCGCGCGGGCATCCCGCGTGGGGTGGTGGAAGCGACCGGGTTGCCCCAGACCCAAGGAAACCACGATTTGACGGTTTTTGCTGGTGCTCTTTCCCAAGCGGGACCCGGTCGCTACCACCACCGCAGAACGGGCTGCCGTCTGGGGACCCCGGTCCGCTCCCGGTTCTGATAGCACTGCGCGGCCGGTTTATTTACTTTTTGTGCAAGACTGCAGCGCTGAATTGCAGGACTACTTACTAGGTTGGGAGGAGCTTTAGTGGAAGAAGGCTGATAACGATGAAAATTCCTCCCTACTTCGCTCGGGGGAATAGGATCGCGTCCTCGTCGTTTGGTTGACGAACTCTATGCCTCGGGATTCTTGAACAGTGAATCATCCAGCTTGAGGCCGTAAGTGACGTTGAGAATTTTTGTCTCCTGCATCTGTTTGCCGTCTTCCAACAAGATTGTCTTGTAAGGAACGAGCGTACCCTGAGCGTAGCGCTGATCGAAAAATCTACGCACATACTTGATCGGCCCGGCACTCCCACCTGGTTCCTCATATTCGAGCCAGAGAATATGAAGGGTCTTCGCGCTTAAGTAATAGCGCGTCGTTGTCTTGTCTTTGGACGCTAAATTCAGCACGTATAGATCGAGCCCTTTCTGCTTTTCCCTGCCCACCAGGTTGAGGGTTGATCCGTTTTCCTTGTACCTCAAGAGGTTATCAACGCTGTGGCGGTGCTGAGAGAGGAAGGTGTTTGCCGTGTCTTGTCTGGGAGTGAAGGCTGCTCCGTTAATGATTCCCCACAAACGGCCCTCGCCGTAGATCAATGAGTACTCTATGCTGGGCGTCTTCTGATCGAGTCGAACTTTGTCCTTTTCCGAATTTTCGCCTCTGACAAAGCGGCGCTCATACATGGCTTCTTCGGTTTTGCCGGGCAGATCACAGGTTGGCTTACAAACGCGACCGCGCTCCATACCGTTCCGCCGAATCTGCTCCAGCAAGGGACGACTGCCATAAACGAAGATAGCTGATTCCACGACTTGTTCCGCCGTAAAGTTCTTTTGCTTCGGATCGACCTTTTCAGGCTTCGGGGCCTGCTGGTTTTGACCAGTTGCCGTAGTGGTCTGGCTTTGACCCTGGACGCTTGGAGCAGATGCTGCGCTAATAACCGGCGCGGACAAGCAGATCAGCAGCGCGAAGAAGACCGTTGAGGTCAGAATTAAACGAAACAAGAAATTAGTTCTCCTCTTAAAACAATTGCATGTTTGAATTAGAACGGGGAAAGTGGCCATCAAGCGCGCGAATTGTAACACAACCTCAGGCTTGGAGACGTTTCGGGAAACAGTTGATGGATGCGCATTTTGGGGCGGTCGATGCCTGAGGTCCGCTGGTTCTGTGGGACCAGTAGGACCAATAGGACGTATAGTTCCTATCCTTTGCGAGGCTTTGGGAATCCTAGCGTTGCCGAATTGACAACCTGTCGGGTTAAATCGTAGTCTGCCTGTTTTTCGAAACGGCCAAAATCGCGCCTGAGCGTTAACCAGAGGTGGATAATGCGTGGATGGCGGCCACAAACCGAATTTTCTGAAAGAAGGATAGGTGAGTTATGAAGAAGGTTGGCATTTTAGTAGGACGGGAACAAACATTTCCGGATGCGCTGATTAAAAACATCAATGAACGTGGCAAAGGTGAAGTAACAGCCGAGTTTATGAAACTTGGCGGAATTAGACACGACGACCCTCCTCGGTATGATTTGGTAATCGATCGCATATCTCACGAAGTTCCCTTCTATCGCGCAACTTTGAAGCGAATGGCGCTAGAGGGAACAATCATTGTTAACAATCCTTTTTGGTGGTCAGCCGACGACAAGTTCTTTAATTACTCCCTGGCCCGCAAACTTGGCGTAGCTGTTCCCAAGACAGTCTTGCTTCCGCAGAAAGACTACATGACCGGAATCGTGAGCGAGAGTCTGCGCAATCTCGAGTTTCCGCTGGACTGGCAAGGCATCCTCGATTATGTGGGTCTGCCGGCATTCTTAAAGCCATTTGACGGGGGCGGCTGGAAGAACGTTTCTAAAGTGAATTCGATCGAGGAGTTGTGGTTAGAGTATGACCAGACCGGAACCTTGTGCATGACATTGCAGGAGGCAATTGATTTCGACCAGTTTGTCCGTTGCTATTGTGTGGGCCAGCAGGAAGTCATGATCATGGCCTACGATCCGCGAAAGCCATATCTCTCGGGCGAGCAATACATTCACAATCCGGATTATTTGGCGCCTGAATTGGCCGAGCGAGTTCGGAAGGATGTTCGGACACTCTGCACTGCGCTTGGTTATGATTTGAACACCGTCGAGTTTGCCATAAAAGATGGTGTCCCATACGCCATCGATTTCATGAATCCTGCCCCGGACGCCGAGCTCGCGTCGGTTGGCGAGTTCTATCACAACTGGATCACCACGGCAGTAACTAACCTTGTTTTTAAGCGGCTCGCTGAAGGCCGCGAAGCCCCGCGCTATCGTTGGGACGCACTGCTCAATCCCGAACCAACCCGCACGATTGCAGTTGCTTCACAGGTTGAGCAGCAATCCCGGACGGTGGTGCCGAATCCGGCGGAAAATCAGAGCGCGATGGCGGCAGCGGCCACTGCTCCTACTAATCTGGAACCTTCGGGAGAGAGTTTGCGGAACACGGATGCCGCCGAGGCTACCACTCCCGCGAAGACAGCTACGTCGACGCGGAAACCAAGGAAGAATGGAAAGACCTCTTCGTCGCGTTCGAAGACAACTGAATCCTAGCGAGCGCAGGCATCCCTGCCTGCCTGCTTGGTCAGCGACTCGATTTAATTCATCTCGCCTCGCTCGTCAGACTGGCAGGCAGGATGCCTGCGCTCCTCAGGAAGTAGTCTCAAGTTGGGGCGTCCGTCTGCGGGCAAGAACCTTTATCGCGAAAAGGCTGAGGATCCAGGCGACCAGCGACGATGTGGCCAGCCACCAGCAGAGGCTCTCGAGGGTCGAATCAAAGTAGGGGACAATTAATGCGACGAGGATGCTGACGTTGGTGACTCGCGCGGCAAGGCGGCGCACTCGAAGAGAGTGTTGCAACCAATTAATCCTGCGTAGTTCGGAAGCAAGATAATCGTCATCGTCGTTGAGTGTGGCGTAGTAGTCTCCCTCGCGTCGCGCGTAAGCCATCAGGGCCTTCTCGGAGGCCGAGCGGGCAGCATCACGATACTGATGGATTACGTGTGCTAGTTTGCCCTCCCGCAAGGCAAGGTTGGCAAGTCCTATGCGTGCCCTGAAGTTCACAGGCTCCAGATCGATCGCTTTCTGGAATGTGCTCTGCGCCCGCCCCGCCTCCCCCCATTCAAGGAAAGTCTCGCCGACCAGCGCCAACAAATCAGGCTCGTTTCCGGCTCGCATAGCTGACAGACGCATAGCTGCGCGCGATCTCGACAAAAGTCGGGCGTCGCTCAAGCTGGTGGCCTGAGAACGAAGCAACCGGGCAAAGTCGAAAATTAGACGCCCATCCGTCGGGATGATTATCAGGGCCCGACGAAACGCCTCGCGGGCCTCATTCAGACGTCCAGCAACTCTCAGATGGTTCCCCAACCTACCCAGCAGTGTGGCGCGATCGCGATCTATCGCAGGCCCCGCAGCCTGCGCATCCTCAATCGCCTCCGTACGTCCTGGTGTAAGTCCTGATCTTTTTCCACCTAGCTTGAAATCTAAAGTTGCGCTCTCGATCACGTCATCGGAAGCAAGTTGTAACGCCTTGACTTCATGGTTGATCGTCTTCGGGTCGCAAAGGTAGTCACACAGTTCGAGCGTTCGGAGATCAAGCTTGTCGCGGTGAATCAGAGGAAACAACTGTCGAACCATCTGTCGATAACTTCGTCCGCCCGATGCAAAAGTAAATTCAGCGCTTTTGCCGACGATTTGAGTGCGGTATCGATACCTGACTCTTCCGCCACGCCTCAGGGTACGAAGCGCTTGCGTATCCACTCGCTCAAAGTCAGCAATGCTGAGTTGTTTTTGCCGGCCAGCTATCAGCCGAAAGAAAAAAGGCGCGGGACCTCGGCGACTCAAACTATGCCCGTCAAACTCGATTCGATCCGTCAAGGCAAGGATGGGGACGATCAACCAGGCTACACCTATGGCCGCCAGCGCCCACAGGTCTTTCTCTGATCGGAGAAGCAAAGCTGATCCAAAGGTGAGCACGCTCGCCGCAGCCAGGTAGGAGCCCGGTGAGACACGCACACTAGCCAGGCGCAAGCCCTTATGAGGTCGCTCTCTTTCTTTTGCAACCTCAGTGAGCGCCTTTAGCGTTTCAATTTGTTGAGAGTCGTTCATGCTTACTTTATTTCCGGAGGCGGACAATTCACTGGTAACTCGAGAGCAAAGGTGCCCCTGTCGCGTCCCGGTTCAGTGTAACGCAAGTCAGCAAACTGCACGAGCGTCTGCGTTGTGCAATCCTCGCCCACAATTCGTACGACCGGGAAACGTGCAAAGCCCAGGAAAACCTGGGCGCGACTATCCCGTAAGGCCTGGTCAAGTGCGCGTGAGCTTGACGCATCTGGCTTTTCAAATCGGACTACGTTCGAACGACGACCACTACTTCCCGTTAACGACAGATTAAACCGGTAGGCTGCACGTTCAGTTTCCCCTACGCCAAGCCATTTGAGAGGATTAGCCAGCGTCGGCATAGCTGCCACCTCAATCGTGTGCTCGTTGTTTTCCAGAGCGATAGTTGAGGCCTCGAACTGCGCGTGCCGCAAAGCCATGGTGTGGATAAAAAACAGCCCGGCCAAATAACACCCGACTATGACGAAGGCCGCACCAGGAATCTTAGCGCCCCAACGTTTGCCGGCTTGCTTCTTGAATAGCACAACCAGACCAACCAGAGCCACTAGCCAGACTATCCGAAGCAAAGTAGCGTTCGCCAGGCCGCCACGATTCGCCGGACCAAAGAAGACCAGATAGCTGGTGATGAGCCCTACGACAAGCCAGCCGGCCATCTGGCGTTTGGTTTCCGAAGTAAGTAGAAATACTGCTCCGCCAAGAACCATCCAAAGGAGCGGGTCAATGATGAATACCAGATCTCCATAGAACCATCGCGGATCCCAAGGCAGCAGAAACCGCACGCCATAGTTATTAGTCCAATCCATGAGCGGATGCGTGGCGCTGGCAACAACTGAGGCGAGCAGTAGTCCGCGTAGTCGTACAGTGCGGGCGCCACTTCGGATTCGGGCTATGAGCGCATCGACCAGATAGAAGACGAGTGGAAGGGCCAGCGCCAGAGCGAGTGTGCCGACGATTGAATGAGTAATTCCGCGATGGTGTTGAAGGTAGGCCCATCGGCCAAAGATTAACGTGACGATGTCACCGTCAGGCGCATTGGCAGCGAGAAGGCAAAGAGCGGTAGTTCCCGGGGACAGCTTTTCCAGTCCGGCTTTAGAGGCGGCCAGTCCTATGAACGAGTGGGTAAGGTTGTCCATTAATGATAGTGGCCAGGCTGCGTGAAAACTCAGCGATCTCAAAAGGACGGCTCAAGCTCCGTCAATTTGCAGGTTAGGAAGGGCGGCATGCCCCCGCTCGAGCGCCAACGGCGCGACTGGTTACTTCAGCTTTCAAGTTACAGCCACAACGAGCAAGCCTGAACTGTTTTCCATTTAGAAGAGTCTTTCCCAGTGATATCCCACTTAGATAACAACCAACCTCTCGCGCCGAGGGCGCTCGAGCGGGGGCATGCCGCCTTCCTAACCTGCAATTAGCGTAAATGGATCTTTGGGTTTTTACACAGTCTCTACCGAGCGCGGTTCTGTAATGCCATTTGCAAATCAGAAAAGGAGATTGCCGCCTGAGAATGCAGGGGGTAGTTGTGCGTAGCGATCGGGATCGAGTTTTTGCAGTTTCTCGGCTGCGGCGCTGGCAGCCGCTGTTTGTGGGAGAGGAGCTCCGTCTTTGTCCTTTGCCTTGCGTGCAGCATCCACGATATTAAAGAGCAGGTCCGCAGCTTCCTTCTTTTTCCCCTGCTTCTCGTAAACACCCGCCAGCCAGAGATTGGCGTTATCAGGGGTTACTATGGTGCTGTTTTGGGCTGCCAATTCAGCATAAAGCTGCGCGGCCTCGTCGTACTTTCGATCCGCCTCTTTCTCCTGGGCCAGAGCGAATTTGGATAGCGTTGCTACTTCGGCATTCTTGCTCTTGCTAAGCTCAGCAAGCTCGGCGAGGGCCTTATCACGCTCTACATAGAGCAGGTTTGTGGCGATGAAGTAGCGTGCTTCAGTGCGATAAGGATCGCCGTATTTGGCGGCGACTTTCTGGAATTCCTCGATTGCTTTCTGTGCTCGCTCTTGTTCGCTTGCGAATTTCGGGGCCTTAGGGTCAGGAACTGCAGCCGTTGAGAGCGGAGCGGTGGCGATCGCGATTGCCCTACCCAGCGCTCGCCGTGCTTCATCTGCCTTGCGGCTGTTCCACTGTACCCAGAGGGCCACCAGGACACCCAACAAGACAACGCCAATAATTCCGTAAAGTATCGCCTTCCCCTTGCCTTCCAGTCGATCGCCCAGGCGCTCAAAAACAGTGTTTGCCGTGTCGCGAAAGCGATCGTGCTGAAGTTCCCGGGCGCGTTTCTTCTTGTATTTGGCCACGTGTTTCTTTCTCGCAAGTCCGCATAGTGAACTGCGTTCTCTTAGGTGTATGATCAGCGAAACAGTAACTCTAATGGCGGCTCGGAAACCTTGTCAAGCAGCGTCTTTGTACGGTATTTAGAGCGCGTGAGCTGAATGGTGCATCTAATCGTCAGTTGAGAAATTAATCATGGGGACGAAAATTCATGCGGGAACAAACGGACGGACGGGGTGTCTAATAACCCGACTGGCCGGGATCAGGCGGGGGCCGTCAGCTACTCCAATTCCAGCCCCAGGGGGTAACACGTGAGCTACGGGGAGCCAGTAGCCCTTCGCGGGCAAATGGATTTGGAGCAAGTTGTGTCTGCGGCTGCCATGGAATTGCTTCCCACGGCTGAGTCAGAGTTCATTGAAAGGTTAAAGCGAGGTGAGGCGGCAGCTTTCGAGGAATGGGTAGCCGACCGTTCGGGCGAAATCTACGGCCTGCTGTTCCGCTTGACTGAGAACAGCGAGGAAGCTCGCGACTTGACGCAAGAAACATTTTTGCGTGCCTTCCAGAGCATCGGTCGCTTCCGGGGCGAGGCCGACTTGAGAACCTGGATCTATCGGATCGCGATTAACCAGGCACGAAATCGATGGCGGTGGTGGCGGCGGGGACAGAGAGAGTCCACAAGCCCCCCTGGCGGAGGGAAGGGGGAAAAAAAACAAACAACCCCGGCCACAAC
>JBPCKD010000013.1:0-14905 GCA_051004635.1 Pyrinomonadaceae bacterium
ATCATAAACCGGAAGCAAGTGCTTGTTTGTGACAGCCGTCAGGGGCCGCAACCGAGTGCCCAATCCGCCAGCTAAGACAACACCTTTCACTCAGGGAACCTCCATCTTGTGAGTAGTCAGAAGTCAGAAGTCAGAAGTCAGGAGTCACGAGTCGGGAGTCGGGAGTCGGGAAGAAAAACCATCATTCTGGCTTCTGACTCCTGACTTCTGGATTCTGATTTAGTCGATAAATCTCTGAAACCAGAGTTCAAGCATCAGCAGCGTCCAGAGCTGATGCGAATAGTCCCGTTCCGAGCGCGTGTGCAGCTCAACCAGTTGCTTCACAGCCTGCGGTCTGAAGAGCCCGCGATTCAACGCTTTCTCAGACAAGATTGTTTCGCGCAAGAATGGCTGGAGCTTACCGCGAAACCAGTGTCCGATCGGTACGCCAAAACCCATCTTCCGTCGCTCAAGATTTTCAGCCGGCAGTAGCTTTTTCAGGACGCGTTTCAGCAGGTATTTCGTTGTAAGTCCGCGCAACTTTAGCCGCTCTGGCAGGCTTGCCGCAAATTCTATTACATGATGATCAAGAAAGGGTGAGCGAGCCTCCAGTGATACGGCCATCGTGGCGATATCCACCTTCACCAGCAGATCATTAGGCAAATACGTCATGATGTCTGCCAGCAGAGCCGCATCGACGATACCCGCTCCATTTGCCCTGGCAAACCATGGATCAAGCAGATCCGCAGCGCGCACATTTGCCGTTTCGTTCCTAAAGCTGTCTGAGTAGAGGTCGGCCTTGGCGTCACGATCAAAGACGCTCACCCAGCGAAGATAGCGGTCGACCTTTGGCAACGACGCAGCACGCAAAAAGCGTTTCGCATCCCTTATGCGGCTGCGCCTTCCTTCTGAAGTGGGTATCAACCCAACTGCAGGCTCTACCAATGAACCACGCACTACAGCCGGCAACCGGTAATACGCCTCCGCTAACCGCATAGCCGCATAACGCTCGTAGCCGGCGAAAGACTCGTCCCCCCCATCACCATTCAAAGCTACCGTTACATGCTTGCGCGTCTCGCGCGCGACGTAGTAAGTGGGGATTGCTGATGAATCAGCAAAGGGTTCACCGTAGTGCTCAACCAGTAATGGCAAAACCTCCAGAGCATCAGGACGTACAATAAACTCGTGGTGTTCTGCACCTACATGTTCGGCAACTCTGCGTGCGTGATGGAGTTCGCTGAAGTCCTGCTCCTCAAATCCGATCGAAAACGTCTTGACCGGCTCGCTTGATTCCTCGCTCATCAGCGCTACTACGGCGCTTGAGTCGATGCCACCAGATAGAAACGCTCCCAAAGGAACTTCCGACATGAGCCGAACCTGCACGGCGTTGCGCAGGACCTCGATTGCTCGTTCGCCCGCCTCCTCTTCGCCGACATCGATCTTCTTCGAGAAGTCGGGCTGCCAGTAACGCTCTATCCTCAGATCACCCTTTCGCCAACGCAGTGTATGACCCGGCTCCAGCTTCCTGATGGCGCGATAAGCAGTTAGCGGCGCAGGAACACACATAAATGAGAGGTAATGATCGAGGGCATGAGAATCAATATCGCGCCCGATCCCAGGATGAAGCAGAAGCGCGCTAAACTCAGAGCCAAAAATAAACTGGCCATTTGCCTGCGCGTAGAGAAGCGGCTTCTTGCCGACGCGATCCCGCGCCAGAAACAGCTCCTGCGTCCTCTCGTCCCAGATGGCTAAGGCAAACATTCCGCGGAGATGTTTGGTGCAGTCTGCACCGTAACGATCGTAGGCGTGTATGATCGCTTCTGTGTCGCTGTTGGTGTAGAAGGTGTGACCGAGCTTCTCAAGTCTTTCGCGAAGCTCTAGGTAGTTGTAGATTTCCCCGTTAAAAACAATCCAGGCAGTTCGATCCTGGTTATGGATTGGTTGCTGCCCGCTTTTCAGATCGATTATTGAAAGGCGGCGCATCCCGAGACCCACGGATCCATTCACATAAAAGCCATCATCATCTGGGCCGCGATGCCGGATTGCGTTGCACATCCGGCCCAGAAGCGCCTCATCTACGTCTAATCCATCACTGCGCACTAGTCCAACTATTCCACACACAATGTCAGAACCCTATTCGATGAACGACGACAAATCAAGCGGCGAGCGTTGGGGTTTCGCGGATCAAGGAGGGGGAATCGGTGACGCTGCAATTCTGGTAGTCGGAGCTTTTAGTTGAGCCAGCTCGCGACGTTGCTTCTCCTCACGTTTCTCAAGCAGCAAGACGTAACCGACAGCCACAAAAATAAAATAGAAAACCAGCAGTTGCGATCGCTGGCGATAGGCGGTACCTACGTTGCCCTGGAAGACCGAGTATGCCAGCGACAGCATAAGAGTGAAAATCAGGATGGGAGAGATCATTCGCAGCCGATACCTGACTGAAAACCATAAACCAAGGACCAGCATCGGGAACGAAGCCCACCAAATGATCATCTCGGGCAAAGTGAGACTCTGACGTAGAGTAACCAACTGCCAGGGGAAGGGCGCAAAAAGGAGATACAGCAATCCCAGGGGGATGGCCGAAAGCGCACCGCTGGTTGTGGAAACATCAACCTCTCTACCAAAACCAGACTCGGCCGACCGCGCGAGGTCGTCTCGGCTGCTTTGAACTACCTCTAAATTTCCGAATCGCTCAAATTGCACACTGGCGGAGCGGGTGACACCCAAATATGTAAGCGCCAAACCGAGCAGGACGATGGCCGTAAGCTGGCGAAAGAAACTTGTTGTTGTAAGTTTCTGCATCCCAATTACGAAGGCCCCGGCGACTGCGAAACAGATCATGTAGAAAACATAGAAGCGCAGACTCAGGACCGCTAATAGAGAACCAACCAATACCGCAAGGTATTTGAGGCTAAGCTTATCACCAAGCCTGAGGGTGGCAAGCATGGAAAGCGCCAGAAAGAAAACGATTGGACCATCTTTAAGTCCCTGCGAAGACCAGAGTACAAGTGACGGGTAAAAAGCTCCCGCAACACTCGCTACTCGCGCTACTCTCAGATTGTTAAATACTTGGTACGCACATAAGAAAATTACTATCGCAGTGGCCGCACCGAAAGCTGAATTGACGAATTGCACGGCTAGCATATTCCGCCCGATGATTCCATAGACGGCGGCAACCAAATAGACCATGCCCCAGCCGGACGCCGACCAACTCTGCACAAACCCCTCAGCAATCGACTGAGCGTATCTGTCGCCGGCCCAGCCTTGGAGCTGAGCATTTCCAAAGAAGTCGTAGGTCAAGGCGTCACCACCGAAAAACGCCTGACCGTTGGATACGAAAATGATCGTGCTGAGAATCATTCTTACGAGGAGTGCGGAGATGAAGAGCTTCAGCAGGAAAGATCCGTCCGCATCCTGGCGATAAGAGAACAAACCAGCAAGCGTCGCCAAGGCTGTACAAAGCAAGACCGCCTTACTGGTATCGAAGACAGTGACTACTCCATACTCTGCGACGTATTGAGTAACCAACGTCGGCACCGCCAGCACGATCAGTGCACAAACCACTATAGAAACAAGAATCAGAACGCCGTTCATAGCTCACTGAATTCGGGAGGGGTGTTTCCCGCTGGTCTATCTCTTCAAGATCCCCACCAATTGCCCGCGTACAAGGCTAACGTCTTGTTTTCGTATGTAGAGCAGTTCCTTAACATTGGTGCCCGTTACGAATAGGTAAAGGCCCGCATAGACTAGGCTACCGAGGATGCTGGTACAAGCAACTGCCCACGCCGCTCCTCTTTCCGCATATGCTGGAATAAGGAGAACCGCGAGTGTGAGGCCCAGAGCTACGCTCACCCAGGCCAGAATCGAGGCTAGGCCGGGACGATGCAATTGATTTACAAAGTAGACATCAAGCAACTGAGTAACTCCGGTGAATGCGACTCCGGCTAAAAGAATCTGGGTTGGGCCAACCACACTAACATAGGCCGGACCGAGGAGCGGCACTACCACCCAAGGCGCCAGGAGCGCGGCAAACAGAACCACGACGATCATTCCCCACCAAGTTAGTCGAAGATAGCGATTCATCGCAAGCTTGGCCATATGGCCCGGCAAAACCGACATCTTTTGATAGACGTCTTGTACCGCTTGTACAGGAAGCTGTATCTTCTCGGCCATTTGCTGGGCTATCGAGAAGTAACCTACGGCAACGGCGCCATAGGTAGCGTTGAGGATGAATACCGGAACCCGGGTCCATAGCAAATAAAAAAGCGAGCCGGGATACCCGCGTAATCCGAAATTCAACATCTTCTGCGCAAGTTCCGCTGGTGGCTCATCTGTGATTGCGTCCTCGCGTTCCACCAGCGAGAGTGCTTCCGCTATGCCGCCTTCGCCTTCCTGCTGCCCCGATCTGAATATGCCGTGATCGGAATCTACATGTACGACTTCCGGCGTTTATGAGATTATTCGCACGCTCAAGCCTTCCGGGCGATTGCCAAGCGACGCATGCCCAGTCCAACGGGCCCCTTGATATAAAACCCATCATCATCGGGACCACGATGCCGTATTGCATCGCACATCCGGCCCAGCAGAGCCTGGTCAATAGGTGATTCATCACTGCGAACTATTCCTACGATTCCACACACAGCGCGAAAACCCTATTCGATGAGCGAAGACAAATCAAGCGCCGAAGCGGAGAATCGACTCACTGCATATGGCAAACTTTGCCGAATCTTTCCCACTTACGGCAGCGGCGGAGAAACAGTTCAAACGGTTTTAGAAGGTTAACCGAACGTTCCGGACACCCAGCTAGAAGGAGTCTGTCGAAAAAATCGAATTTCTCCGTGTAGACTCCGTGATCTCCGTGTCTCGGTGTTGAAATTGCTAAGAAAAAGATCACCACGGAGTTAAGCATGCGCCGGCGGCGCACCACCGAAGATGAAAATCTGGTCATTGAAATTGTACTCCATAATCGGCTACCATTTTTTTGACGATCAACCTGCACTGAGCCTCGGCAGCTTATTCGTTGATCTGCTGACAACGCATCACCTATTCTCTGCAAATCGCAGTCGTTGCAGTTTGCCTCAGAACCACTTTTATTTTCTGAGCAGTCACCGAGAACACCGAAAAGGTTTTTCCCGACAGACTTCCTAAAAGCGGGGTGTGAATGAGAAGTCGTTAGCGAAGCCTTTGTTACAGGCCACTAGAAACTATAGACAGATTGGCGGAGCAATGCCTTTAGCTAGTAGGACCTTCTGGCGGCTACGGTTTCATTAGAGGTAACGCAGTAAACGTTAGTCAGCTCAACGCCGTGGAAGCGGTGACGTAACAATTCCAGGGCGGCGCGGCTTCTCGCGCAACAAGACGTATCCAACAGCCACAAAGATGAATTAGAAAACGAGAAGTTGTGAGCGCTGACGATATGCGGTGCCGACGTTACCCTGGAAGATTGAGTAAGCCAGCGAAAGCACACAGTGAAGATTAGAATCGGGGAGATCTGCCGTAAACGGTATCTAATCGAGAACACAAACCCAAGACAAGCATGGGGAAGGATTCGGGAGTAAACCGTCCCCGCTTAAGTGATTTGCCATGGACAATTATTTCTCTGATACTGACATTCGTCCCCTATGCAAGACACTGGAGTCCCATCAAGAATCGAGAGATTAAGCTCCGCCACCAGACCAAGATTCGCTTATCTTATTGCTGCAGCGTTAACTCTGCATCTGGCGCTGGCGATCGGGATTCATATCATAGGCAGATTTGCACTGCTCCCTGAAACGTTCGACGCTAATGGCATCGGGATTACGTTTGCGGTAGATTCCGCGAGTTACCGCAACGATGCGATCGGATTGACGGATCATCTTTTCCACGAGGGTTTTGCCAAGTGGTTAGCAGTTCCCGCCCCATTCCACGTCCACCTCTACTCATTGTTGTTTGCTATTCTTGGTCCATGGGTTGGCTTTAATACCCTGGCAGCCGAGCCACTCAATGTCCTCTACTATCTACTGATTCTGGTTCTTACCTTCCAATTGGGTCGAGAAGCCTTCGACCGGCGCGTCGGACTAATCGCTGCCGGATTTGTTGCCCTATGGCCGTCCTTCTTACTGCACACCACGCAACTGCTCAGAGATCCATTGTTCATTGCCGCAATGCTCACGCTAGTACTCCTCAATTCGACCTGGCTAACCAGGGTTTATTCGTGGGGCAGAGGCCTGGTCGCCGGAACTGTGGGAGGAATAGCATGTCTGACTCTGTGGCTCATTAGAGGTGACATGTGGGAGGTCATCGTTGCCATCGTTTTTCTTGGGATTGGTTTCCTCATATTAAGGCAGCTTGCTGAGAGGCAGGCGTTGCCAGGAAACATGTTGGGTGCAACGGTGTTGCTGGTGACGGTCTTGACCGTTCCCCGGATTGTGGAAAGCTACCGTCAATCAGATAGTTCTCTGGTCCAGTTTACGAAAAGAGCCGAGATCGCAGAAGGCGCGGCGCCAACCACTGCACCCTCGTCGGCGCCGCAGGCCCTTGCTGTAGCGACGCCCTCGATTTGGTCACGCTTGCCAGCACGAATCGGATTGCTGAGGAAAGGTTTTGTTTTGACCTACCCAGAGGCCGGCTCGAACGTAGATACTAATGTGGAATTAACCAGTACCAAAGATATCGTCTACTATCTCCCACGGGCAGCGATAATCGGATTCTTTTCACCTTTTCCAAATATGTGGTTTACCGCCGGCGTGCAGGTCGGCTTCGCTGGTAGATTGCTTAGCGGGCTGGAGACGCTGGTTATCTATGCTTTTGGGTTCTTTGCGGTGATAGGCCTTTGGCGGGCTCGTAGTTTATCTGCCTGGCTGTTGCTACTAGTTGCAGCGCTGGGCTCTACCGCGCTCGGTTTAGTGGTGGTCAATATCAGCACCTTGTATCGAATGCGCTATTCCTTCTGGATCTTGCTCGTCATTCTTGGCGTGGCAGGAGCGGTGCAACTCTTTGGCCAGGTTGCGTGCAGAGAAGAGGATAGTGATTAAGGAATCAGCTTAGCTTGGGTAGGCCGACCGAGCCTGACGTTACTTGTTCGAGAAACAACAGTTCGGAGTTACCGTCACAGTGCATGTGGAAGTACGTGGCAAATCGTCCTCCCCCACGTTGCAGGTCTGCAAGGAAATTTTCAGATGAGTATGGATGGTGCACTTCGACTACCAGGTTTCTGATACTCGAGATCCAGCCGCTGCAATCGGCAAAGAGCTCTGCTTCCGTTCCCTCGATGTCGCACTTCAGCAAGTCGATAGGGGCATCCATTCCGCATGACTCCAGGATTTGGGGCAAGGTCAAAGCTTGGACTGACTCCTCCGCAGCACTGCTCGCATCCCGCATGCTGAATCCCCATGCTCCCCCGGACCGATCCAAAAAAACCGTACGCGATCTTCCTGCCACGCAGGCTTGCACCAGGTGCAACTGCCTGCCGGTCATATCGCCAAGCGCATTGCGACGACACATCTCTAGATTCATGGCATCCGGCTCAACTGCCACAATGCGAGCCGACGGGTACATTAGTTGCCACAGCCGAATGGTAAGCCCCGTATTGGCCCCCAGGTCCACGATATTGCGCACGTCTCGCAACTGCCGCCTAGTTAACGGTTCATACAGCCTGTCTAAGAAAATCTCTTCAAAGACGTACCAGTCTGTAGTGCCGAGACGAACATGAAACGGTTTGGGCATTCCCACCATCAACACCTGCCGGATGCTGTTGCGTCCCGGCAATGGCAACCGTGGAAAATGTAGAAGCACCCTATGATATAAACTACGGAGCCAGTCACTCGCTGCAGCATATTGGCGACGCGCACCCCAAAGCCGGCCAAGCTTCTTGCGCCAGCGGGCAGTTTTACTAATCGACAATTTGTCGTTTGTTTCTGATTTGGGCATCGGCACAAAAGAACGAACGAGATTCTGCTAGAGAGCTGCCGGGTCTTTTGCGCGCCACCTGTACCAATCCCACGCGCCTTTTAGTTTTTGTAGGAGTACTCTTTCAGAGTCCGCGGCAAGCACCTCGCAACGACACAATAAGAGCGGATCGCGACTTTGATTATTGACATCAAATCGACTGCATCCACCTACGGAATAGCCCGCCTTTCTGGCTACATCGCGCACGCGTCTGTTTGCAGACCCATGGGGATAAGCAATCGCCTTGACAGGCTTTCCGATGACGTTTTCTATGTCGCATCGGCTCTCATATAGTTCTCGCCACAGAGTAGCGTCGTCGCAACGAGCCAGCGGCTGATGCGTTGCCCCATGCGATCCGATGTTGACACCCGGTAAAGAGCCCAACTCTCTCAACTCAGCCGGTGCAAGATAATCGGGAGAGCCGCTTTGGATAAACGACGTGGTGACGAATACTGTAAAAGGAATCTGAAACTTGAGCAGAATAGGTGCAGCCGTGTATAGATTATCTTTATATCCATCATCGAAAGTGACGGCCACTCGCAGCGGCCTGGTCGACGGCGGTGTTGAGAACAAATCTACAGTTTGCACTTCCGGCCTTTGGGCCAAGACTTTCATGTGGCGCTCAAAAGATTCAGGTTGAATGCTAATTCCGTACGAATCATCCGCCAGACGCGAGCCCACAGCGTGGTAAAGGAGGATGCGGAATCCCGGACGGACGCCCACACTCTTACCTTCCCACGCGACCAGTTCCGAGATCGCTCTGACGGCAAGCCTTTTCCATCTCATAACACGTGGCGCAGTTTTAGCTGACGAATCCCGTCGGCTGCATCCACCCCAGAAAAGCAACGGGGCGCAAAAATACCGGGCATGTATAATCCTTTCGTTAACGTTGTTAATGAAGTAACCACACCTGTGAAGGTGTAACTTCTGAACAAAGCTAGATGATTATAAACTACATAGAGGCATGGCTCTGAAGCAGATTTTTCTAATGGGCTTGAAAAGGGTCCTCAAGAAACTCGTGCCCTCCGCAGTCTACCGTCCCGCGCGGATCTGGTGGCACAGACGGAAACCGGTTAGAGAGGAGAGGCTGCGACGCTTGACACCGATCAGTCGCAACTTTGGTTTCGACCGGGGCCTCTGCATCGACCGCTACTATATTGAAGCCTTCCTCCAACGCCACAGCGCAGACATCCACGGCCGCGTGCTGGAAGTCTTAGACCGCCACTATACAAGGAAGTACGGCGGGAATCGCGTGACCCAGGGCGATGTGCTCCATGCTGCGCCCGGCAACCCAAGTGCCACTATTGTAGGGGATTTGGCCACAGGGCAAGGCATTCCTAAAGAAGCGTTTGATTGCCTGATTGTGACCCAAACCTTTCAGCTCATCTACGACGTGAGGAACGCCATTGCCAATTGCTACGCTGCATTGAAGCCTGGCGGTGTGTTACTGGCAACCTTCCCGGGCATCTGCCAGATCAGTCGTTACGACATGGACCGCTGGGGCGATTACTGGCGTTTCACTACGAGGTCTGCAGAGCGACTCTGCAAAGAAAACTTTCCCACAGAAGACCTTCAGGTGGAGGGACACGGGAATGTGTTAGTGGCAATCTCATACCTCGACGGGCTGGCTATTCAGGACCTCCTACCGCACGAGCTTGATTATCACGATCCGGACTATGAGATTCTGGTCGCTGTGAGGGCAGTAAAACCTGCGTCAAGCTATTATTAAATAACGATGGTCCTGTAACAGATCTTTTGGCATTGTGCGGTGATTCATATTGCCGCTTCTTAGGCAGAACATGCTTTGACTCGCCTGTCCTGTGCCACTGCTTTCCTCTGTAGTTCGATCTCAATCAATTTGCTCATGGCCTCCAGGCGCGTTTCCCAGTTACCCAACATCGCCACCTCCCTTCGACTCGCGGCAGTTGCCTTGTCGGTAGGCAAAAGCAGAGATTGCTCGATGGCTTGCAAGAAATCGTCGGGCTGAGTAGCGGCCGTCTGTAGGATTTTATGCTGTTTATTGAACTCGCATACTGCCGGAAGCTCCGTCGAAACGACAGGCTTACCGACCGCCAGATATTCATTGATCTTGGTGGGCACCACGGTGGCTGTGTAGAGACTATTGACGTAGGGGACAATACAAACATCAAAATCGCCTATGTAGCGGACCAACTTGTGATGCGGCTGCTGCCCCAGCAGATAAACGTTGGGAAGCTCGCCCAAGTCTCCCACCTCCGTTTGAATAGGGCCTGCAAACGCCCACGACCACTCTGGTCGAGCGCGCGCCATCGCCACCAACAAACCGAAATCCACGTGCCGATGCAATCCTCCAACATAACCAATGATCGGACGCCTTAGGGATGGTCCAGATGACGGATACAACCCGCTTCGACCGTCAGTTGGTGCGGCGGTGTCTGTCAGCGGAAATGCGTCGAGACTAACGCCGAAAGGAAAAATGTGCACTTTATTACTCCATTGCAGGCAATGTGCGGCAAGTTCTGGCCCTTGTGCAAAAACAAGGTCACTTGATTCTATAAGGGTTTTCTCGCTTTGCCTGAGGCGATGCACGTGTGGCGTCAATTGAGCAAAATCGGCTATGCAGTAATACACAATTATTTCGGCGAGCGCGGCTAGGCCGTGTATTAGATCAAGTGCTGTATCAGTTGGGAGGTACGTCCAGATCAAGATGTCGCGCATTCCCAGACTGCGTGCCGTGCGTCTTACAAAGGGCAATAGGAACCGGCGGTTGGTCTGGCGTTGCCAATGGGACCCGAAGGGGGGTAGCACAAGTGGCGAGCATACGTAAATGTTGGGAGCCACCTCGCGCACTCCGTTTGATCGCAAAGAACCAATCCATTTCTTGAGACGCATCCTGAGGCGTCCCGCATCTCTGATGCCGGGTGCACGCACCCCGGTGTTCTCAATATAGAGTACGCGGTTGCCAGCTTGCGCCAGCCGCGAGGTGATTTCCTGGTGGCCCTGCCACAAGAAATCCCATTCGATGCTGGAAATGCAAATAATATCTCGCCCGCTTATCATTAGAGTCTATTAATCGAGGCAATGTGCTTCCCAAGCGGCCGGCGCGTAAATGGTCCGCACACATCTGCTGAGGGCGGGCGCAAAAATGAGCACCGCCACGGCGACCGCAACGAGTTGAGGCGCGCCTAACAGAAGAGTTGCAAAGCCGACCCCATACGCGAGCACCCCCAGCAGGTAGGGCTGGGCCAAAGCGCGCAGTGGAAACGCCATCCCTATCTTGCGGGCGAACAGAATGCAGCATAAGGCCAGTAAGCTATCGGACAGTACTGTGGCGAGAGCCGTGCCAAGCACACTCCAATACCTGGTGAAAAACAGAAGTAGCAGCATGCGCGGCAGAATCGTTATTCCTAACAGGCAAATAACGAGACGATTTTTAGTCGAGCCGGTCAGCGCTGAGATAAATGGAATACTGAAGGCGGCTGTGAGCAAACTCGGCGTCATGATTAGCAGGACGGGAGCCGCCAGCAAGAACCCCGGGCCAAAAACCAAGCGCACGATGGAAGCTGGCGCAAGCATTATCGCTACCGTCATCGAGGCCGCACAGAGGCCGAAGATGCCCACCGTGGATCTGTTGAACCTCATACCTTTTTCTGCGCCTCTCAATGCGACTCGTGCCGATGCCGGCACAAGCAGGTAAGCGATGTGCGTAGGCACTCGGAGCGCAGCCTGAATAATGACACCAGCGGCAGCGTATGAACCCATGGCAATTGCTCCCAACTGGGTGCCGACGATCCAGCGGTCGCTCCACGTAGAAAAGATTGTAAAGAAAGTAAAAACCGCTGCTGGCGCCAGGTCTTTCAGGATGGGCTTTATTTCGCCTATCGGTGAAGGGACGCCCAGCAGCCGGTCGCGCCACAATCGGTAACATGCCACGAGTCCAGAGGTCGCGTACAACGCAGCTACCGCACCCCAGATGGGCAGAGGTAATCCCGCGTTGCGTGCCAGGATGTAAAGTATGACTATCACTGGCCCAGACGCGGTAATGGCAATTACGGGGCGCGGTCGCAGGAGACCAAAGTAAATTCCCTGAGCGCAATCCGAAATTACTGCGCATAGCATCACGAAGGGAAAAGCAATGGCAAAGCCGCGGCCTATGGTGATGTGAAGATGCTCTTCCAGCCGCCACAAATTCACGCTCAATGCAAGACCGCTAATTAGTGTGATCAAGAGCAAGCAGAGAATCATCGTTGTGCTGGAGCGCCTCAAGGCCTCGTGACGACCCACCTCTTCCTCAGCGGCAACATGCTTCGCCAAAGCTAAAGGCAGACCAAATGAGCACAGAACAGAGCTGACGAAAACCAGCATGTTGGCTGCGACAAAGACGGCGTAGCCCAAAGGGCCCCCGTTGCGCGCAACCGCAATCCCCGCCAGCGTGCTAACGGCCATTGTCACCACCGAACCGAGTCCGGTCAGGGGAAGGGCCGACGCAAGGCGGCGTGAAAGCCTCGCCGAAGATAGAACTTCGGCTTCATGATCTTTAGGAGCGCCAGCCGCCGACGAAAAAGGTTTGGGTCGTTCTGTTTCGATCAAGTTTAGCAACCTTGACGGATATCCGATCCGCAGCGCTTCGCCTTGCCACTCACAAATGCTGCCTACAATGTGGGAGCGCGTTGCTCACCTAGAGATCATCCGGCATGTCCCTCCGCGTTTTTTGCTCGATCAGAAATTCGTCCTCCACGCTAAGTGGCTTGATCGGTTTCGCGGGAACGCCCCCAATCAAATGACCTTCATTGGTCAACTTCCCCGTGATGACGGCTCCAATACCGACAATGCACCTCGAAGGTATCGCGCCGCCGGGCGCGACGCGGATCTCAGAACCAACGTAAGTAAACGAGCCGATCTCGATGGGCCTCGTGCGCTGACGGTTGTGAGTCCACAGCGACGAATTGCGTCCACCCAGAATAGTACGACGACCGATTTCCACCCGGTCGGTGAAGTCTATTTTGTGACCCGCCGTGATCACGCTTCCATCGCCGAGCAGAAATCGTGGATCCGTTGGGTTAACTACGTCCGGATCAGGGATCGAATTGATCTCGTTCATCCGCATGATTTCCGAGTAGCGTCCCAGCCGTACCTCGTCGCCTCCGCGGATGATGTTCAGATGTCCAATCTTCACATGATCGCAGATGGTGAGCTTGTCGACTCCGATTATTACATTAAAGTGTCCGATGCGAACGTCATCATCAATCGTGCACTTCCGGGCATCGATAATGCTAACACCAATACTCACTCGTTTACCAATTCGATAGCTGAAGAGAAGGCGATACGACGGGCGCTTTAGAAATGAAGGTAGCAGGGCAATCAGAGCCAGCACTGCAAGCCGAAATTTGCCTGGGTGGTGCATTAGCTCTTACTAGTCTCCGCCGCGTCCCGCAAGGCTTGTGCAAGTTTGTCAGCCTGAGCAGCGAGTCCGTAGTGTTCAATCACATGCTGCCGGCCTGCTGTCCCCATCTTCTCTCGCAGTTCGCCGTGGGCAATTAGCGTCGATAGGGCCTGGGACCATTCTTCTGCGGTGAGGGCGCAAAAATGAGTCTTGCCAACCTCGCCAATTTCTTTTGTGGCTCCTACCGGCGTGGTAACGTAAGGTATCCCGACTGCCATATATTGAATCGCCTTGAAGCCAGACTTGCCGGCCGCCCATTTCTCCGCATACAGGCTTGCATCAATGGGATAAAGACCAATATCGAAGGATTGAAAATCCTCCACTTCACGGTCGAGTCGCCAGCCTAAATTCTCAACCTGCACACCCGGAATGTTGATATTTCGGCCTCCGGCGCCAACAATCTTTAGGCGGAACTCGCGGGTCCTGGCAATTTCCTCCAACACGGGAAAAATAGATTCCAGGTAGGGAAAGGTGGAATGAGTACCCACCCAACCCAGTACAACTCTACGAGGTTCGGGGCTTCGCGGAACCGGATGAAAAATATCCGTATCAACAACGGTCGGGATAACTCGCGGCTCCCCCCCTTTGCTCGCCACATATTCCGCAATCGCGCGGTTGCCACACGTTACTAGCGTGGCCCAATCTATCAAATCGTCAGTCTTACTGAACCACTTCAGGCCTTTCCCCAGCCTTCCAAATGTCGGGCTAGTATAGGGGACGTATGTAGCGTCATCCAAATCAAGCACCATGGGACGTCCATTCAACTGCGTGCAGAGCCACTCAATCACGGGAGGGCCAAAGATCATAGCCTCGCGCTGAATGAGAACGACGTCGGCTCGACGAGCCGCAAGCACGTCTTTTAACCGGAGTAGTCCGGCCCCGAGCAGACCAAGCGCGGTACGCGGTAAAGCGTTACGTTTGTACAGTGATTCAAACAGTTTCGCATCGAGGAACGGTAGAATCGAGAGCGTGATTCCCCGCTCAGAGAGTGCCCCCGTAAATTGGACCAAACGATAACGAGTTGCTGCTGCTTGAACTGGATATGATGCGAACGCCACAACTTTCATGCTGAGAGATCGAATGCGCTGGTAGGAGTTTCGGATACTGGCTACTTACTCGAGCTAACTATCACTTGCCTGGAACCTTTCGTAGAGTCGCGAATAGCGTTCGGCACCCAGCAACCCGCACGTCGAAAATTATTTTCAATGTTGCGTGTGTGTCAGTCACCTCCGGAATCCCGGATCCCGCATTAACGCCCAATTGTCAGTATTGCCCTTGCATACTCCAACTCGGTAAACTCGCTTGCAAGCGCGCCCGCTCCTTCCTGCGTAATTAGAAAATCAGAATCGCCTATGCCGGCCTCTCTCTGCTGCTAAAATGACCGCTTTCACTCTTCATCCTCCGGGAGTAGCTTATCAAAGAGTTCTGCATACTTCTTCACACCAGCCTCCAGGCCAAAGTGCGGACGAGTGGTTTCACGGGCCTTCATGATGCTCTCAGAGTTCAACGTCGTGGAAGCCACGGTTAAGGCGGCGTTGCGTAAATTCTCAGGTGCGAGGCTTTCAAGCACAATGCCAG
>JBPCKD010000014.1:0-7134 GCA_051004635.1 Pyrinomonadaceae bacterium
AAAGTCAGGCCAAAAAGCAGCCTGACTTTCCCACATTCCCACAGCTACTACTGCTGGTTAAAGAAATGGCGAAACCGGACACTTCACTTGCTAATAAGACCGGACATTTTAATTTGCTAATAACAGAGTTTGCCCGTTGAGTTTGCCCGTTGAGTGGGCCATCGAATCAGCCCTGGGAACGTTTCACAGCAAGCGGCCAGGGTAAGTTTCAACTCTTTCGTCTACGGAAACTCGGCCGAAACTTCCTCTGGAATCTTTAATACCTGTTCCCAGTCGGAATTGTCGGCGCGCATTTGAGCGGTGAGGTCATCGCGGAGCTTGCGCAGCTTGTCGCTCAGCAAGCACGGATAGTTGTCGATATCCGGAAAACGCTTGCGCTGGTCGGCGACAAACAACTTCTGCTTCTCGATAGAAGGAATCGCCGCGTGCTGGCCGTTTTCCCAGAAGGGAACCAGCAAGCGTTCTACACGCGCGGCGCCCGGAATCTCAACCTCCTCCTCGTCCAACCCAGTGACATCGCCTACGAGGTTACCTTGATCATCGATGCCGCGGAATAGTTGGAGGCGGCCTGGCAGAGTCGTCTTTTCCTCGGAGTTGGAAGCTTTCAAGGTTGGCTTACCATCGATCAGACACTGCTTGAAGATGACCCCGGCCACGGCGGGAACTTCGCTCGAAAGCTTCGTCCCAATACCGAATCCGGCAGCCCGTGGAAAGTCTCTGACGATCCGCCGCACCTTTTCGACATCAAGATCGCCGGTAAGGTTTGGCCGCAGACCGTAGAGTCCGTTGGCTTCGAAAAAGCGCAAACACCATTCGCCAAGCTCGGCGAGATCGCCCGAGTCAACCCGAAAACCTTTGAATGCACGCCGGCGCGCCTCCGTGGATGTGGCAGCCATCGCCGCATGGACCGCGCCCATGTAAACGTCAATCGTATCCAGGAGCAGTGTGGTGCCGTTTGGGTTCGCATCGAGCCAGCGCTCGAAGGCAACCTGCTCGAAATGTTTTGGCTTGCCGGTGCGCGGCTCAATCTCCGGCTCATACATGTACTCGATGTAAGACTGCTGCCAGTAGTGGGCCTCAGTGCCGACGGCGGGGATGTCCAGGCGGTGTGCGGCTTCCATGTTTGACGTGTCATTGAAGCCGCCGATAAACGCATAGACAGCGATGTCGACCGCACGCTCGATGTCTCCGTTTCGGCGCAGCGAAAAATCAGACAGCCAACGATCCTCGCCCACCGCCATGCGAAACTGCATCGCTGTGCTGGCGGTTGTCATCGGCAAGTCGAAAGCGTGCTCAAACTTAATCTCCTGCGCTTGCGTCAGTCCAAAGGCGCCGGTGATGTCGGCGAAGGGTTGTTGCGCAAAGACGATGGTGCCGGGCCGCACTGCCCGGATCCTGCCAACGAATTGGATATCTTCTATGGCTTTAGCAAATCGCTGCAGACCGCCGCGGTCTTGCTCCAGAAAGCGAAGTCTTGGTCGATCGATCTGGCTATCGACGAGGAGGCGCACAAGGCGGGCGTGTCCCAGACAAGGCGCAAAGGGCAGCTTCCGTTGAGTTACATAAAACGTGGCCTCGGCGTCGCTGAGCGGACGGTCATGAAGCCGCGTCACGTCTTTGTAAGACGCGTCGCCCATCGCGGCGTGATAGCGATCTATGTTGAGCGTTCCCATGATTAATCAGGAGGCAGGAGCAGGAGGCAGGAGGCAGGACCAACGAATAATTAAGCCTTCTGCTCCTGCCGTCTGCCTCCTGCTCCTGGATTGTCCGAGTCCGACGTATTCACCTGCCGCCTGCCGTCTGCCTCCTGGATTGTCCGAGTCCGACGTATTCACCTGCCGCCTGCCCCTGCCTCCTGCTCCTGGATCTCTGCTCCCGCCGCTCGCATTTCCTCGAGCGCGCGTTCGCCATCGCCGGGTTTGACCTCAACCGGGCGCATGGCATTTTTTAATGCCTTAACTTGAAAGCCTTCTTTTAGGGCGTCAAGCACGGTGTTCTTAACGCAGTAATCTGTTGCCAGCCCCCCAACCCAAACTTCCTCGACTCCGAGCCGGCGCAGTTCAAGAGCCAGATCGGTTCCGTCGAATGCTGAATAACAGTCTTCGTCGCCGAGCCCTTTCGAAATCACGCGAATGTGAATGTCATCCATCAACTCAGGATGAAACTCCGCGCCTCTGGTGTTCTGCACACAATGCACTGGCCAGGTGCCGCCATAAGCAGCGAAGTGCCTGGTCTTTTCGGGGTGCCAATCGCGGCTCTTGAATACAGGTTCGCCTCGCTCAAGGAATTCCTCCATTAGACTGTTCAGCGGAGCGACCACCTCGTCGCCGTGGGCTACCGCCAATGTCCCACCCGGACAGAAGTCGTTCTGGACGTCTACAACCATCAAAGCTCTTTTCTTCTCGCTACTCATATGTCCCCCGTACAGTTTAGAGTACAAGCTTTTAGCTTGCGTGTGGCGAATCAGCAGCCTAAAGGCTACCACCCCAAGCGGGCTGCCCGCTTGGGGACCCCGGCTGTAATCTGAACTTCCGGCCTCCAGCGGCACCAGTACCGTCCCTCGAGTCCGCCGCATATCCTATTGTCTCCACTGTTTCGCCGTCGTCCACTTTTCCGGGTCGAACAGACTTTCGTCGAGATCAACGTTGGCGCGCATCTCGGAATACGCTTCGGTTGTTGTCGTCCTGCCATCAATCTTAAAGATAACTTCGGGCGCGATCCAACCACCGCCTAGTCGCTCATACTTATTAAACTGCGTTTCAGATGTCTGCACGCCGTCTTTGCCTGTTGGCCGGAACATGCGAACAAAATACAGCCGCTGCCTGTCGATCCAAAATTGCGGCGAATGCAGGTCGCCCGCTTTGGCGCCGACAACGTAAACCGGCCGTCCCTGCCACGTATCCTCGCGAATAGTTGAGAGGTCAAATTTTAGTTGTTTGAGTTTGGCTATTGTCTGATCAACCGGAAGAAAGTAGACGTCGAACGCCAGCAACACGAGAGGGTGAATCAATGGCCGAGAACCATCGAGCTTTCCGTTTTTGAATGAATAAATCTTGTCGTTAGCGAAAAGAATTCCATTCCCATCTTTGACCGGATCAAAGTCTATGCGAAGCCGGCCCGGCATAGAGATGGCTTCATACCAAATGGCCACTTTTTTGGATGCATCCTGGTTAATATCCGTAGTCACTTGCTTGAAGGTCGTGTTCTTGTACCACGTCTTCGCATACTTTTTCCGCATGGCTCCGATTAAGTCGTCTGCTGTGTTGATCTTTGCTGCCTGAACTGCAGTCGCTAACGCAAGCAAGCTACAGAGTATTAAAAGCCCCCGGCTAGTAACCTTCATTAATTATCTCCCTTGTTCTCTTTGGGCGCCCACGTTGGTGGTGTCCATGTTCCGAGTCTCTGTGCGTCCTCAGTGTTCTCTGAGTCTCTGTGGTGAGTGGTTATCCGCGGCGTATTTAGCCCAGAGGCACGGAGAACACTGAGGACGCACAGAGAAGAACCGGTCCAGGACCCCTTCATGTTAGCGACCGCCGCTCGGCCTTGGCAGCCGTGCTAGACTGTCTCTTCCCAAATTTCAAAACGCGCGACCAATATTGATATCGAGGGCTGATTATGAAGGATGCTGGAATTGAAGCCAAGCGAGCGACGGTGCCAGGAATGCAACGGTCCACCGAGGGCTTCACCACTAACCGGTTTCTGGCTGCGTCCCTGGGAACCTATGATGCGTCGGTGCGGACTGCGCTCGAACAAGCAAAGAAAGAGAACGTGGTTCGGCGCATTTGGGAAAAGGACGCTTCGCTCTGGAAGAATGAAGAGTTTCATCAGAAGATTATTGCTAACTCTCTTGGCTGGTTAACCGTTTCCCGCGAAATGCTCGGAGTCGCAGAAGAGTTGGAAGCATTCGCGGAAGAGATTCGGAAGTCGGGAGAATTCCAGCATGTGATGGTTTGCGGAATGGGCGGTTCCTCGCTTTGCCCCGAAGTGTTGCGACAGACCTTCGGCCGGCAGGAAAGCTTTCCCGCATTGCTGGTCCTTGACTCAACCGATCCCGATGCCATCAATAACTTTGCACAACAGATTGATATCACTCGCTGCTTGTTCATAGTCGCCTCCAAATCAGGGACTACCACCGAGCCCCTGGCATTCCATCGATACTGGTACAACGAGGTCGCTCGAAAGAGTGGAACGCCCGGTCAATCGTTTGTAGCCATTACCGATCCGGGTTCACAAATGGCAGACACTGCGGTCGCTGAAGGGTTCAGGCGCATATTCCTAAACCAGCCCGAAATTGGTGGACGCTATTCGGCGCTTTCATATTTCGGCATGGTGCCTGCCGCAGTGAGCGGGCTGGATATCGAGGAGTTGCTGCGCCGCGCTGAAGCGATGGCAGACGCCTGTGGCGCGAGTGTCGCCGGCGATGTCGATCAGAATCCTGGCGCGATCCTTGGGGCTGTTATGGCCGAGTGTGCAATAGCTGGCCGCGATAAGTTAACTATCGTTACTGACCCGAAAATATTGGCGCTGGGCTTGTGGGTGGAGCAACTGATAGCAGAAAGCACTGGTAAGGAGGGTAAAGGAATAGTGCCCGTGGTTGGCGAGCCGCTGGGTGCAGTTTCTGCATATGGACAGGACCGTCTCTTCGTTTCAATCTCCGTTGGGGCGATGGATGGCGAGATGCAGTCGAAGTTGGAAGCTCTTGAGGCAGCGGGACATCCGGTTGTACATCGGAGCCTGACTGACCTCTATGATTTGGGCGCGGAGTTTTTCCTCTGGGAGATGGCAACTGCTTTTGCGGGATGGCGATTGGCCATCAACCCTTTCGACCAACCAAACGTGCAGGAGTCGAAAGATGCGACGAAGGCACTGCTGGAAAAATTCACTCGAGAAGGAAAACTGCCGGAGTCGCCGGCTGTGGCGAGCGATGGAACGCTTACAATCTATGGCGCCAGGGACGAGCCAGCGGCGGCGTCGGCTTCAGTTGCGGAGGTAATGGCCCAGCACGTAGCTGGGATCAAGCCAGGCGATTACATAGCGGTGCTCGCCTATGTTGAAGAAACACCGGAAATAGATGCGGCCCTCCAGTCGATTCGAACGACTTTGCGTGATGCGACGTGCTGTGCAACGACCACCGGTTACGGACCCCGTTTTTTGCATTCGACGGGCCAGTTGCATAAAGGTGGGCCAGACTCAGGTGTCTTTGTCCAAATAACTGCGCCGGACCAGATCGACCTGGAGGTCCCCGGAGCGCCCTACACGTTCAGTGTTCTGAAGCAGGCACAGGCGCAAGGCGATTTCCAGTCGTTGTTGTCGCACGGCCGTCGCGCCATTCGCGTTGATCTCGGCGCGGACGCCTCAAATGGATTGGCAAAACTAAAAGAACTAATAGACAGCATGGTGACCGGAGCTGGAAGAGCGGGGGCAAGCCCACCTTCCTGACCTCGAGCCTCTCGGACTAAACTGATTCATCGTGGTAGAAAGTCTCTCAATCATGAACTTACTTCTCAAGTTTGAGCGGCTCAAGGTTGGGAAGGCGGGCTTGCCCCCGCTCATTGAATTCAAATTACTATGACGAAAGCTGCCATTGGACTGATTGGTCTGGGCGTGATGGGCCAAAACCTGTCACTCAACATTGAACGCAAAGGCTATCCGATTGCGGTCTACGATCGCGAACCGGCCGTGCTTGATGCCTTTGTCGCGCGTCAAACCGGAAAGCAGATTCTGGGTGCGCACCTGCCCGAGGAGTTTGTGAGATCGCTGGCAAAGCCGCGGAAGATAATCCTGCTGGTCAAAGCTGGAGCGCCGGTAGACTGGACCATTGACTTGATAAAACCCTTTCTCGATCCGGGCGACATCATCATCGACGGCGGCAACTCGCATTTCAAAGAAACGGAGCGACGTGAAAAAGACTTGAAGGCCCAGGGTTTTTTCATGATTGGCTCGGGCACCTCGGGCGGCGAGAAGGGTGCGTTGCTGGGGCCCAGCCTGATGCCCGGTGGCGACCGACAGGCTTATGAGCAGATTCGTCCAATATGGGAGGCAATAGCTGCGAAGGTTCCCGATGGACCCTGCGTCACCTATATCGGTCCAGGTGGGTCAGGACATTTTGTGAAGATGGTTCACAACGGCATCGAGTATGGCGATATGCAACTCATTGCCGAAGCCTACGGGCTGTTACGAGATGGATTTGGGTTAAGCACAGACCAGATGGCTGACATCTTTGACGAGTGGAACCGCGGCGACCTGGAGTCATATCTAATTGAGATAACCGCAAAGATTTTGCGTGTGAAAGACCCGGAAAGCGGAAAGCCCCTGGTTGATCTCGTTCTCGATAAAGCCGGCCAAAAGGGAACAGGCAAGTGGACCAGCCAGATTGCTCTGGATCTGGGAGTGCCAATTCCAACCATCGACGCAGCTATCGTGGCGCGGATTCTTTCGTCGCAGAAAGAGGCGCGGGTTGAGGCGAGCAAGCAGATCAGCGGCCTTACCACGGGCACATTTGATCGCTTCAGCAACAGCATAAAAGATTACGTCCACCACGCGCTGTATGCTTCCAAGATTTGTTCTTATGCTCAGGGAATGAATCTAATCAAGGCGGGTTCAGACGAGTTTGGTTGGCACATCAATCTCAGCGAGGTCGCGCGCATCTGGCAGGGCGGCTGCATCATTCGAGCCAGGTTTCTGGGAAAAATCAAAGAAGCCTATTTGCGTAACCCCAACCTTGTTAACCTTCTGCTCGATACTGAGTTCAAATCTAAAATGGAGCAGGCGCAGCCCGGATGGCGCAAAGTGGTGAGCACAGCCCAGCATCAAGGTTTGCCGGTCCTGGCTATGTCATCGAGCCTGGGGTATTTCGACACGTATCGCACGGCCACCCTGCCGCTCAATTTGACTCAGGCGCAGCGCGACTTCTTCGGCTCTCACACTTATGAACGGGTGGATAAACCGGAGTTGGGTTTTGTTCATGCTGAATGGGAAGAGCTGTTAGAGAAGCAGAAGGGTGGACAGTAGGCAATGAATTGTTGGTCAGGGATGAGTGGTGCGTGGTGGGGGGGGACTCGTGCTGATGCAGTTGCCCAGCTGAATTGCCATCGGTGCGTCCCATGAGGTCAGTACCACCTCGCGGTAGCGGGT
>JBPCKD010000015.1:0-9716 GCA_051004635.1 Pyrinomonadaceae bacterium
GCTTTGCCTGACGTCGGCCAAACGCTGCTTTCTGAACGCGCCTCAACTAAAGCCAAAGTAATCGATTTGCGACGTCGGGCCAAAGCGGCGCCGGGCCCCCGCACTCCAAGGAGTTGCGCTCGCCCAGCCTTTGTCGGACATAATGCTGCTTGCATGGCCAACATCAAACGGCGTCTGCCGGAAAACATTTCAGGAGATTTCTTTGTAGATGCCAGCTGCATCGACTGTGATACGTGTAGCCAACTGGCGCCGTCCGTGTTCCGGGATCACGGCGAGCAGTGCAGCGTTTATCATCAACCAGACACAGACGCGGAAACTCGATTAGCACTGATGGCCTTAGTGGCCTGCCCCACCGGCTCAATCGGAACAACCGAAAAACATAACCCGCACATTGGCATTGATGCCTTTCCTTCGCTCATTGCCGAGAATGTTTACTTCTGCGGTTTCACTTCGGAGTCAAGCTTTGGCGCCTGGAGTTACTTAATCGTGCGTCCGGAAAGTGAGGGCGGCAATCTGCTAATCGATTCCCCTCGATTTGCTACGCAGCTCGTCAAACGAATTGAAGGGCTGGGAGGCGTCAGGCAGATGCTCCTCACGCACCGTGACGACATTGCCGACCACCAGTTATTCAGAAAGAAATTTGGCTGCGAGCGAATAATGCACATGGACGACGGGGCGGCGAGGATCGGTGTCGAACGGATTATTGACGGCGAGGAAGCAATCCAGCTCGATGTCGACTTACTTGTTATTCCTACGCCGGGCCATACGCGTGGTCACGTCGTTTTTCTGTACCAGAACAAATTTCTCTTCACCGGTGACCATCTGGCCTGGTCCCCGGAGCGCCTGACTTTAACGGCCTTTCCGAGCGTGGCGTGGTATTCATGGACCAGGCAGACAGAGTCAATGTCCAGGCTGTTGAACTACGACTTTGAGTGGGTTTTGCCCGGCCACGGTGATCCGCATCACGACACAGCGCTGAAGATACGTTATCATCTGCAATCCTGCATCGCCTGGATGAAAACTCGTCGTTAGTTTATGTAGCAGCTCTTAGCCGTTCCTAATAATAGTGTGCGTCAAATCACGTCGAAGAATGAGGTAGACAATGACTAAAAACACGAAAATTGCCCTGGGTTGCGGAGGCGGAGGTTGCCTTGGCTTGATTCTGCTCGTGATTGTGGGTGTGGTCCTTGTGGTCACTGGAATTGTTCCCGCGCCCGGTTTATACAACCCAAGCAGCAACTCCAACTACAACTATAATTCCAACCGAAATTCAAATTACAACGCAAACATAAACTCCAACACCAATGACAATCTGAACTCGAATTCAGACTCATCCAGCTCCTCCTCGACAATGTCTGAAGACGACAAGCACAAACTATTTCAGGCTGCCGGCGCATCGAAGGATAGCGAGTTGATTCTGAAAGTGCTTGCCAAAATCGGATTTCCCAACGGTGCGGGCGATGGGTATGCCGAGTTTCTAAAAGAACATTACCCCTGGGCTAGGAGGAATACGGAATTCATGCAGACAGTAAACACACCTGAAAAGGGGCGCGCCTACGCTGAGGCCCACCTCGACGACTAGGACGACCCCGGGCGCGCTTCAAAGTACCGGCAAGACAGGCGCGAGTGAGGTCTCGCGCGGCGTTCGCAAACTAACAGTTTGCGTTACACCACGTCGAAGAATGAGGTAGATAATGAACCGAAACAAAAAGATCGCCCTGGGATGCGGAGGTGCAGGTTGCCTTGGCTTGATTGCGGTAGTGATTGTGGTGGTTGGGCTTTCGGCAGCCGGCTATCTGTCTGGGCCCGGCATTTCCAGTGACAACCGCAACCGCAATTACAACGTCAACGACAATTCAAACGCGAATCAGAATTCGAACAGCAACTCGTCAAGCTCTTCCTCGACAATGTCGAATGACGACAAGCACAAACTATTTCAGGCGGTCGGCGCAACGAAGGATGATCAGCTGCTCATGAAAGTGCTCGCCAGGATTGGATTTCCCAACGCTTCCGGCGATGGGTACGACCAGTTCATGGAGGAGCATGTCTTCTGGGCCCTGAAGAACTTTGAATTCATGGAGACAGTAGACACAGCCGAAGAGGGACGCGCCTACGTTGAGGCCCACCTCGACGACTAAGACAAATCCCCAAGGGAGTGCTTCAAGGTACGGCAAGACGGGCGCGAGTGCGGTTTCGCGCGCCTTTTGTTATGTTAAGCCATAGTCCAATGTCTAATGTCCAAAGTCCAATGTCGGGCTGAAGGACTTTGGACATTGGACTTTAGACTTTGGACTTATTCATGAATCCCGAACGCATCCGCAATTTTTCCATCATCGCCCATATCGATCACGGCAAATCGACCCTGGCGGATCGATTGCTCGAATTGACCGGGGCCGTAACCGGCCGCGACATGTCTGCGCAGATCCTTGATGATATGGACCTCGAGCGCGAGCGCGGCATCACGATCAAAGCCCACGCAGTCAGGCTGGACTACAAGGCCCAGGATGGCCAGTCGTACATCCTGAATCTGATTGATACGCCGGGGCACGTCGATTTCTCCTACGAGGTTTCGCGTTCGCTTTCCGCCTGCGAAGGCGCCTTACTGATAGTCGATGCTTCGCAAGGCGTCGAGGCGCAGACGCTGGCCAATACCTATCTCGCTCTTGAAAACAATCTTGAGCTAATCCCGGTAATCAACAAGATCGATCTCCCCGGCGCCGAACCGGAAAAAGCGATCGAACAGATCGAACACTTCATAGGACTGGAAACTCACAATGCAATTCTCACCAGCGCCAAGACGGGCGTAGGCGTGGCTGAAGTCCTTGAAGCCATTGTGCGGGAAGTGCCCCCGCCAAAAGGCGATCCAAACGCGCCGCTCAAAGCGCTCATCTTCGACTCGTGGTACGACTCTTACCGCGGCGTGATCGTTCTATTTCGCGTGATCGACGGCTCTATTCGGCCGGGTATGAAGATTCGCTTTTTCAACGCCGGGCGCGATTACCAGGTGGAGACGCTGGGTGTTAATAGACCGCGGCCGACGCCCATCGACGAGCTGGGCGTAGGCGAAGTTGGATTCCTGACAGCGTCGATCAAGGCTGTCGCCGACGTGCAAATCGGCGACACCGTCACTGAAGCCGCGCGGCCGACAAAAGAACCGTTTCCTGGTTATCAGGAAATCAAGCCCATGGTGTTTGCAGGCCTTTATCCCGTGGACACCAACCAGTATGAAGAGTTGCGCGACGCGATGGATAAGCTCCGCCTCAACGACGCTTCTTTCTTTTACGAGCCGGAATCTTCCACTGCTTTAGGTTTTGGGTTTCGCTGCGGTTTCCTTGGTTTGCTGCATATGGAGATCGTGCAGGAACGTTTGGAACGAGAATTCAATCTTGATCTGATCACCACGGCGCCGGGCGTGCGTTATATAGTGACTACGACAGATGGCAAGGTCACGGAAATCGACTCGCCGGCGAAGATGCCGGATCCTGGCCGCATTGTGAAGATTGAGGAGCCGGCGATTCGCGCAACCATCCTGACCCCCGAAGAACACCTGGGTGGAATCCTGGCCTTGCTGGAAGAAAAGCGTGGCATGCAAAAAGGATTTGAGTACATCACTTCCAATCGAGTGATGCTCACTTACGAATTACCACTCAACGAGATCGTCCTGGATTTTTACGACCGTCTAAAATCGACTTCACGCGGGTACGCTTCTCTCGATTACCACCTGGCCGGCTACTGGGTAAGCGATCTGGTAAAGCTGGATGTGCTGGTTGCGGGTGAGCCGGTTGATGCGTTGTCGCTCGTTCTTCATCGCGACACGGCGGCGGCGAAGGGCCGAGCCCTCGCGACGAAAATGAAGGAGTTGATTCCGCGCCAACTGTTCGAGGTGCCCATTCAGGCGGCAATCGGCATGAAGGTTATCGCCCGCGAAACAGTGAAAGCGATGGGGAAGAACGTTATTGCCAAATGCTACGGCGGTGACATCTCGCGCAAACGCAAACTGCTGGAGAAGCAGAAGGAAGGCAAGAAGCGCATGAAGAAAGTCGGACGCGTAGAGATTCCGCAGGAAGCATTTCTGGCCGTGTTGAAGGTGAATGAGTGAGTGGTTTCAGGCTGTTGAAAAACTAATGAACGATCCACGGCGGGGTCCCCACGCGGGCTGCCCGCGTGGGGTGCTAGGAAATCACACGAAGCAGCACGAAAATAGCCCTTAGTTCGAGTCATTTCGTGTGCTTTCGTGGATCGTCTTATTCTTCTTGTGAAGGGCCACTTATTTTTCAGCAAAAACAATCCAATGAGCACAACACCAGACTTTTACTCGAAGGGAGTCAATCAAATGAGAAGGCTCATATTTGCTCTGACAATTTCTTTGAGTCTGTGCACGCTTGCCTTCGCTCAGCATGCCGACCACAACAGCAAGAAGGATGCAGAAGAGAGACCCGCGACGCACGTACCGGGCATGAGCTCGCATCACCATCCTGTTTCCACCACCAACTCTGAAGCTCAGAAGTTCTTCGATCAGGGTCTCCGCTTCGTCTTTGCGTTTAATCACGACGAAGCCATTCGCTCCTTCAAGCAGGCGTCGAAACTGGATCCGAATTTGGCCATGGCCCATTGGGGCATTGCCCTGGCACTCGGTCCAAACATTAATCTCGACGTCGATCCAGCAAGAGAAAAAGCGGCATACGAAAGTGCACAGAAAGCTCTCTCACTCGCAGTTAAAGCCCCGGAGAACGAACGCGCCTACATCGAAGCCCTCGTTAAGCGTTATTCGATCGATCCCAAAGCCGACTTGAAGCAACTCGCAGTCGATTACAAGAATGCGATGGGCGACGTCGCCAGGCGATATCCCGACGATCTGGACGCCGCCACGTTATATGCCGAAGCGGCAATGAACCTGCGGCCGTGGAAATTCTGGAGCGCCGACGGAAAACCCGCTGAAGGCACGGAAGAGATGGTGACGGTGCTTGAATCCGTGCTGCGTCGCGATCCAAACCATATCGGCGCGATTCACTACTACATCCATGTGGTGGAGGCGTCTTCGAATCCTGAACGCGCTCTCGCTTATGCTCCAAGGCTTACCACGCTGGTACCTGCTGCCGGCCATCTGGTTCACATGCCCTCCCATATTTACCATCGCACCGGTGATTACCGGTCGGCCGCACTCAGCAATAAGGAAGCGGCCAGGGCTGATGAGGCCTACATTCGCGCAAACGGGCTAAAGGGCTTTTACCCTTTGATGTACTACACCCACAACCTTCACTTCCTGGCGATAGCCGACGCCATGTCCGGTCGTTATGCCGACGCAACGAGCGCGGCAAAGCAGATGGAGGCGCATGTAGGACCGCATATCAAAGCGATGCCGATGTTGGAAGGGTTTATGACCGTGATGCCCCTCACTCTGGTGCAATTCAATCGTTGGGACGAGATTGAAAAACTACCTAAACCGGACGCATCGATGATTGGAACTACTGCTGTTTGGCACTTCGCCCGAGGGATGGCGTTTGAAGCAAAGGGGCGGACAACTGATGCCGCGCGTGAACATTCCGCTTTGGTGGCCGCTGCGAAGTCTGTTGCTCCTGACGCTAGCTTCTCCCTAAACAGTGCGGGCAAGATCCTGAGCATTGCGGAGACGGTTCTCAGCGCGCGCATTGCCAGGAGGACAGACCATGACAGTAAGAACACTATCGAACTGTTACGGAAAGCCGTCGAGATGGAAGACTCGCTTGCTTACGATGAGCCGCCAATTTGGTTTTTGCCGGTACGCCTATGGCTGGCTGGAGCGTTGATGAGCGATGGTGACTACGCCGGCGCCGAACAAGTTTTTCGCGCCGACCTTGACCGAAACAAACGCAACGGTCGCTCATTGTTTGGACTCAGAGAGTCGTTGAAAGCACAAGGAAAGAGTTATGCCGCGTCTCTCGTACAACGAGAGTTTGAAAACGCATGGAAAGACGCTGACACTGTGCTGAAGCTTGAGGATCTAAGACGTTGAACCTGGAAACTACGAAACCTCCACACTCGGCCACTAAGCCTTCGAAACAGGTAACGATATTTTGCGACGGGTCGAGTCTTGGCAATGGCCAAATCTCCACCCGGGCGGCCGCTTTTGCGTTGCTCGGGTTTAAGGGCGTATGGCGCGCGGTGGGAGCCTACCTGGGCCAGGCCACAAATCAACAGGCAGAAGTAGCAGCCGCCGCACTGGGACTTGAATCTCTCCGCGAACCCTGCCGGGTGCACTTGTTTACTGATTCGCGTTATGTGGTCGAAACCATGTGTGGCCGATTTCGCCGCAAGACCAATCACGAGTGGTGGCAGCGGCTCGACAAAGCAGCGGCAGGACACGAAGTGAAATGGGAATGGACCCGGGGGCACGATGGCCACGTAATTCAGGAAGCCGTCGATCGCGGTGCTCGCAAGATTGCTGCTCAAGGTCGTGTCGATGAAGAAGTCCTGCGCGATGCGATAGACAGAGTCGGCAGTCTGGATCCTCTTGAAGTAGCGCTGAAGGTGGAAGCCCAATAAAAACCTATTTCTAGAGGTGGGCACCGCCCGCCGTCTCAACGTTGCATGAAATTGTTATGATCGGCAGTTGCTGGTCCTTTCAACCCTGCACCGGTGGGCGGTGCCAACCTCTAAACAAAATCTCATGGCAATCGACGTGGGCGGTGGACGACAGGAGATTATGGCCGAATCACATTCGCTTGAAAGACCACGATTCTTCGCTGGCAAACTACTTACCGCTAAGGACCTCGAGCTCGAGCAACAGTATTTCCTCGAAAAACTGAAGAGACATAACCGGAGCCTGCATGGGTTCGGCATAGTTTCCGGCCTCAAGGTTACAACGGAATCTGGGAAGATTGCCGTGGATGCAGGTATGGCTTTGGACTGCCAGGGGAATGAGGTGGTTATCGGAAGCGTACAACTGCTGTTTCCGCCCGCAAGCCGCGAAAGTTGGCGCACAGCCTACGTGAACATTCGATATGCGGAAGTCGTCGGCGATGAGGTAATAATTCGCGGGGTCACGGAAGTCTCGACGATAAAAGAGGGTTTCGAAATAGCAATCGTGCCGGAAAACCGTAATCGCGGCCACCGGCACGTTCGCGCGCGTGGGCTGGCATGTGGAGAGGGTCACGCGCTCACCATTGCTAAACTCAAACTCAGCGCTCAGGGCTGGCGGGTTGATCGAGGGTACCGCTCGCCCACGATAAAATGAGGGCTTGCAATGCGCACCCCACGTGCCGCATTAGTTTCGTTTAGAGGTGGGCACCGCCCGCCGGTGCGATTCGCGATTCAACGTGTCTTGAGCCGGGCAGCGTCCAAAGAAAGCGCGCTGAAAGCGATAACTTCAGGGCGCGCTGATCGTCCGCGGCTTTGCCGCCCTCCGTGCGGTAAGGCTCGGCCTTACCGAAGAGCCACACACTCTTGTGAGGCTGCGCCTCCCTCGTAGTCGTGAACGATCCACGAAGTCACACGAAACTTCACGAAGAAAGGTTAGTGTCGCTTCGTGTGATTTAGTGGATCGTTTACTTGTCTATCCCATCCCGCACTTTGCCCGCGTCTACCATATCGGGCAATGTGTTGCTCTGAATGCGTACGTATCGACCTCAAATAGCGTGTGTTTTTGCTCTTTATTCGCGGTTCCTCTTTAGCAATCTCCATACAAGCGTGTGTCTAAATCATGGCGGCCTGCAATCTCCGCCCGCATTGATTCAGGTATCGCTACCTCAAACAGGATCTCCCGCTTGATGCTGGTGCACCCCGGTCCGCGGGCATGCCTTTTGCCGCAACAACCCTGGGAAAATACATTTCTGATTACTGAAAGGCAGTTCTGAGCCCTCGGTGTGATTACGTGAGGGATGGAATTGCTGAGAAGGAGAGTTTTATGAACAGGATCAAACTATGGCCGCACATGACGATCGTGGCAGTGGTGATTGCGCTGATCGCCGGCTTTGGCGTGGCTTTCTGGATGAAGCATGAGCAGACGGCATCCGCCGAGGAACTGCCGTATGCGGCTCGCATACAACGAGTGGATGGCGACGTCGCTTTCAGCGATAGCCTCCCAAACACTCCCAACACCGACGCCACCAATGCGAATCCGGAGTGGATAGCCGCTACCCCGAATCAACCCTTCTCAGTCGGAGATCGGATCTACACGCGTGATAACGCCCGCACCTCGCTCGCGTTTAGCGGACGCAATTTCGCCCGGCTCGATCCAAACACATCACTTGACGTGGTGTCGCTTGGCGACCGCCGCACTCAACTCGCGCTCCGCGACGGCTCGGCAATCTTCGACGTCGGCTATTTAGCGCCTGATGAATTGTTTGAAGTGGCCACGCCCTACGGCGCTGTAAACTTTGATCAGCCCGGGCTGTACAACGTCGGTTTCGACAACAATGGCGGGGTGCTCGTCTCAGTGCTGAGCGGACTGGCGCGGGTCGTCGGTGGGGGCGGTTCCGGCCAGATCAATAAAGGCGAGATGCTGACCCTCCTGGGCCAGACGGCGTCCGAGCTGGTGTTGTCGCGCTTGAACGGCGACGATGCCGGAAATCTGGTGGACGATTATTACCGATATCAATACAGGGATGCTTACGACGGTCGATACAACAACTACGACGCTTATCTTAACGACCCTTCTTATTACGATCCTTACCGGAACAACGCGAGTTATCAGTATGCAAGCTCAACGATTCCCGGTCTCAACGACCTGGACTACTACGGCGACTGGCAGAACGTAGACGGTTATGGCAATGCCTGGAGACCCCGGGTCGAGCCAGACTGGGTCCCCTATCAGCAGGGTAATTGGACCAACGATTATCCGTATGGGCCAACCTGGGTTTCAAGTGAGCCCTGGGGCTATGCGCCATATCACTATGGACGTTGGGCCAACGTGGGCAACCAGTGGTACTGGATTCCCGATGCAGTGAACACGACGCCGGCGTATGCCCCGGCCCTCGTCGCTTTCGTGCCGCTGGACGACCCGAACCAAATCGGCTGGGTCCCGCTGGGCCCGGGCGAAAGTTATGCGCCGCACTATTATGACGAGAACTGGCAGCCGCGTTATCTGACGCGGGCAAATGTAGTGCCTGGGCAACTTATCAATCTCGGCATACCTGGTGCAGTCACCGTTGTGCCACTCGATGCTTTCGGTCGCACTATCGAGCCGCGCAGAGTCAGACGGATTGATCAGCAGAGGTTGGCATCAGTAAGAACAACGCTCGACCCTTTGACCCTGACTCCGCTTAGAAACGCGGTAATTCATTCTGCATGGGGACGCGGCAAGATTGATCTGCCGCCGGGGATTGCCAAGAAGCTTCATGACACGCCGGTTTTTGTCGGCGCGGATCCTAGGGAGTGGCGGTTTAGGAAGGACCTGGCGAAGTCGATGCGTGTGGAACGCATTTCCGACAAGGACAAGGGCCGAAAGTTCAAGGTCAAGGATGACCGGGAAGCCAAAGACGATCGCCGCGAATGGAAGCAGGCAGAACACGCGCGTAAACAAGAAATAGATCGGCTTAACGGCGAAGCCAAACGCGGTAATCGCGAAGCTCGGCAGCAGGTTCATCAACTCGAGCAGCAGCAGAGAATCGCGACTCGTGCGCAGGAGAAAGTGACTCGCGACCAGGAGAAGGCCGCGCGCAAAGCGGCACAGCAACCACGGGGAGAACGAGTCGCAAACCCTGCGAAGCAGCAGTCTCGCGGGGCCTCAAAACAGGAAC
>JBPCKD010000016.1:0-12083 GCA_051004635.1 Pyrinomonadaceae bacterium
ACGTTATGGAATCAAGGGCATCCCTACATTAATTCTGTTTAAAGGCGGTAAGGAAGAAGAACGTGTGGTAGGAGCAACCTCCAAGGAAGCAATCTCACGGATGATCGACAAACACGTGGCCGGGGCCGCGTCAGCGTAGTTTCAAAGAAGCAAACAGCAGACAGCAAACGGTAGACAGCCGGATGCTAAACGTTCCTGTTCACCCATCTTACGACTTCCTTCTAATTGAGAAGATGATGGTGATCCTAATGTAGGCGACCACTGCTGTCTGCTGTTGGCTGTCTGCTGTTGGCTGTCTGCTGTTGCCTGTCTGCTGTTGCCTGTCTGCTGTTGGCTCTCTTAATTTATGTCAAAAATAATCGTTGTCATCGGTGCTCAATGGGGCGATGAAGGCAAGGGGAAGATCGTCGACCTTTTGTCCGAGCATTTCGACATTGTTGCGCGCTATCAGGGCGGACACAACGCCGGCCATTCGGTCCAGGTCGGCGACAAGTCGTTTGTGCTGCATCTGCTGCCGTCAGGAATCGTTCATCGTGGCAAGACGTGCGTGTTGGGCAACGGCATGGTGATCGATCCGAAGGCTTTTTTTGAAGAAGCCGATCGGTTGATGACCCAGGGCATCGAGGTTTCTCCCGAACGCGTCAAGATCAGTTCACGTGCACATCTGATATTTCCCTATCATCGGGCCCTGGACCATACCAGCGAAGAACGGCTCGGCAATGAGAGAGTGGGGACCACACTCCGTGGCATAGGCCCAGCATATGAAGACAAAGCCGGCCGGCGTGGCATCCGCACTGCCGATGCGCTTGTGCCTGACGTTTTGCGCTCGCGAATTGAAAGAAATCTCGAAGATGCCAACCGCATCATCGAGGCTTATGGCGGCGAGAAGCTGGACGCAGAAGAGATCTTTGTGGAAATGTCGCGCCTCACCGAACGCCTTGGCGCCTTCATTAGCGATACGACTCACTACCTGAATGTGGCGGCGACTGAAGGGCGTTCGATTCTGTTGGAAGGAGCGCAGGCGACGCTACTCGATGTGGACCATGGAACCTATCCATTCGTCACCTCGTCCAGCACGATCGCCGGCGGCGCAATTGTTGGTACCGGCCTGGCGCCGAATCGCCTAACAGGAGTGCTCGGCATTGTGCGCACCTACACCACGCGCGTCGGCGAGGGACCTTTCCCCACTGAGATGGTCGAAGGGGAAGCTGAAATGGGAAACCTAATCCGCGAACGTGGCCGGGAGTATGGCGCATCGACGGGCCGCCCACGCCGTTGTGGCTGGTTTGACGCATTCGCGACTCGCTATGCGGCCGAGATTAATGGTTTCACTTCCGTAGCCCTAACCAAGCTGGATGTCCTGGATGCGCTGGAAGAGATAAAAGTTTGCACGGGATACAAACTGGATGGGCGCGAATGTGAATCGCTCCCGGCTGTCTCACAAGACCTGCGACGCATCGAACCCATCTACGCAACCTTGCCTGGCTGGCAGACTTCGACAGTGGGAATGACGGAGATGAGTTCTCTTCCCCCGAATGCACGTCGTTATGTGGATTTTCTTTCCGAGAAGATTGGCGTGGAAATCGGTCTGGTTTCCACCGGACCTGAACGTTCCCAAACGATAATCGTTAAAGACTCCGCTGTCGGAAGCTGGCTGAACGATTAGTCCAATGTCCAAAGTCCAATGTCCAATGTCCGCCTTCTCAGGGAGTTCCTTTTACGCTTCACGGGCTCTAATGTTTGATTTTTTGACTTTGGACTTTGGACATTGGACATTGGACTTTTTGAGGACTTTGGACTTTGGACTTTCACTTCGTTAGAATGCCAACCGAACTTCCTCGCAATCAATAAAGAGTAAGGCCCTTCGGCGTTGCTCTTCCATTTGTAAGCGACCGACGCTTACTTTTGTCTAATGTGGGCCGATAGCTCAGTCGGTAGAGCAACTGGCTTTTAACCAGTGGGTCGCAGGTTCGAGTCCTGCTCGGCTCACCACATTCTTGATTTGCAGCCTTCAAGCCTCTAATCCGTTGGCTGCCTGCGGATCTTCTACAAGCAATCTATTCAATACTCCGGGCTCCGCTCATCAGACCTAATAAACGGAAAATAGCCCGTTGCGAATGCTGACTCGATGGGTGCAGCGACAATGCGCCGCATACCAAAGCGGCGACTAGTCGCAGCACTCCAAATTAGGCTCCTTCGCGTGCTACACCGCATACTGGATACTAAGCAGTTTTGTCCAGGAGGGGATTCGACATGAAACATTCGCTGCCATTATTGCTCCTAGCCATCGCGGTGCTCGCATGCGCTTCAAGCTCGAAGGTCAGGACCGGGAGTTCGCCGCCTCCGAATGCGCTCGCCAATACTCCATGGGCGATGTTCGGCCACGACTTGCAGCACACACGCAGGAGCGAGTACTCGGGGCCGGCATCTCCCAAAGCTAAGTGGACGTTTGTGACCGGAGGTTCCGTGGGTTCCTCTCCGGCGATTGGGGCCGACGGCACCATTTACATTGGCAGCAGGGACAAGAACCTCTACGCAATCAACCCGGACGGATCGAAGAAGTGGGAGTTTGCCACCCGCGATGACGTGAAATCCTCTCCGGCCATCGCGGCCGACGGCACCATCTACGTGGGCAGTGTCGACAAGAAGCTCTACGCGATCAATGCCGATGGATCGAAGAAGTGGGAGTTCGACGCCGGCGATTATGTATTCTCATCGCCCGCGATCGGCTCGGACGGCACCGTCTATGTCGGCAGTGACAAGCTCTACGCCATCAAGTCCGACGGCACAAAGAAGTGGGAATTCGCAACCGGAGATTTTGTCACCTCCTCTCCCGCCATCGGCTCGGACGAAACTATCTATGTTGGCAGCAACGACCGGAAGGTCTACGCGCTCAAGGCGGATGGCAAAAAGAAGTGGGAGTTCGCGATGGGCGGCAAAGTGCAATCCTCTCCAGCCATCGGGAGCGACGGCACGGTTTACGTAGGCAGCTTTGACCAGAAGGTCTATGCCATCAAAGCCGATGGCACGAAGAAGTGGGAGTTCGCCCCAGACGAATTATTCTATTCATCCCCCGCCATCGGTTCGGACGGTACGATCTACATCGGTGGTGGCGAAAGGCTCTTCGCGATCAGGTCCGATGGCACGAAGAAGTGGGAGTTCGTGACGGGCGGCATAGTCTGGTGCTCTCCCGCAATCGGAAGTGACGGCACGATCTACTTCGGCAGCCACGACGCGAAGTTCTACGCGATCAACCCCGACGGCACGAAGGAGTGGGAGTTCGTCATGGGCGACGGCACCGATTCCACTCCCTCTATCGGAAGTGACGGCACCATCTATTTCGGCAGCGACGACAAGAAGCTGTACGCGATTGGCGCTGGGAAGTGAGCCGTGGGGCCGAAGCCCCTCTTTGGAGTGCGGTAACTTGTTACCGCTTTCGTAAGTCGCGGCTTGTCGCGACTAAACCGATTAGGGGTCAGGCCTTCGACTCTGCAATTCTCGCCGGTGAACCAATAGCTCCTTGGAATTCCAGTATAACTCGGCTCAAGCAACATCTATTGGGAACTGAGGATTGAGAAGCGGGTGAGTAGATGCGTGAGTTTGGGATAAAGGACCCAAACGGTTACGCGCTGATTCTTGGTGAAGACATTTCAAAGAAATAAATAGGAGAAATCTATGGTCCGAATCGTTCTGGGCGTTATTGCCGGATTTTTTGCTTGGGCGATAGTGTGGGTCGGAAGCGAGAAGATTCTTTCGGCCATTTCGCCGGAGGGGTTCGGCGCTCAGCAACGCGCGTTCGAAGCCGCCGTTGAGAATGGCGGTCAGTTCACCCCAGACACGACTTTTCTTCTCACGCAAATTCTCTGTGCTTCAATCGTTTCGGTGATGTCCGGATTTCTGGCCGCGCTGATCGCCGGTGAAAACAAACGCGCGCCGTTAATCCTCGGCTTTCTGCTGGTGGCCGTTGGTTTACTGAAGGTGGTTATGTCCTGGCCGTATGTCCCCATTTGGTATCACGTTATCTTTACGGCGATCTTACTTCCAATAGCGATTATGGGCGGTAAATTGAAAACCACCACTTAGGAAAAAAGATTTTCGGATGGGCGACTTGTTGAGATTACATCATACAACGTTGAGTTGAACAAACCGTAGTCACCGGAGGAAAGGGTAGTGTCCTAAAGGTGCGTTGCTAACAAGCAATCGCGGACCGGGGCAGTAGCCCGACCGTCGGGGAGGGTGTATCTCCGAGCGTTAGGTAGAGCGTATTAGCGAGCCTTGACGCCCTCCCTCACGGTCGGCTACCGCCCCGAAGCGGCAACGCAACTTTAGGACACCACCGAGGAAAGTGTATGGCGAAAATTACGGGAATCGGCGAGGTATTTTAAAGAGTCGGATCAAGTTGGAATTTCCTTTTCAAACATTACCCAGTAGACATTTCCTTCTCGTTCAAATTTGAGTTGCGAGTCGCCGTGGATGATCTTTGTAATTGCTAACGGTGGCTGCAAATCAATTTGCATTTTGTTTCCCGGTTTCAGCGTCTTGAAAGTGATAGTGTTCGACCCTTTTAATCTTCTGGTTTCCGGTAAGAACTCCACCTGCAAGTGGTAGTGCAGTACGTTCCACCATTCGCGTTCCGGCGTTACCGAGCCGCGAAGTGTTTCCTGGCGGGTGATAGCTTCGGCTTGAGGGGCCTGAGTAATTTCGGCAAAAGATAACTGGCGCCCGTATGCACCTGTAGAAGTACGGCAATCGCGAGTAGTGCCAATCTACATTTACGCATCCGAAACTCCGCTTTTGCGAATAATCATGAAGTGGCCACGAACGGCTGTGAACAAGCATCGATGCTACAGTGGCGAACTGCCGCAGACAAGCATATTCCCGCCCGTGAGTTGATGCCGGACGCTGAGTAGTGAAACTGATTCTGGAGTGCGCAGAGTACTCGAGACATGCTTTCACCTCGGTGTTAGCGGATGACAAGTGACGACCAAGCCGGGCATGGTGCGCGCCGGCGGGCAGACGTTATTTGGCCCGTTGTTTGGCCCGCGGATTTCGACGCCGCGCACGCGATCTATCAAACGAGGCACACTACGGCTCTGCAAGGCTCGACGGACGGGCGCACCTCGAGAATCGCATACTATCGAAGAACTTTTTCCGAATTCGGTCGAGATAAGATGGTTGGACCAGCTAGCTGTTGAGCGTTATATCTTCGCCGAGACGGTACGCAAGTAGCGGGTTCGGCGGAGTCAGCAAAGTTGCCGGGACTGGCTCCGCGCTCGTCGAAGTGCTGACGGCTGAACTTTTGACGAGCGAAAGGGCGAGGAGAGTAATCGCCTCGCCATCTCACTCTCTGTAGCGACGTCGGCCATGTAATCTCAGGGCTTTACTTTTACAATCACCTTGTTCCCAGCGGTGCCACGTACCTTCAGGCTAACGCGTACCTCGACGCTGTTGGCTATCTCGTCCGGCAACTTTACGATGACCTGCTTGAGCCAGCCGAAGTTCGGCACCGAACCAAAATACTCGACAGTGAGTGGAAAAATCTGGCCACCCTGATCTTCGGCCTGAGCTTCGATGACTGAAGAGGTCTCACCCGGCCCCAACTCTACATTCACCGCAAACAACGAGACACGAGTGCGCTGGTCGGGGCTGAAATTGTGAATGTTCGTGATTGCGAAAGGCTCGCTCGTCAAGGTAACCGAATCCAGAGCGAGAGCATGCTGAGAATTCTCCCGCGACAGCAAAATTGGTATCTGTCCCGAAGGCGGCGTCGAACTTGGCGTGCCGGTGAATGATGCGGTCTTATCGCCGGTCACCGTTGTGGACGACACGAATGATATCGCCTGCGGATTGAAGGAAAATCCTGACTTTGATGGAGTAACCCTGAGGTTGTGACTCAGATTGGCCTCATAAGTAAAAACGTAGTTACCACTTTGATTCGTAAAAACGATCTGCGGTGCTGCTACATCACTTACCAATATCATCGTCACATCACCGATTCCCTGGCCGTTTCCGTCCGTGACTCCTCCGGAAATGGTAAACGTAGGTGTCGGCGGCGGAGAACCAGTACAGGTGTTAAGCGCCAGCGTCAGATTGTTGACCAACTGGTTGGCCGTGACGATATCTGGCCGGGCGTCGCCGTTAAGATCGGCTGCAATAATGCGCGCTGCGCTTCGTTCTGCTGCGAAGCTGACGGACCGACCAAAACCGCCAACACCATCGCCGAGAAGCACCGAAATGTTTGATCTTAGTGGGCTCGGAAATGGTTCCTGGCGCGAAATTGCCACTGCCAGATCAAGCTTGCCGTCATTGTTGAAATCAGCCAGCGTTAAATCCGACGGAAAATTACCGAGATTAAACTGGCTGGATGCCGTGAAGGCGCCCATGCCGTCTCCTAGTACCACCGAGGTTTTTCCATTGATTTCCTCAGAAACCATCACCAGATCGACTTTGCCATCGCTATTCAGATCGGCTGCGCGGATGGAACTTGAGTTGGCCGTCGTGATGTGAGTGCGCGGGCCAAATCCACCAGCTTCGTTACCCAGCAGAATACTGAAACCAAAACCGCTGGGAACCGCAAGATCCATCTTGCCGTCGTTGTTGAAATCGGCGAAAGCTACTCCCACTGGGTTTACCGCTGTTCTGACAGAAACATTGGGCTGCATCGCGAAGTGTCCAGCGCCATCTGACAGACCGATTGAGATGGTGCCTTCGTTGTTGTTTCCCCCGCCGCGATTCACTGTCACTAGATCTATCTTGCCGTCTCCGTTCAGATCTCCTCCTGCTACGCCGGCTGGCTCGGATGAATCGAAGCTTGTGGAGATTGTCGAACCAAAGCCCCCCAGTCCATTGCCCAGAGCCACATGGAACCGCGGCAGACCACCAGGTCCGCTGCGAGTGGCGTCGAGAACTGCGACGTCCAACTTAGTATCAGCATTAAAATCGGCGATTACAGGACCCACGAACGATGGGCCAGGTAACGTGACAATTGAAGGAGTATTGAGGTTTCCGGTTCCGTCGCCCAGCATTACGACAAAGCTACCATTACTCATCACTAGGACATCGAGCTTACCATCGTTATTCAGATCTGCCTGCGCCAGGCCAAAAGCACCGCGGCCAGCTGGACCGGCAGCGAATCGAAAACCACCTGCGCCGTCGCCGAACAATATTCCGGCTGAACCAGTTGAGGCTGATGCTATGTCGAGATTCGAGTCGCCATCGAAGTCGGCGATGACGGTGTTTGCACCGGGGTCACTACCAAGACTACCCATCCCAAACGCGAACGGTGGTCCAAATGCGCCACTTCCGTTACCCAGCAGCACTGTTGCGCCAGCTACGATATCGAGATTTCCGTCTTTGTTTAGGTCCCTTAAGGCGACGAACCCTGGCCGACCGGCATTCAGCACGCCAATGTTCGTCGATGCACCTACGCATCCAGCTCCGTCACCCAGATGAATTTGAATCTGTGCTGCGAGAATATTCGCCCGCACAAGATCAAGTTTTCCGTCACCGTTAACGTCGCCGGCTGCTAACCCCCCCGAATTGGATAGCACTTCGCATGAAGCAGCGGCAAATTGACCGGCGCCATTTCCGAGGCGGATTTGAGTAGTGTTGCCCGTAATTGCCAGATCGAGTTTTCCGTCGTTATTAAAGTCAGCAGCAATAATCTTATTCGCCGACGCTTGAAAAGATGTTGGCGCACTGAAGCTTCCCTGACCATTTGCCAAGCAGAATACTCACTCCGGAACCGAAGGCAACCGCAACGTCAAGAGTGCCGTTGTTGTTGAAATCGCCGACGGCCATGTCTACTCCTCCAAAGCCGCTGTTGAATGTACCGGCCGGTACGAACCCACCAGAGCCGTTATTGCGAAGTAGGGAAATAGTGCCGGAGGAGTTGCTCGCGGAGATGATGTCAGGCTTCCCGTCACCAGTAAAATCGCCGGTGGCGACACTCAACGGGAATGTCCCAACTGCATGCGTGTTAATGATAGCGGGCTCGCCCCGACCAACGTTCAACAGCACCGTCACACTCGACGCATCGGCGTTTGCCACAGCGAGGTCCGGACTTCCATCGCCGTCGAAGTCGGCGACTCCAACTGAACGTACGTCCGAACCGACGGGATAAACGGGCGCTTGGGTAAAACCGGGAAGCGAACAAGTTTGAGCGAATGTGGGCGCGCACAGCGCACTCGACATCGCTGCCACCAGCAATACAAAAACACGGATTTGAGTCATTTTGAACTTATGAAATTAAGGGTTAGCTCTTGAGACTTGCAGCCAATTAAAGGGAAAGAACGAGGTAAATATACGTGCGGACCGACAGACTTACAAGCCGAACCCCACCCGCGCGAAGGCTTTTTAGTAACGCGAAGCACTTCGCCTGTCACGGTTGAGTATCGGATGAGTTCGTATTTGACAAGGCCATCAACGAGGTGAACAACCCTGTCAGGTTCGTCGAAACCATTCAAGCCGAAAGTACAAATTGGGGTCAGGCTTGCGATTTTGCGATTCTCAATCAGCAGCCAATTCACTTCCTAAGGGTTCACTGAAGAATCGCAGAATCACAGACCTGACCCCGGTCGTTTTCTTCTCCGTTTCCAGCCTTTTGGCTAGCCCTAGGTGGGAGCGATAGGGAAAAACAAGAAATCCTATACTCTGATGGGTAAAACCTTGCGGGGCTTAAACCCCACCGAATACAGGATTCTTGGCGCAAGAGTTTTCGATATTTTGTTTTTGAAATGAAGTCCTGGATTAAGGGCTTGGAACTTAGATGACCGGTCTAAGAATCTACGCAAGTAAGTTATCCACAGCTTATTCAATCAACGCGCTCCATACCATTACTTATCAAGCAAACCGAATGGGCGTTTAACGTTACTCTGTATAAGTTGTTGGAGACCTTTTCGACTAAATTGTTTGCGGGTAGCCATAATGTAGGCGACCTCTCTTCCGGGAGCCTTCAATTCGGCTTCCAGTAACTCGATTTTTTTCTGTTTGGCAGCAAACTACTCCTACTGACTCTGTCATGATTAAGGTCTCCTTTCTTAACTAAAGGAAGATTATAGAAGATGCGGTGCGCCCCTAAAGTGAGACAACGAGTTAAGTCCAATTATTTCAACAACGCCCCAAGTTCTTTAAATTGACAACGAGGCCACGCACGCCTCGTCATTTGCTGGGGTGGAGCGGAGCGGAACCCCAGGAACGGTGACGGAGAATTGTGCGAGCCCGCGGAGCGGGTGACAGACGGCTCATGATCGCCGTTTCGCAATTTCGAGGTCTTGCGCCCGCTACGCGGGCTCAATAATTAATTTTGTGGCTTTGATCCTGGGGCTTACGCCCCAGGCTTTATGCTGGCGTCCGCTCCGCGGACTCACCCGGTCGCTACCGCTCTCGGTTCTGACCTCATCACCGGCTTTATGACGCGGTTGCTTCGTGTCCATCTCTGAAGCAGACCCTCCCGCTCGCTCCAGGCTGTACTTTGCCAATTCCAGCGGGTGCGCTTTGTCCGCAGATTCCAGGTAGTGCTCCATTAGTGTGTTGCTAAGAAAGGCCGACCGACGGCGATGAGGTCAGTACCACCTCGCGGTAGCGGGTGGGTCTGCTCCCGAAAAAGATCGCGGGACAAAACCAGATACTTTCGGCATTGTTGCTGCGCCAGCGACAACCCACCCGCTACCGCGAGGTGGTACTGACCTCATTGCATCGCCGTAACTCGCTAGGCAATCGACCGTTCTTTCTGAGCAACACGCTAACGGAGCACTACCCAATTGTGGGTGCGATGCAGCGCGCAGGCGTACCACTTTTGGCGGGAACGGACACCGGCAATCCATTCTGCTTTCCTGGTTTCAGCCTGCATGAAGAACTGGCGCTGATGGTCATCGGCGGACTGACTCCGTCTGAAGCATTGCGAGCGGCTACTCTGAATCCCGCGAAGTTTCTTGGCTTGGACAAAACGCTGGGCACGATTGAGTTGGGGAAGATTGCCGACCTGGTGCTGCTTGATGCCGACCCGCTCGCAGATATTCGGAACACGCAAAGAATCAATGCGGTGATATCGAATGGCCGGCTGCTTGATCGAAAGGCATTGAACAAGATGCTGACGCAGGCAGAAACAAACGCGATAAGAATATGAGGGGTGGCGTCGTTCATAAGGCACTTGCGCCGAGCATGTTAACGCCCCGGTATTCACGTCACAAATTTGACGCACCCGGAGCTTCTCTGATTGTGATGGTCGTTAAATAAATCCTGATTAGAATGTTAAGGAAGAAGCGGTATCCTACTTCCCTCAATACTCCGAATATCCAGACATATACTCATGAGGGAAACGCCTTACAGTTGAGGGTTCTTCTGTTAAGGACAGCGGAGTATGACAAAAAGAGCGCCAGTAAACGGGCGTGCGGTCGGCGTTGAATAAAGGAGTCGCGATCTTGTTGTCAGCAGTTCTATAAGGAGCGATTCATGTGCTGATTGCATCCGACATATCATCCACTAGTGAGCACCGGCTCCGTTCTCCTTTGACACTGGACCATTTGAAGAATATAAGTCGCTTGTCATCAAGTAGCAGAAGTCGACAGGTGAGTCCTCGCATCTGGGATTAACGATAGTCCGTTCTTTCGGAGGAGACTCTAGCCATGAAAAAATCACCTCAACGTAAGCTCATTTTTTTGCTGGCCTTTATCTTCGTTAACCGACAGAATACGACGATCCACGAAATGACTCGAACGAAAGATCTTTTCGTGTCACTTCGCGTAATTTCCTAGCACCCCACGCGGGCTGCCCGCGTGGGGACCCCGCGGTGGATCGTTCTTAGTCTTTCAGCAGCCTGTTAGGTCAATAGTCGGTTCGAGTGCTGCTCGACTCAGCAATAGTTCGAAGAATCGCGGCCACAAGGCCATCCGGTTTTCTTTGGTGACAAGTCAGTTGCTTCATGGCTGTGGGAGGCGAGTCAGTTGTGAAGCAACCACTTGCCAGCGTCCCTGTCGGTTCACGTAAGTATCGGTATAGCGAGACTCCATTATCATCGGTTGACCGTTGCGCTCGCCCTTTTGCAGTACTCGGCCGCTGAGGATCACCTTATCCCCGTCAACACGCGCTTGCACGTCTTCAGTCGTGAACTTTGAAGATGAGGCCGTCGCTGGTCGTGGAGATCCAATCATCTTCATGATGTCTGCTTTAGTTTGCACCGCGCCATTGCTGTAAGTGATGGTGAAGTCGTCAGCCAGGATGCGATTCATGGCCGCGGCGTCATGCTGCTCGTAAGCGTCGAGCCACTCGCGTTCCAACTTCCGCACTTCCTGTTCCGCCTGGCTAACCGACTGTCTCTGTTGGAGCGCACCGGTATGGGGCGGGCTTGAGTGAGGAGCTGCGTTTGTTCCGATCAGTTCTCGGATCTTCTTAACAACAGACATCATAGTCGGCGCGCTATAGTTCGAGAGTATTACGGCGACGTAGCCGATCTCTGGAAATATATCGAAGTTGGCGCCAATACCAGGACCGCCGCCGTTATGCCCGACGATGTGACTGCCGTCAATCACATTGTCGCCAAATCCGTAAGCGTATTTCCTACCTGGTCCACCAGGCTCTACTTTGCCTGTGGTCACGATCTGTGTGTACTTCTGACTGAGTAGCTTGTGGCCGTACAGTGCCAGGCTGAATTTCAACATATCCTCTACGGTGGAGTAGCCGCCGCCTGCTGAAGAGCCTTTAGCCGGACGTACCGGCGTGTTTTCTCGCAGCGGAACCGACGGGTCAGGCATTCCCTTATCGTTCATTCTCATGTAGCCGATCGCGAGATTTGAAACATCCTTGTCCCTTTCGAAAGAGTCAGTATTCACCATGCCGGCCGGCTTGAAGATGTGTTCTTTCACATACTCGTAATAACTTTGCCCCGATACCTTCTCGATTATTAAGCCCAGGACGGTGAAACCCGAGTTGCTGTATTGCCACCTTGATCCGGGTTCGAACGCGAGCTGATCGTTGGCGAACAGAGGCAAGTAGTCAGCAACCGTCTTCATGTTGTTCAGGTTCGCCTGGAACTTCTCGTTGAAGTAACTACCCATGCCGGACGTGTGCGTGAGCAGTTGATGGAC
>JBPCKD010000017.1:0-9692 GCA_051004635.1 Pyrinomonadaceae bacterium
TTCGCCATATAATTCGTGTGACGGTTTCACTAGTGGAGGCGGGCCGGAAGGGGAGCCCATCTGTTCTTCCAGTCCAATCGCCTTTTTCATCAACTCGGTCGCTTTGGCGTGGTCTCGTTTCATCGAGGCGGCGAGCGCGGCGATTTCCAGTTCCCTTACTTCCTGCATCCCGTTTGCTGGAGCAGCACCGGCAGGGATGGCTTTTAGTCGAGTGAGACTTGTGTCAACTTCTCCGGAACCCGTCACGGCAGCCGATAGCCCTCGTACAAAGAGAGGCAATGTTTGGCTTCTGTTTGAGGCGCGGACCGTGGCCGGCCCATCGCTCGTCACCGGTTGAGTGCCGCCGTGTCCTCCGTGTGCGCCCTGCATTGCCTGCGGCCCCTGCATAACTGGCCCGGTTGCGGCAGTCTGACCCCTTACCACTTGGGCTTCGGCGGGGAAGAGTGTGGCTGAAAGATTCCAGCGCTCAGTTTCGACTACAAAAGCCGCGGCCATGTTTGCGTAGTTGTTCTCGTAATAGTTAGGCCGTAGTTTGTTGTCGTAGCTTGATTCAGACATTGTCTTCTTCATTAGAGTCAACAACGCTTCTGCTTTACGGTAGCGGCCCTGTTGCAGGTATACGTAGAGCAGCCAATGCAGACTGTGATAGTCACGAACGGTTGGCGAGAGGTTTTTGCGCTTCATCCAGGCATCAGATGTTTCCCAGGCCGACTCGTTAGAAGCTGCAGCCTCGGGCCACATTCCCAATTGCAGGAAGATGTGTGCAGGCATGTGACGAGCATGATGGGCTTCCGGCGCAATGTTCGCGTAGCGACGCGCGGCCGGTAAAGCCAGAATCGCATGCTCCGGATCGTCGAAAGCATGGATAACGTAGTGCGCCGCTCCCGGATGATTGGGATTCTTTTGATAAACCTCAAGCGCGATAGCGCCCGCCCGGGCCTGCAACCGATAGCTCTTTTGCTCGATTCTTATCAAACCCAGGAGCGACAAGGAGTAAAAGCTTGCTGCGTCGAGGTCGTGGGCATAATCGTGGTAAACATTCTCCATCGCCGCGGAGTAGGCCTCGTCGCGTGCGCGCTTATCGCCCTCACCATAAAGCAGCTTGACGGCAGTCAGGTATGCACGTTCCCTTGTGGTTAGCTTCGGGCTTTCTTTGATCTTAGCGATCACCTGGCGTGCGGCGGCCGTGTCCTGCTCGGACCAGAGCGGGTGATTGTGGGCCATCGCCTCACCCCAGTAGCCCATCATGAAGTCTGGCTCTACTTTGGTGGACTCTCGAAAAGCTTCCATCGCTTCTTCGTACCAGAAGGAGTGAAGTGCGGCCAGCCCGCGGAGAAAGTGCGCCTGGGCCGCTTCGGAACCTGAAGTCGGGAATTCAACCTTTCCCAGTTGGGGCTCTTTGGTCTTAGCGTTTGGTGGCTGAGCATGTGCTGCTGCGACACTGAAAACCAGTACGACAAGAGCGATTAAGGACTTGTATCGCCATTTGATCCGGTTGTTATTCACGTGAACGAACCTCCGCGTCTGTTTGACTGTCCCGGATGATACGACTTGACGGAATCAAAGTCACAGGCTTGGGACTTGTGATAAGCGGTAGCTCTCGATTAAGCGTTGTTCCGAACCGGGCCGCTCCGGTGCGACTTCGCTCGACAAGCGGCCGAGTTGGAAGGTATAGCGAACAACTACCGGCAGCCACTTACGCAAGTCGGCGAGCGGAATGTCGGTCGCTTCCTCTGGTGCGGCTTGCAACTCGCTGATTAGAAATGTCCATGCGGGCTTCAAGGTTGGGTCGTTGGACACAGGCAGAATTGGCACGTCTTCAAGGAAAGTCTTGAGGCCAACATTTTTCTTTTTACTTCCTACTGCCTTTTCGTGATGTTTTTTGAGTTCGAGAAAGAAAACTGGAGCGACATCTGGCAAGCCATGAGCTATGCCAAGGAGCAGGAGCACCGCCAGGTATTGATTACCCGATGGTCCAGTGCCGATGAAGTCTTCGAGCTGATCGCCATCCAGCCCCGCTTTAATGATCCGGTAGATGTTTACGAACCGTTTCAAAGTTCTTGGAGTAGTGCCTATGATTCTCGAGAGCGCAATCATCGCATCTCGCTCTTTTCTCTCCAGCAACAGGTTTTCAGGCTTGAACACAAACTCGGATTTCTTTGGTTGCTCGTTGTGCTGATCCGACTCCTTAGCACTGCCGGGCGAGTCTGGTTCTGTGGTCTTGCCTTTCGAGGATCCAGTTCCTTGATTTGAGGTGGTGTCGGAACCGTTCGGCGGCTTAGTCTCCAAATTGGGTGGGTCTTTCTCCTCCTCGGGCTTTTGTTTTGGGTCACTTCCAGGTTTGACTTGATGCCGCGTATTCTCATTCCCCTCGGGTTTCGAAGGCGAAAGCTCTTTGTCGGGAATGAGCCCTTTGAGTAAATCACGCGCGGCGTCTACGTTGAGAGGTTTGAGCCAGAAAGGGACCTGGAAGATCTTCTCAATGTAGTCGCGCGGCGTAGCGGCTTGCGCCTGCCGCGACTCGTCACGCGCGGGCACATTGCCTCCATCCCAATCTTCGCCAAGCATTACCGGAAAACGCCTGCGCAACGATTGCCGAATCCAGCGTGCGTCCACACCAACCACGACGACGAACAGCTCGAATGCCAGCAATAGATGGATGGCTTGAAGGACATCCACTACCAGCTTGGGAGGACACCGGTCCAGGTCGTCAATGTAGAGGACGATGCGATCGATGCGGTACTCTTTCAACTTCTCATCAACTTGCAGCGTGAGTGCGTTGACCTCGTCATCCTTGCTTGGAGCCGTACTACCTGAGCTGCCGTTACCAGCTAAAGCAGTGGATACAGTTCCGTCTTCATCCTGGGCTTTTTGCTTTTCGTGCTCCTCCATCGTTTCTGTTACTACCTGCTGGATGACCGGATTTTCGCTCAACGCATCGCCACTTGCGGTCCCGTTGGCGATTACACCAGGCGTCAGGGCTTCGTCTTTGTCTGTCGCTTTTTGCTTTCTCAGTTCGTCGTCCTTCTTCACAATTTTCGCCACGGCCTTCTTAAGCTCAACATTGTCCTGATCGCGGAGCATGTCTGAAAGCTGCTTGAAATCGCGGCGAATTAAAGCCACCACTCCCAGCAGCTTGCGATAATCCTCACTGGCGGCCCGTTCCTGAACGAAGTTTTCCAGTACTCGCGCCGGCTCCATGTCCCTCAACACGGCCATTGTCTCGGCCACTTGCGTCTTCGCGACCGTCACTCGCTCCTTTGCCTTATTTATCTCCGCCTGCTTGGTCGTCACATCCTCATTGAGACGTGACAGCTCGGCATTGAATCTCCCTCTTGCGTTTTGGTACATAGTGTCCAGGTGCCGTTCCGCCTCGTCGATGGTATTGAGCCAGCCGTTAACAGTGGGGCGATTCGAACGGAACCACGCAAACATTCCCCCGGCTAAAGTAATGAGCGGCACCACGCCTGCCACTATTCGATCCAAAGTCTGACTACCGGTGAGCCATGAGACCAAATACGCCAAGCCAATCGGGAGTAAGATAGTTAAAATCAATATTCCGGCGACGATTAGTTTGCGACGTGGGTGTTCGATGGCCGATGTGATATGCAGTTGAGCCCGGCCGAGCGAACTCCTGGAGGCTTCCAATTCCCGTCTCAGTTCTTCTTCCGTAAGTCCTTTTTTGCCAAGCAGCGCTCGAGCTTCATTTACTACCTGCTGAGCCTCATCATTTCCGCGCAAGGCTTGACGAACCAGCGGCCAAACGCCCTCTGTCAGCCACTGGAGCTTGTCCAGCCGCGCATCTTCCTGAGCGCGCATCGCACCCTCAAGATCCGTCTTCGCTAGTTGATAATCGTCCTCCTTCAACTTCACGTCTGCCTCGGCCGCTCGCTTTTCTGCGAGTCCAGAAGCCAGCTGGCCCAGAAACAGTTGTTTGCGTTTCTCTGCGTTTTCTTTGTCCCCTTTCTCAGTAAAGCTGAGGTTGTCGAATATGTGGCTCACCAGGCTGGCCCAAAGATTTCCTTCGGCGTAGTGCCAGGCGTTGAACCTGATCTGAACAATGTTTCCGAGAAAGGAAGTCTCTTCCTTCTTATCCATGGCACGGACATCACTGGCGATTGTTTCTACCTGCGCCTGGAGTTGCTCCATGAAAGTGCTCTTGCCGGAGCCCCAATCACCGAACAGACCGATCGAGAGTGGCGTTTTCACGTCGCGGGCCGCAATGATGTTTGCGAAGCCTGTTACCTCGGGTGTGATGTTTAGATCATCGATCAGCGACGGAGTGTCGGCACTGATAGGAGGCAGCGATCGTTTGACGTCCCTGGGAACTCTGGGGTCTTCGGTGGGCGTTCTCAAATCGACCAAAAGATGTCGCCACTTCTTAATGTCGTCCGCTTCATTCCGTTCAGCCAGGAAACTCTTAACATAATCGATGCGCAGATCATCGAGATCGACTCCCATCGCGGTCATCCGCTGTGCCGCGCCCAGTTTTGGGTTCCTGGCCATCATGAAGATTAGAGCGCCGACAAGATCGCGTGCGTTGATTTTGCCAGATGAAGCTGTGGATTCCTGGCGAACGAAGTTTGCGATGCTGATAGCAGTTTCCAGCATGTCAGCAGAGTGCGACGTTAGCTTTCCATAGACCGGCCAGGGTTCATGGTCGTTTGATCCGAGGAATCCTGCCAGCTGTTCCTTGTATTCCTGGGGGCTAAGGGCGTTTATCCAATTCAATAAGAACTGTGAGGCGTTCAGGGCTCCGGCCTCAGCGTGGAGGTCCTTGCCAGATTCGATAGCCGCAAACATGATGCAGCTCGTAGTGATCTTCTCCCGCTCTTCCAATCGTTTGTTGGCGAACTTTTCCGATTGATCGAGGATAGTAGTGGTAAGGTCTGATAACCGGTCCTGGTGTTTCTCCAACCAAACTCCCAAACTTTTATCCGCCGGTTCCTCGTTATCTAACTTGCCGTTATCGCGGTCGTCTGGAGGTTCGACAACCGGGTCGGGCGGCGCCTCAACCCCATTGTCCTTAAGTATTTGGTTGAGTGCCGCGGCCTGCGGCGCGGTCAGTTCGATGATCTCATTTGTGACTTGCCTCAGCTCTGCTAACGATCTCAGAGCTTCAACTTCTGACAGCTGGCCGCTCGTTACTAAATGGTCAGTAAAAAGATGGTGTTCCACTTCGACACGGTAATGGTTTGGCATGGCCGCGGAGTAAGCTGGAGCTGGACCACTCACAATAATCCCCCAACCGTAGAAGTATGCTGAGTCTTCTTCGTGCCAGAAGTAGACTATGTCCGACGGCTTTGCTTCTGAGGTGCTTGGGTCGACAAACCAGACGTTGGGTGGCGTCGGGTTGCTGGGGAGAAAACTGTTTTCGTCGGAGTCTTTGAAGACCCAGTATCGTGCAGGTGCGGATTGTTGTTGGATCATGAGTTCACACGTGGCATTGAGAGGCAAAGAACTGTTGAGGTAGCAAGCCGGTAGACAGGGATACGCGCATCCTTTTACTCCTAAGGACGCAGTTTGGCAAGGTTCTAAAAGCCGGGCCGGCGCGCCTGCGAGACGCCCGCGAGCCTAAGATTTTCGCAGTTTCCCGATGCAATAAAGATTCTGCGCGGTGCGGATGAAAATCTGACCGTCGGAAATAGCCGGTGAACTGAGGCAGTAATCGTTTAGCGCGTTCTCGGCCAAGACTTCAAAAACTGGCCCAGCCTTAACCACTGTCGTTAACCCCTCCTCATTCGTCACATAGATCTTTCCGTCGGCCAGCACCGGCGATCCGCTATAGATCCCCGGCTTGATACGTTGTTGCGCGTAGACCTCCGCTCCGGTCTTTGCATCAAGACACCACATAATTCCCTTGTCGTTAACCACGTAGAAATATTTTCCATCTGTTACCGGTGTGGGCACGTCTGGCCCATTGGGCGTAGACCACAGCACGTGTGAAGTACTGATGTCACCACGCCCGCCTGCTTTCAAAGCGAGCAGCGGCTTAACGCGAGTAGGCACATAGATGATGTCATTAAAGATCACGGGCGAGGCCACGATACGGTAAAAGGGATTGTTGTCTGGATTGAGCCCGTTGGCGCGCCAGAGTTCCTTTCCCGTGGCCGGATCGTGTCCGGTTACGCAATCGCCTCCAGTGATCACAATCTCGACGTTTTTGCCCTGGCGGAGCAACCCGGGCGTGGAATAGGAATCAGGCGATTCACGTACGGCACTGGTTGGTCGCTCGACTTTCCATAGGGTCTTGCCGTTCTTCGCATCTATACGCAGCACGTAGGAAGGATCGTCGGTCTTCATTCCGTGCAGCACCTGAACGTATAACCCATTTTCAAATAGCAGTGGTGAGGAAGCATACCCCCAGTTCAGCCCAAACTCCCCATAGTCCTTTTGAATGTCGCGCGCCCATAATTCTTTGCCAGAGAAGTCGAAACCCTTCAGCATCCCGGTGCCGGTCATGACGTAGACGCTCTTGCCGTCGGTAACCGGGGATGGAGACGACATGTTCTGTTTGCGCATCTTGACGTTGCCGCTGCCCAGAAGTTTCTTCCACAGAACTGCGCCTTTCGTTTTGTCGATGCACCAAAGATATAGAGCATCGCCCTCAGCGACGTTTAGGAAGATTCGGTCGCGCCAGATAACGGGAGTGGAGCCGCTCCAGGCTGGCATGGCAAGTTTCCAGGCGACGTTCTCTTCGGTGGTCCACTTCACCGGAAGATTTTTCTCGGTGCTAAGGCCATTAAGAGTTGGACCACGCCACTGCGGCCAATTGTCCGCATAGGCGACAGTTAGCGAGAACACAACCACAGCGAATATTCCGAAGATTTGTTTGCGCATATCCGATCCTCCTTCCAGAACACCTGGCCCTTAGAATGTGGCGGCGAAGCCGCAAGAAACCTGAGGCTTTCCAAGTCCTACTCAGCTCGTAGCGCCGGAAGCAAAGGTGACCTGAGCGCAGCCCAGGTCGCCACAAGCGATGCGGTCAGGCCCGATAGTAATACCGCCAGCAGTAACAAGCCCAGCGAAACATCAGGCAACTTTCCGCCCCGCGCTAAGAATACCGGCGCTATTGCCAGTAACGCGCACAGAGTTCCTGTTGCGAGCCCACATAATAGCAACAGCAGATTTTCGGCGACTACCATCAACGTGAGATGAGAAGAGTTATAACCGACGGCACGAAGCAGAGCCAGTTCCCGCCGTCTTTCCAGCACGTTTCGCAATAGCACGGCTGCCATCCCCAGTGTGCCCAGAACCAGCCCCAGACCTCCCAACATCTGGAAGGTGGAAAGGTAAGTGTTCTCCACGCGGTGAAAGTTTGCCAGCCGCTCAGCCGTAGGTACCACATCGAATCCGAAATCTGACAGCCGCTCTTCCAATGCAGCGGCAATCGCAATAGTCGGGGCGGTTACAGGCGTATCAATCAAAAACAGCCGGAATCCCTGTTGCTCAGGAAAGAGCCGCAGAAATTGTTTTTCACCCATCACCAGTTCGCTTTGAAAGATACTGTCTGCCAGCGACCCGACCAGACGCAGACGCACTGGACCATCTGGCTGGTTGAGAACGAAATCTTCCCCGAGCTTCAAATGCAGAACATAGGTCATCGAATTCGCGTCGGCGATTACCGGCACAGCACCATCGGCAAACTCACGATTCAAAAGCAACCACGGATTCTGTTTCTCCTCGTTGGTCTGGGCAAGCGAGTCCTGGAACGCGAAGCGATTGCCGTTAAGGAAATTAGCCGTCGGCGCGATGATTTTCGGGTTGCGCGGTTGGTAGAGATTGAGGCAACTGGCATCGTCGCCTGGTCTCACTCGGAATCGCGCAAAGCTCTCTTCGCCCAAAGACGAAGAAACTTCATCGCCCGTAAGGTTCAGAGCTTCGCGTCCTTCGCGTGTATTCGGATCATGGACCAACGGCACCAGCGATTCCGCGAGCAAAGGAAAACCGCCGCTGCCAGATATGGTGTCGCGCGTTTGGTCGATGTCGCGCCGGAATGCATCAACCGAGACGATGATGAATGCAGCCGAGGCAATCAACGCAATACAGAGCACGCTCCGGCCCGGACGGTAGGTAGCATTTCTAAAGCCGAGCCGAGATACGGACCACCAGCCGGTACCGTGGATTGGTTTTCTAGGATCACGACGCAGCCACGCCGACTGGTAACAAAGAAACGCGGCCAGCAACAGCGTCCCGCCTCCAAAGAACCCCGGAGCCTGCCCAACAAATTTTAGTGAAGCCGCCGCCAAAAGCAGCAGACCAAGAAGACTCAGCGCAACGGCAACGCGGAATGTCGACAAATATCGCTTCCCAATTCTTCTTCGCCCCGTCCTATCAATGTTTTGACCGAGTGTCCCCGCTAACAAGCTGCGTGTTGACTGTCTCCCCACTCGCCGTAAGGTCCAGACGACACAAAGCAACGACGCGACGACTCCGCCCGCTGCCCCCAGGAACAGCGACAGTGGAGAAACATAGAGCCGGAGCATGGTGGTGCCTACTGCGTCCACCCACCAGGTGCGCAGGCCAAACATCATCAATTGACCATAGCCCACTGCGCCGACCAGGCCCAGCAAGCTGCCGATTATGGAAAGAAGCGCGCCTTCCATAAGAAACAGCGCCCGAATTCGCGATGCCGAAAAGCCCACGGCCTGCAGGACCCCGATTTCGCGCAAGCGCTGTTCGATGCCGAGTTTGAAAAAGAGCGCCGTCAACATGAGCGCCGAAATAACCAGGAAAAAACTGAAGTAGAGAAAATACTCGCCGAAGTCTGTGGCGCCGCGGGAGGCTGCTAAGCCCTGTGCGCGCACTGGCAGAATCGAGAAACCGGTGTCCAGCGGGTCTAGCGTCTCGCGCAGTCTTCGCTCGAGGGCTGTCTGCGCCTCCGCGAGCGTCTGGCCGCGCTGGGGAGAAACGCGCAGCGAAGTGAGCTTGCCGAAACGCGTTTGCCAGAGCTCTTGTCCCACTGCGAGCGGGATGAAGCCCTTCGGCGTCGTGCGGTATTTTTTCCAATAGTCCTCGTCCTGCGGGCGGATGCGCTTCAAGTCAATCGGAAACGGCGGATCCCAGTCGCCGAGCGTTTCCGATTCGGTGATGCCGGGGTAATCCGGCACTAGATCGCGGTCAGCAGCGATTCCTTCCATCGGGATGATGCAGGCCACGCGAAACTCAGCCGAACGGGTTGCGAGCCTTCCCTCTTCCAGCCAGACGTAGTAATCAAGCGTGACACGGTCGCCGACCTTGGCTTGAAGATCGGACCCGGCCCATTCATTAAGCATGATCGGAGGTAAGTGAGCCGTCGCCGGGACGCTCCCATTTCCCGCAGGCAGACTGGCATCGCACCCGGCAAGATGCCCGCGATCGTCGTGCTGCATTACCTCCCTCACTTCGCCGTCGACCCCTGTGACTATCGAGTATGGAATCTCGCGCCCGTCATTTCTTCTGATGCTGTTAATCAGATAAGACAGATACGGCAAGGCGCCGGTCGTCTCGACGGATCGCGCTGCCAAGTCCACCCTCTCTGCCAAGGCTTCGCGAACGAATCCCGCCGAACTCTCAACCGATAACGCCTCCTGCTCATTCAAAACTCGCAGCTTGGTGCCATAGTCTTCAAGCGAAGTTGTGTCCCTGAGAATCCGTCCCAGCAAGTCTGTGCTGACGTCTGGCGTCGCGGCGTGCGTTTCGTTCCGCGAACC
>JBPCKD010000018.1:0-51485 GCA_051004635.1 Pyrinomonadaceae bacterium
AGTCTCCAGCCGTCGCATTTCCATCAATTTTACCAAACCGACTTCCACCTGGTATCGAGGATGGGCTGCTTTATTAAGCAAAGTCTCCGTTTCCGCCAGAGAGTGGAAGAAGCGCACCAGATCCGCCTCGGAGAAAAGCTCCGATTGTCGCTTCAGCTCATCTCTGTCGCAGATAGCCGACTCCAGCAGCTCATCGCTGGCCGAAACTTTCGTAACCAGAAGATCGCGAAAGTGGGCCAGCAGATCTCGGCAGAAGTTTCTAAGATCGTGACCGCGCATCACTACGTCATCTACAACGGCGAGCGCCTCGGCAGGCTGGTGGTTCGCTATGCCATTCACCACTCTAATAAGCGTGTCGGCGCCGGCCACGCCGAGGGCCATCTCCACGTCTTCCTTCTTGATTGCCGTCCCGGCAAAACTGATTACCTGATCAAAGGCCGATTGCGCGTCGCGCATAGACCCCTCGCCGAATCGCGCAATTTCTCGCAGCGCATCCTCGGAAATGGTGATCTCTTCAGCGTTGGCAATCAGACGCAGGCGATCGAGAATCCTGACAGTGGCGATGGTGCGAAACTCGAATTGCTGGCAACGAGACAATATCGTTTCCGGGACCTTGTGGCGCTCGGTAGTCGCCATAATGAAGACAACCTTCGCTGGCGGTTCTTCCAATGTCTTCAGCAGGGCGTTAAATGCGGGCGTCGAGAGCATGTGAACTTCATCGATGATGAAGACTTTGTAACGATCACGCGCCGGAGCGAAACCGATGGTTTCGATAATTGAATCGCGTACATTGCCCACCCCGGTGTGCGACGCCGCATCGATCTCCTGAACATCGATCGATCGGCCCTCGGTGATTTCGCGGCATGAAGGACAGGCTTCGGGATCGTCCATGCGACACGGACTGGCCGTTGGCACTGCAGACTTGTGACAATTGAGAGCTTTGGCGAGTAAACGCGCAGTAGTTGTTTTGCCAACGCCGCGGGCGCCAGAGAAGAGATAAGCGTGATGGAGCCTTTGATGCTCGATGGCATTACGCAAGGTGCGTGTGATGGGCTCCTGCCCGGTGACTTCGTCGAAAGTCTGCGGGCGCCATTTGCGTGCGATTACCTGGTAGGACATTTTCGAATATCGATTGGGCGACTTACTTGTTTAGTGCTACCTCAGCCGGCTTGGCATACTTCTTCAAAATCTTCCAGACAATGATGATGCTGCCATCGGTGTCTTTCCGGACGATTCTGAGTGCCACCAGTACATTTACATTTTCCTGGGAGTGGTAATCAATCGAACGCACCAGATAGGTGGAGTTCACTTCGACGGGAAGACGGCTGCGGTAAACCGTTTCATCAACTGTCGCACCCCTTTGAAATCGCGTCTGTTCCGCTCGTACGTCTAATTCCGTTGCGGGCGCATTGTAAGTCGAGACAAAGTGCGCCGACGGATGGTCAAACGTGATCTGCTCGAAAGGCACATTACCAAGATTGGTCATTATTCCAAAGTTGAATCCCGCAAAGCCGGACTTCAGATAACCTTGTTCCAATCCTATATCCGTGCCATAGCCATATTCGTGAGTACGAAGGGCAAAGGAATAGTAGGCTCCGCCACCACGCACAGTCAGGGTCTTTTTGTTGGTCTTGTAAGAATCACTTTCATAGACCTCGCGCGGCAACAGACGAATGAGTCCGGTATTTCGAGTTCGCAGGAAGGCTGCTAAGGCCACTCGGTCGGCGTCCGAGGGAGCAAGCAAACCCTTCTTCAAGACGGGATCTTCACGCGGCAAGTCCGGACGGTTTGATCTCGAAGCTGCACGCGGGACCTCCGGCAAAACAAGCGGCGGGTAGTTGTTAGCTGGCCCTGTCGGCGGCCCTTCGTTCCCAGTCTGAGCCAGGGCGCTGACGCTTAGTAGTGAACTGGCGAGGACGAAGAATGCAGCGGTAAAGAACCCGTTCATGTTGCCAACCTCTTTTTCACTTAATGAAGGAGAGGGCGTTACTTTAGCAGACCGGGAATAGCACCGGCAACGCACAGGTCGCTGCTCAAATACGAAAGAGCGACAGTCACCTCTGCGTTTAGACTGTCGCTCTTCGTTTGAATTGGCCAGACTCCGGACTTACCCGCAACACACGCGCGCCTGGCTACCGTTGCTCCGTTCCCGGTCTGGCGGGGTTCACCGGCACTACGTTGTGCGGAGCCCGAAGTCTGATAACTTGTCAAAGGTGGACGGCATTTCTGCCTGTCAAAAAATCCCATTTACCTTTCGGCTTAGAAACAGAAGGATAACAGATAAAGAATCACGAACCAGAATGGTCGGTTCTACTTCTTCTCCCGATAAGGCTTTTGTCCAGTGTAGAGTTTCAACCGCTCTCGCGCTCCCTCTCCTTCGCTCGTGGCAAACTCCGGAAACGTCAAAGCCTTTTTTTCCCATTTAATAGCCTCTGCGAAGTTGCCGGTCTCAGCATAAGCGGCGGCCAGAGTGTCGAGTACTTCCGCGTCCTGCCAGTTCGTTAATTCAGCAGCTTTCCGAGCATACGCGAGAGCGCTCTTCCCATCGCGCACAGCTGGCTTCGAATTCGTGGCTAGCAGCCAGGCTAGAGCGTTGTAACCCCGCGAGTAATCTGGTCTAACCTCAATCGATTTCTTGTAGTCACTTATAGCTCCCTGGAAATCGCCTTTCCGCTCTCGCGAATACGCGCGATTATCATAGGACTCCGCCAGGGAAGGATCATGCTCGATGGCCTTGGTAAAGTCTGCAATCGCCTGGTCAGAGTCGCCCTTGGCCTCTCTTGCGTTGCCGCGACCGTTATAAGCCCTGGCGTCCCGCGGATTAATTTCAATGGCTTTGGACTGGTCCGCAATCGCTCCGTCAAAGTCACCCTTGTTCTGCCTTGCATAGCCACGACTGCTGTATGCATCCGCGTTCGCAGGATCTATCTCAATCGCTTTGCTGTAATCACCTATGGCTCCTTCAAAATCCTGCTTATCAGAGAACACCGTTGCGCGATTGGAGTAAGCGAGTGTGTGACGTGGGTTAATCTCGATGGCTTTGGTCAGGTCAGCAATCGCTCCGTCCAGGTCGCCCTTGCCCAGCCGCGCAATACCACGATTGTTGTAAGCATTCGCGTAACGAGGATCAACCTCAAGGGCTTTGTTGGCGTCAGCCAGCGCCCCGTCAAAGTCGCCCCTGGCATGCCGTAATCCGCTGCGATTGTTATGAGCCTCCACATGACGTGGATCAACTTCAATGGCTTTGGTGTAGTCTGCCATCGCTCCGTCAACGTCGCCCTTGCCCGCCCGTGCAAAGCCGCGATTGTGGTAAGCCTGCGCGTTGCGTGGATCAACTTCAACGGCTTTGTTGTAGTCCGCTATCGCTCCGTCAAGGTCGCCTTTGCCCTGTCGTGCATTGCCGCGACAGGTGTAACAATTCGGATAATTTGGATCAACTTCAATGGCTTTGGTGTAATCCGCAATTGCTCCATCAAAGTCGCCTTTGTCTAGCCGTGCAAGAGCACGATTGGAGTAAGCCTCCGCGCTGCGTGGATCGACTTCTATGCCCTTGGTGTATTCCTCAATCGCTCCGTCAAGGTCCTGTTTTATTCTACGTTCCAGTCCGCGCTTAACGTAATCGGAAGCGGAGACTGGACTCTGTCCGCGAACTGGCGAAACGACCAGCACCAGGACGAACAACATTACGTAGTTGATGTGTTTCATCAGGCTGCCAATTCCAAGTCACAGGCAGGAGATCTCCGGCCTGTCAACAAGAATGACGTCCTTATTAAATCTCTGTCTTCCGATGGGCCATCATTCGCAGGATCCCGTTAATGGCGAGATGCAGCAGCACGTAAGCAATTATCGCAATGATGATCGGCATCAATAACGTGTGCCCGTCCTCAGTTCGTGGACTCGAAACGATTCCTTTGAACGGACTGTAGAACGGGTTCGTGACCGTGACAATAAACTGAACGAAGCCGGCCGTACTCCGGGCCGCCAGCAAGGCCAGCAGGAACCGCATCGCCAGGAGGCCGTAAATCACATAGAAGATGTAATCGATAACCTGCGAGACTCTGGCCGCGCCTCGTCCGCGTTGAACTTCGCGCTCCGTGGAGACCACTTCATCCACCGCCTTGGCGCGAAACTGCCCGGCCACCTCCTTGATTCTCGGCGACTCACCAGCCGCCGGAACCTGCGCTTGATCCGCAATCTCAGACTGTACCTCGCCCTCAACCTGAGACTTCACTGAATCGTGTTGTACCGATCGTCTTGCTTCCTCAGATGCTAATTTGTCGTCCATAAAACCTCCAGTAGGACAGGGATTCCTGCCTGTCACTTTTCTCGAATAGGACAGACTTTCAATCTGTACCAGGTGACCGACCCGAAAGTCGTCTCTAACAACGGACAGACAAGAATGTTCTGTCCTACTTACGTACCATTGAACCCCGTGCGCATTCGCCGCACGTTCGCGCCCGGAAATTTTCCCGTCGCCCTGACCAACTGCAGAACCTTGTGAGCTTCGGGAAGGGTGGCGCCTGCATAGACAGCCATAACCCTAACACTTGGGTTCACGTTAGTGTAGAACAAGTTCTCTACGTCAGCGCATCTCGAGGAGAAAACTTTCCGATCAGGGAATAAGGCCTGCGTTTGCAGCCGTTCCGTTTCCGGAATAAATACATCGCAATCATCCTCACGCGTGGCTACGCTCTTCAGAATGATGGCATAAAACAATTCGGTGTCGAAGATGACTGAATCTGCCGGTACGCGAAACGGCAAATCATTTGGTTGGAAAGTCGCGCTTGTTTTGCAGGCAACTATGGGGTTACCACAAATAGATCCGCGCTTAGGACGCTGGCGCGCGCCTCGTGATTGACCTGCCGTCGCATCAACTGGTGCACTCACAGCTATGAGTCCAATAGCGAGCCCGACGGCAACTCCCATAAACGAGTATCTGGATCTTTTCATCATCAACCTTCTCGATGAACCGGACCTCGAAAGGATGAAGGCAGAAGGTCAGAACCACCTGCGTTAGCGGGTGGGTTTAACTAGCCTCACCACCCGCTAACGCAGGTGGTTCTGACTTCATCTTTTCAGAACTGGCGGAGAGGGTGGGATTCGAACCCACGGAACGGTTTCCCGCTCACAGCATTTCCAGTGCTGCCAATTCAACCACTCTTGCACCTCTCCACGAGCAAGGATGAAGGCGGAAGGATGAAGGATGAACGCAACGCAAAAACCCGTTCTTCTCTTGTTCATCCTTCCGCCTTCATCCTTGCAGTTTTCTGGCGGAGAGGGTGGGATTTGAACCCACGGTGGAGTTTCCCCCACTCCGGTTTTCGAGACCGGTGCACTAAGCCACTATGCGACCTCTCCGTATTGCAAAGCAAAAGGTAAAAGTAAAAAGGCAAAAGGGTCGCGATCGATCCTTACTTTTTCCTTTTACCTTTTTATTTTTGCCTTATTCCATTCCGCCGTTCGCGAAAGAAATCCTGCATAACTTCTCTACACTCTTCCGCGAGCACTCCGGCGGTGATTTCAATTCGATGATTCAGAAAATCTGTATCACAAACTTTGAATCGCGATTCCACTGCTCCGGCACGTTCATCCCGCGCGCCATACACCAGCCTTCTTACTCTCGCCTGGATCAGCGCGCCGGCACACATCACACAGGGTTCAATTGTGGAAAAAACGACCGCATCAATGATGCGATAGTTACTAACTCTGCGAGCCGCTTCACGCAGCGCGACGACTTCCGCGTGTGCCGTTGGATCCTGATCGGTGCGCGTTCTGTTTCCGGCAACCGCCAGCATCTCCTCCCCACTCACGATGCAGGTGCCGACGGGAACTTCGCCGCGCGTTCGCGCCTCTTGTGCTGCCAGGAGAGCCAGGCGCATCCAATGCGCGTCCGTTTCTCTTTCTTCGGCTGCAATCATATAGAAACATTCGCGTCAAACAACGGAAAATTCAACTATAGGTGGCACGCTCAAACACTGTCAAGCGGGTGGTTATCTTTGTAATGCACGGGGTCAAGGTCCGCGCAGACTCACGGTTTGCTTTGCAAAATCAGACGTTAATCCTCCAAGGATCACAGTCATTTGATTGAAGTTAACTACGAGCGAATGTTGAGTGCGTGCTATATTATTTTCGGGTTGGAACAATCCATGTCTTCCATCAACAAGTCATCCAAGAGCCATCGGCGCTCTTTCGTCGAGTCTGCCTAATGACCACCGAAGCCCAGCAAAAAGATAGCGGTTCATTATCGGGAGAACGCACACCAAGTCGGTTGCGGCCAGCCCCACCGTCTGAGCCGGCTATCCCTGAAAGAGTGGGCCAGACGCCCGCAGCCCAGATGCGTCGCATGTCGCCCGCGGAATTTAACACCGCGATGATCCATTTCTATCGTGGTGAGGTGCAACGCTCCAACACCTGGCGCAACCGGCTGGACACAACCACTAACTGGGCCGTGCTTACAGCCGGCGCAACGCTATCATTTGTTTTTGGCTCGGCTACCAATGCGCACTTCGTTATTCCCATAAATTCGGTTCTGGTCGCGATCTTTCTCATAATGGAGGCGCGCCGTTATCGTTACTACGAGATTTGGTCGAGCCGCGTCAGAGTGATTGAAACAGGATACTTTGCACAGATGCTGGCGCCTGAGAGTGTTCCTCCTGACGAGGCATGGGCCGAGCATCTGGCGGCGGATCTTATTACTCCACACTTTACTATCAGCGAATGGGAGGCAATAGGCAGGCGCCTCCGCCGAAATTATCTGTGGATTTTTGCTTTGCTTGCGTTGAGCTGGAATCTCAAGGTGTATCTCCATCCGCTTCCGGCGCGCGACTTCAATGCGTTCATAGATCGCGCCACTGTCGGGCTTATTCCAGGGTGGGCCGTTTTTGTAGTTGGAGTGTTGTTTAATGCAGCGATTGCAATCTTCGCGATTGGAACCGTGCGTTTGCGAGAAGCGACAGGCGAGGTGTTGCCGCAGCACCAGTTCTCATTAAGACCTTTGAAAAGAATGACGGGCTGGACACGGGTCGCCGCATCGAGTGCGCGCCGGACGACGGTTCGCGCGAAGCGTGCTCGGCAGCGGGTTCGGAGTAGCGCCACAACCGGCGAGTTCCGCAAGATAGACATCACAGAAACTCCGGATAGAGAAGAGGCCAGAGAACAGCGGTCAGAGATCAGAGATCAGAAGTCAGAAGTCAGAAGTCAGAAGTCAGAAGACAGAGAGCTTTGATTTCGGGGCCTGTGTCGGGAAGACGGCGGTGGTTGAAGATTATTAATCTCTGACCGATGATCTCTGACCTCTGACCTCTGACTTCTGATCTCTGACTTCTGATCGCTGATCTCTGACTTCTGACCGCTGTTCTTCTATGATTCAACTCCGCGGAAAAAGGCTCACTCTCGAGCAGATAGCAGATGTTGCAAACGGGCGTGAGCAGGTAACGCTTGCAGATGAAGCAAGATCTCGCATCGAGGCTTCACGCACCGTCATCGAAAAGATTGTTTCCGAAAATCGCACTGTCTACGGAATTAATACCGGCTTTGGCAAGTTGTCGGATGTTCGAATCGATCCGAGTAAGCTGCGCGAATTGCAGTTGAACCTCGTTCGCAGTCATTCATGCGGCCTGGGCGATCCACTCTCGGAAGCGGAGTCGCGCGCGATGCTCCTACTGCGGGCAAACGTCCTGGCCTGCGGGCACAGCGGCGCGCGATCGCTCGTGGTTGACGCGCTGTTGGCAATGCTTGAGCGAGGAGTCACTCCCGTCATCCCTGAGAAAGGCTCGGTCGGAGCCAGCGGAGACCTGGCGCCCCTTGCCCACCTTGCACTGGTGGTAATCGGCGAAGGCGAAGCGTTCTATAGAGGTGAACGTTTGGCCGGCGCCGAAGCACTTCGGCGAGCAGAAATAGAGCCGCTCACTCTGGAAGTGAAGGAAGGCCTGGCGCTGCTAAACGGAACGCAGGCAATGTGTGCTGTGGGCGGGCTCGCGTTGTATCGCGCTGAGCGCCTGACTCGCCTCGCCGATGTATCAGGCGCTATGTCTCTCGAAGCTTTAAAAGGAACTCCGGTAGCTTTCGATGAACGCATCCACGCAGCCAGGCCACATGCGGGCCAGATGGCAGTTGCTGCTCATTTGCGCGAGCTGCTCGAAGGCAGCGAGATTCGAAAGTCACACCTGGAAAACGATCCGCGAGTGCAGGACGCCTACAGTCTGCGTTGCATGCCGCAGGTGCACGGGGCTGTGCGCGGGGCTTTGAATCACGCGCGCGAAGTCGTGGAAATTGAAGCAGGAAGCGCAACTGACAATCCGCTGGTCTTTTCGGAGACTGGTGAAGTTTTCTCTGGGGGGAATTTTCACGGCGCACCCCTGGGTTTGGCTTTCGACTATGCAGCGATTGCCTTGACCGATCTAATTAGCATCACGGAGCGGCGGATAGACCGGCTTGTGAATCCCGACGCCAACGAAGACCTGCCCCCGTTTCTGACGGCGCACGCCGGCACCTCATCAGGATTCATGATGCTGCAGGTGACGGCGGTCGCGCTTTTGAGCGAGGCGAAAATACTGGCTCATCCCGCGAGCGTCGACAACGTGCCCACGGATGGCGGTAAGGAAGATCACGTTTCGATGGGCATGACTGCCGCAACCAAGCTGCGCGCCATCGTCGACATTTCCGAGGCGGCGACTGCCATCGAATTAATAACCGCGGCCGAAGCATTGGAATATCGCGCACCACTCACACCGGGCCGGGGGGTCAAGGCTGCTTATGATATTGTTCGCGCGCATGTACCTCGACTTACTGCTGATCGCTCAATGTCAGCCGATATTCAGCTCCTGGTCGAGACAATCCGGCAGGGTGAATTTGATGGGCTGCTTAGTTAGCCTTTTGAGAGTGGAAAGGTTCCAGGTTTTCTTACGTAACGCAAACTGTTAGTTTGCGGACGGTCATGAGCTGTCAACCAAGCCGGGGTCCCCGGCGGGGCAGCCCCGCTGGGGTGGTAGCATCGCAAACTAACAGTTTGCTTTACGAGAAATGGGAATAGGGGGACGAGATTACATGTCTGACGCATTCGACAAACGGAGAAAAGGTCTCGAGGAAGAATACTTTCACCGTAAGAACAAAGAAGCAATCGAAAAGCTGCGTGAAAAAATGAAGGTTTCTGAAGAGGCTAAGGCCGCCGGCACGTCTTCAATGAAGTGTCCGCGATGCGATGGCACCTTGCACGAAACCAAACTCGAGGAAGTGTCGATTGACACTTGCGAAAAATGTGGCGGCGTTTGGCTCGATTCGGGAGAATTGGAACAACTGACCAAGCGGGAGAGTGGCGGTTTTTTCAGCCGGCTCTGGAGTAAATCCGAAGAGTAGAATTCGCTCTATTGGTAATGTCCGTTTAAAGGCGGGCACCGCCCGCCGGTGCGAGATTAGATAGGAAGGGCAATGCCCGCCTTCAAGCTTTCCGGACGACCTATCAGAACAACATCGCAAACTAGCAGGGCCGCACTCCGAGAAACTCAAACCATCGTATGTCCCAGAGAACAATCCGCGCGCCGCGGGGCCCAACTTTAAGTTGCAAGGGATGGCATCAGGAAGCAGCGCTGCGCTGCCTGATGAATAACCTTGACCCGGATGTCGCCGAGAAGCCGGAAGATCTGGTGGTTTATGGCGGGAAGGGAAAAGCTGCGCGGAACTGGGCATCGTTTGATGCGATAGTGCGGGAGCTCCAGGCACTCGAGCACGACGAAACGCTGCTGGTCCAATCAGGCAAACCGGTTGGCGTATTCCGCACCCACGAATACGCGCCCAGAGTATTGATTGCCAATTCAAACCTGGTCGGTGCCTGGGCCAACTGGGAATATTTTCATGAGCTCGAACGCAAAGGCCTGATGATGTATGGCCAGATGACCGCCGGCAGTTGGATTTACATTGGCACACAGGGAATTGTTCAGGGCACGTTCGAAACCTTCGCCGCGATGGCCGATAAACACTTCGGCGGTGATCTTAGCGGCAAGCTGGTTGTTTCTGGGGGTATGGGCGGCATGGGTGGAGCGCAACCTCTCGCTGCCACGCTCAACAGCGCGCTTTTTCTTGGTATCGACGTCGATCCGGCACGTATAGAGCGGCGAGTGCTCAATGGTTATTGCGACCGAATGGCGATCACCCTCGATGAAGCGCTCGACATCCTTGATGATGCCCGAGAACAGAAGCGCGCTGTTTCCGTGGGCCTGGTTGGAAACTGCGCGGAAGTGCTTCCCGAAATTGTGCGGCGCGACATAAAGGTCGATGCGGTAACCGATCAGACCAGCGCACACGATCCTTTGAATGGTTATGTGCCCGCCGGATTGACGCTCGAAGAAGCCGCGGAATTGCGGCTCGTTGATCCGAGGTCCTATGTCAATCGTTCGCTCCATTCTATGGCCCAGCACGTCGAGGCGATGCTGGCGCTCAAACGTGAGGGAGCGGTAACCTTCGATTACGGGAATAACATTCGAAAGTTTGCATTTGACGCCGGATGCAAAGATGCGTTTGAGATTCCCGGCTTCGTTCCCGAATATATCCGCCCACTCTTCTGTGAAGGAAAAGGTCCGTTTCGCTGGGTGGCGTTGTCCGGCGACAAAGACGATATCCGCAAAACGGACGATCTGGCGCTCGAACTTTTCCCGGACGATCGAACGTTGAATCGCTGGCTGCGTCTCGCCCGCGAGCGGATTCAGTTTCAGGGGCTGCCGGCGCGCATTTGCTGGCTTGGGCTTCCGGAGCGCGCGGAGATGGGCGAGGCGATTAACGACCTCGTAAAACGCGGGGAGCTTAAGGCACCCATCGCTATCGGCCGTGATCATCTCGATACGGGCTCAGTGGCTTCGCCATATCGTGAGACCGAAGGAATGAAAGATGGTTCGGATGCTGTTGCCGACTGGCCGATTCTCAACGCGCTGCTAAACACCGCGAGCGGCGCAAGCTGGGTTTCGTTTCATCACGGCGGGGGCGTTGGCATTGGTTATTCGCTGCACGCCGGCCAGGTTTCCGTCGCCGATGGGACTGACGAAGCCGCGAAGCGTTTGAACCGCGTACTCACAAATGATCCCGGTCTGGGCGTCGCGCGACACGTCGATGCGGGATACGAAGACGCCGAGGAGACGGCACGCGCAAAAGGCGTGAAGATACCGATGTTAATCAGCGCGAAATGACTTTCTTGTGCGTGGCGGCTATCGCCATGCGGTGCTAGAATTAGTTTGTTATGACAATTACGTTAAGGCCGGACCTGGAAGAAGAATTGGCGGCGCGAGCTGAAGCTGACGGTTTGTCGACCGAAGAGTTCGTCAACCGTGAACTAGAGCGGCTAGTTGCAAGCGCTCGACCTAGTTCGAAGTTGACGCCCGCAGAGCGCGTGCGCCTTTGGAACGAGTGGGTGAACAGCCACGACTACATCAAAGCCCCTCCCCTTTCCGACGAAGCAATCAGCCGCGAAAGCATGTATCGCGAGCGTGAAGACAAGCAATTGTGAGATGGCTCGCAGATACGAACATTTTACTGCGCAGCGCGCAAACATCTCACCCGATGTCCGGTGATGTCGTCCGCGTTGTTAGGTTCCTGTTGGCCCGTGGAGATGAGTTGTTCGTAATAGCTCAGAACCTGATCGAGTTTTGGGCTGTAGCCACGCGACCGATTGCCAACAACGGACTGGGACTAACGATTGCTCAGGCTACACTCGAACTCACAAAACTGAAGCACCTCTTCGTTGTCTTGCCCGACACGGCCGACATCCTTCCAGAATGGGAGCAACTCGTCGTCGAGCACCAAGTCTTTGGCAGACAGGTTTACGATACGCGCTTGGTTGCTGCGATGATTGTGCATGATCTCGCGTATTTGTTGACTTTCAATACCACCGATTTCAAGAGGTTCACGGCCGTTACAGCCGTTAAGCCCGAGACCATAATCAACGACGAGCTTCGAAACAAATGAGACACGCTAGACTGATACTGCTTTTCGTTTTCTTACTAGCTCCAATCAGCGCTTTCGCTCAGCGGGATCCGCCGACTAGTGAGATCGAGTTGAAGAGTGCGCTGCTTGGTAGGACCATCGACTATCGCATCTTGTACCCTATCAAATACTACTCTGCTGACAAGCGTGACACGCGCTTTCCCGTTCTTTACCTGCTTCACGGCTTGACCGGTCACAGTAACGATTGGTTAGCGAAAACTCGAATTGCAGGATATGCCACCCACTACGACTTATTCATTGTAATGGTGGAAGGCGGTAACGGCTGGTACACAGACAGCGCCAAGGTTCCCGCAGATAAATATGAGTCGTACATTTTGAATGAGCTGATTCCTGATGTAGAGAAACGTTTTCGAGTTAGCACGCAGCGTGAGGGCCGGGCAATTGCCGGTTTATCGATGGGAGGCTACGGAGCATTCAAATTTGGATTGAAACATCCGGAAATGTTTGCCTTGGCAGCCTCGATGAGTGGCGCCTTCGGCGCGGCGTCAACGACCGAAAAGGAGCTTAAGGATCCCGGAGTAATAAGAGATTCGCTGCTCCAAACCTTTGGACCGGCCGACTCGCCCACCCGCGCCGCGAATGATGTATTTAAGCTGGCTCGAGAAGTTGCGGCCAAAAAGATCGCGCCTCTTCCTTACTTCTATTTCGACTGCGGAACCGAGGATTTTCTCTTCAGTAACAATCGCGATCTCGTGAGCTTGTTTGTTGAGCTAAAAATTCCGCACGAGTATCGTCAGCTTCCCGGCAATCACTCCTGGACCTACTGGGACGCGCAAGTGCAGGAGATTTTAAGATTGGCTGCGCTAAGGTTGCGCGGCCAGGAACCCAGTCTCAAAAGCACGCCGCAATGAGGAATGTTATGACTAAGCCCGCCCTTTCCGAGCATCGACATCGGCACGTTTCCCAAAAAGCAAGCCTCTTCACTGAGTCCGTCATTCGTGAGATGACGCGCGAAGCGCTCAAACACGGAGCAGTGAATCTGTCGCAGGGCTTTCCTGATTTTGCGGCCCCGGAAGACATCAAGCGCGTGGCGATGAAGGCTATTGAAGACGACATCAATCAATACGCGATCACCTGGGGTGCTCGCGATTTCCGCGAAGCAATTGCGCGAAAGACCAAACAGTATCTCGGGCTTGACGTTGATCCGGAAACAGAACTCACCGTCACCTGCGGCTCTACCGAAGGAATGATTGTATCAATGATGGCGACCGTGGATCCGGGAGAAGAGGTTGTTATTTTCGAACCGTTTTACGAGAACTACGCGCCCGATGCGATCCTGTCTGATGCAAAGCCTCGTTACGTTCCGCTGCGTCCACCCGACTGGAGTTTTGACCGCGACGAATTGCGATCAACCTTCAACTCAAACACCAAGGCGATCATTATTTGCAATCCAAACAATCCGACGGGCAAGGTTTTCACGCGCGAAGAGATGGAGTTTATCGCCGGGCTTTGCCGGGAGTTTGACGCGCTCTGCTTCACCGACGAGATTTACGAACACATCCTTTTTCCGCGCGACGGCGCAGAGATCCGGCACATCTCGATGGCCCAGATTGACGGCATGCGCGAGCGCACAGTTATCGTAAACTCAATGTCCAAGACGTATTCAGTCACGGGATGGCGCGTGGGTTACTGCATCGCCCCGCCCCAGATTACCGGCGCGATTAGAAAGGTTCATGACTTTCTTACTGTCGGAGCCGCGGCGCCACTTCAAGCCGCGGGGGCATATGCGCTTTCATTGCCGGCGGAATATTACGATCAGTTGCAGTCGGAGTATCGCCGGCGCCGCGACATGCTCTTGCCGGTGCTCGAGAAGGCCGGCTTCCGGACGTTTCGTCCCGACGGCGCTTACTACATCATGACCGATATTTCAGCGTTTGGTTTTCCTGATGACGTCGAATTTACAAAACACTTGATCCGCGAAGTCGGTGTAGCGTGTGTGCCGGGTTCTAGTTTCTATAGCGTTCCCGAGCGCGGCGCGCAGCAGGTCAGATTCTGTTTCTGCAAGAAAGATGAGACGCTGCAGCTTGCGGCTGAACGGCTGGAGAAGCTCCAATCCAAATCCAGCTGATTGGCGAAAAACAAATCGACCAAAGCAAAGTTAAGAAGAAGCGAACAAGATGAGTACCAGATCTGCCACATTTTCACTTAGTTGTTTACTTGTGATCGTAGTAGTTTCGTCTGCACTCGCCCAGCAGCTCGCCGATCCACATTTCAATGCGCGGGTGGAGATCCCCGCCTACACCCGGAATTATCCTCGTGTACTTTTCGACGAGGCCCATAACAACTTTCATACTGCTGCGGGACCCTACAAGCCTTTCGCCGATCTAGTTTTCAGCGATGGTTATCAAGTTGTTGTTAATCGCAAACCGTTCACCAAAGCGTCGCTGTCGACGTTTAAGATTTTGGTCATTGCAAACGCGCTGGGTGCCGAAGATGCGGACGAGGAAGGCGCCGATCGGCCCGCTTTTACAGAGGAGGAGTCAGACGCGGTGCGTGATTGGGTGCGCGCTGGAGGCGCTCTTCTTTTTATCGCCGACGACGGAGTCTTCGGCTCGGCGGCCGAGATTTTGGCTAAGCGGCTCGACGTCGACATGAGCAAAGCCTTCACCATGGATCCCGCCAACTCAGAGAAGGAATCAAAGAATTCGGGATGGCTACTTTATTCACGCGAAAATCATCTCCTCGCTGACCACCCAATTACAAAGGGACGTAACGATTCGGAGCGCGTCAGCCGGGTTATGACTTTTGCCGGGCAGTCGTTAAAGGGACCCGAGGGAAGCGGCGCATTCCTTAAACTCGCCGACACCGCGACCGATCGCATTTCGGGTGATCCCCCTAAAAGTAGCTCGGCTGCCGGAAGGGCACAGGCCCTGGCATTCAAACTTGGCAAGGGGAGGGTGGTTGTGCTTGGCGAGGCCGCAATGCTTTCCGCGCAACTTACGGGCAGCGACAATCACCCCTTCGGTATGAACATTCCGGATATTGACAACAAGCAACTGGCTCTCAACATCATGCATTGGCTTTCGGGCTTGCTGAAGTAACGTTAGGGCGGTCCACAGATTACTCTGCGGATAAGATTGTGTGGGATGCTAAACGACAATTTATCTGGCTGGCGGCGGGACTAGCGCTCGGCACCTTCGTTGCCTACTCAGATTCACATGATGAAGATGGAACCTTCGTTCCACGTTTCTTCTTTTTCATGGAAAGCCTGGTGCTAATCATTATCGCTTCGTTGTTTTATATTTACTCTCGAAAGAAACAATGATCACACAGTGCTCATTACTCATCACTTTTTCAGTTACTCGGCTGCTGCATCGACTTCGCTCGCACAGTGATCCCTTCGTCTCCAACAATCAAAAGATTTCGCGGCTCTCCAAACGGAGCGCTCGACGGAAGGTAGGAGATGACGTAGCGGTTTTGTCTGAGCTCATCACAAATGGCCTTAGCGGCGACGCCGGGCTCGTCGATTGAGAAGATCGTGCCGCCGGTTCCTTCCACCAGCTTATCGATGACCTGCCTCGGTTTTGGCACGTCGCGGCGAATGGCGCCACGCGTGCGATCTTGCGCCTGAATCGCGTAAACCGTGATGTCCAGCCTTTGCAACTCCGCAAGAATCTTCTCGAAAGAAGTCTTGCTGCCGCGATCCAGTCCATCGCTCAGCACGACGACGACGCGCTTCTGCCCTGGCGTAGCCCTCAGAGCCTGATCGATAACCGCAGTCGTTGCGTCAAAGAGATGCGGTTGCCCCTTTTTTCTGAACATCTTCAACGACGACTCGATCGACTTAGCATCGTCGGTCCAGTCAGCAACAATCTCAGCTTGTTCGTCATAACCGACGATTAGCAATTTGTCGCCCTCATAAATCTCGTAAGCAAACTCGCGGGCCGCTTGTGCGAGTTTCTCGACATCGGCTCGAATCGTTAGGGAATTATCAACCAACAAAACTATTCGCGCCGGGGAAGGGTCAGGAGTGAAATTGCGAATCGTCTGCTCGACGCCGTTGTCGTATACCGCAAGTTGCTTGGAAGTAATCCGCGCCGCAGAGTTGTCGCCACGCTTGGCGACAACGTTGACGAGCACACCGGCTTCAGGTGATCCGGAAGCACGGCGACCTGCCTGCGCCATTGCCGAGTTCCAAAGACCCAGAAGCAACACAAACCCCGCGGCGTAACTCACAACTACGCGGAGACGTTTTTCGTACGTTGGGGCTTTTAACGTTTGATCGAAATGTGATTGGTACATCAACTTGCCACCACGGGACGCGGGCTTCAATCACCACTGGGGACTTTGGTTGTGGAAGCTTTTTCTGAGGTTTTCTTAGCTGGGGAGCTCTCTTTAGCTTTCTTGTCGGACTTTTCCGACTTTTCCGTCTTTTCCGACTTCTTGTCATCGGAAGCGGAGGCCGTGTCTTTTGATGCAGCGGAGTCGCTCTCAGCTTTCTCAGCTGCTTTCCGGCCATTGCCGGCGTAGTCGGTTACATACCACCCGGAACCTTTAAACTGGATGGCCGATGCCGATACTAATTTCTCGAGACGCCCGCCACACTTCCGGCACTTTACCGGAGGCTTATCGCTCATCTTTTGATAGACTTCAAGGTGGTCCTTACACTTCCGACATTCAAATTCATATATCGGCATTAGTTGCTAATCCGCTCCATCCGCCCAAACAGTTAACTTACCAGAAATTATACGGGCCACATCGTAGCGTTGCAACGAGCCCTCTCAAGTACTGACTGCTCGTATCAGAACCGCAAGTGGTAGGGCGAGGTTTCATTACTGAAGTGTAACGTTTGTTTAGAGGTGGACACCGCCCGCCGTCTCAACGTCGCATGGAATTGTTCAGAGGCGGTGTCGCCCGTCCTTTTAACGTTGCACCGGCGGGCGGTGCCCACCTCTAAACGAAACTCACGATAACTAGCGCAAACTGGTTGCTTTTGCAACTTCATGTCCGGTTCGCTATGATCCGCCTGTACTTACATCTCCATGTCAGACACCGCAAAATCTCTCTCTCTTGAACGTAAGATCAAGATGCATGAGGCGCGCGAAGGTATCATCAACCGTCTCGCGTTGACGCTGCCGACGACAATCAACCTGGACCGATTCCTAAACGTAATAGTTTCGGAGTTGGGCCGAATGATGAATGTCGATCGCTGCGACGTTATTCACCTTCCCTCGGCCAGCGAGTTGCGAATCAGCCACGAATGGCGAGCCAGTGCGGATGTTCCGTCAAGCCTGGGCACGGCAATTCCGCTTAATCTGGGACAACTCTCGGAGCACGTCGACCTAAGCAAACCAATCCGGCTGGACGACACATCCGCTCCCGGCCTGGATCAAAAGGTGAGGTTTATCGCGAAGAGCTTGCGCACGCGGTCGCTGTTAGTGGTCCCGGTGATCCTCGGCGAAGATGTTCTTGGATTAGTGGGCCTGCACACGACGGGTTCTACGCGCGAATGGCTTGATGATGAAGTCTCTTTTCTGGAATCAATAGCTCGGCAAATTGCAGTTGGTTACCAGTATACCCGTCTCTACCTCGACAAGGAGCGCGAAGCTGAAACAAAGCGAGCGTTATTGGAAATTGCCAACGCGCTTAACGCCAGATCGGATTTTCGGGAAGTTTCTTCTCTGGTTCTGGAGCGGGCGATCACTTTGGTCGGAGCCGACTACTCAGCGCTGGGAGTTCTCGATCCGAAGGGAGGCCGCATCACTCTGGCTGCCTTTAAAGCTGCGCCTCACGCGGTTACCGACAATGTGCAGGGCTTGATTGATGAGCACGGACAGTCGCTTGACGTGACGGAGTTTCCCGCGGCCATGGAAGTTTTGGCTGAAGGCAAAACCCTTCGCTTGTTAGATACGGATCTTCCGTTTCCCTTTCGTTTGATTTTCAACGCCACCCTGGGCGGACGAGCGGCGCTGGTCGCACCCGTGCGGGTGGCCGGGCAAACTTTTGGATTGCTCGGTCTGGTGTGGAGCGAAGCCCGCGCAAAGTTTCAGGATCACGAGGTCGCACTCGTCGAGGGCATCGCTGATCAAGTTGGCACGGCGCTCGAACGCGATCAACTGTCGGCGGAGGTCATGCATCTGCGCAGCGCGCTGCACGAGCGTTATGGCGAGGATCGCATCATTGGACAGGCGCCCGGGATTCGGCGCGCTATAGAACTGGCATTGAGCGTGGCGGACACGCAGACGACAGTCTTGATACAAGGCGAATCAGGCACCGGAAAAGAGCTGCTTGCCAATCTGATCCACTACAACTCGGGTCGTGAAGATCAACCCTACGTGAAGCTGAATTGCGGTGCGATCCCCGAAACGCTACTCGAGTCGGAGTTGTTCGGCCACGAGAAAGGCGCGTTCACCGATGCGCGCGCGCGGCGCCAGGGAAGGTTTGAAGATGCCAGCGGCGGTACGCTGTTTTTAGATGAAGTGGGCGAGATGAGCCTGTCAGCGCAGGTGCGGCTGTTGCGCGTTTTGCAGGATGGCGAGTTTACCCGCGTCGGTGGAAATGAGGTCTTGAAGGCGGAGGTTCGCGTGATCGCGGCGTCCAACGTTGATCTGGAGAAAGCCACGGAACTGGGAACCTTTCGCCGGGATCTATATTACCGTCTCTCGGTGTTTCCGATAGGCTTGCCCGCGCTGCGCGAACGACCGGAAGATATTCATCCGTTGGTAATCCACTTCCTCGAACATTACAAACAGAAGACAGGCCGTTTTATATCGGGAATTTCGAAAGATGCTTTGCAGGCGTTGATCACTTACGACTGGCCGGGCAATGTCCGTGAGTTGGAAAATGCAATCGAGCGCGCGGTGATTATTGCCTCCGGCAGGCAGATCGAAGTGGAAGACTTGCCGGAGGTCATCAGCAGGATCGCCCTGCAGGAGCAGGATCGCATCAAGGTGGAACGCGCGAAGGCAGCCAGCGAAGGACGCACAACTACATTTGAAGTCACTGTGCCCTCTTCCATGGATGAAATTGAGCGCCAGGCAATCGAAGCTACGCTTGATTACACCGGCGGCGACAAGACTCACGCCGCCCGTGCCCTGGGCATCGGCCGCAAGACCCTATACCGCAAACTCGACCAATACAACGACGGCCACGGCGGCGATCCAGAGTAAACCCCAGCGCCTGTAATTCAGAGTCCAGAGTTTAGAGTCCAGCCTTCAGGCTGATGTTGTGGGCGCCAACCCGGCTAACGCCAAACTCTAAACTGTCCAACTGCCCACCGAGATGCCGATCTAGTTGCGATGGCCTCAAAGCCGGATGATAATGGTTCAGAATTCTGGTGGGTCGGTCAGCAATGGGAACCTTTTATACTAAATGCAAGATTGAGAACGTCTCCGATCGGAGTAAGTCGGTAGTGTTACCCCGAATGCTGGTTGACACCGGGAGTGAATATACCTGGGCTCCAGCCCGGAGTTTGGAGAAGATCGGTATTGGTCGGGAGAAGAAGGACGTTCTGTTTGTGATGGCAAACGGACAGCAGGTGACGCGAAACGTTGGCTTCGCGATCATTCGCCTCGACAAGCACTTCACTATTGATGAGGTGGTTTTTGCCGAAAGAGGAGACTTGCTTCTGCTGGGAGCGAGAAGTCTGGAAGGCTTGAACTTAACTGTTGACTCCCAGCGCAAAAAACTCGTAGCTGCTGGGCCTTTACCCGCTGCATGAAGAATCATTACAGAACCGAGCTACTCGGTTCTGTACGAGCACTAGACTAGCGCCAAACTGACCCACTCCCGTTTGGCCCATCTTCTTGCGCCGCTTGATGGGGTTTTGTTATAGTCCAAGTCTGAAAATCCATCTAGAAAACTAACCTGCAAAGCCCGGGCTTTGCTTTTGAGAAAGGAATCCTCTTATGGGAAGCGATGATTATCGGCGAGATTCTGGCGACAGTGTCTCCACTCGGCTGACTTACCTTCTGATCGGCGGCGGCATTGGGGCCGTTCTGGCTCTGCTTTTTGCGCCGAAATCCGGTCAGGAACTTCGTGGCGACATAGCTGACGCTACACGCAAAGGCATTGATAAATCGCGCGAGGCGGCACAGCAGTTAGGTGACCGCGCGGGCGAGTATTATGAAGCCACTCGTGAGCGTGCCGCCGAATACTATACCCAAGCCGCCGGCAAGGCTTCGGATCTGTATTCGCAGGCTGCTGAAAAAGTAGGCGAGGTAGCCCAAACGGCTCGCGAAACCGCGTCGCGACAAACCAGCACCGTAGCGGCAGCGTTTGAGGCCGGGAAGCAAGCCTATCAGGAAGAGAAACGGAAGACCGAACTGTCCGGTAGGATTGAGGCGTCGCCTAACTACCCGGAAAAGTCGAACTAGGGTATTGCCGATTTTCGATTGCCAATTGCCGATTAGATCGACATTAGCAATCATCTGCGAACTGCAGTATCTGAAAATCGGCAATCGCAAATTGGCAATCGGCAATTGAGTGATGGCTTTCCTGGCGCTACAGATGAACCCTAACGACCCGATGTTTTGGGTGATGGTAGTCGTCGCTCTGTCGTTCGTCGTGATTGCAGTGGCCATGGTGGCCATTGCAGTTTTTGTCAGCCGCGCCGTCAAATCGGTGAATCGGTTGGAGCAGAAGCTCGAGCCGTTAATCGAAAGGGTAACGGTGATGAGCGAGCAGGGGAAACAAATCGCGGTTCAGGGGAAACTGATAGCCGAACAGTTCACTGAGGTCTCCGGCCATCTCTCAACTGCCACCAGGAACCTTTCGGAGTCGCTCGAGATAATCAAGGGTGAGGTTAGCGAACTTAAGGAACTGGTGAGCGAGACTGCCGTGGAGGCACGCGATAAAGTCGAGCTCGTTGGCCGGACCATTGATCGGACGCACGACCAGGTTGTTTCCACTACCGATTTCATTCAGAGGAAAGTGGTGGAACCGGCGCGGGAGCTGGCGGCGATTATGTCGGGCTTCCGTCGGGGGCTCGAAGTTCTGGTGGCGCCCATACCGAAGCCCATTAACCAAACCTACGGAGAGGATGAGATGTTTATCGGCTGACCTCCTGCGCCACTGACGGCTTGAAGAACCCGAACCACCGCATCCCAAAGGATTCCTGGTTCGGGTTTTTGATTGGTATGCGCCTCTTGATCTTTCGCGTTCTATGCGGTTTGAATTCGACTAGTCAAACCCGTAGAAGCGCAAAGGAAACCGAACCGGTGCCGAAGATTGGGGTTCAGTTCAGTTGGGTGGGAGCTAACTCTGAACAAAATGGAAAAGCGGGGAAAGTCGGGGAAATGCCTTGCGGCAAATCTCCAGGGGCTAACCCCGCTTGTCCAATCCTAACCAAAGCGCTTTGATTAACACCGGGCGACGGCGTTATATCACCAATAGCGAGGGGTATCAACTCAGACTGGTCCATTTTTGGCGGCTAAACCGCTCTGCTGTTAGTATTGCTGATTACGGATACTTTAGAAAATTATGTCCACTGAAACTCCACTTGAGCTGAAAAAGACAGTCAACCTTCCGAAAACCGGATTCTCACAAAAAGCGAATCTGGCTCAGAGCGAACCAGTGCGTCTCAAGAAATGGACTGAGATGCGTCTCTATGACCTGATTCGCCAACAACGCGCTGGAGCAGAAAAGTTTATCCTTCATGACGGTCCACCTTATGCGAATGCCGACATCCATCTCGGCACGGCGATGAACAAAATCCTAAAAGACTTCATCGTCAAATCCCGAAACATGATGGGCTACGATGCGCCTTATGTCCCGGGATACGACTGTCACGGTTTGCCAATTGAGTTGTATGTGGACCGCAAGCTCGGCGCTAAGAAAGCCAACATGCCGCCGGTTGCAATCCGGCGCGCATGTCGTGAGCACGCGTCTCAAGCCTTGAAGCGGCAGACTCGTGACTTCCAACGACTTGGTATTCTGGGTGAGTGGGACAATCCTTATCTGACGATGTCGAACCATTACGAAGCGGAAACAGCCCGGCTGTTTGGTCGCTTCGTTGAGCGCGGTTATGTCTACAAAGGCGCGCGGCCAGTCTATTGGTGCATACACGACCAGACGGCGCTGGCCGAGGCTGAAGTTGAGTATCACCAGCACACCAGCCCCTCGGTTTACGTGAAGTTTCCACTAGCGAGCGATCCAGGGTTGATTGATCCCGCGCTCGTGGGCCGTAAAGTTTTTGTTCTGATTTGGACCACCACGCCCTGGACGTTGCCCGCCAACCTTGGAATTGCAGTTCATCCAGACTTTGAATATTCAGCGTTCGAGCACGGTGACGAGGTCTACATTGTCGCTTCTGAATTGCTGGGCGCGGTCGTCGAGAAATGTGGTCTGGTCGAATGTGACGCGGACGGCAACCACCTTGCGCCCAAAGTGCTTGCCCGCTTCATCGGCTCGAAATTGGATCGGTTAGTGTGTCGCCATGCATGGCTGGATCGCGAATCTTTGTTGATGGTGGGCGAGCATGTAACCCTCGGAGGCGAGGCTGATGCGGAGACGGAACTCGACGTAAGCGAGGCGCGAGATAAGAAGGTCACCGGTAAAGCAGGTACCGGTTGCGTCCACACCGCGCCGGGCCATGGCCACGACGACTTTGTAATTGGCAAGCGCTATGGCCTGGAGATCTATTGTCCGGTGGATAATTCGGGACGGTTCACGCCTGAGGTTGAACACTTTGCCGGCCAAAGCGTCTTCGAGGCCAATCCTCGGATCGTGGATTTCATGCGCGAGCGTGGTGTGCTGTTATTTACTGAGAACTACGAGCACCGTTATCCACATTGCTGGCGCTGCAAGAATCCGGTGATCTTCCGCGCCACTCCGCAGTGGTTCATCTCAATGGACCGGGTTGGCGGCGATGCGGTCGAAAAGGACGAAGACGCCACGAAACATATTGCGCACCGTAGTAATTTCAGCGAGAACCTTAGTGATAATGAAAATGGGTTGCGCGCCGCAGCCTTGCGGGAAATCGAAAACGTCAATTGGATACCGGCCTGGGGACGTGACCGCATGCGCAATATGTTTCGCGGCCGGCCAGACTGGTGTGTCTCGCGACAGCGGGTCTGGGGTGTTTCGATTCCTGTGTTCTATTGTGCTAGATGTAAGGAACCCGTTGCTGAACCAGCCATCATTAATCGCGTGGCGGATGTTTTTGAGAAAGAATCTGCAGACGCATGGTACACACGCGAGGCGACTGAACTCCTGCCCGAAGGATACGTTTGTAGAGAATGTGGCAGCCAGGAATGGATCAAAGAAACGGACATTCTCGACGTGTGGTTTGACAGCGGGGCATCATCAATCGCGGTGCTGGAGAACCGCGAGGGATTACATTGGCCCGCTGACGTTTACATCGAGGGCGGCGACCAATATAGAGGCTGGTTCAATTCTTCGCTGATGGTCGGACTCGCGATTCACGATCGGGCGCCTTACAAGAATGTTTTGACCCACGGCTGGACCCTGGATGCGCAGGGCAAGGCGATGCACAAATCGGCCGGCAACGCTGTTGCCCCCGAAGAAGTCATCAAAGATTCAGGCGCCGAGATCTTGCGCCTATGGTCCGCCTCCTCAAACTATTTCGAGGACATGCGTTGCTCGGCGGAAATCCTACAGCGTGTTACCGATGGCTACCGCAAACTTCGCAACACGGCGCGATTTGCGCTCGGTAACCTTCATGCATTTGATCCTTCGCGCGACGCCGTATCAGATGACGAGTTATTGGAGATCGATCGTTGGGCCCTCGCAAAACTTGATGAAGTAGTTGGAAAGGTACGCGCGGCTTACGAGGCGTACGAGTTTCATCTGGTCTATCACCTGCTTTCCGAGTTTTGCACAGTGACGTTATCGGCGCGTTACTTTGACATTATCAAGGATCGTCTTTACACGTTTGCGCCACGCAATCATGCGAGGCGCTCCGCGCAGACTGCGCTTTACCGCATAGCTGACGCGCTGGCGCGAATGCTGGCGCCGATTCTTGTTTTTACCGCCGATGAAATCTGGGAAAACCTGCCGCAGGATACTGTTCGGTTTCCTTCCGTTCATCTTGCTTTGTTGCCTAGAGTGCGCGCTACAACATCCGGAGATTTCCTTTTCATGTGGGAGAACATATTTCGGGTCCGAGATGTAGTACTAGGTAAACTAGAGGAAGCTCGAATATCAAAGGTAATTGGAAGCTCCCTGGAGGCACAGGTTGATCTGATCGCGGGAAGGCAGACGTTCGGATTGTGTGGAATAAACCGTGAAAGGTTGAAGGAGTTCGAAGAAGAGTGGCGGTATCTTTTCATCGTCTCAAGAGTGACAATTTCGCTCTCCGACAATGATCAGCATCTAGACGCAAAGGTTAGTCGTGCGCCGGGTGAGAAATGCGAACGCTGCTGGAACTACTCGACCCGCGTCGGCGAATCCGCACGTTACTCTAACGTTTGCGAACGTTGTGTGGCCGCTCTGGAAGAGATTGAGAAAGAGGCGGCTTAAGTTGGGAATAGAATGGCTTTCGCTCCAGCGGAGCGAGATGTTTATAGCACTCGCTGACAACAAAACGGTCTTCGCTCCTTTTGGAGCGAAACCGGATCTACGCCTGGCGGCGAAAGACATGAACATGTCTCGTAGCTATAAACATTTCGCACCTACGGCGCGAGCTACAAACAATGGACGAAGTTAAAGCACAACCTTCCGTTTCAACCCGCTTTGGCTGGCGCGCGGGTTATTTGCTTGCAAGCTTCGGCCTCTATATGGTCGACCAATCGACCAAGGCGTGGGCCGTGCGCGCGCTGCGCTTCGGAAATGATCGAACAATTATTAACGGCTTCCTTGACCTGAATTATGCGGAAAATCGCGGTATTGCTTTTGGCCAGTTGCAGGAAGGTGGAAGTTTTGGGCGCTGGTTTTTTGTGGTGCTGGCCATAGTTGCCGCGATAGCGGTCTTCTACTATTTCCTGCGCACGCCGCGAAACGACGACCGTGTGCTGGGAGCGTGTGCGCTCTTGCTGGCCGGAATCGTAGGGAATCTGACCGACCGCGCCAGGCTGGGTTATGTAATTGATTTCATCGCTGTGCATGCGGGTTCTTATCATTGGCCAACTTTTAATGTAGCCGATGCCAGCATCTCGGTTGGAGCGCTACTCCTGGCCTACGATTTGATGTTCTCTGGAAGAAAGACAAAGTCCGTTGTGAGTAGTTCGTAAGCAAACCTTGTTCTAGTTTCTTAGTGTTTACTGCCAACCGCTCACTGCCTACTGCCTTATGTATCCCGTACTTTTTCGCATTGGCAATTTCCCAATCAACACCTACGGCGTCTTCCTGGCGCTGGCTTTCCTTTGCGCGATTCTGATTACCGTAAAACTCGGAGAGCGCGATGGGCTGCCGCGTCAAAAGCTTTATGACCTTTGCCTGTGGATGCTGCTGGCTTCACTTATCGGTTCTAAGATCCTGATGTTTTTCACGGAACCTGAGTACCGAGATCACCCCCTACAACTTCTGTCTCTCGACTTCCTGCGCTCAGGTGGAGTTTTCTACGGAGGTTTACTCGGGGCGGTTCTGACTGGTTACTTTCTAATGCGCCGCTACAAACTCCCCTGGTGGAAGACGGCAGACGCGTGCGCGCCCGGAATCGCCATTGGAAACTTCTTTGGGCGTCAGGGTTGTTTCGCCGCCGGCTGTTGCTGGGGCAAACCAACCAATCTTCCCTGGGGCGTCAAGTTTACAGAACTGGGCCATGAAATCACCGGCGTGCCCATCGACGTCCCGCTTCATCCCACACAACTTTACGAATCGTTTTCTATGCTGATTGTTTTTTTCTTTTTGCTGTGGCTTCACAAACACAGGCGTTTCAGCGGGCAAGTGATTCTCTTTTATGCCCTGCTCTATTCGATCATTCGCTTTGCTATCGAATTTGTGCGGGACGATCCGCGTGGCGACATCCTTGGGCTGACATCGATGACCGGTCTATCAACCTCGCAAATCATTAGTCTCATTGTCGGAGCCGCGGCGCTGATCCTGCTTATCATCCGCTGGCGCAAGCACGGTGCCGAGGCGAATGCTGACGCCGCCATCGCCTCAACCGCCGGCGCCTGAAACCCTGAACCGGCGCCGTTCCCGACGCTCGACGAGCGTTACACCTGGCTTTGCCGTGCAAAGTACTTGACAGCACAGCGCCGCCTCGGTATTATTTCGCGCATGGGTTCGATCCACCTGGTCATACCGCAAAAAGATGAACCGCCCGCGCTTCACGACCGGGCGATGGACAATCTCAAGTACATTCGCGAGACGATGGAGCGTGCAACTGCCTTTACCGGAATATCAGGTTGGGGCCAGGTGGCCATCGGTGTTACCGCGCTGGCTTCATCTTTCATCGCTGCTCAGCAGAAATCATTTGCAAACTGGCTTGCGATCTGGTGTGCCGAGGGGGTGGTGGCTTTACTGATTGCGGGTTGGTCCATAGATCGGAAAGCCCGGGCCGCGAAGCTGCCCCTGCTCTCGGGACCAGGACGCAAGGTCGCCTTCAGCTTGTCGCCACCACTTTTTGCCGCCGGATTGGTGACAATTGTGCTCTATCGCGCCGGACTAACTGACGCCATTCCCGGGCTTTGGTTGTTGCTTTACGGAACCGGCGTAGTCACGGGTGGCATGTTTTCGGTCAGCGCCGTTCCCATCATGGGCTTGTGTTTCATGACGCTTGGGGCGGCAGCGTTTTTGGCGCCCGCGGGTTTTGCTAACTGGTTTATGGCAGCCGGCTTCGGAGGACTGCATATTGTTTTCGGAGTAGTCATTGCGAGGAGGTATGGTGGCTAGACAATCGGCACTAAAACATTCAAGTCAAAAAAAGCGTGAGACTGCTGCTTCGAGTTTGCAGGATGTTCGCTCGCCGAAGGCGAAACATTCGGCTCCTTCTCTTGATCGCCTGATACATGAACGGATGCGGCTGGGCATCGTCAGCGCGCTCGCCGCTAACGAATCGTTGACTTTCAATGATCTCAAAAACCTGATGGATACAACCGACGGCAACCTCAGCGTGCATGCGCGCAAACTTGAGGACGGTGGCTATATCGCCTGCACCAAGTCGTTTGAGGGACGACTCCCGAAAACAGAATACAAACTAACTGCAGCTGGCAAACGTGCACTTGAAAGCTACTTGAGCCACATGGAGACTCTTATTCACCAGATGCGAAATCGTTAGAAGCTGGCAACTGCCCCTTTTTTTGCTGAGTGGCTTTGCGAAACAAAGCGCTTTGAGAAACTTTTAATCGCGAAACGGGAGAACCGAAATGCATATTAATGTGAACCTGGCACAAGTCTCCGGCTGAAACTATGAAACATTACGACACAGTAATTGTTGGCGCCGGTTTGGCGGGCCTGCAGTGTGCTCGACTGCTCGGGCGGCGGGGCCTCAGTGTTCTCCTGATAGATCGCAAGACCTCGCTCGATACCTCAATTCACACGACCGGCATCTTTGTGCGGCGCACTCTCGAAGACTTTGATATTCCAGAAGATTGCCTGGGACCGGTTGTAAGGGACGTGACTTTATATTCGCCATCACGCCGGTCGATGGACTTGACGAGTAAACAGGATGAATTTCGCATCGGGCGAATGGGCCGGTTGTACACGCGCTATCTCGATCACTGTTTACGCGCGGGAGTTGCCTGGATGCCGGGAACGCGCTACGCCGAACATTCCAGGTTTAAGGACCGGTTAGTGGTGCGGCTCGATGGTGGGCATTTTTCACGCTGGGTGAGCACTCTCTACCTCGTCGGCGCCGATGGCGCAAACTCGCGCATCGCCCGCGACCTGAAGCTGGACCTTAATCGCGAATGGATCGTTGGTGTTGAGGATGTGCTGACAAACATTCCTCTCGATGGCCCTCCTCGCCTCCATTGCTTTCTAGACCCCAAAATTGCCCCGGGTTATCTCGCCTGGATCGCCCACGACGGCGAGGAAACTCACATCGGCGTCGGTGGATACGCCGCGATGTTTGACCCTCTTCGCGCTCTAAATCAGTTTCGGTCGAGCTTGAATAGCATCGTCGATCTGAGCGAAGCAAGACACATCGAGCGACGCGGCGGACGAATTCCCGTGGGCGGAGTGTTAGGCAACATTGCCACAACTGAAGGACTGCTTATTGGAGATGCGGCAGGACCTGTATCCCCGCTGACGGCCGGCGGACTCGACCCCTGTATGCGGCTTTCAACTCTCGCGGCGAAAGTTATTGCCGAGTATCTGGAAACCGGTGATGGAGAGCTGCTGAAACTCTATTCCGGAGAATTATTCCGCCCGCGATTCGCTTCCCGGATTTGGATGCGCCGCCTGGTTTCAAGTGTTCGTCACCCGGCCGCAGTCGAATTAGCGTGCGCCGGTATGCGCCTTCCCGTCGTTAACTGGTTTGCCTGGCATGTTTTCTTTGGCCGCGGATCGTTTCCAGATGTGGATATGCATTGGACTCCACAAACTGCCGGATGAACCGAGGTGAGCAAAGTGCAAAGAGAAACGCTACCGGGTTTGAGGCGCCGTGATAGTTTTCTTATCCGGTTTGCGCGTTAGTAAGTAAGAAGAAATTTGTCTCAAAGAACGATGTAGCTATTCACACGCGTTCTCTGTGGCCTGCCACATTGTCCGCCTGCGCAAAGCATTCGAATATTGGGCCAACAAAAGTTTGCGAAAACGGGGAGTGCCGTTCAAGTTATTAACCATTTAGAGGAGTCTTGAAATGACCAAGCGGATAATTGCCATTGCCTTCATCTTCGTGTGTGCTTCTGTTGCCTGGGCCATCCTTGGCGGGACCATATTCGCGCGCACCTACGATTCGGCGGCCGGTTCAGATAATCGAGTGGTTTCCACCTGGGGCGCACCGCAGAACCAGGCGCCGCCCACAGCTTCCTTCAGGGAAATCATCTCCAGAAATGCGGAGAGCATCGAGAATGGCAAGGTAATTGTTAAAACGATTCAGGAGGAAGTAACGACCTTGCTGCCGCTGGAGAGCAGCGCTGTTGATGTGGCGTTGGATTTAGAACATCGGCAGAAAGGATTGCTCTGGTACAGCACCTACAGAGTTGCTTTTGCCGGCAACTACGGCTTTCGCAATACCAGTGACAAGGAAAGGACCGTCAACTTCGTGCTGAATTTTCCCGCCTCGAAAGCTATCTATGACGATCTGGTGTTCACCGTTGATGGTGCGCCGGTGGCAGTTGGCAACGAAGAAAATGCTGCAATTGGCTCGGTCAAGGTTCCCGCCGGACAGTTCGCGCGGCTCGCGGTCGGATATCGATCGCAGGGTCTGAATGAGTGGCGTTATAGTTTTGGCAGTAACGAAGTGGCCCAGGTTCGAGACTTTACACTGAAGATGAAGACTAACTTCAAAGACATTGATTTTCCGGACAACACTCTATCTCCTTCCGAGAAACATGAAACCGGCGCCGGTTGGGACTTGACCTGGTCATCTAAGAACCTGGTGTCCGGCTATCAGATCGCCATGGTGATGCCCGAAAAACTTCAGCCCGGACCGCTGGCCGGAAGAATCAGCTTCTTCGCGCCAGTCTCGCTCTTCTTTTTCTTCTTCATTATGCTGATCATCACGACGATGCGCGGTATCGAACTCCATCCGATGAACTACTTTTTTCTCGCCGCGGCATTTTTCTCCTTCCATCTCCTGCTTGCTTACCTTGTCGACCATGTTTCAATTCACCTCGCCTTTGCCATATCCGCGGCTGCGTCGGTTTTTCTCGTGGTGAGCTACTTGCGCCTCGTCGTTGGGCTGCACTTCGCCAGTCGTGAGGCGGCGGTGGCGCAGTTTGTCTACCTGGTGATGTTCTCCTATGCGTTTTTCCTCAAGGGTTTCACAGGTCTGGCAATAACCATTGGCTCCGTTGTCACGCTCTTCGTAGCCATGCAAGTGACGGGACGGATACGCTGGACGGAGAAGTTTTCTCTAAAACCCGCTGAACAACCCGCGGCCGAACTGACCTAAAGTGTTAACAAAATCCTCCCGGCAACGTCTATTCAGGTGAAGCCGTAATCTCCGGGAACCCGCGGCGGGTTTCCGGAGTCCAAACAAACTGCAGCAAAACCTTCTCGGCGAAACCATCGTACAGTCAGGTGCGCCTGGGAGACCCGCAAGTCAAATAGAGCATGAAAGCCCTTTTTTCTTTTTATACCGACGCCCTGAAGATTGCTTTGCAGTCGATCTTTGCACACAAGTTGCGGGCTTTTCTGACGTTAATCGGCATCATCATCGGTGTGGCTTCGGTGGTCACAGTCGGCGCTTCAATCAGCGGGCTAAACACCTACGTGGTTGACAAGCTGGCGAAGGTGCTTGGCAGCAACCATTTCATGATCGCGCGCACCGCTCACCACGGCCGCATGTCCGATGAGGAATTTGAGAGGATGAATCGACGCAACAAGAGGCTGAATTGGGACGACTACGAGTGGGTGCGCGACCATTGCAAGTCATGTGCGGAGGTTGGCGCCGCTGTAGGCGGCCAGGCCGATCTCAAACAAGAAGGAGTGGAGTTTCCGGGGTGCATAGTGTTTGGCGTGACGGCAAGTATGGTGGACATCGAAGACAAAACCATCGCCGACGGTCGTTTCATCTCACCCGATGAGGTTGAGCGCTCGGCATTCGTGGTTGTTCTGGGTGGCGATATCAAGGACAAGTTTTTCCCGAATACAGAGGCAGTCGGAAAAATCCTCAAGGTGTGTGGACTTCCTATGCGCGTCGTCGGAGTGGAAGAGAAGCGTGGATCGTTTTTCGGGGATTCAGTTGACCGCCACGTGTACATTCCAGTTACTACTCACTTGCAGATCTTCGGTCGCAATGGCTTGCAAATACACGGCAAGGGGCACAACCGCGAAACCTTCCCGGCCACGATCGAAGACGCTCGCGTGGCGATGAGAAACAAGCACCGCCTGAACGGCAACGAGGAAGACGACTTCGGTTTGGTCAACGTGGAAGAGCTCAACCAACAAATAGATCAGTTTACCGCCAGCATAGCGGCAGTCGTCGTGCCCATCACGCTGATCACTCTAATTGTGGGTGGCATAGTGGTGATGAACATAATGCTGGTCAGTGTGACAGAGAGGACGTTTGAAGTTGGGTTACGCAAGGCCGTGGGCGCAACTAAGAAACAGATTCTTCTGCAGTTTCTAATTGAGTCGGCGATTCTGTGCGTGCTCGGAGGCGTGCTTGGACTCTTACTGTCGTGGGGAGTAACCACTTTGATTACCGCCCTGGCGTCCATCACCATGACCATAACCATTGGCTACATACTGCTGGCATTAATTGTGTCTACTGCCATCGGAATGATTGCGGGAATCTATCCGGCGTTCAAAGCAGCGCGGCTAGATCCAATCTTGGCTCTGACGCACACGACCTAAACATGAAGGAAATCACGAAGCCCGGTATCGTTGGTTCGTTTAGAAACGGGACTTGTTTAGCTGCCGGCTTCGACGAACAAGGCCCTTTTCCGAAACAGTTGAATTGAAGTTGGATGAAACTCAAGCTTCCAAAAAGTGTGCTAACCGAAACGCTAAAAATGGCGTTTGAGAGCGTGCGTGCGCACAAGTTCAGGAGTTTCCTCACCGTCCTGGGCATTGTGATTGGAGTGATGACCGCGATCACCATAGCTTCTATTCTTACTGGTCTGCGGCAGAATATCGTCGCCATGATCGAAGAATACGGCACCAATAACATCTACGCCTTTCACCTTTCCACTGGTCCGCGGACCGGCGAGGATCGTTCAGAGCGAACCAGGAAACCACTAACAGTCGCTGACGCAGAGGCTATCCAGGCGCAGGCGAGCGCCGTCGAAGAGGTTGCCGTAAAGGCGCCAAACGTCGGTTACAGCGGCGGACCATTTGACGACAACATTTCTTACAAGGGTCACAATTACCGTTGGGGCGACACGCAAGGTGTTACACCCAACTACGCCGGCATCACAAACATTGTGATCAGGGAAGGCCGGTTCATTACCGAGAATGACGATCAGCAGCGGGCAAATGTGATGGTCATTGGCGTCAATGCCGCCGACGCGCTCTTTCCTGGCCAGAATCATCAGATAGCGGGAACGCAGGTACGCATGGGCGGGCAAAACTTCGAAATCGTCGGTGTCCTCGAAAAGAGAAAGGCGGGGTTCTTTGGCGAGAACGAAGAGGACAACGCAGTGATCATTCCTTTGCGCACCGCGCAGAAAATCGCGCCTGCAAGAGGCTATCTGTTGCTTGTGATTAAAGCTCGCTCCGGACGCACCACCGAAGCGCTGGAGCAATCTGAAGACATTCTTCGCCGTCGCCGAAATGTTAAGTTTGGCGATGTCAATAACTTTGACATTAAGACAGCCGACAAGTTTATCGAACAGTTTGACAGTATCACCGCCATGGTCGGGTTGATTGCTATTGCCATCTCCAGTCTCGGTCTCCTGGTCGGGGGCATCGGGGTAATGAATATCATGCTGGTTAGTGTCACCGAGAGAACGAAAGAGATCGGCGTGCGCAAGGCTCTCGGCGCCCGGCGTCGAGATATCGTTCGGCAGTTTCTGTTTGAAGCAATGACACTCACATTTCTCGGCGGCATTCTCGGCGTCGTTTTGGCGGTTGGCGTTAGCCGCATCATTATGGCGCTGGTTCCCGCTTTACCCGCTTCTATTCCATCCTGGGCCGTTGTTTCGGGGCTCACCGTCTCTATCGGGGTGGGTCTGATCTTCGGCGTATGGCCTGCCCGCAAAGCCTCTCGTCTCGATCCGATTGAGTGCCTCCGCTACGAATAGCTCCAGCTTTAGGTAAAACCTTGCGAGAAACAAAAACAAGATGTTGATGGTTTTGTTGCACATAAGAACGCATGGTTGATTTAGCCCCCTCAAAAAGCCCTTGTCTATTCAAACCTCGTCTATAATCACCAGCGGTGATCAAAACAACGCTTCAGCGCGATCTTATCAAGGAATACATAACCTACCTTCAGGTGGAGAAAGGCCTGGCGCGTCACACGCTCGAGAGCTATGCGAGGGATCTGAAGCGACTTGAGCGCTGGGCGGGTAAGACGGGTGGTGAGGTTGCCAACCTAACGCGCCCTGATCTTCGCAAGTGGATCGCGCAGCTTTCGCGAGAGGGACTTGCGCCTTCCTCCGTTGCTCGGGCAGTAAGCGCCGCCCGCGGTTTCTTTCAGTTCCTCATGCGTGACGGCCACATCAAGCATCAGCCAACCGAAGATCTCGACACGCCGCAGAAGTTTTCCTACTTGCCAAAGTTTCTGACTGAGGATGAGATCGATCGGCTGTTTTCAACTCCAGACGTTTCGACGAAAGAGGGAATACGAGATCGCGCAATGCTGGAGCTGATGTATGCCGCGGGCTTGCGAGTATCGGAATTAGTGTCGCTGAAACAGGGCGACGTCGATGTTCACACCGGTGTAGTTGTCTGTCATGGTAAAGGAAGCAAAGAGCGACGCATTCCCATTGGGAAAAGCGCGATTCACTGGTTACAGCGTTACGATTCAGTCAAAGCCGGTTATGGCGAACCTGCTTACCCGAACCTTTTCTTAGATCGAGGGAAACCACTAACGCGCCAATTCGCATGGGCCACCATAAAGAAGCATGGGGTAAAGGTCGGTCTTCAAAACGTGTCACCACACACCTTGCGGCACAGCTTTGCGACTCATCTTTTGCAACACGGAGCCGACTCCCGCTCGGTCCAGGCACTACTTGGTCATAGCGATATTTCTACAACTCAAATCTATACGCACATAACTAATCGACATCTTCGCGCGGCTTACGACAATCATCACCCCCGGGCGCGCGCCGCCACCAATGTCGTAAAGCCGAAAGAATGATTAGCCCTTTCAGTTGCGGTTGTCAGGAAGGCCACATCTGATGTTCTCGCCGCGGCAGCCTTCGGAGGAAGTTATCAGGCAGTTCATTTCTTCTCAGCAGGATCTTCCCTTTTCGTATTCAGAAGTCGGAGCTACGCAAACCCAGCCTCCGGCTGGTTACACAATCGACCACAATCGCACAAGGCTCGGCGACGGAGGGAATACTTATCAGCGCGCCGTTTCAGCTCTGCAAAGTTGGAAGCAGTTTGACCTTGGCTGGGTGACTATTGTGCCGCCGGGAAGGCCTTTAGAAGTCGGGACAACTGTGGCCGTGCAAGCGAAGGTCTTCGGACTCTGGTCGCTCAACGCCGCCCGAATCGTTTATATGATCGATGAAGAACGGGATTCAATAAAGAGGTTTGGTTTCGCTTATGGAACTTTGCCGGATCATGTTGAGTGTGGTGAAGAGAGGTTTACGATCGAATGGACCGACGACGACTCGGTCTGGTATGACATTTACGCCTTCTCGCATCCACAACATCCTCTGGTGAAGCTTGGATTTCCCGTAGCCCGCAAGTTACAGAAGCGATTCGCCAAAGATTCGCTCGCCGCCATGCTGGGCGCTTCAGGCTAATACGAACACAAGAATGGCACGCGAAACGGCGTTCGTTCGCTTACCCGTTGTAGCGCTAACTCTTCGCCAGCACGACCGGTGATTGCTCCGCGGCCCGCATGCGTGAGAAGAAATTTCGCACTAACTCGTACTGGGCCACCGGAACCGTGATGGCGCGCTGCACAAAACTCCGCTTAAACACCGATTGTCCGTCTTTCACGTCATAGCTAGCAGTGTACGCGCCGAAGGGTGTGTCCAGTTTGATCGCATCCGGCAATTCATCCACTACAAAACCGGCAGGCAACTTCACCCGCACAACCTCAGAATAAGAATTGGATTTGAGCACCACCGGATGCTTTCGTTTGGATTCAGTGAGCGACAATGAATCGCGACGGGACACAATAGCTGGCTTGAAAACGAGCAACCGATTCTGCATTAGCTGCGCGTAGCTCGATGCGGCAAATGTCACACTTAGTGCAAACCTTCCATCGCTGGCATTGTCAGACGGTTCTACCTGGGAGATTTTTGATAACTAAGGCTAGGACTTTCGGAGAGAGACGAGGCTCAGGATGTCACTCGACGGCGGAACTACCTTGAGGCCAACTGCTCGCGGGATTGTGGACCAGCAAGAAGAATTCCCGCACGCACACAATTCCCTGGAAGCGCGTGTTTGATGATTGTAGGATATGACTCGGTGCCTCGCCGAAGCATCATGGGACAAGAGACCCCCATTGCATCGTCTGGCCCAAGCGACAAGTGGGCGCGTCGCTATGCTATAATCGCCGCTGATTCATTGAACATTTTCCCTTTTCATCGCTAAGCTGAGAAGCCGCCAATCAGGAGGACCGAAATCATGGCTACCGAACTCAAACGAGGCACTACTCCCCTTGATCGCATTGAAGAGCTCTTAGGCGACAGCTCGCGTACGCTTCTCGATCATAAGTCGGAAGGGATCTCCAAAGATCAGGTCAATCTGCCCGGCCCCGATTTTATTGATCGTGTCTGGACTCATTCTGATCGTTCGCCGGCCGCCTTACGTTCACTTCAATCGCTTTTTGACAACGGGCGCCTCGCGGGCACTGGGTACCTTTCTATCCTCCCAGTGGACCAGGGTATCGAGCATTCTGCGGGTGCATCATTTGCTCCGAATCCGCAGTATTTCGATCCAGACAATATTGTGAAGCTGGCCATCGAAGGGGGATGCAATGCGGTCGCCTCCACCTTTGGCGTGCTGGGTGTGGTGGCGCGAAAGTATGCCCACAAGATTCCCTTCATCGTGAAGATAAATCACAACGAGTTGCTGACGTTGCCGAATAAGTTTGACCAGGTTTTGTTTGGCACGGTGAAGGAAGCCCACAACCTCGGCGCAGTGGCGGTAGGCGCCACTATCTATTTTGGCTCGGATGAATCAACCCGGCAGATAACCGAAGTTAGTGAGGCCTTCGCCCAGGCGCATGAGCTCGGAATGGCCACCATTCTCTGGTGTTATGTTCGCAACTCAGGATTCAAAACTCCCGAAGGCGACATGCATTCATCTGCCGATCTAACAGGCCAGGCAAATCACCTGGGTGTCACGATTCAGGCAGACATAATCAAGCAAAAACTTCCGGAGCGGAATGGCGGCTACCCCGCCGTGGAAAAGGCGCTTGGCAAGTCATACGGTAAGACCAGCAAACTGGTTTACGAGAAACTCACTACTGATAATCCGATTGATCTCGTTCGCTATCAGGTAGCCAATTGCTACATGGGCCGCTGCGGTTTGATCAACTCGGGCGGCGAATCGAAAGGCGCGAGCGACCTGGCCGAAGCAGTGCGGACTGCGGTTATCAACAAGCGTGGCGGCGGTACCGGCCTGATCTCCGGACGTAAAGCTTTCCAGCGGCCGATGAGCGAAGGCGTCGAGTTGCTGAACGCGATTCAGGATGTTTATCTCGCCGAAGAAATCACGATTGCGTGATGTGTTAAAGAATTAGAGCCTTAAGTTAGGGCGGACCTGCGTGTCCGCCCTTTCGCTATCTACGAATGCACAGGAACGAATACGTGGTCCAGGGTATCGGCCCTTGAAAAATTATGAGATCCACCCGCAATCTTATTAGGGTGCGGTGATCGTATATGCAGTTGAGCCGGAATATCGCTCTCGAGTGAAACCTGAATCGGCACAAGTATCCGACGTTGAACTTCTTCATGCTGTCGCCCGCGGGGATGAAGTGGCGTTAGCGTGTCTCTACGATGGTTACCGCGTAATCCTTTTTGGCTTGCTCGTCCGTATATTGAATAGCCGCGAGGAAGCGGAAGATGTTTTGCAAGAAGTTTTCCTGCAAGTCTGGAAGAGGGCTTCTGATTTCGACGAGGCGCGCGGACGACCCTTTACCTGGCTCGTAACCCTGGCCCGGAGCCGTGCCATTGACCGTCTGCGTTCATTAGGTTCACGCGAGCGCGTGGTTCAGAATGCGGCCCGTGAGATTATCGAAGAAACCTCGGATGCGATCGAGGATGCGATTCGCGCGGAAGAGGCCAAGGTCGTGCGCCAGGCGCTCCAGGAGATTCCAGAGGAACAACGACGTGTGCTTGAGCTCGCATATTTCGAAGGCCTTACGCAGTCGGAGGTCGCCAGGCGTTTGGAGACTCCGCTCGGCACTGTCAAGACGCGTATGCGCTCCGGGATGATCAAGCTGCGAGAGCTTTTAGGCGATCAGTTCAAGAGGTTGCATTGAGTTTGTTTTGATGAGTCACGAACACTACAAGGAACTGCTCCCGCTATACAGCCTCGGCACTCTCGAGGAGGCTGAAGAGCGCGCGCTCACGGCGCACCTGACAACGTGCGGGGAGTGTCGTGCCGAACTCGACGAGTGGTGCGACACGGCATCGGCGCTCGCACACGCGGCCGGACCGGCGGAACCTTCCCCAGAATTACGTTCCCGCATCCTTGAGAATGTCAGGTCGTTGAACGCGCAGCCCGCCACCGGAAAAGTTGGTGTTCGTAGCAGTCGCACCGCTGAAGGTCTGAATCCAGCGGCTGAATCAGCGTCCGCGGATTCAAACGTTGTACACATGCCGGACCGCTCTTGGAATTTCCAGCAGAGGGTCCTTGCAGTTGCTGCCTCGCTCGCTTTCGTCGCTTTGCTCACTTCGCTCTTTGTCGTCTGGTCGCGTAACCAGGCGCTTCAAGCGGAAGTCGCACGACTTTCGCGTGGTTTGGACGAGGCCCAAGGCAAATTGGCCCGTTTGGAACAAGACAGCGAGATTCTAAATGCGCCCACTCTCGCCGTTGCTACGTTGAAAGGGACCGCGATGGCGCAGAAAGCCCAAGGCAAGCTGATGTACGATCAGAAAACTGGGCGCGCGATATTCACGGCTTCCAATATGCCGCCAGCGCCCGCGGGCAAAGCCTACCAACTCTGGTACATAACTGGTAATCGCGCGATGCGCGGTGCTGTGTTCAGCGTAGACCCCTCGGGCCGCGCCACAATGCGCGATCAACTTCCGGCTGAAGCGCGTGACGCGACCGCTTTCGCCGTCACGCTCGAACCGGCTCCCGGCGTTGACGCGCCGACTGGCGAAAAATACCTTGTCAGCCCCGCTTCATAATTTCTTCCTCGAAGTGCTTTCTCAGTATCTCAACTCCGGCGGTAAAATTAAGTTCCTTCTAAATCCGATGACGGACGGCTTGCGTATATTTCTCAGAACTACGCAAACAAATTCGGTTTCGTTTCAGGAGGAGAAGGAAGATGAGAAGAACGTTCTTAATGTTGCTGATAGTTGTGGCGTCGCTGACCGCGACGGGCAGCGCATTTGCACAAAACCAAAACCCGATGGTGGGCGGAGCTGCGATGTTCCGTACCAAAGATATCGTTGATAACGCCGTAAACTCGGCCGACCATACGACGCTGGTCGCAGCCGTCAAAGCTGCTGGATTAGTGGATACCCTCAAAGGTGCTGGGCCCTTCACAGTGTTTGCTCCTACCAACGCTGCGTTTGAGAAACTCCCGTCGGGAACAGTGGATATGCTGATTAAGCCGGAGAACCAGACGACGCTGACCAATATCCTGACCTATCACGTGGTCGCAGGAAAAATGGATTCTAAAACCATCATGAAGGCGATTAAGAAGGGCAAGGGTACGGCACGCCTTAAGACTGTGAGTGGCGGCACGCTGACAGCCTGGATGAGCGGCAATAATCTCGTTCTGCGAGATGAAAAAGGCGGCAAATCCATGGTTACGATCGCTGACGTACGTCAATCAAACGGGGTCATTCATGTCGTGGATACTGTTCTAATGCCAGGTAGTCCAGCCAAAATGTGATTCGAACATGTGAAGGCTTTAGTATTCCGTTCAAGCAGGGGTGGAAGGCGCGTGGAAGTCTCACGCGCCTTTACGAGCGAGGTTGTTTGTTCAAAATTGCGGCCGAATGACAGTTGGTTTGACGGCTTAGTGCAATTGTCCATCCCAGAAAGGAGATACACGATTATGCATAGCATGAAGGAAAAAACTCCGCCAGCACATTCTCGATCAGTTTTGTGTGGCCACGGGAGGCCCATGCGTGTACATGGGTCGAGACATGAAGACAACTCATGCGGGCCTGGCCATCACCGAGGCTGATTGGGACGCCGCCGCGAAACACCTGGCTGGTTCTATTGACAAGTTTAAGGTGCCCGAAAAAGAGAAAGGCGAACTGCTGGCGTTCGTTACCAGTCTCAAGAAAGACATCGTCGAAAAGTAGGCTTACTCGCAAAGCAAACAGTTACTCTGCGGGTTGATTCCGGGCACAAACCGTTAGTTAGCGCGTCTGGTCTCAGTCTGCGTGACCCGTCCCGATCAACTATTTTTCGAAAAGCTGTTACACTCTTTTCCACATTAAGCAAATGGGAAAGAATGAGATATGGCCTCTGAAAAGAAGCGGGAACCGCAAGTAGACAACATCATCTCAGATGAAACCGGGCAATTCGATTTGCGCTTTGTCTTATGGCGTCATTTCTGTGCGCAGAACGACATTCCGGTCGAAACGTTGCCGAGCCAACTTGACGGCCAGCAGAAGGAAGAATGGGAAGAACTGAAGGCAAGTCGCTTGCGCGGACAGAAATAGCGAACAGGAATCCGCAGATTACGCAGATAAGAGAGAGAGAGAGAGAGAGAGAGAGAGAGAGAGTGTGTGTGTGTGTGTGTAAAATGAGTTCTAAAGCGCTACTTCACTGGCTGACGTTCCCGGTTTCCGAAATCTGCGTAATCTGCGGATAAGACTTTTGGACTTCGAATTTCTTCACAATCTTCCCGCTCCCAATTTATAGACGCCCGTGAGAAAGGGATTGGTTCTTCTCTCCTGACCGATAGTTGTCACTGGTCCATGCCCGGAATAAACTTCTACGTCGTCACCGAGTGGGAGGAGTTTGTTCACAATCGAATCTATCAGTTGTTCTGTCGAGCCACCCGGTAGATCAGTTCTGCCAACTGAGCCCGCAAACAAAACATCGCCAACAAAAACTTTCCGTTCGTTGGCTTCAAACAGCACCACGTGGCCGGGAGTGTGTCCAGGACAATGGATAACTCTGAATTCGAGTTCTCCGACTTTGTATTTCTGGCCGTCTTCCCAATAGCTATCGACTGTGGGCGGCGCCTCAAAATCCATTCCGAACGCGGCCCACTGATCGCGTGGGATGCCTATCCAGGCCGCCTGCTCGGGAAGCGCCTCGTAGATAAACTCATCGGCTTTGTGGAGCATGATATCGGCCGCTGGTTTTAGTTTCTTGAGCGCTGCCACTCCGCCGATGTGATCCAGGTGTGCGTGAGTTACGGCAATCGCCTGCAACTCCAGTTCATGTTTGTCGATTGCGCGGACGATCTCATGGGAGTCATCTCCGGGATCGATGCAGATGGCGCGCTTTGTCTTTTCGCATCCCACGACCCGTGTGTGTTGTTGAAAAGCCGTGACTGTAATTTCTTCGATGATCATTTTGTTTCCTGGTGAGTGAATTGCTTGACGATCCACTTGCTTCGCGGTTTTAAAGACAACTCCGCGCCGAGGCTAAAAGAAGTTATGAAGCAATCGAGATCTCTCTAGACTCGCCAACGCGAACAGTTGATATTGCTTCCTCAACTTTCGGCAGGAGCTCTATTACGAGTGGAATCCGGTTGGTCGGCAGGAGGATTACTGAGATGCCTCGCTTCTTAAGGTTCTGCTGATAAGCAATGTTCTTATCCGTGGTTATGAGTATTTGAAATGTCGCTGCCATAAGATCAAGCAACGCTCCGTTTTCCACCGCTTTCCAGCCCATCTCGTCAACACTTGAAATCGAGAATTGGTTGAGGCGTTTCTGGATGATTCTGGGTACGCCTTCGTCGAGCAGAATTCTCACCGGACAAATCCCAGCTTCTTCAACGTCTGATTAGAAAAGTTGAGAATAGCTAATGCCTGTTCTCGAGTTACGGTGGGAAAATTCTCGAGGAATTGGTCTAGCGAAACGCCAGCAGCAAGATTTTCTAATAGGGCTTCAATAGGCACGCGGGTGCCCTCGAACACTGGGCTTCCGCTCATGATCTTTGGATTGACGGAAATGGGAAGGCTTTCGACTGTCTCTTCCTCGATGACTAAGGCCATTTTATTAGTTTCCTCGAGCAAAGATTAGCACAGTCTCATCAGCATGTTCAGGGCTACTCTCAGCAGAGTAACATTTTTGACTTGACAGGGTATAATTCCTAAAGAATTCTGGTTTCGGAGACGTCTACAAGACTCGTTATGCCGGTTAGTAAGACAGCGAATGCGTTGGCCACAGTTCTTGACGCCTTAACAGCCGAAGGCGCCCCGGAATTGACCGAGCACCTCTCCGGCGGGGCGTTGAAATGTTACGCCTGCGGACATCGATGTCTTATTAACACCGGCAAGCGGGGTATCTGCAAGGTCCGCTTCAACGAAGGCGGACACCTGCGGGTGCCGGTAAATTATGTTGCCGCGCTCGCCTGCGACCCAACTGAGAAGAAGCCCTTTTTCCACATGCTTCCGGGCTCCGACACGTTAACTTTCGGGATGCTCGGCTGCGATCTTCACTGCGCCTATTGCCAAAACTGGTTAACGTCGCAAGCGCTGCGCGACGACTCGGCCGGCACGCAGCCACAAGAGGTAACCCCGGAACGACTGGTGTCCATGGCGAAAGCCTACGGCGCGGCGATGATAGGAAGCAGTTACAACGAACCATTGATAACCGCGGAATGGGCTGTCGATGTTTTCAAGAAGGCGAGGCCCGCCGGTTTTCGGACCGCATTCATCTCCAACGGAAACGCCACGCCGCAAGTGCTCGATTATCTGCGACCATGGACTGATTGTTACAAGATTGATCTGAAATCGATGAATGACAAAAACTACCGGCAGCTCGGTGGGGTGGTTGATAATATTCTCGACACCGTAAAGATGGTCCACGAACGTGGCTTCTGGGAAGAAATTGTTACCCTCGTTATTCCCGGCTTCAACGATTCGGAGGATGAGCTTAAACGCGCGGCCAGTTTCATCGCATCAGTATCACCGGATATTCCGTGGCACGTTACTGCGTTTCATCAGGACTATCACATGACGGAGAACGCCAACACCAGCGCCGAACAGCTGGTGCGGGCGTGTGAAATTGGTCGCCAGGAGGGACTCCGCTACATCTACGCAGGCAATCTCCCGGGGAGGGTAGGCCGTTGGGAAAACACGTACTGTCCTTCATGCGACGCACTCCTGATCGAACGCTATGGTTATGTGATCCGGCAGATGAGGGTGACGCCGCAAGGAAAATGCCCGTCATGCGCGACGAGCATTCCGGGCATCTGGAACTGACCGGCGCGTTTAAATGGAACCCTCGTTTAGAATGTGCTCCCGCGTGGGTACGTGGGCGCACAAGTGCGCGATCTAAACAAATTCATTTCATCACAAACGATCTGCAGCCGACTATTTCGTCGCCGCTGGCGAAGCAGCCGGTTTCGTCATGTTGGCAGCCGCAGGTTTGTCAACGGGAGTTCCGCTATGATGAAACAAGCCCAACCATTTGCCATCACGATTCACCCAGATAGTTGAGTGCCGTTCTCCGTTAGAAGCAACGCCCGGGCCCTTGACCAGGTAAGTTACGAGCGACGAAGTGTCATCCAGTTTCACTGCCTTCAGTTCACTCAACTCGGCTTTCGAAGCATCGAATGTGCTGACGCCCTTGACGGTTCCCGCTTTGTCGTAATAGCCGTCGGTTCCCACTTCGAGGAAGTCTGGCGCCAGCCACTCCGCGAACGCGTCATAGTTTTTGTTCTTGAACAAGTCCCAAACAGTCTTCTCGTTTGCAATGGGATCGGGGCCCGCCGCAGCCGTCATCGGCTTCGCGGCCGGCGATGCCACCGGTTTGGCAGGACTACTGGAAGCCGGCGGTGACTGTGGTGCCTTCTTGAATGGACACTCCTGGTGAAAAATGGCTAGCCACTTGTTATTACGTCGCACCCAGGCCGAACTGCAGCGCATAGTTGTTAGCGGAAAGGCTTTACCCCGAAGTTTTCCTTTGGAAGCGCAGGTGTAAGCCACGACAAACCCGTCCTTATTAATGGGCAGGAATTTCCAATCGCTGAGGTTAACCTCCGAGGGTTCGAAATTTTTGACACCGGCGATTGACCCGGCCTTATCATGTACTCCGTCAGTCAACAATTCCACCTGGTCGTCTGCCAGCATATCGGCAAAAGCCGCATAGTCTTTTTGCTTGATTGTTTCCCAGACTGCTTTTTCTTTGGCAATCGCATCTGCTTCGGAAATGGCTGGCGCTGAAGTCTCCGCGGCAACATTTGTGTTTCGATTTGTTTCCACCGCCGGCTGATTTGTCGATGGCGCGGCGCAGGCGGCGGCCGTTAAGATAGAAACGAAGACGAGAATCTTTTTCATGGTCTGACTCCTGTGGTTGATTGCAGTAGCGCGTGCGTTCTATTCGAAAAGAAACGATTAGTCAAGAAAATTGACGGAGGCGACTAGGAGGGGCTCCAGGAATCTCACCCGCCAACTTGCCCAGAGTTGCAGAGGATCGAAGCAGCTCAGCGGCGCAATTTTCAAAGGGCGGCGCCCGAAAGAGCATTGACATCACGAATTGTTGGCGATATTGTCCGCATCAGCAGAACTACGACCGGCGGGAAAAATGGCGCCGGAGCCCGGCACCCATTCTCTGATCCGGCGAAATCTCCGCTGGCGTCGCTAGACCGCAGTAAATTCTAAGGAGAAATCCAGATGAGCCGACTACTACTAAATCCCTCGGCGGGTTCCCGTACCTTGCTTTTTGCGGTGGCCACTCTGCTTATTGCATTGAGCAGCGCAAACGCTCAGGTACGAAAAGGCACGGGTGGGGGAACGGCAACTCCCGAAGAACATTCAGCTTCGTTCAAGGAGTATCGGGGCATACAGCTTGGAATGGTTTCGGATGACGTACGTAAAAAACTAGGCGCTCCAAAGGATAAGGGTGACGAGCAAGATTTCTACGTCTTTGATGAAACCGAAACGGCGCAGATTGTTTACGATAAGACCCACAAGGTAATAACCATCTCGGCCGATTTCATGAATACAACTAAAGCTCTCAGCGCGAAGCAAGTCCTGGGCGCCGACGTCGAAGCGAAGGCTGACGGCTCGGTGTATAAGATGGTGCGCTATACGAAGGCTGGTTACTGGCTTTCCTACAATCGCACCGGTGGCAACTCGCCTTTGATCACGATTACGCTGCAGAAGATTGAGTGATCCGCGCTGGTGATTCTGAGGTCAATTCATCATTGCGACCTTTGCGGTTTCGGTTTGTGCCACTTTCTGATCGAAACCGCAAAGATCTCGAAGGCGTCCGCGAAGAAACGTAAAAGTTCCAGCCCGTGCTGTCTCACCGCTAGACTAGCCAATAATCACGCACGTATGCTACGGCTGAATGGTAACGAGCTTTACATCATCTCAGCCACGAGACATCGCGAGTAAGACGCGTGCGCGCGAGCTCTCTCGTCTGATTAAGCACAAAGCCCTTGCCGAAGGTTTCGAGAAGGTCGGAATTGTGCCCGCGGAAACGCTCAACGCTGAGCGCGATCAATTGGTGGAATGGCTCGCGCGCGGCTACCACGGAGCCATGGCCTGGATGGCGCGCGAGCCGGAGATGCGTACGGATCCATTCAAACTGTTTCCCGATGCGCGTTCCGTGATCGTGGTGGCAAAAAACTATTACACGCCCTCGCAACACACTGACGATCCGGCGACCGGCAAAGTGTCACGCTACGCATGGGGAGATGATTACCACGAAGTGGTCGGTTCCAGGCTCCGGTCGTTGTTGTCGTGGATCAAAGCAGAGATCCCCGATGCCAAGGGAAAGGTCTGCGTTGACATTCAACCCATGATGGACAAAGCGTGGGCAGTGCGCGCTGGGCTTGGATGGATTGGCAAACATACGAATCTCATTACACCCGAATATGGCTCATGGGTCTTCATTGGCGAGCTCTTGCTCAACGTTGATCTGGAATATGACAACCAGAGGATTGAGGACCACTGCGGAAGCTGCACCCTGTGCATTGATGCCTGTCCGACCCAGGCTATCACCGATCCCTACGTAGTTGACTCAAACAAGTGCATCTCATACGCGACGATTGAGCTGCGCGATGCGGAGATTCCGTCCCAGGTGGGCGAGAATCTTGAAGGTTGGCTTTACGGCTGCGATATCTGCCAGGATGTCTGTCCCTGGAACCGCTTTGAGCAAGTGACGGATGAATATCGATTCCAGCCCCGGGAAGGGAACGTCAATATCAGTCTTACCGAAACGCTTGAGCTGACTCCAGAAACGTATGCTGAGCGTTTCCGCGGAAGCGCAATGAAGCGCGCAAAACTTTCCGGCCTGCAACGCAACGGGCGGACGCTTTTAAAGCATTAATAGGCACTTTCGCTTGATCATTCTAGCTCTTCGCTGGGACCCCGGGGCGCCCGCGGTCCCAGTGAAGCCGTCGAGTGGTTAAGGGTAATCTTTTTTCGAGGTTAACAAGATGAGATTGGTTACTTTCTTTTTGATTATCTGCGCCCTAATGGTTGTTTCCTTTAATTCAATCTACGCACAGGATTCAAAAACCCCGGCCGATCTCCAGCGCCTGGCCCGGGACTACTACAACTGGCGCAACCAAAACTACCCGGTTTTTTCCAGCGACGCAGGATTGCACACCTGGGACCACAAGCTCACCGACTATTCGCTCTCGGCCGTGTTGATGCGGCGGCTCCAGGTCAAGGAAGTTCTGGCCAAGGTGCGCGCCATGCCAACTGCGAACTGGAACAAACAGGATCGCATTGATTGGCTGCTGTTTCGGGCTCAGCTCGATGGCACAGATTTTTTCAATCGTGTAATGGACTTTGAACAGACTGACCCACAAACCTACGTCAACGAGTGCAGTAACGGAATCTTCTCGCTGCTGAAAAAAGAGTACGATGCGCCGCGCAACCGTGCACTGGCAGCCACGGCGCGTTTGAAACAGATGCCTTTCTTGATCGAACAGGGAAAGGGAAATCTGAATAAGCCCGTGCGTCTCTACGCTCAACTCGCCATCGATTCCGCGCGCTCGATTGACAGCCTTTTCAACGATAGCTTGATGACGCTGGCGAAGGATTTATCTCCGGCGGAAAGGAGCGAGTTGGTCAAAGCGCGCGATGCGGCTCTGGTTTCAATTCATGGGTTTGCTGACTGGCTGGAGAAACGTTTGCCGGGAATGGTCCCCTTCAAACCAATGCGTGAAGAGAACTACAACTACATTCTCAAAAACATCTACCTTCTCCCGCTCGATGACAAGCAGGTTGAAATGTTGGGTCAGGCTGAGCTGGCGCGCTACCGCGCCCTAGAGTCGCTCCTGCCAGACCCATCCCTCGCCGATCCCAATCCCTCGCGCAGCAAGAACATCCCAGCGGACCAACAGGCGTTTCTGAAAGCTTACGAAAGCCGCCAGGCCGAGATGATAGATTTTCTGAAGAGCAATCGGCTGGTCACTGTGCCTTCTTATCTGGGCCGGTTTGAAATTCGCCAGCTTCCCGAAGCATTCAAGCCCACCAGTCCTGGCGGCTTCATGAATCCTCCCGGTGTCTACGATAAGGATGACAGCGGGTTCTATTTCATTCCGACTTACAACCCGCAAAGCAAAAACTTCTACATTCGCGCGGCGATTGAAGATCCCAGACCGATCCTGGGCCACGAGGGGATACCCGGCCACTTCCTCCAGCTTTCGATCGCCAACCACCTGCCAAATGAGATTCGCCGCCAGCATGGAGACGGGATTTTTGTCGAGGGGTGGGCGCTCTACGGTGAAGAGATGTTGATGCGTACCGGTCTTTATCCAGTCAACTCGCCGGGCCAGGGACAGATACTCAGGCTCTCGCGCTATCGCGCGGCCCGAATTGGCGTTGATGTGAATTTGCACATCGGCAAGTGGACGTTTGATCAGGCAGTAAACTACTTCATGGAAGCCGGCGGTCTGGATCGCGAAGCTGCAACCGGTGAAGCTGCCGGCGCGGCCGCGAGCCCTACGCAGAAGATTACCTACATGGTTGGCAAGTGGCAGATTATGCGGCTACTTGGAAAATACCGCGACAAGCAGGGCGCTAACTTTCGCCTGGGCCAGTTTCACGACGACCTGATCAAGAATGGCAGTCTGCCGCTTTCAATTGTTGAATGGATTCTGCTGGACGATTCGTCATCTCTGGATCAGGCTTTTCGTTGAAGCGGGGCGACTTCCTTGATTCAAGGTGGACGATTAGAGTATAAGCGGTGCAGAGGTTATTTGTATTGTGAGCGCGAAGCGAAGACTCGACATTTACGGCGGGCGCGATCCGCGTGAAATACCAACATACGGTATCGCGGAGTCTGCCCATTGGCTGCAAATACCTCAGCCTACCCTTCGATCGTGGATTAGAGGCCGCCACTACCCCACAAGCAGAGGTCGAGCCCTGTTCGAGCCAGTCATCCTGCTACCGGACAGGAATTTGCCCCTCCTATCTTTCATCAACCTCGTAGAAGCGCACATCCTCGACGCAATTCGCTACCGGCATAATATCCCACTGAAGAGTGTTCGAAGTGCTGTAAGTTACTTGCGTCGGCATTCGAACTCGGAGCACCCGCTCGCCGATTACTGGTTTCAACTCAAGGGCCTCGATCTGCTCGTTGAACAAAGCGGCCTTCTCGTCAACGCAACGAAGCAGGGCCAGATTGAGATGAAGGACATTATCAGCGCTTACCTGGAGCGCGTTGAACGCGACCCGCAAGGAGCTGCCGCACGTCTTTACCCTTACCTAAATCGTCACCCGGCAGAAGTGGAAGAACAGCCAAAGCTGGTTCTTATCGATCCGCGCATATCATTCGGCAAACCAATATTGGTAGGCGTCGGTGTTCCTACCGCTGTAATTGCCGACCGATACAGCGCCGGCGAAACTGTTCGCGAGCTCTCCAAAGATTATGGTTGCGAAGCGTCGGAAATCGAAAAAGCGATCGAGTACGAGCACGCTCAGCGAAAAGCAGCTTAAGCGAACCACATTCTTTCTCGAACGTTCTTTCGGCGGCACACTGGTTCTGGAAGAGCTACGCAATGCTGGTCTAAAGGTCGAGCCTCATCAAGCGAGATTCAGACACAACACACCTGACACCGAATGGCTGGCGGTCGTGGGCGAGAAGAAATGGATCGTCCTAATGCGTGATCAGAACATCGGTCGCCGCCCGCTTGAACTTGAGGCACTGCTGCGGGCAAGCGTGAGGTCTTTTGTTCTCGTCGAAGGTCAGCTACCCGACCGCGAGAATGCTAAGATACTCATCAAAGCCATTCCTCGAATGTTCGAACTGATCAGCGAACATCGGTCTCCGTTCATTGCCAGAGTCAGGCGGGATAGCTCGGTTGTTTTATGGAAAACCAAGGCCCTCGGGCTTACGACGAGCAGCAAGAAAATGGAACAAAAGTAAAACTTAACCTATGGCAATCCCAACCTACGACAAATTCATCGAGCCCCTCATGCGTTATCTCGCTGAGCATCCGGATGGCGAGCGAGCTTCGGTCGTCTACGAGGCGGCAGCTGAAGCTCTTGGGATTAATGAAGACGACAAACTCGTGCTTCTGCCAAGCCGAACGCAGGCGGTCTATAAGAATCGCGCGGGCTGGGCTCACGATAGATTGAAGCGCTCGGGATTATCGAGTTCGCCACGACGCGGATATTGGACGCTTACAGACCAAGGCTTTGCTTATGCTCGAGCGCATCCAGAGATTCTCACCGAGGATGAAATTAAGGAGTTGGCTGCGGTTGACCTTTCGGTAAGGTTACGGCCACTTCAAGAGATTGATGAAGACTACGAAGGTCGTCAATTGGAACAACACAGTGCGCAAGACTCGGTAGCAACTCCTGATGATCGCTTGGAGAGCGCGCTCACTGACTTAAGAGAAACAACTGCTGAAGATCTTTTGGAAGCCATCGGTCGGAACTCGCCAAAGTTCTTTGAGATGCTCGTTCTGGACTTGATTCATGCGATGGGGTACGGCGCAAGCCGCGCAGATCTTCAACACGCGGGGCGTTCCGGCGATGGCGGCATCGATGGGATTATTTCGCTTGATCGTTTGGGCTTAGAAAAAGTCTTTGTTCAAGCCAAGAGGTGGCAGAATCCCGTGGGACCTGAAGCGATTCAGGCATTCTACGGTGCACTCGAAGGTCGGCGGGCCAATAAAGGCGTTTTCATTACGACATCCAGTTTTACTTCTGGCGCGGTTGATTTCGCTCGGCTGGTCGAGAAGATTGTTTTGATTGACGGTGCGCAACTCACGGAACTTATGATGGAGTATGGTGTAGGAGTTTCCCCCCGACTCGTCAAGATCCCAAAGATTGACAGCGACTACTTCGAGGAATAGGCTCCGCATTCGTCTGATGACTCTGGTTAATAGGATATCAACCTTAGCGCTAACGCTGCTATCTGCCGTCGCAGCGGGGGCACAAGTGCCCTCTCTAAACGAACCGCTCACTCACTCTCCCGCATTCACCGAAGGCTCGGTTCGGGAATATCGCCGCGCCCACGAGCACGAGATCCTGAGAGAGTTCCTGGAGCTGCTGGCGATTCCAAATGTCGCGGCTGATCGAGAAAACATTCGCCGCAATGCCGCTGCCATCATCACGATGATGCAGCGCCGAAAGCTGCAGCCGAGGTTGCTCGAAGCCTCAGACCCATCCGCGCCTCCGGCTGTTTATGGGGAGTGGAAAACACCGGGCGCCACTCGCACGCTTATCCTCTACGCCCACTACGATGGTCAACCGACAGATCCGAACAAGTGGAGCGGAAGCTTGCCCTGGCAACCCGTGCTGCGCACCGCTGCCTTGGAAGCGGGCGGAAAACTTCTGCCCGTGCCCAAAGCAAATGAGGCCATCAATCCAGAGTGGCGCCTCTACGGACGTTCGGCTGCGGATGATAAAGCCGGTGTGATGGCGATCCTGACTGCGGTTGATGCGCTGCTTGCCTCGGGAGTGAAACCGACATCAAACCTCAAGTTTTTCTTTGATGGGGAAGAAGAGGCGGGTTCGCCCCACCTGGCGGAATTACTCCGAGCGAATAAGCAACTTCTGCAAAGCGATGCGTGGCTCATCTGCGACGGACCGGTCCACCAATCCGGCCTTAAGCAAGTGGTCTTTGGTGTACGTGGCGACACGAACGTAGATATCACCGTGTATGGAGCGAAGCGTCCCCTGCACAGCGGTCATTACGGAAACTGGGCGCCGAACCCCGCGTTTACGCTGGCGAAGCTGCTCGCGACGATGAAGGATAATTCAGGCCGGGTGACAATAGCCGGATGGTACGACAACATCGATCCTCTCGGCGAAACTGAGCGCCGGGCCATCGCCGAGGCTCCACAATACGATGACACGCTGCGGTCTCAACTCGGCCTGGCGCGAGCAGAAGGGTCAGGCAAGAGTTTGCTTGAATTAATTAACGAGCCGTCGCTAAACATTAACGGCATAAGCAGCGGCGACGTAGGCGCGCTCGCTCGCAATGTGATTCCCACCACTGCGACAACGGTTCTCGATTTGCGATTGGTTAAGGGCACTGACCACCTGCGCCAGGTTCAGCGACTCATCGATCACATTAGGAAGCAGGGCTTCTACGTGATCGATCGTGACCCCACCGACGAAGAGCGCCAACGTCATCCTTTGATCGCCAGGGTGACACAACGTGCCGGCGGCTATAACGCCGAGCGGACGCGGATGGATCTGCCGATCTCGCTCGCGGTGATCGCCGCGGTCCAATCAACTTCCGAGCAATCGATTGTCAGGTTGCCGACCTCGGGAGGTAGTCTTCCTCTTTCGATCATCACAGACAATCTGACCACCGTGACGATGACTGTACCGATCGTTAACTACGACAATAACCAGCACGCGGAGAACGAGAATCTGCGTTTACAAAATCTTTGGGATGGCATCGAGACAATGGCAGCCATCATGACCATGAAATGATTAATGTCCGAAAGGCACACAAAAGATGATCAAGGGAAGTGAAAAACGACAAGCAGACTATCCAATCGAGCAGCTCTTTCTCGACCGCTGGTCGCCGCGCGCGATGTCGGGCGAAGCAATCTCGCAGGAGGAACTGATGACTCTATTCGAGGCCGCACGCTGGGCGCCGTCCTCTTACAACAACCAACCGTGGCGCATTCTCTATGCTCACCGCGACAGCGAAAACTGGCAATTGTTTTTTGATCTACTGGTGGAGTTTAACCAGACGTGGTCGAAGAATGCCGCGGCGCTTTTGCTGTTCATCTCCAAAACCACTTTTGACATGAACGGTGAACCTTCAATAACCCACTCGTTTGACACTGGCGCTGCGTGGCAGAATCTGGCCCTACAGGGTTGGCTTAAAGGTTTGGTTGTTCATGGCATGCAGGGATTTGATTACGACCGCGCTCGCACTGCACTCAACATCCCAGAAGGGTTCCAAGTTGAAGCAATGGCGGCGCTCGGAAGGCCAGCGGACGCTTCAGTGCTACCCGAAGCACTGAGGGAACGCGAATCGCCCGGCGATCGACGCAAACTTGACCAGACGATCTGCGAAGGCCCGTTTTGCTTTTAGGGGACGAACCTTAAAGATCATCGTGCGGCTCTGCCGCCCTCTGTGCGGTAAGGCTCAGCCTTACCGGCACTCAGAGTTCCGGA
>JBPCKD010000019.1:0-7196 GCA_051004635.1 Pyrinomonadaceae bacterium
CATCTACACTGGCCTCCGCCAAACGCCCGAAATGATCGCCGCCGCTGCCTTGCAGGAAGATGTCGATGCGGTCGGCGTTTCAATCCTGAGTGGCGCCCATAACACACTTTGCCCGCGTATCGTCGAGTTGCTCAGAGGACAAGGAATGGACGATTGTCTTGTGCTCCTTGGCGGGATAGTTCCCCAGGAAGACATTTCAAAGTTAAAAGCCGAAGGTGTTGCCGAGATCTTCCTGCCGGGAACTTCTACCGAAGACATTGTCAATTTTCTGCGCGCAAACGTTAAGCCGCGCGAATGAGCACTGTCCGCCGCTTGTCCGACACGCTTCAGCTTGTCGCACTCGTAAACATCGGGGTGTCGGTGAATGATGAGCGAAAACTCTGCGGGAATAGTCACAGAACTTAAAGACTCAATCGCTGTCGTTCGTTTCAATCGACCCGCCGAACGCAATCCACTTTCACTTACTACACTTCAGGAACCAGAGAGTACACCGTCCGCCCGGAAGAGTCGCCAGATCTCACAAAACAAAAAGGGCGCCGGAACGACGTTCGAGCCGAATGATACGAGAGTTGAGTGGTCATTGGACTCGCTGCAAGCTTGGTAGCGCCATGTTCAACGACCGTCTAAAGAAGAACCAGCTCTTCATCGGCAGGCGAGTTGATGACAAAGAAAATTGCCTGCCCCGCCCTGCAAGAATTGTTCGCGCGGCGCGGCGGGGAAGCCAGAGGGAAGCACGCTGCGAATGCGCAACGCCTGGACGACACGCTCTCGCCGTATCCGAGAAAATGGAATAAATCCAAAATACATAGTTAAATAACTGAAGTGGCCTGGCCCAAACTCACTAGCTGGTTTCTTTAAGTGTAATCATTGCGGCTTGTTAGCCGTCGAAAGCCGTGTTTTGCGTGAGGTGGAATACATCTTGCTAGGGTTGAGCGTACAAACCGGAGCGCGCGGCGCTGGGATTCATCGACGTATTTTCAGCTTCGAGACTTACGCGTACGGTCGTCACGGATTTGCGATTTTTGTATTGTGCGGTGGGGCTGTACCGATCAATTTCCCGACATACCGTCCAACATCATCGATCCAGACTTGTTCCAGATTTTTCTTAATTCCTAAGCGGCAAAGAAGGAGCACATTATGAAAACCTCTTGGCACAATTTTCCAGCTGGTGAGGGCAGGACCATTGCCATCGCTGCGAGCAGGCCAAAAGATTCAATGACCACATTTGGAAAGATCAGGAGCAGGGTGCTCTTTGGGGCATTGATACTGCTCCTGGGCTGCGCGCCTCTGTTTGCGCAGGCGACAGCGAGCGGCTCGCTCGAAGGCATCGTCAAGGACATCAAGGAGGCCGTCATTCCCGGCGCGACGGTCACCATCACCAACACGGCGACCGGGCTGACTCGCACAGTGATGACGAACGAGAGCGGGACGTACCGTGCTGACCTGCTGCCCGCCGGCACCTACGACGTGAAGGTGACAGCGACTGGCTTCGGGGACGTAACCAACCCGAAAGTCGAGTTGCCTGTGGGTAGGAGCAGCACGCTCGACGTTTCCATGTCGCCGGGCACGCACGCCGAGACCGTCACGGTCACTGGCGAAATGCCGTTGCTCGACCAGCAGAAGACGGACGTGGGCATCAACATCACCCCCAAGGAAGTGCAAGACCTCCCGCTCAACGGTCGCGACCTCGGCAACCTGGCCTACCTTGCGCCGGGCGCACAGCCCGTGGACTCTTACGATCCGACGAAGAATCGCATCGCGATCTTCGGCATCAATGGCTCGTCGGGTCGCAATGTCAACGTGACCCTGAACGGCATTGACAACAAGGACAACACGGTCGGCGGCCCCGTCATGCAGTTCCCGCTTGAATCTATCCAGGAATTCATCATCAGTACGCAACGCTTCTCAGCGGCGAACGGGCGCAGCGAGGGCGCGGCGGTCAACGTCGTCTCGAAGTCGGGCAGCAACGACTTCCACGGCTCGCTCTTCATGTTCGAGCGCGACAAAAGACTTAATGCCATTGACTTCTTCTCCAAGGAGGGCAACTCTCCGAAGCCCGACTTCAGCCGACAGCAGTACGGCGGCTCCTTGGGCGGTCCGCTCACCCTGCCCCATTTTGGTGAAGGCGGCCCCTCCATTTACAATTTAAGGGACAAGACCTTCTTCTTCTTCGCGCTCGAGAAACAGCGCGAAGAGACCAGCTTCCCTGCCGATCCCAACGCGGTGGCGGAACTCACGCTCGTCCGGTTCCTCGGCGCGCAGCCCGCAGCGGCAATTCCGACGCCCTATCGCGACACGCGCTGGAATCTCCGCTTCGACCACCGCTTTAACGAGAGGCACAACGCCTTCGTCAGCTACACCGACCAGTCAAACCGTGGCTTGAACGATCAATCCACTGCAACCAACGACCTGACGGCGGGCAACTTCACGACCAACAAGCTGCGCCTTGCCAACTTCACGCTAAATTCCGTGCTGACGCCGACGGTGACGAACGCCATCACAGTCGGATACCAGTACTGGAACAACCTGATCGACACGGAGGTACTCTCCCCGACCTTCAACTTTCCGGGCGCGATTACGTTCGGCACAAATACTAACGTGCCGCAGCAGTCCTACCAGGCGAAGTACCAGTTCAAGGACGACCTCTCCTTCCTCCGGGGCAACCACTCGATGAAGGCGGGCTTTGACTACGTCTGGGAGCCTAAACTTGGCGGCTTCTTCAAGTTCAACCCGACGCTTCAGGTTGACTTCATCGATTTGCCCAGCGTGATCCTGTCTAATCGCACAGCTTACCCGCAGGGCTTCAACACGCCGGGCGCGGTCGGCGGCATGTCGGCCACTGCCGGCAATCCATACTTCAACCTGCCGGGCGGCGCGAAGATGTTCGGGGTCTATTTCCAGGACGACTGGAAGGTGAACCGCAAGCTGTCGGTCAGCCTCGGCATACGCTGGGACAAAGACTACAACCTAATAGGCTCGAAGGCACAGGCTCAGAACAGAACTTACCTCGCGCTCAAGGCGATTAACCACGCGGCCGCGCGCGCATTACCGCACGACGACAACCACGGTTTCAGTCCGCGCGTCGGCTTCGCATACGACATGAGGGGCAACGGCAGGCACATCATCCGCGGCGGCTACGGCCTCTACTTCGGGCAAACGTTCTTGAACATCCCGCTGTTCATGATCCAACAGGCCAACCCAACCATCTTCTCCGGCGTCTTTGCTATTGCCAGTTCCGGCCCCGGCGACGCCACCGCCGATTTCGTTCCGGGCACGGGCATTCGGCTCTCCAACTACCGGTTCGGGATTGACCCCCTGCCGGTTATCCCTCCGCCGCAGACGCAGCTCGCAGCCAACAACACCGGGCGCATTATGGACCCGGATTACCAGAACCCGTTCACCCAGCAGTGGAACTTTGGCTATGCCTTCGAAATCAACCCGTCATCGGTGATTGAGGTCAACTACGTGCACACGCTGGGGCTGCACGAGTCTAAAACAATCAACATCAACCCGAATGTCGTGGCCTTGGGTGGTGCGCGCCCGCTTAGCGCGGCTTTCGTCGCCGCCGGACTGCCGGCGCTGGGCCGTATTGACCTGGAGGCATCGGTCGGACGCTCGCGCTACGACGGCCTGAACGTCTCTTACCGCCGACGTTTGCGCAACCGCGTCAGCCTCAACGCCAGCTACGTACTCTCGAGGGCAGTGGCCTACAACGGGAACTCGGCGGCGTTCCGCAACCGTCCCACCAACCCGTTCGATATTTTCGCCAAGCATGATTTCGGGCCGACGCCGAACGACGAGCGTCACAGAGGCGTGTTGAGCGGAGTTGTCGAATTGCCCGGAGGATTCCAGGTTGCCCCCATCATGCAAATCGCCTCGGCACGCCCCTACACGGCGATCCAGGGGATTGATGTGCTCGGCGTCGGCGGCGGGCGCGGTAACGTCCACGTCATCCTGCTCAACGACCAGCCAGACAACCTGCTGGCCACGAAAGACTTCAGCGCGGCGCAACTTAGGGCGTGTCTGGCGGCTGGCACCTGCCACCAAGCACAATTCGACAATTTGCGCGGGCAGCCCTTCTTCCAGCTCGACGCGCGCATCAGCAAGAGTTTTAAGTTCGGCGAGACCTCGAAGCTGACGCTGCTCTTCCAAGCGTTCGACCTGACAAACCGCGCCAACTTCGGCAACAACTACGTCGGCAACATCAGGGCGACGAATTTCATGCGGCCGAACGGTTTTATTACGCCGAGCAGCGTTATCGTTCCACACAGCTTCTCGGGCGAGCTTGGCGTGCGCTTCACGTTCTGATGGATTTCCGCGGCGTGAATCCAAAGAGGGTGGCAGAAGTCTTCTGCCACCCTCTTTTGCCGTCTGCCGGCCTCTCGCCTGGCCGTACTTGGATTTTGGCTGCCGAGCAGGGTACTACTCCCTCTTCACAAACCTAGCAATTCCCTTCTGGCAATCCTCGGTCATCCGGGCAACGACGTTCACATCAACGCCTGTCTCCAGCGCATCGCCAAACGCCATTCCATCCATCTGGTAGAGCAAAGTCTTCGTTAGCGCCACGGCAGACCTGCTCATCAATTCAAATCCGCGAGCGTAAGCAGTCACCTCGGCTTCGAAGCTCTCCTCGCTGAACACCTGATTGACGAGACCAACGTGCCTGGCTTCTTCCGCCGTAATCTCGGCGCCGCGAGCAAGTAATTCAAAGGCGCGCTTCTCTGAAATATTCCGGCGCAGAATTGCAGTCACCATCGCGGGAACGAATCCGATCTTCACTTCCGGATAACCGAAACGAGCGTTCGTTGAGGCGAGCACAATGTCGCACGCACTCGCCAGTCCGCAACCACCGGCTAGCGCCCTTCCGCGCACTGCTGCAATAACCGGCACTGCCACCTGACGTATCAGCACGAAGACTTCCATAAATGAACGCGCATCCCCAGCATTATCAGCCACTGACGCATTTGCGATTCGTCGAAGAGCCTCGAGGTCCGCTCCCGAGCAAAAGTCCTGGCCCGCTCCCGTAATCACAACAACGCTCACGGCATCTACAGCATTCGCCTTGCGCAAAGCGGCTTTAATGCCACTGACGAGCGCCCCATTGAGCGCATTTCTCTTCTCGGGCCGATTGAGCGTGATGCGCGCAACCGTGTCATCGATGGAAAACAAGATCGGTTGGTTTTCGTCACTCATGTCATGCAACCAGTTTTTGTAGTGCGATGTTTTGTAGCAGCTTTGGCCAGCGGAGGTCCCACTCCGCGATTGCAAGCGTTCAGTCAGGATTCGAAGGGCGCGATATGTCGCAGCCGAACAAAGCGGTGACAGGTCACCGCACTCGAAGGAGTTGATCACTGCGAATTCAGAAACTCCATCAGCGCATCATTCACTTCATCGATCGCTTCATTTTGTACCCAGTGGCCACTATCCGGGATACGCAGCTCGCGGTAAGGAGCGTCAATGTATTTCTCTACGCCGCGTACGGTTTCAGGAAGAATGGCGAAGTCTTGCTTGCCATAAATAAATAGCGTGGGCACGCGAATGCGTCCTTTGTTTTTCGTTTCTCCCGCAACGCTCCGTGCCATTCTTCCCCCATTTGATCTACGCATCAAGCGAAAAACGTTAGCACGATAATAGTTGATAGCGCCGGTAAGCGCACCCGGCTGTCGTAGCGCTGCTTTGTAGGCCTCGATGTCACCATCGGTGAAGCTGCCGTTCCTTACTACCTTCTCCTTAAACACATGCTCGACGCTGACGAAGTTCTTCCTACTTATTAACCACTCGGGTACGCGCGGGAGCTGGAAGAAAAACATGTACCAGCTTCTGAGTAACTGGCCCAGCGTGAGATTAGCGCGCCACGCTGCGGCGGGCGGAACTTGTAACACTGCCAGTTTGGAAACGCGTGCGGGATACTTTTGCGCTACGGCCCAAGCTACACCGGCGCCCCAGTCGTGACCGACGATGACCGCCTTCGCTGCGCCGAAGTGATCGATGAGACCAATGACATCACTCGCCAGCACGTCGGTCGAATAATCCTCAACCCGCGGAGGCTTTTCGCTCAAGTTGTAACCCCGCATATCGGGAGCGACGACATGAAAGTGCTGACCCAACGCGGTCAACTGATGACGCCATGAATACCAGAACTCTGGAAAGCCATGCAGCAAGATAACGAGATCGTCGCCGCTACCGCTCTCAGCGTAGTGAAGTTGGATTCCATTGACCTTGGCGTAGCCATGCCGTATTTCCATTTCGGACGTATTGGCGGGGACATTTTCCATATATCATTTGACATTTCTCATTCGCGAATTCGCTGACGTTTTTGTTCGTGTCCGTTCGTGTGATTTCGTGGATCGTTCTGATCTCTCGGCCAAGCAAACGATCTACGAAGTAACACGAAGCACCACGAAATGAGATCCAGGAAAATGACCAATGAGAAATGTCAAATGATATATGGAAAATGTTAATCCAGCTCCAAACGGCGGGCTTCCTCATCGGGAATATCAATCTGCATTCGCAACAGCGCGGTTGAGAACGTCTTGCCCTGGGCATCGGTCATCAGAGACAAGGTCCCACCACCGCCTAGGCTTTCATGCAGCAGGAAATTAAGTGCACCGAGATTTGCCAGCTCAAACCTTTCCACGTTGCCCTTGCAGATACCTTTGAAGTGTTGCTTGACGCGCTCGGCGGTGACTTCCCGAACCAGAATCGGATAAAACTCGTCACGCAGCGCAATCAGCCCTACATTAGCTGTGTCACCTTTGTCGCCCGAACGCGCGTGGGCCAGTTTCGTTAGTTGGATACTCATCAGTAGAAGGTAAATGGTAAATAGTAAATAGTAAATAGTAAATGGAAAATCGTAATAGGTTGCCAATTATCAGTTGTCAGTTGTAAGTGGTCTTGTTGGGGCTTTGGACGTTGAGTGCTTGGACATTGGACTCTGGGCCGTCACGTCTTCACCTCTCCCCGTCTCCCTATCTCCCCGTCGCCCCCATCTCCCCATCTCCGGGTCCCACCCAATACCCGAGTCTCCCCATCTCGCCATCACGCCTCGATTATCTTAACCCTCGGCTTGATTTCTTCTTTTGGAATCAGCGCCGGCCAGTAGGCCACAATCTCTTCCACCTTTGGCCGTCCGCCCGCGAAGCCGGTAACCCCAGGTGGCCCTGTAAGAATCAGCGGAGCAATCTCTTTAGTAAATC
>JBPCKD010000020.1:0-5620 GCA_051004635.1 Pyrinomonadaceae bacterium
GCGATACTCGGTGGAAACGATAAACGACTTAACCATTTCGGCATCGATATAGTTGCCGTACTGGTTTAGTTTGTTCAACCAGAAGTTGAATCCCGCGAAATTAAAGTCCGGTGCGTCGTTTGGATTCCTTCTCAAGTAGCCGAAATACTGCATCAGCACGAACGCCCGGTTGAACTGCGCGCTGGTGAAATCCACGTCCTCGGCCACCGCGCGCAAAACTTCGGCCCGCGTCTTCGCCCCCGCCATCAGGTCAGCCGCCAACTGATCGCGCTCTGCCGCAGAGAGCGCGCCGCCCGCGTTCTGGTTGAGCGCGTCAACAAACTGGGCGCTGGTCAGCGTCGTCGGGTAGGCCGAGACGAAGGCCGGGCGTGAGACGAACTCGTTAAAGTAGGCCGTCTGGTTGGCCTCAAGCTGCGCCTCCCAGCCCACTGTCCCGACCACGACGCCCTGACTGACGCGCTGCACGTCGGGGAGGAACTCCGCGAGTGTGAGCGGGACGGTCGAGCCGACGCGCGTCGCGCCGAAGGCGGCCCCGAAGGTCTTGTAGACCAGGTAACCGGTTTCCTGAAACTCGATGGAGAGGAAAAAGGCTGCTGAGACATTTACGCGCTTCACATCAATGCAACCTGCATCATTGGCGCAGACAGTAATCTCGTTGGTCCAATAGGCCAAGCCGGGTGCGTCCGGCTGACGATTGAGAAAGTCGAGGTAGTGTTGGCGAACGAAGAAGTCAGGCGAATCAATCTGGTTGCTAATCGGTGCTGAGGCAATCGTTACGTCCTGCATTCGGACTGTATATGGGCCAGAACCGTTAAAGTCGTTATAAATCGAGTCAACAAACAGGTGCAGAGGAACATTTAATGGAAGCGAATTCATTTGGGCGTTGTTAAGCCTTGCGAAGAAGGTCCCTGTTACTCCAAGACCGGAATTCGTCAACGCCAGCCCGTTGTTTACGGTATTTCCTGTACCGGCCGGGCACCCTGTCCTACCGTCTAAAATATAAACCATGGGGTGGTAAGTGTTGGAGGTTGTTGTGATGTTTATCTGCGGATTTGGACCACGACCTGTCAGCGTAAAGGAGTAAACATGGTCCGGCCCGAAGGCATCGTTATCGTAGTAGTAGTAGTAATAGCTGTCGGCAACGCTCGAAACTGTACTATTCGCACCAGTCGTATCGCCGGAGTCGATGTAGGGCGCTGCGACAGTATAGTTCCCTCCCGGAACAGGGCGGCCCGGACAGTCATCGTTTCCAGCAGCAAGCGTGACCAGCACATCGAAGTTGCTATGTTGATGAGGCAGGCGATACTCGCTTTGTCGTTTCAGCAATGCCGGGTTGCCAAAGCTCATCTTCAGCCTTTTAAGACGCCGCCGGGTCGCTTCGGCTACGTTGGCTTCTGGTTTTGTCGCTGCGTCAGAATGTGCCTCTGACACATGCGAAGCCAGGATTGCAGGGACTGCCGCCAAAATTGAACAGTAACCCAACGTTTGCCGCCACCGCCTTAGAATTGCAGCGAAGATTTCCCGATCTGATGAGCGATCGTCCCCAAGAATATCCTGTCGCCTCACGATTCCTATGTTGGTTTTCATTTTCTTTCCCTTTCCGAATTACAACCCTATACGACCAAAATCCGTGGACGGGTAATATCTTGTCAGGCGGCGTACGTGCTCATGTTGCTGCTGGTTTAAACCTGATTTGCCGCGTCCCGTTACTCCCTTATTGAAACGTATCTTTCGTTCTTCCGACTCGATCTCGCCAATTCTTTGCTCGATACCTCGCCGTGAGGCTCCAAGGCCGTAAAACTCAAGGACCTTTAGAATGCTTGAAGGTTTGTCAGCGATGAGTTCTTCATAACTGAGCCAATGAACTTCGATCCGCTTCTGCTTTTCAGCCAAGTCCCAGGAGGCGACAAACTGGAAATACCAGGGAATTACGTTTTCTATGAGCAGATCTATCTTCGTCTCGTCATCCAGGAGCGGCCAATCGGCGCGGAAATACGACGTCTGAAACGCGCCCTTGTTATAGAAATCAAGCAAGCTCATGACGGAATCGAAGATGTTGCGAACGAGCACCACCGGACGAATGGCGAAGGCCTGCATCAGGTGAAGGTTCGCATCGGATGCACGACAATGCTGCTGCGTGACCGTATCACGATCAGCAGACTCTCGAAGCGTAGGCAGGTAGATCTCGTGTTCACTTTGCCCGGCGGCGTAAACAGTGAAGAGGTCGCGGTAGCCCGTTAGATTCACGAGTAGGTTCTTGAGAAATGTGGAGGCGCTTTTCGGGACGCAAGCGATAAACAGATGCCGGCCAAGCAGCTCGGGCGTTATCTCCGTCGTAAAATCTGAAAGTTTGGCCCGTTGGCCTGCGGCCGCCAGCGAATTAGTAAGATTGACGTAAGAGCCGGGACTCGGATACACGGAGATCGCTTTTCGGCAGCACAAGACGCTTTCTTCATTAAGGTTGCTTTGGAGGAAAACGAGCCCCAGGCCCTGAAAGACACCGGCGAATTTACGGAGGAACGAGGAATCCTCCGCCATGTCGCCCCGTATCTCTAGCCGCAGCGCGGCACGAAGAAAATCCCGCGCCGTGGACGTATCCCCCTTCTTTAATAGTTTTGCAATCAGAAGCTTGTAGCTTAGGAGCAGGTTATGGACCAGATGATCGTAAAACGGCTGATCAATCGCCAGTTTTTGCAGCGCGCTTTGAAAGAGCGTGACCGCCATGTCGGCGCTTTCCTGCTGTAGGGCTTGACCGGCAAGTTCAACCTCTTGCTGCAAAGTCCCGTAAAGGTTTCGGCTCGACTGGGGAACATCCATCGCGTTGCCGGATTGCGGAATGAAATGAGGTTTTGAATTTAGCAGATCTAATTCCTGCATTTTTCCTCCTAGTAATAGACAGGTATGTTTGCTGCGCTTATCAACTTACGCGAGCAATCCGACGGAAACCCCTAAACGGCATCGGTGTAAATCTACTTTGGGATTGCAATATTTCTATCCCTTGCTACTGCCACCCTCGTGCCACGATGATTCAAAATGGGTTTCTCACGCGCGATTACATAAACGCCAGCGATACGCACCGGAAGGCGACTCGCGCCTCCCTCAAGTTTCCAATAAAATGACGCTGAGACTATCTTGAAGGATAGATGTGGCCCCAAAAGCATTATCCGATTGGATAGCAAAGATTGGGGCCGGCGCCGTATTTGTCTCATCATTCGCAGGATATATCACTCGGGCGGATCTCAGGCAAATCTAGAAGTGTTTCGAGACCTTTATGAAGCCAACGGACAGACGGTATAGTCCGGTGCCAAGAGGACAGAATAGAAAAGATGCCCCGCATTATGTCGTTCATCTGGAAACCGCGCAAGCGTCAGAATAGAGTGTTTGTGATCTAATGAGTTCATCCGGGTCTCTTCGCTAACCCAAGTAATGAACGATCAATCTCAGAACAGTTCCGAGCAGACTAGTGAGCTTATAGAACCTTATGGGGGCCGGCTCATTAATTTGATCGCGCCACCAGAAGAGCGAAAGGACTTGCTCAACTTCGCTTCCACTTTGTCGCGCATTCAACTTTCGGAGCGGGCCGTTTGCGATCTCGAGTTGCTTGCCACGGGCGCCTTCTCGCCGCTCGAAACTTTTATGAATTGCGCAGACTACGAACGGGTGATCGAAGAAATGCGGTTGGGCAACGGAACGCTCTTCCCCGTTCCTCTGACTCTCCCGGTCAGCAAAGGCACTACTTTCAAGCTGGACAGAGAGGTGGCATTGGTCGATTCGTACAACAACCTGCTTGCCATACTCCGCGTTGACGAGGCATACGATTGGAATCGCGATCGCGAGGCGCAGCTCGTTTGCGGCACCACTGACTCGCGTCACCCTCTTGTAGCTGAGATGAATTCCTGGGGCGAACTCTGCATCACGGGCCGCTTGCAGTTGCTGCAGCTACCTTCACATTACGACTTCAAAGAGTTACGGATGACCGCCGTCGAAGTGCGAAACAAGCTCAAGCAATTCGGCCGGAAAAATGTTGTTGCATTCCAGACACGCAACCCACTTCACCGCGCCCACGAAGAGCTGACCAGGAAGGCTGCGCAAGCGGTTGACGGAGCACTCCTGTTACACCCGGCCGTTGGGCTCACCAAACCTGGCGATGTCGATCACTATACTCGCGTGCGTTCATACCAAGCCCTGACCGAGCTTTACTACGATCGAAAGTCCACGCTGCTGGCGCTCTTGCCGCTCGCAATGCGCCTGGTTGGACCACGCGAAGCGGTTTGGCACGCGATCATTCGCCGTAACTTCGGAGCTAATAGTTTTATTGTTGGTAGGGACCACGCGAGCCCGGGGACAGATTCCCGTGATCGTCCGTTTTATCCGCCCTACGCCGCCCAGGAACTTCTGGCCGAACACGCCGCAGAGATCGGCATTACAGCATTGTGCTTTTCTGAGTTTGTCTACCTTCCGGAAGAAAATCGCTTTCAAGAAGCTTCGCAGGTTCCCGCGGGCGTCGCTAGGGTCACTCTTTCGGGCACAGACGTTAGAGAAAATTATTTGCAGCGGGGACGGCGGCTCCCCGAATGGTTTACCCGGCCTGAAGTGGCAGAGATTCTGGAGGCTTCTCACCCACCACTTCACAAACAGGGCTTTTGTCTTTGGTTGACCGGTTTGAGCGGCGCGGGCAAGACTACGACTGCAAACATCCTGACCGTGAAACTGTTGGAGTACGGACGGCAAGTTACGTTACTTGACGGCGATGTTGTGCGCACGCGCCTTTCACCTGGGCTCGGCTTTAGCAAAGAAGACAGAGATGCAAACATTCGGCGCCTCGGTTACGTCGCAGCGGAGATTGTGCGCCACCGCGGCGCCATCATCTGCGCCGCTGTCAGCCCTTACAGGACCACGCGGAACGAGTGCCGCTCGCTGGTTGGGGAAAAGCATTTCGTGGAAGTCTTCGTCGATACGCCGCTCGAGGTCTGCGAAGCGCGCGATACAAAAGGTATGTACCGGCTCGCGCGCGCAGGTAAAATCAAGAACTTCACCGGCATTGACGACCCGTATGAGCCGCCGCTTGCTCCAGAGATCGTCATTGACGGGGCGGCGCGTTTAGCGGAAGAGAACGCCGATCGCATCATCGGCTATCTCCTTAAGCAAAGATTTATTCTTCCTGCTTTCAACCTCACTGGTGAAGCACCAACCGACCCTGTCTACTCCCATCGTGAAAGGAAATGACCGACGATTTGAGGAGTGCTCTCCGCACGAACAAATCAGCATTAGCCCGATGTTTGTCTTGATCTCGCGACTGCACACTCACTAAACAAGAAAGTTTTGGTTGGTGATTGGAGGCTGGCGTGACGCGATCGGTAAGTGCGACGATCCTCTTCAACACGGATATCAAACGAGACGAATGATGAATCGGCGTCGGCTTTGCACAAGAAACTGATCCCGCAAAGCGAGATGCGACCAGAAAGCGTGGTTAAATCCTACCTTGTCGTGGGTCATTGAATACAGAACCGGAAGAGGTAGCGACCGGGTCGCACTTGCGAGACAAAAAAGTTCCCAGAGGGATGCGATCCACATAAAACCCCCTCACTTCCGATGGCCTTGAACCCGATGCGACGCAGAC
>JBPCKD010000021.1:0-27832 GCA_051004635.1 Pyrinomonadaceae bacterium
AGCGCTACCCGGTTGCCTCCGTATCATCTCTCGCAAACTTTGTTCGTACAGACCTGGACAAACTCGACCAGCTTATTTCCGCGACTCATGAACTTCTCCGCGCGACCTCGAATGCTTTTAGCTTCGCGCTCTCACAACCAGAAATGAGATCCAGCGCGCGAGCGGAACTTCAGGAATTGGATCAGCAGATCAAAAAGTCTTTTATGGGTGTGGAAGACGGGCTGATCAATCTGCGCATGGTTTCATTGGGGCCGACGCTCCAGCGCGTAGTGCGCGCCGGCCGAGCGGCGGCTCGCCTGGCCGGAAAGGAAATCGACTTCAAGATTGTCGGCGGGAATATTAAACTCGACAAACTGCTGGTCGATGCGATAGCCGATCCACTAATTCATCTTGTACGCAACGCCGTGGACCACGGCATTGAAAACGCGGAAGCGCGCACTCAGGCAGGCAAGAAACGCCGCGGGACTGTTCGCATCGAAGCTCTCAGCGAAGGCAGCCAATCGAGAATCAAAGTCACCGATGATGGACGCGGCATAGATCCTGCGCTGATCTCAGAGGCAGCAACGAGACTGGGAATTGTCGAAACCGAGTCAGGCCTCGATTTCGAGCGCAGCCTGCGCCTGATCTTCCGTCCGGGGTTCACCACTCTCGAATCGGTATCAGATGTTTCGGGACGAGGTGTGGGCCTCGACGTGGTTGAAACTGCGGTCGAACAAGTTGGAGGCGAACTCCGAGTTTCCAGTAAGCCTGCCGCAGGTACGATGTTTGAGATTCGCTTGCCGGTAACATTTGGCTTGGTAACAACCAATGTGGTTGTCTCAGCAGGCAATCGTTACTGCATTCCCGCCAGCCAAACTCTGGGCATCGATGCTATCGATGTTATCGATGGCGCCTCCGGTGCTAATCAATTGCGCCAGGTATCTATGCGCGATCTGCTTGGCCAACCTGAGGAGCCGGAAGATTCGAGCAGTCAAATGCATCTGATCACGTGCCAGTTTACGGATGAAGGAGCCGGCAATACGGATCCGGAATCAAAGTGTGTCGGCATTGTTGTTGATCAAGTTGAGGGACCACAGGAAGTGCTGGTTAGAAATCTCGGCCGTCATGCCGGACGCTGGTACGGAATTGCCGGAGCGACAGAACTAAGAGATGGAACGGTCGCCCTCGTTCTCGATCTCCCGCGATTGTTAACCGGCTCAGAATTGCCTCGGCGCGGCTAGCGGCAGCAGGCAGGGTATAGGTCCAATTAAGGTCCAATAAGTCCTATAGGTCCTATATCCCACCTTCACACCCAATCCATTTTTGGATGCATTGTGTGCCATTTGCTGGCACGCTCGTAAGCAAGCGCCACTCTCAACGGCGCGCCCTCGTCGTAAAGTCCGCCGGTAAACATGATCGATTGCGGCAGTCCCTTAACAAATCCGCAGGGAACGCAGACGGCCGGGTGGCCGGTGAGATTTGTGATGACCAGGCTGGCACTTCCCGGCGCGGGCGAGACAAACACGTCCCACTTCGACATCAGCCCATCCATCTCCTGCATCAATAATCGACGCGCGCGTTGTGCCCTAATGTACTCAACCGCCGGGATGAAGCGTGAACTGCGAAATGTGTTGGGCCAATCGTTTGGCTCTTGTCCGGAAAGCTGGTTGATGGCTCCGCTGCGGGTTATGTCGTCGAAAGCGGTTGCTGCTTCGGCAACCAGAATGATGCGCAGCGCGCCGGTCGAAAATTTCGGCAACTCGATCGGTTGCAGGTTTGCGCCGGCTGATTTTAACGCGTCTAGAGCTTGCTGGTAGAGAGCCTTGCGTTCGGGATCCTGTTGCTGGTCAAACTCAGTCTTCAGATAACCAATTCTCATCTTGTCCAACGGTTTGCCTGGCTCCCAATTGAAACCCACATCTCCCACCGTCAGATCTCTTCCGTCAGGTCCGTAGATCGCATTCAGCGCCGCCGCACAATCTTCCACCCCGCGACAAATCGGACCGGCCTTATCCATGGTCCAGCTCAAACCCATTGCGCCATAGCGGCTGATGCGTCCGTAGGTTGGTCGCAGTCCCACCACACCGCATCGCACCGACGGCGAAATGATGGAGCCCAGAGTTTCGGTGCCAATTGAAAAACCAACTAGTCCGGCCGCAGTGGCGGAAGCCGGGCCCGCTGATGATCCGCTCGAGCCAGTTCTGTCTTCCTCGACCTGCCAGGGATTTCTGGTCATGCCGGCAAACCAGCGGCCACCCTGGGCGAGTGCGCCCATTGAGAGCTTCGCAACCAGCACTGCGCCAGCGGCGTGCAAACGCTCAACAACTGCCGCGTCGTAATCGATCACTTGATCTCTATAAGGCTCAGCTCCCCAGGTGGTCCTAATGCCTTTAGTGGCGAAAAGGTCTTTTGCGCCCCAGGGAATGCCGTGAAGAGGGCCCCGATACTTGCCGGCTTTGATTTCGCGTTCGGCTTCGCTCGCCTGCGTCAGAGCAAGATCTTGGGTGAGGGTTACGACGCAGTTGAGCTTTGGTCCATAGCGCTTCAAACGCGCGAGATACATCCTGGTGAGTTCAACCGGCGAAACTTTGCGCTTGCGCACAAGTTCCGCAAGCTGCGGCACAGTCGCAAAAGCCAGTTCTTCCACTGACGTAAACGGCGGAACTTCCGTCTTGCTGAGCTTGAATTTACCTGACTTAAAATTGAACTTCTTGCCGGGTAACCCGGGATGAAACAAGGTAGCCGGCTCGGTGTCGAGGGGAACTTCGATCTTTCGCAGAGTTTCGTATCTGTCCAGGTTGGTATTTGCGCTGGGTAGGGCCATCGCTTCGTGCGCATCGCTGAGTTCGATCCCAATAAGCTTCTCGGCTTGCCGCAGCATGTCTTTCGTCACGCGCAGAGGCGTTGGCGATGGCGATGGTGATGGCAGGGGAGTGGGAATCGGCGTGGGACTCGCCGAGCGAGTTTGGCCGATGGCAGATGTGCCGGTCAGATGATGACTTGCAACGACTGCGACGCCAAGCGCCGGAACCAGCTTTACAAATGTCCGGCGGTCTAGGCGACTGATTTCAGTGGTGGATGTTGATTCTTTAGGTTGCTTCTTCTTCGACTCGGGTTTTTGCATCGTGCTTTGCTCCTAACACTGGCTCATGGCGTTGCGCCCCTGTCGGGAAAGGAGATCGTCCGAATTCAGGCGTTTAGAGTACAAGCTTTAGCTTGGGTTTTTGGGCAGCGGCAACCTAAAGGTTGGACTCTAAACGCCTGTGATCTATCAGTATTTCATTTTGAGAAGCTTTGCAGACCCATCGCTTTGAACAGTCAGTATGTAGAGATTGTCAAACTCTGTTTCCGGAATGATCGGTAACTGTGGCCCACCAAGCACCGCGATTATTTCCGGAACGGTGTTGTTATGCCCTGCGATAAAGATCACCTGGCCCGCATTTCGTGCTCGAATCTGCAGTACGAGCTCCGTCGTCTTTTTCGCGTCCAATTGCGTCACCGGAATTCCAAGCTTATCTGCCAACGGTTTGACGGTTTGCTGGGTGCGTTTGAACTGAGTCGCATAGATAGCTCCAATGCCCGCATCGCCGAACATCCTCATCAGTTCCTGCGCCCTCGCTATTCCTGCGAGACTCAGGTCAGGATCCTTGTTCTCCGGCGGCACAATAGCCTTTTCCGCGTGGCGTACGAGAATGACGGTCGTAGGAGGCTGGTCGACGACACGAAGGCTTAAGCCTCTGTGCGATCTCAGTGTCCTCTGTGTCTCTGTGGTGGGCTCACCAAGAGCAACACTTTCCACTGAGACACAGAGGACACTGAGGATGCACAGAGAAAGACTAGTTATGTATTTTCTCCAGAGAGTCAAACGGACTGCTCGTTTAGAAACCCGGAGACTAGATAGTGCGATACGAGTGCGTGTCAGGGAACTGGTTTGATGTGTTCTCATGATTCTTTGGTTAACCGGCAGACTGAAGTGGACGCTTAAGATATCACTTGGCTGGCATCTACTTGAAGGTATTTGAAGGTGTTTAAAGAGTTTTAAGTCGCCTTGGCGCACGCCCAACAGGCTCAGAGTGCCGGATGCAAAGCGCTGTGGAAGGTGTTAATCTATTATCAAAGTCAGCCATGCCACAAGGGCCTAAGCCGCCTATCGTGTTGTTACCTGGAATGAGGTGAAAAGAGTTGGGTCAGCCATCGAGCACTGATTTATCTGAGATCATCGCCGAAAACTTTGGCGCTAACGCGACCTACGTCGAAGGATTGCTCAGTCGTTTTCGCAGCAATCCGGAATTGGTTGACGACTCCTGGCGTGCCTATTTTTCCGAAATGCTCGGTGACCAGTCCACCGCAACCTCACCGGAAACTTCGAGGAGCGGTGGTGTTACGCTGCCGCAAGCCGATGGCGGTGGTGCGGCGGCGCGCGCTGGCGACGGACGCGATGGACAGAAGTCGGTCGCGAGTGGCGTAGCGAATCTCGGGGCAAATGCCTCAGCAAATGCCGTGGCAAATGCAGGCCCGGCAACGGCCCCAGCCCCCGATGTAAAGCAGCCGACCGCCCCGACGCCCGCTAAACCATCCTCGGAGCAGCAGATCGAGGTAATTCCCATACGCGGCGCCGCTCTCAAGATTGTCGAGAACATGGAGGCAAGCCTTTCAGTTCCAACGGCAACTTCGCAGCGGCGAATTCCCGTAAAGTTACTCGACGAAAACCGGCGATTAATCAACAAACATCTTAAGGAAAACGACCGCGCCAAGGCTTCATATACGCACCTCATTGCCTGGGCTCTGCTTCGGGCGCTCCATGAGTTTCCACAGCTCAATGACGGGTACGATGTGATTGACGGAAAGCCCGTAAGATTACGCCGGCCGGATATCAATTTAGGAATCGCCATTGACCTGGCGAAAAAGGACGGTACGCGCACGCTGCTCGTGCCGAATATCAAGGGTGCGAATAAGCTCAGCTTCTCCCAGTTCCTCAAGGCTTATGACGACGTGGTGAAGCGCGCGCGGGAGGGCAAACTTCAGATCCCCGACTTCCAGGGAACGACGATCTCGCTCACAAATCCGGGCACGCTCGGAACAGTCGCCTCGACCCCACGCTTGATGGCCGGGCAATCACTCATCATCGCTACGGGCGCAATCGAGTATCCAGCCGAGTATCAGGCGACGGCGCCTGAGGCCCTGTCTCAATTGGGCATCAGTAAAGCCATAACCGTGAGCAGCACTTACGATCATCGAATTGTTCAGGGGGCTGAATCAGGCGCATTCCTGGCGCGCGTCCATGAGTTGATCATTGGAGAGTCCAGGTTTTATCACGACATTTTTCTTGACCTCGGCATAGCCCACGTCCCTTTCCGTTGGAATACCGATCGTAATCGCACGTTGGTTCCGGGCGATCAAGTACGGGACGTGGAGACCAAGGAAGTCAGTGTAGTCGAACTGATCAACGCCTATCGCGTCCGCGGACACTTGATTGCCGACATCGACCCGCTGCATGCGTTGCCGGTGCTCTATCACACGGAGTTGGATATCGAAACTTATGGATTGACGATCTGGGATCTTGATCGGGAGTTCATCACCGGTGGATTAGCGGGCACCCAAATCGCCACCCTCCGCGAAATTCTCGATATCCTGCAACGCGCCTACTGCGGCAAGGTCGGCATCGAGTATCGCCACATCCAGAGCAAGGAAGAAAAGATCTGGCTGCGCGAACAGATCCGGCAGCAGTTCGTTAGCCCCCAGCCGGTTCCGGTTGAGATCAAAAAGCAACTGTTGTGGAAACTCATCTCCGCTGAACAGTTTGAACGCTTCCTGCATACAAAGTATCTGGGCCAGAAACGCTTTTCACTTGAAGGCTCCGAGACGATTATTCCCCTTCTCGATCAGTTGATCGAAGGAGCGGCGGCGCGCGGGGTTGAAGATATCACCATGGGCATGGCCCATCGTGGCCGTCTAAACGTACTCGCAAATGTCCTCGGAAAGTTTTGTGAACGAATCTTCGCGGCGTTTGAGGGCTCAGTGCATCCTTCATTTCCAGCCGACGAAGGCGACGTGAAATATCATCAGGGCGCTGTGGGAGAGCGCGAGGCCGCCAACGGCAAGAAAGTGGTGCTGACGCTCTCGCCCAATCCCAGTCACCTCGAAGCTGTTGATCCGGTGGTCGAGGGAATGGTGCGTGCCAAACAGGATGACTGGAAAGACCGTGTGGGCATGCCTCGTGAGGAAGTGATCGATCGCGCCCTGCCGGTATTGCTACATGGTGACGCGGCGTTTGCCGGACAGGGCATCGTCATGGAAACTCTCAATCTTGCCAGCTTGAGAGGCTACCGAACCGGCGGCACTATTCACATCATCATCAACAATCAAATCGGATTTACAACTTCGCCGGAAGCCGGCCGGTCAACCATCTATTCGACCGACGTGGCGCGAATGACGCAATTGCCAATTTTCCATATCAACGGGGACGATCCTGAAGCTGTTTACCGGGTGGTGCAAATCGCTTTGGACTACCGGCAGGAATTTAATAAGGACGTGGTGCTCGACGTTGTAGGCTTCAGGAAGCTGGGCCACAACGAAACAGACGAGCCAAGTTATACGCAACCCCTGATGTACGCGCGTGTGAAAGCTCATCCTGGGGTCCGGACTGTCTATTCCCAGCGTCTGATCAAAGAAGGCGTCATCACTGAGGCCGAGTTGAATGCGCTCATTGAGGAACGAGTCAAACGTTACGAAGATGCGCAGGCCCGAGCTAAGGAACTTGTCGCCCAAAAGGTCACATCCGCGGTTGTCATAACCGAAGAGATGGATGGCTCAGACGTAGTTCAGACCCCGGTTACGACTGAAATAATCAAGACTATCGCTGACAAGATCGCCCTGGTTCCCGAGGGTTTTCACATCAATCCCAAGATGGTGGGCCAACTGGCACGGCGCGCGAAAATGGGCGCGGGAACTCTGCCAATCGACTGGGCATTTGCCGAAGCCATCGCCTGGGGGTCGCTGGTCATTGAAGGCAGCCGGGTGCGTTTAAGTGGACAAGACTCAGGCCGCGGCACCTTTAGCCAGCGTCATGCGGTTTTATACGACACGCAGACGGGTAAATCATGGGCCCCGCTATCTGAGTTGCGTTCTGAAGTTAAGCCCGAAGCGCGTTTTGAAGTCTTCGACAGCTCGCTCTCGGAAGAAGGCGTTTTGGGATTTGAGTATGGCTACACAGTCATAGCGCGCGATGCCCTCGTAATGTGGGAAGCGCAGTTTGGCGACTTTGGCAACGGCGCACAAACCATTATCGACCAGTACATCGCTGCGTCTGAAGACAAGTGGAAACAGACGTCGCGCCTGACGATGCTTTTGCCACACGGATATGAGGGCCAGGGGCCTGAACACTCGAGCGCGCGTTTGGAGCGTTTCCTGCAACTCTGCGCTGAGAACAATTTGCAGGTCTGTTACCCAACTACGCCGGCACAGTATTTTCATCTCCTGCGGCGCCAGGTCAGGCCCGGGATGGAGCGGCCGCTTGTCGTCATCACGCCTAAGAGTCTGTTGCGTCTGCCCGCCGCGGCCTCTGCTCTCGATGACTTTACAAGTGGCGGCTTTCTGCCGGTCATTGAGGACGCCGAGATAAAGAGCTCCGAAGCCGTGAACCGCGTCGTTCTATGCAGCGGCAAGGTCTATTACGATCTATCGGAAGCGCGGAAGAAGTTGGACAACCCGGCCAGGGATCAGGTCGCCATAGTGAGACTGGAGCAGTTCTATCCGTTTCCGCAAAAACGCCTGCGCGAAGTGTTAGCTGAATATCCTGCGGCGAAGCAGCTTGTTTGGGCGCAGGAAGAGCCGAAGAATATGGGCGGCTGGACGTTTGTTGAGCAGCGGCTGGAAAACCTTTTGCCTGCTTGTGAACGACCGGTCTATGTGGGCCGCAGTCCGTCGGCGAGTCCGGCAACCGGGTCTTACGCGATTCACCAGGCCGAGCAAGCCAAGCTGGTGGCGGAAGCGCTGGCCCTGGCTGGCTAGCAGGCTGCTGAAAAACATGATCCAAATAACTTAGTCAAACCATGAAAACAATTCTCGCATTAATAACAGCTACAGTTCTCTTTTTTGGACTGAGTACTTCCGGCTTATCAACCGGGCAACAATCCTCTGAGAGTGATCTTCATTTGCCACCAGAGAAACATCTCAGGAACATCAAACAGCTAACTTTCGGCGGAGAGAATGCTGAGGCTTATTTTTCGGCGGATGGTCGAAAACTCATCTTTCAATCAACTCGCGACGGGCGTGAGTGTGACCAGATCTATACGATGAATGTGGATGGCTCCGGCGTGCGGATGATATCTACCGGCACAGGACGAACTACGTGCTCGTATTTCTTCCCAAACCTCGGGCGGCTTCTTTATTCTTCAACACATCTCGGCGATAAGGAATGTCCGCCGCGTCCCGACTTCTCCAAGGGTTACGTTTGGGCCATCTATCCCGCCTTCGATATTTTCGTTGCTCGCCCTAATGGAACAGAACTGCGCCAACTGACGAACACGCCCGGATACGATGCCGAAGCGACGATATCTAATAACGGCAAGCGAATCGTTTTCACTTCGACGCGTGATGGCGATCTCGACATCTACACGATGGATGCCAACGGCAAAAATATTCGCCGGCTGACCAATGAACTCGGATACGACGGCGGTCCATTTTTCTCCGCCGACGCAAGGCAGATTGTCTATCGCGCTCATCACCCGCAAACCGAGAAAGAAAAGTCTGACTATCTAAGCCTGCTCAAGGACAACTTGATCCGACCGAGCACCCTGGAGCTTTGGGTCATGAATGCGGATGGGTCAAACAAACGACAGGTCACGCGTAACGGCAAGGCCAACTTCGCGCCCTACTTTTTTCCCGATGGTAAAAGAATAATCTTCGCCTCCAACATGGATGATCCGAAAGGCCGCAATTTTGATCTCTATAAGATTAATGTGGACGGATCGGGCCTTGAGCGCATCACATACAACGACACCTTCGACGGTTTTCCGATGTTCTCGCCCGATGGCAAAAAACTTGTGTTCGCGTCAAACCGCAACGCGAAAACCCGCGGAGATACGAATGTTTTCACCGCAGACTGGGTAGAGTAAACTGCAAGCCTGTTTGGCTCAGATGTTTGCCACTAAACTCTGGGCCCAACTCCTGAGCCTCATTGACTCAGGAGTAACCACTCCTCGCATGGCAGTACTCATAAGGAGAACTCTCACATGAATAAGCCTATCCCAGCCGCCAAGCTTCACAATATTCTTCCCCCCAACGACAACTATACTTACTTCGAAGATAAACAGAACCACGCATTCCTGCCCCTGGCGACCAGCTTTGAGCTGGTGAACGCAGGATGGATGGCCGACTTCGCCTTGCTCGCTTATGGCAACAAAGCATTTATCCAAAAGAAGCTCGACGATTCCGGCCTCACTGCCGACGGGTTTGTTATGGAATTCTTCAGCCGCGACACCACGCAATGCTTCGTCGCCCACAACCAAAATTTCATCGTGGTCTCACTGCGCGGCACTGAGATTGACAACTTCTGGGGAGCCTTCAATGATTGGCGGCGCAACCTGGAGATAAGGCCCAAGCCGGACGACTCAGGCGGTCTTGTGCACCCGGGATTTATGAAGAACATGAAAGTGCTGTGGAACGACACCAACGGAGCGCAAGGTCTGAAGAGCTACCTGACACCGCTTCTGGCCGGCGGCACGCGCTCGCTTTGGCTCACGGGCCACAGTTTGGGTGCAGCTCTGGCAACACTTGCCGCTGAACGGGCAGTGCGCGATGGGGGATTTGAAGTCCGCGGCGTCTACCCTTACGGCTCACCTCGCGCCGGCGATCTTCAGTTTCAACAAAACTTTGAGGCGCGCGGCCTAAACGCCAAAACGTATCGAGTGGTCTTTAACAAAGACGTGGTGGCGAAGATTCCCCCCGGCGATACTTACACCCATGTCGGCCAACTGAAGTTCATCGACGCCGCCGGCCATGTGCATACAGATTCACCTAATCTGACTACGGAAGACCGAGGGATACCCGAGCCCACTAGAGCACAGCAGTTGGCGGTGCGACTCTACGACCTGATGGGCCGGGGCAGTAAACTCGTCGCAAATGCACTTGGGCTAACCATCCCCGCACCATTCGCAGATCACGCGCCGATCTATTACGCTAGCCACATCTGGAACAACCTATGATCAAAGGAAGGAACATGAATCTTCGACATTACCCCGGGCGGATGAAACTCCTGATAGTTCTGTTCTCGCTCGTCGTGGCAAGCGCCTTCGCGCAGCAACCACTGCAGACCACACTCAGCGCAGAACGGCTGCGTGAGCACGTGACCTATCTCGCCTCCGACAAGTTGGAAGGCCGCCGCACCGGAGGCAGCGGCGCTAACCTGGCCGCGGAATATATTGCCAGGGAGTTTGCGCGTTACGGTCTACGCCGCAGCGTTGGTAGGGATCTGCCCGGGATGTCTCACCTGGAGGCGGATTCGCCGCGACGCTATATGCAGGAATTTCCTTATGTAGCAGGCGTTGAACTAGGGAAAGGTAATTTCGGGAAAATTAAAGCGCCGTTCACCGCCAATAAGCTGTCATTTACTGCTGGCGATGGTTCGGTGACCAACCTGCCAGTCGGCGAAGACTGGATGCCGCTCGGCTTTTCCGCAAATGGACGGATTGAAAAAGCTGCGGGAGTTTTTGTCGGCTTCGGAATATCCGCCGCAGAATTGAAGCACGATGATTATTCAGGAGTCGATGCGACTGGGAAAATTGCGATTGCTTTTGTCGGAACCCCGGATGGTGACAACCCGCATGGCCAATTCGCGCGTTATGAGGAACCGCGTTGGAAAGCGATTGCCGCAAAGAATGCTGGCGCCAAAGCCCTTATCCTCATTTCGCAACAGGAGCAGTTCACTGACGAACGTCTTTCGCAGCTAAGGTACGACAACAGCGCCGGTGACGGCGGCCTCCCTGTTGTGATCGTTTCCAGCCGGACATTGCTTCCAAACATTACAGGCTCTGATCTAGCTGTCGCGTTGGGCTCAATGAAAAAGGGAGTGATGCCCCAAGTCAACGTCAAGGCTTTAATAACGCTTTCCACGGACATCGTGCGCAAGGAAGTTTCCGCCTGGAACGTCATCGGTATACTCGACGGTTCTGATCCAACTCTGAAAAATGAAGCCGTCATCATCGGCGCTCACTATGATCATCTTGGACGCGGCGGTGCGGGAAGTCTCGCAACCAGGGAAGGTGAGATACATCACGGTGCTGACGACAATGCCTCTGGTGTTGCCGGAGTGCTCGAGCTGGCCCGATTTTTTACATCGCCGGGCCACAGACCGCGGCGGACAATAGTGTTCATTGCTTTCAGTGGCGAGGAAGAAGGACTGCTCGGTTCAAACTATTACGTCAACCATCCAATCATTCCGCTGGCTGACACAGTGGCCATGCTCAATATGGACATGATCGGGCGGATGAAGAGCAACAAACTGAACGTGGGCGGAGTTGGCACGGCACAAAACTGGCGCGAGTTTATAAAGTCTGCGAACGCTTCTGAGCAAATGAACGTCACCGCATCCGGCGAGGCGGCTGTGGGGGCGCCGATTGCCACCACCACTTCCGAGTCTGCGCGCACTTCGATGCCAATAGTAACTTCAGCAAATGGCCGAACAATCGTCACGCTCGAACCGTCAAAACCCTTCGAGCTGGCCCTGAGCGAAGACGGATTTGGGCCCAGTGATCATTCGTCTTTCTACGCCAAACAAATTCCCGTGCTCTTCTTTTGGACCGGCACGCATGACGACTATCACAAACCATCTGATACCGCCGACAAGATCAAGTACGACGACGAGGAGCGAATACTTCACATGGTTGCGCGGCTCGTCAATCACATCGACGCAGACGACAAACGGCCCGTATACACGGTCGCAAAAACCGAATCGGCCGGGCGCTCAACCGGCTTCCGCGTCTACCTGGGAACAATTCCCAATTATGCGGATTCCAATGATGGTTTACTGCTTGACGGTGTGCGCGACGATTCGCCGGCAGCAAAGGCTGGACTCAAAGCCGGAGACAAGGTTGTGAAGTTGGCCGGCCGCGACTTACGTAACGTCTACGACTACACGTCTGCGCTGGGAGAAATGAAGGCCGGGCAGGAATATGAAGTTGAAATCATGCGCGGCAGCGAGCGGCTGAGATTCAAGATTACGCCGGCCGCACGCAAGTAAAAAGGCAAAGGGAGAAGGGGGAAAGGGGAATGGGTAAGGGGAAAAGGCAAGACACGAGCTTACCAAGGCCCCTTAACCTTTCCCCTTTCCCCTTTTCGCATAGAGCTTTACCAGCGTGGCTCGCGTTCACCGCGGTCCCCGCCGCGATCACGATCGTGACCACCACCGCCTCCCCCGTAACCACCCCGACCGCCGCCGCCACCACCGCGGCCGCCACGATCTTCTCTTGGCTTCGCTTCATTGACCGTTAGATTACGGCCGCCAAAGTCTTTGCCGTTGAATTGATCAATGGCTGCAGCAGCTTCTTCCGGCGTGGCCATTTCCACGAAGGCAAAACCGCGCGAGCGTCCGGTATCGCGATCTTCGATTACCGAAGCCGATTCGACTGTACCCACTGACGCGAAAGCATCGCGTAGTTCCTCGGCCGTAGTGCGAAACGAAAGGTTCCCCACATAAAGTTTCGTACCCATTTCTGTTTTTTCCTTTATATCGAATGAAGCGCGGGTAAAAACAAGATCCGAGATTTCAAGCGGGGAGCTTCTTGACCTCTTCCATAGATATGCGACGCACCCGATGCTCTTAAACTGCGAGAGCGGCTTCCAACAAGTTGATAACTGCCTAACTCTCTCCTCAGCCGAACGCGGGTCGCTTCACGATCACGGACAGGCGCAATCACCACTGATGCGCGAGAGCAGGGAACCATTGACGGCGCTAAGTATGCCTCAGGGGCGGTTTTGAGTTCAAGCTCCAGGGCCATAGTGCGTGGCCACGCGGCTTTGCCGCCCTCCGTGCGGTAAGGCTCCGCCTTACCGATCACGCTCACATGACTTCCGGAGGCTTTGCCTCCTTTCCGAGGCGTAGCCTCGAAATCAAAAAAGCCTTGCCCCGTAAGGCGTAGCCTTACCGCACGGAGGTCGGCACAGCCGTAAAGGGTCGGGCCTGTGCCCTGAAAGTCTCCAGCTGAAGCTTGGACTCTGAACTCCCCTGATTGCTTGTGCCAAGCGCCTTGGAATATATTGCTTGTCTCCAAGTCTACTAATTCGCGAAAGGTCTGATTGGCAATATGTCCAAACCTGTTCCCATCACTGTCGCGCATGGCGACGGCATCGGGCCGGAGATCATGGCGGCCACTCTCCATATTCTCAAAGCAGCCGGCGCTAACCTCGAAATTGAAACAATAGAAATCGGCGAGAAAGTTTATCTGGCGGGCAATAGTTCGGGGATAGAGCCGAGCTCCTGGGACTCTCTGCGCCGCACCAAAGTCTTTCTGAAAGCGCCGATTACCACGCCGCAGGGTGGTGGCTACAAGAGTCTGAACGTTACGGTGCGCAAAACACTCGGTCTTTATGCCAACGTCCGTCCCTGCGTTTCCTATCATCCTTTTATCGAAACGAAACATCCGATCATGGACACGGTAATCGTCCGTGAAAACGAAGAAGACCTCTATGCCGGCATCGAGTACAGGCAAACCGAGCAGATGACCCAATGCCTGAAACTGATTTCGCGCCCGGGTTCGGAAAAGATCGTCCGTTACGCCTTTGAATACGCGCGCCGGAACAGTCGCAAGAAAGTCACCTGCTTCACAAAAGACAACATCATGAAGCTGACGGATGGTCTCTTCCATAAAGTGTTCGACGAGATCGCCGTCGAGTATCCGGAAATCAAAAACGAGCACTGGATTGTGGACATTGGCGCTGCGAAGCTTGCTGACACGCCGGAAATCTTCGACGTGCTGGTAATGCCGAATCTCTACGGCGACGTTCTGTCAGACGTGGCAGCGCAGATTGCGGGCTCCGTAGGGCTCGCCGGTTCGGCCAATATTGGCGCGCACGTCTCGATGTTTGAAGCGATTCACGGATCGGCGCCGCGCCGGGCCGGTCAAAACCTGGCGAACCCGTCGGGGCTACTGTTGGGCGCCGTCATGATGTTGGTCCATGTCGGCCTCACCGATGTCGCCGAGCGGGTGCACAATGCCTGGTTGCGCACGATTGAAGATGGAATTCACACTTACGACATCTACGACGAAGGCAAGAGCAAGGAGAAGGTGGGCACGAAAGAATTTGCTGAAGCCGTGGCCAAGCGAGTGGGCCAGAAGCCACAGACTCTGAAAGCCGCTACTTACAAAGCCGGGGGCGATCGGGCTGAAGTTGTAAAGGACTCCACACCGCAACGGGCCCGAGCAAAGAAAGATCTCGTCGGTGTCGACGTATTCCTGGACTGGACAAAAGGCGCTGCCAACGATCTTGGAGATGCACTAGCTAAACTCAACGGCGATGGCCTTAAGCTCGAAATAATGAGCAATCGCGGCGTGAAGGTGTGGCCGGGCGGTCATGCCGAAACTGTCTGTTCGGATCATTGGCGCTGTCGATTTCTGTCAGACACGGGAGGGCGCGGTGTTTCGCACTCGCAGATAATCTCGCTTCTCAAACGCGTTGGTGATGCCGGCTACGATTTCATCAAGACCGAGAATCTCTATAACTTTGACGGCGAACGAGGATATTCGCTCGCTCAGGGCGCTTGATTTCCGAATGTTTTAGTTTTGAACCATGAAAGGGAAACTGCGATGACTCAGGATGAACAGCAAGATAATGAACAAACCCCGGAAATAGACCGAGGTCCAACTGAGAAACTGCGCGAGCTGGAGAAGTCGGAAGCCGAGACACTGGTCCCGGGCGCCGAGGTTCCAGGGGCGCAGAATCCCGATAGCGAAGAGATTAAAAAAGAAAAGAATCTCAACACAGAATAGTCTGCGCTTTCAGAAGGCACCGACCGTCTGCTCGCTCCCTAGTCAAGCAAGGTGTGCGTGCCATATCAAACACGAGCCGATTTGGAGAGACACTATTATTTATGAGCTCTGAAACTACACCAACCGCACCCCTCGTAGCTGTGATCATGGGCAGCAAATCTGATTGGGAAACGATGCGTCATGCTGATCAGACGCTGACAGACTTTGCTGTTCCACATGAGTGCCGCGTAATGTCCGCCCATCGAACGCCGCAATTGGCCTCAGAGTTTGCGTCTGAAGCAGCTTCGCGAGGAATCGAAGTTATCATCGCTGCAGCAGGCGGAGCCGCCCATCTCGCTGGTGTGCTTGCCGCGCACACCATCGTGCCAGTGCTCGGAGTGCCTATGAAAAGCGAAGCTCTCAGCGGCATGGACTCGCTATTAGCAACCGTACAGATGCCTGCGGGTATTCCCGTCGGTACCCTCGCAATCGGCAAGCCGGGCGCGATTAATGCAGCACTGTTTGCAATTGCCATCCTCGCCAACACTCGGCCATCCCTTCGGGCGAAACTTGTAGAGTTTCGTGAGCGGCAGGAACAGCAAGTGCGCAATACAACGGTGCCCTAAGCTCCTTTGCCAGAAGTCTTGCTTGAAATATCCTACCCTTTAGAGCAGAATGCCATCACTGTAAGCCGCGCCGGATGAAGGCTAATCTCTGAGCCTTCGTCTGTTTTCACGATTCTTCCTGTCTCGCTTTATTGGAATCCGGAACAATGATCGGCGAAACAATCTCCCACTATCGAATTATCGAGCAACTCGGCGAAGGTGGAATGGGAGTCGTTTACCTGGCCGAAGACACAACTTTAGGACGTCAGGTGGCGATGAAGTTTCTCACGTCCACCGCTCCCGACTTACGCGCCAGGTTTTTGCGAGAAGCGCGCGCGGTCTCTGTTTTAACCCACCCGAACATTGCCACCGTTTTTGATTATGGCGAAACGGCTCAAGACCAGCCTTACATTGTCATGGAGCTGATCAAGGGCGAACCTTTGAGCGACAAGCTTCGGACCGGCTCGTTGCCGCTGCCGGAGGCTGCTCGGATTGTGTCCTGCATCGCCGAAGCGCTTGCCGAAGCACACCGTCAGGGAGTTGTGCATCGCGACATAAAACCCTCAAACGTAATCATCACCGAGCGCGGTCAGGTCAAGGTGGTCGACTTCGGGCTGGTAAAGCAGATTTACGAGGAGCCTCCGGAAGTTGGAGATGACCCGGCGACGCGGCCCGGCACTCGTACCCGCAGTGACGTCATCGTTGGCACCCCCCTCTACCTTTCACCGGAACAGGCCACCGGAAAGACGGTGGACGGACGCAGTGATCTATTTGCTCTTGGAGCGGTCTTTTATGAATGTATCACCGGTCAGTCGGCATTCTCTGGTGGGAGTGTAATTGAAATCGGCGCGCAGGTAATTCATGTAACCCCGCCCGTGCCCTCAACGCTCAACGAGCACGTCCCACCCGAGCTTGATCGAATTACGGTGAAGGCGATGGAGAAAAAGGTTGAGGCGCGTTACCAATCGGCGGATGAATTGATTGAAGATCTGCGAGCCTTGCTGCCCAGCCTCACAACAGATGGTTTCAGTGGCCCAGGACGTTCCACCAAAACTTCAACGCCGCAACGCACGCATTCCACCAGCGCTTTAACCACGCTAACTGAAACACTGCGCCGTCCACGGCTTTCATGGGGCACCGTTATCATTGCCTTAATCTGCCTCGGGGTAGCGGGAATAGCTGTCGCCAGGTTGTTGAAACCAACTCCCTATAAGCCATCATCCGTCGCGTTAGACTGGTACAACAAAGGGACCGACGCATTACGGAATGGCGCCTTCCTGCAGGCCAGCAAGGCACTCGAACAAGCGATTTCGGCCGACAACAAGTTTGCGCTGGCTCACGCGCGACTCGCCGAAGCCTGGACTGAACTCGACTATTCTGACAGGGCGAAGGATGAGATGTTAAGAGTCCAATCGTTGGTACCAAATCGTTCGCAATTGGCTCCGATTGACGCCCTTTATCTGGAGGCTATTAACGCCACCGTCACGCGAGATTTTCCCGGCGCCGTAATAGCCTACACAGCGTTGGTACGTCAATCACCGGATGATCCCCAGGCTTACCTGGATCTCGGCCGTGCCTGTGAGAAGAACGACGACCTGAAGAAAGCGATTGAAAGCTATGTCGAGGCAACCAATCGCGCGCCCCAGTATGCAACTGCGTTTTTGAGGGTGGCAATTCTTTACGGACGGCAATTGGATCTGGCAAGTGCGTCTGCCGCATTCGACAAGGCAAACACGTTGTATGAGGCGTTGGGCAACTTCGAAGGGCAAGCCGAAGTCTCGTTTCAGCGTGGCTTTCTTTTTCTGCAGATTGAGAAATTCGCCGAGGCACACCAACAGTTCGAGCGCGCACTTGAGTTGGCCCGCACTACATCCAATCAATACGCACAGGTAAAGGCTCTGCTAAAGTTGGGGGACGCCGTTGTCGCTGAGGGTAATGCCGGCCAGGGACGGCAATATATGCGCCAGGCAATAGACCTGGCCGAGGCTAACGGTATCGATAACCTCACCAAGCGCGGGCTGGTCGACCTTGGCAACACTTTTATTGTGAGTGCCGAATACACCGAGGCGGAGAAATACTTTAAGCAGTCTCTAGATCTTGCACAGAAGCAAAAGGATGTGCGCAATGCTGCGAGAGCATTGCTCTCGCTTGGGAGTTTGGCTGAACGACAAAATGAGAGTGATAAATCAGCAGCTTATATCGAACAGGCGCTGCCGTTTTATCAACAAGGTGGATACCGCAAAGAAACAATACAGGCGTTAGCCCTGCTCGCGCGCGCCAAGCTACATAAAGGTGACTACGATGCGGCCCTTCAGGCTTTCGAGCAACAGCTAATACTCGCGCAGCAGTTGGGGGATCAGTCGCTGGCCAGAGCGGCTCAAGGGGACATGGGACGCCTATTGATCAGGCAGGGAAGATATCCCGAAGCGCTTATCCACCTTGAAGAGAATTATCGGATAGCAAAGTCGTTGGCTGTGGCAAAGAATGTCGCCTGGAGCTTAACGGACCGCGCCAATGCCTTATGGCGATTGGGCCGCTACGATGATGCTCGCGCCGCGTTGACGGAGGCCTCGTCAATAGCAGACCGTCCTGACGCCGCCCAGAACTTGTCAGCCTGGTACTACCTGGCCATGGCCCGCATGGCCTTGAGTGAACGCAGATTCGGCGAAGCCCAGGCGAAGGCTCAGCGAGCTCTTGCTCTGGCTGGCACGCAACTCAAGCATGTTGTTGTGGAGGCGACGTTTACGCTTGGTTCGGCCCAAGCTTTTTCCGGCGGATCTCGGCAAAGCAAACTTAAGTGTCAGGAAGCCGTCGAGATGGCCAGGCAGGCGGGGGATCCCGCTCTCTTCTCGGAAGCGCTTTTAACGCTTGCGGAATGCCTGCTGCAAGGCGGTGATTCTGCCGGCGCATTGAAAACATCGCTTGAGTCGCAAGAACTCTTTGCGCACCTCGGCAAACAAGACTCGCATTGGCAGGCCTTGCTGATTGCCGCCCGTGCCAGCCGAAGCGCTGGTGATACTCAGAAGTCCCGGGAATATGCATCCCGAGCTGAAAACTTGCTTTCCGGCCTCCAACAAAAATGGGGAGCTGATCACTACCATACCTACCTCAATCGCCCTGATGTTCAATTCTCTCGCACCCAACTCAGCGAATTAATCGCTGGGAAACCCTAACTCCCAATCTAACCAAACCTCAAAGGAGAGATTCACATGGCAAACGGCGACGACATCATCATCAGAGGCGGCTCAGTCGAACTGGAATATGACAGCTCCGTCTACGCAAAGAATTCGAACGATCCCAGAAAGCACCAGAGCTCAGGCAAAAAGATAACCAGGATAGTCATCACTGGCGACATTAATTTCGACAGTGAGGATCATCCCGCAGGCTTGAAGTGCGAGGTCAGGGCATCCTGTAGGTAAGCCTGGCGCCGGCTCACAATTTTGGGAATGAAGCCAGCGGCCGCTCATCGACTGGCTTGAGGTTATAGTTGTGCCTGGTCGCTGCGGAATCAAATGGAGCCTGAGCTAAGTTTGAGACGGTTACGCCCGGCTTCGAGTCAGCAGCGCGATAACCGCCACAAACAGGGCCGAGCCGATGATCGACCAGATGATGGGAAAATTGGTGGTACCTATTCGGATCGCGAAGAGTTCCGGCAATCCCAGTTGGCGGGACAACCACATCCCAAGAACTGCGCCAACAAATCCCAGCGCAATCGACACCAGGCACCCGCCGCGTGAAAAGCCTGAGATGGCCTGGCCCAGTGCGCCGCAGAGTCCGGCGATAAGAAGCAACACGAGTAGATCGAGTATTGTCATTTTGAATCTCCTTAAATAGGGCTTAGAGTTAACAAACAAACATCCACAGATTACGCAGGTTACACTGATTCAGGCAGGATAGCTTAGAGCAGTTTTGACCCTACGTTCTCTGCTAATCTGTGAAATCTGCGTAATCTGTGGATATTGTCAGCGGGTGTCGCACTTTAGTCTCCAAGTCAAGTGTGTCGATTCACTTATCGTTTCGATAAACCTCGCCGCCCTTCATTACGAAACGCACTCGTCGCAAAGCTGAAATGTCGCGCGTCGGATCGCCCTGGACAGCGATCAGATCGGCAAAAAGCCCAGTCTTAACCTGGCCAATCTTATCTGCCATGTGCAACACGCGCGCATCGATGGAAGTCGCAGAACGCAGCGCGCCGATAATCGGCATGCCCCAGCTCACCATGGCTTCGATTTCTCGCACGTTATCACCGTGAGCGAAGACGCCGACGTCGCTGCCGCCGGCAATGGTCACACCCGCTTCAAGCGCCTGTTTGAAAACAACCTTCTTGCGCTCACTGTTAGCCCCAGCAACTGACAAAGTTGGACATAGCGTGGTGCCATGCTGTTTCATCAGCTGAAACAATTCCGGCGTGAGGCCGTCGCCGTGTTCGATCGTTTCGACGCCGGCAAGAATTGCTCGTCGCGCTCCTTCCGCGCTGGTTGCATGCGCTGCAACGGGGATGCCTGCGCTCTTTGCAACCTCAACCGCGAGCTTCAACTCCTCCAGTGTAAACGTCGCGTGTGCAGTACCGCCTGCGCCCCATCGATAATCAGCATACACCTTGATCCAGTCTGCGCCTTTGCCGATTTGCTCACGCACCACGCGCGTCAGGCTGTCCGTCCCGTCGGCTTCCTCGGCACCTTGAGGAACATTCCACTCGGACGCGTAACCCTTTGGGCCATAGCTGCCGGTCGCCACGATCGCCCGGGTAGCCACGAGCATTCGCGGTCCGGGAATGATTCCCTGTTGCACGGCCTGCTTCAGTCCGACATCAGCATAACCTGCGCCTTCCGTGCCGAGGTCGCGAATCGTCGTGAAACCAGCCAGCAGGGTGTTGCGCAGATGATTAGTGGCGCGCGCCACGCGCAGACTCAAGGCTTCGCGCGCTACCTGATCGTTCCAAACGGTTTCGCTGTAAGGATGCAGTAAGACGTGCGAATGCGCGTCGATGAGTCCAGGCATCAAAGTCATACCCGGCAAGTCGATTACCTTCGCATCTGCCGGAGCCTTGATTTCGCCCCGCCGTCCCACGGCCTCGATCTTTTCGCCGCGCACCAGCACCATCCAATCGTCATGCAACTCGGCTGACTCGCCATCAAAGACATGCGCCGCTCTAAGCAGATAAACAGTCTGTTTTGGAGCAGGCGATTGAGTTTGCGCAGATGGGGTTATCCAGGCTAAAGGCCCGATGATAACAGCAACTACAAGAAGCCAGAGCGCATAACGCATTTCGATTTGCCTTTCGTTTTCTCTGTGCAGCCTCAGTGTTCTCTGTCTCTGTGGTTGAGAAAGTTCAAGAAGACCACCACGGAGCCACAGAGAACACGGAGGTAGCACAGAGAATGTCCGCCTTAGAAACCCTTGCGGTTGATCCACTCGCGAACTACCTCGGCCTGACCCCGCTTATTGGCATCTACTTCATAATTCAACTGGCGCATCTCTTCGGTCGAGATCGCGCGCGCGAGTTTTCCGAGCACCTCCTTTAAGACAGGCAAGCGCGACAAGGAATCGTTTCGTACCATATAGACCGCCTCATAAGGCGGGAAGTAATGCCGATCGTCTTCCAGTTGGAAAAGATCCAGCGCCGCGATTCGTCCTTCGGTTGAGTTGCCGGCAATCAAATCAACCTTGCCGGAAGCAAGCGCGATGTAGGTGAGTGAAAGATCCATTTCGCGCGGTTGTTCGGCAAATCTCAAACCGTAGGCCTTGACGAAACCGGGAAAGCCATCGGCGCGCGACATGAAGTCCTGCCCAAACCCTGCGCGCCACGTGCGCGCGTAAGGCACTGCAGCAGAAATCGTTTTCAACTCGAGCCGCCTGGCATCAGCACCGCGCACCAGGATAGCAAAAGTGTTATCGAACCCCAGCGGCTCAGTTACCGCGAGGCTGAATTTTTCCGCGTACTCTTTTTTGACCTGCTCGTAAACCGCTCCTGGGTCGGTGATGGGCGGATGCTTCAGTATCGCCGTGTAAGACGTGCCGGTGTATTCAGGATAGAGATCGATTTTCCCCGCGAGCAGGGCATCATGTGGCAAGTTTCCACCCAACTCAAACTTGCGCTCAACTCCGACTCCGCGAGCTTCAAGCATCTGAGCGACGATCTCGCCGAGAAGCGCCGACTCCGTGAAGTCTTTGGAGCCAACCACGATCCGCGCGCCTTGCGACTGGGAGCTATGCGAACGCGAATCGCGGGAGCCCAGATAGATGCCGGTGATCAGGGCAACTGCCAACGCCGTGGTTGCGGCAACCGCGAAGCCTTTCCAACGTGAGGTTGTGGCCGTTTTCTGTCTGCGAGCTACTGAGAAGCGGCCTTCAAGTAGCCCCAGACCGAAGTCCGCGGTCAAAGCCAGCAAGGCCGCAGGTACCGCCCCGGCGAGCAAGAGGTTGTTGTCAAACTGTCGGATTCCCCGAAAGATGAAGACCCCAAGACCGCCTGCTCCGACCGCCGCCGCAATCGTAGTAACTCCGATAGCGATCACCAGCGCCACCCTGACGCCGGTGATTATTACGCTCATCGCCAACGGCAACTCGACTTGCCAAAGCACCTGGCGACCCGTCATCCCCATCGCTACGGCGGCCTCGCGCACGTTTGCATCAACCCCCAGAATGCCGGTAACGGTGTTGCGAATAATGGGCAACAACGAATAGAGGACCAGCGCGACAACTGCGGTGCGTGCTCCAATGCCGCCAATGAATGGTAGCGGAATAAGGAAACCAAACAGCGCCAGGCTGGGAATGGTCTGCATCACGTTGGCGATGCCCAGGACCGGACTCCGCAGAGATTTTTTTCGCGTTAAGAGAATGCCCGTGGGGATGCCGATGGCGACCGCGATGAGAGTGGAAATAAAAACCAACCACAAGTGCTCGCGCAAGTGCTGTAACAGCTCCGGCCAGTTTTGCTGGAGAAAATGCCAGAAGCTCATGCCCTTCCCTCCTGATGCGAGTCAATGGGAGCAAGGCCGAGAGTTTCTATATAAGCTAACGCTTGTTTGTTTTTCGACTTAAGAAAGTTGTCAGGCGTCTCCAGCAGTAACAGTTCCCCTTGGTGCATTAGCCCAATACGAGAGCCGAGCAGCAACGCCTCGCGCACGTCGTGAGTCACGAAGACAGCAGTCTTCTTACGACGCTCGCTAATCTCAACGAACTGGCGTTGCAAACTCGCCCGGGTTAGAGGATCGAGCGCGCCGAACGGCTCGTCTAACAAAAGCAGCGGCGGCTCGGCGGCAAGTGCGCGCGCAACCCCCACGCGCTGACGTTGTCCTCCTGATAATTCTCCCGGATAGCGATCGGCAAACTCGCTCGGCTCCAGACCAACGATGGAAAGCAGTTCGTCAACTCGACTCTTAATCCTGCTTTTGTCCCAACGTTCGAGCGCAGGGACAAGACCGACGTTTCTCTCGACGGTGAAGTGTGGAAAGAGGCCACCTTCTTGAATAACGTAACCTGTCCGCCGTCGCAGACGAATTGGGTCCCATTCGGATGTCGCTTTACCTTCAACCAGAACCTGGCCCGAGCTGGGCAACAAGAGGCGGTTTATGAGTTTGAGCGTGGTTGTTTTGCCGCAGCCAGATTCGCCAAGCAGAACCAGCGTCTCGCCCTGCTGTACCGTCAAATTGAGATGGGAAATTATCGGAGAAGAAGCCCCGGCATGGGAGAAACTTACGTCGCGAAACTCGACCAGCGGATTGTCAGTGACTTCGGGCATTTCGACGCGGGTCTAGACAGGATTTACGAGATGAACAGGATTGCAGAAGCAACAGCAAGGCCAATTTCCTTTCTGATCTTGTTAATCCTGTAAATCCTGTCCTTTTCTTCCTAAACCGCCAATAAGAGATTACTGCTGAACTGTTGCCTTTGGTCCAACCAAGTCTGTGCACGAGTGAAACCTGTTGCAGAAGCAAGTTTGCCAATGTCCTCCAGATCATACTTGTAGGAGTTCTCAGTGTGGATCTGTTCACCCTCGCCGAATTGAACTTCCAATTCAAGCTGGCTGATTGTGACAGTTTGCTCGCGAATACTCTCGATGTAGATCTCGACTCGACCTATCTCGTCGCTATAGAACGCACGGTGTTGGAAAGCCCTCAGGTCGAAGTTGCCGCCAAGCTCGCGATTGATGCGGGCCAGCACGTTCAGGTTGAACGCCGCGGTCACACCCAGCGCATCGTTGTAAGCAGCTTCCAGAATTTTCTTGTCTTTCTTGAGGTCCGCTCCCAGCAAGAGCGCGTCTCCTTCAGACAGCACTTGTCGCAAGGCGCGCAAAAACTTGAGGGCCTCATCCAAATCAAAGTTGCTGATGTTTGAACCGAGGAAGAGCGCCAACGTGCGAGCCCTCCTGGTCTTCTGCAATTCGGCCAGGCCGGCAAAGTAGTCGGCGGCATAAGCTTCAATCGTCAATTCCGGATACGATTGCAGAAGTATTCTCGAACTGCTGTCGAGCGCAGTAGCGGAGATGTCTACCGGAATAAACTTCAGCTCCTTCTGTTTTCTGAGGAGCGCTTCAATCACTAATCGGGTCTTTGACGCACTGCCGCTACCCATCTCCAGAAGTGTAGTCTCGCCTTCGACCGAACCTACGATCTCATCCGCATAACGCTCGAAAATTTCATTTTCAGCGCGGGTCAGGTAATACTCGGGCACCAGGCAAATCGCTTCAAAAAGTTGGGAACCCAGTTCGTCGTAGAAATATTTTGGTAGAAACCGCTTCGGCTTGGTTGTGAGACCACGACGCACATCCTCGGCAAGTCCCGCCCGCGGATCGCGCTTGACGAGATTGTGGATAAGGAATTTCTCGTCTTCGATTTTAGCCGGTTGAGTTTCTAACACGATGGTTCCCATAGGTTCCTGCAAAGCATTCCCGCGCGCGCCTGGCCTCAAAAATGCGAGGCCACATAAGCTGGGTGTTAACCGGGTCAGCGTATGATAGCGGATCAATCCCGATTATCAACCATGTATATCCTCAGAGTTGCTGCCCGCCCGCACACACTAATAATGAGATCCGTAAGCGCAGCCTTCCCACACTCGTGCGGACTCGCTGTGAGCACCCTCGCGGTTTTATTAGGAATCCGTATAAAACCGGAATGGCCGAGAGGTTGACAGTGATTACGCTGAATGCTAATGACTTAGCGCAATCAAGCACACGGTTTTATACGGAAGAACAAATGGTCACCAGGTTTTATTAGGAAACCAGATATACATAGTTGGGCCGCAGAAACTATATTCGTCTGTCCGCAAACTGGAGAGCAGAATGAACATTGCAACAACGTCACTTAGCCTCAATTCCGTTGACGAGTCTGCGATGCGAGCGGTCGTATCCGAATTCGCGAGTACCTGGAATCGTCATGACATGGTGGGGATGCACGAACTGGACACCGAGGACGTGGAATGGATCAACGTAACTGGAAATCACTGGCGCGGTAAGGCTGCCGTTTACAAAGGACACGATACGATTCACCGGACCATATTCGCGAAGACCGAGATGAGCGTCGAATCTGCGGTGATGCGAGTCATCGCCCCCGACGTAGCTGTCGCCGTAGCGACTATGAAATTCGGTCCAGTCATCATCCCATCGGGGCAAGAGATTCCAGAGTTGAAGACACGAGGGTCGTTCATCCTGGTGAAACACGGCGGCACCTGGAAGATTGCGCACTTCCACAACACATCGGTCGACCCAGAGGCAGAGCAAAACGATCCCGTAACCTGGGACGCCACTGGTTACTTACCCGGCGGTAAACAGCGTAGTCCTTGACCGACCGGCCCAACAAGGCGCTCCAGCGGACCGGCCCAAAAAACGGGCCGGCCGCTGAGCTCGGGCGTTGGACGGCTGAGGATTTATGAAACTCTTACTAATCGTTGCAATCGCGATTGTCTCGCTAAACCGGCCAGCACTATCGGACGACGTGCGCACCCTTCCCAAGAAAATCACTTCGGCAAATGGCAGGGTTGAGGCAAGCGGACGATGGGTAGTGACGAAGCGCGTCAATTCCACCGCTCCTCATATTGCGCAACTTAACAGTGTCGAAATTGTCTGCAGTAAAGCACGAAGAGTTTGCCATGAGTCAGTCGCGGCGCTATATACCAAAGAAGATGTCCCGCAGATAAGCTGGCAGTTCCTGACCGCCCTAATTTCGGAGTTTAAGGTTACGCGCTGGGACGCTTCAGGAATCACCGCTATCTCTGCCACGCCAGTCGCAGACGTCGAGCTAAGAATTAATGTAAAGACCGGCGCTGCCACACGCCGGCATCAGGAAACGAAGGCGCGTGGTAATACAACTGCAAATCCTAATCTGGTCGTAGTGTGGGAACTACAGTAAGCCGCCGTCCAACAAAGCCTTGCAGCTGACGGCGCGATAGCATGCTTCTCAAAGTGATCCCTTCTCCTCTGCTTGAATGCTGATCGCGCGCCGCAGCTGAAGGCCATAGTTAGATTGCTCCCCTCTTTGGATATAGAATATCTTAGCTCAGACTTAAGGAGATCTTAACCATTGCTATCTCCATAGTTGCTTCGGCCTCAGAATGGAAGGAGTTGGCGCAGGAGGGCCGGGACGTTGTCGCGCGGGGGAATGCCTCCGCTTCTACTCATAATAATGCTCATGCGGAACCTCTTTAACAGGATTCTAAAAAGACGTTTCTCACGTAATACCCCGATCTTAATCTACCAGATGGGCAAAGTCGGATCATCAACCATCAAACTAACGCTCGACCGCCTCAATCTTTTTCAGTCGCACCAGGTGCACCGCCTAAACCCCGATAATATCGCCCGAGTCAAACGCGAGCACGAAAGTCGTGGGTGGGCTCCCCCGGCAGGAGATCTTAACGGGCTCGAGTTGTACGAACGGATAATCAAAACCCGCGCGCCGGCCAAAATAATCACGCTGGTGCGTGAGCCAATTGGCCGGAACTTCTCATACTACTTTCAGAATCTCGATAAGATCTGCGGCACGCCGGACGCTCACGCGTCCATTCCTACAGAGCAATTAGTGAGAGACTTTCCGGTTGAGTTCCCCTACTCCGATGACCCACTCACATGGTTCGAGTACGAATTTAAAGAAGTGTTAGGGCTCGATCTCTATAGCTATGAGTTGAACATGGGGAGAGGATTCGCCGAAGTGAAGAGCGATCTCTACGATATCCTCATACTGAGAACTGACACGGCGGACGAGATTAAATCAGAAGCCTTGGCGAAATTTCTGGAGGTCTCTCGTGCCCCGCTCGTGCAGGCTAATATTACTGCACACAAAGAGCAGGCGAAGGCCTACCGCAAGTTCGGTAACTCGATCCAGATGGTTCCCGCGTACCTCGATCACATGCTGGGCTCCAAGTATAGCTGTCTCTTTTTCGACGAAAAAGACCTGAGCCGGTGGCGAGATGAATACGCGCGGATAGGCTCTATCGTTCCCAGTTCATTTCTAGAACTTCAAAGGAACAGGCTCGACCAAAGGATGAAAGATAAAGGCTAGGAGCTTCAGAGGGATTAGTGGATTTGAAAAGGCTCGGCGCAATCTAACAATGCGATGTACCGGACGCGCAAATCAGCGGGCGTTTCATCCTCCACCTTCTGTGCGCGCCGGTTATCGCAGGCGTTAGGCGCTAATTGAGGTCTCTTTTAAGATATGAATCTAGTTAGCCGAAATGGATCACGTGTTGTTGTCAGGCAAGTACCCTTTCTACTGCTGTTCGTCACGGCAATCTTCGGCCTTCTTCCTTTAGCCTCCTCTTTGTTTCTTATCTTGAGCGGGACTGATGCCGACGGCAAAATATTCGGCTTGTTCTTTGGCCTCTTCATGCTGTGGCTTTTCTTAGAATTCGTCGCCACACGAGAGCGGATTGAAATTGACCTCGACGGGAAGATGTTGAAGAGAAGCGTCAGTGGCGTATTTAGAAGGAAGAAGCAGGTGATAGATTTGAGTGACATCAAAGCCATCGTATTGGAGGTCAATCTGGATGTGAGGGGGAGGAGGCGTCAATATTTATACATGTATGGGAGCGAGAAGAAGCATTTACTGAACAGCCCGTCGAAGGTGTATATCAATCACGGTAAGCTGGGAAGAGTGCTGAGCGAGGTGACAGGCATACCCTATCAAGTGCAGGACTATGGCTTCTATAGTTGAGGCGGATGGGCGCGCATAACTGATATATGAAAGGGCGCCCCTGAGGTGGTAGCTTGGAGTTGTTCCGACTCTAAGTTTTCCACTGATAAAGGAGAGCCCTATGCGAAAGTACTACGTTGGATTGGATGTCCACAAGGTA
>JBPCKD010000022.1:0-8107 GCA_051004635.1 Pyrinomonadaceae bacterium
AGTCAGAAGTCAGAAGTCAGATGTCAGATGTCAGATGTCCGAGGTTCCAGAACTGAGATCAGACGTCCTGGCGAACAGCTCCCGCTTTTCGTATCTGACATCTGACTTCTGACATCTGACTTCTGACTTCTGACTTCTGACTTCTGACATCTGATCTCTGACTTCTGACTTCTGACTTCTGATCTCTGACTTCTGATCTCTGACCTCTGATCCGCTCTCCTTGACACTACTGCCACCTTCTCTTAGCATGACGATTCGTCCGTTACGAACGAAGTTGACGGATGATCTTTGGGATCTTTGGATTCGGTTATGTCGGGCACGTATGTCAATGGTAGACGGCTTCCCTTACAAGGAAGAGGTTGGGGGTTCGAGTCCCTCCGCGCCCACCAGTTTGAGATCTCAGATTATCTCAGATCTCAGATTTGATATTTAAGAGTTAGTTTGCGGAGTCGTAGTTCAGTTGGTTAGAACGCCGGCCTGTCACGTCGGAGGTCGCGGGTTCGAATCCCGTCGGCTCCGCCATTTATCAATGACTTAGCGCTACTGGCACGTCTGCTTTTCCCGGGTGTGTCAGTAGCTGAGTCAGTGAGCCATCCTAGTTTCCTCTGTTATCAAGTCTACTGTCTGCCTCTTGAGCATCGGCGACTTTCTCCAGTGCTCATGAATGATTTTGGTCTTTGCTCTTGATCTAGCTGTAACGCTGGATTGTGCGGAGAAGAGAGGTGGTTTGCAGACGATCCATGAATACTGTTCTAATTCTCAGACACGGGCCGATTGAGGCATCAGCCGCGCGGCGCTGCTTTGTTCGTCGGCTGCGATGATTTCTTTGATTCCCGCGCTCTATGTTTGGTCTTTCGCAAGCTGAGCCATTTTTCTAGCGACTGAGGACTCTCTCCCGATTTCCGGCCAGCTAACAGGCCCTCGACTGTCAGATCTTCGTCAAGATCGGGCCAATGGAGATACGCTCCATCGCCGAAGATTTCGAACCGATTGCGCTCCCGGTTCGTGCCGTGCCAAAGGCGCGGAAACCAAACCAGAGGCACGATGATGGTCCGGCCGTCCACCAGATCAACAATCAAGGCTTCATCGGTTACCTTTACCGATTGAGCCCTTCCTTCCTGTGTTTCAGTGGCCAAAGAACTCATGCCAACTCCTCAGTAATCTCTCACGATGTTGATGAACGAGCTTAGCAATTGCGTTAAGCTCTACCCGGCTGAAGCCTCCAGCCCGCTCAAGGGCAACGGGCTCCAACCAAAATTTCGCGACCATGTTCTCGCGTCTCACATGAATGTGCGCCGGTTCGAAGAAGAAGCGGTAACCCGTACTAATACCCCCGACGGGAGTCGGGGGATTGTTTAGTTTCAACCTACACCAGTATCGCCCCAAGACATTTTCGTGCGCCTCGCAGCGAGGGCGCACGAGAGTGTACTAACGGCGACCGGCCCAATATGCTGTGAATCTATCTCACTTGCGAGATTGCTCTCTTATGGATTGAACACGACCTCTTGACTGGGACCGCGGAAGAGTACTTCCGCGCGATTCAGCACATCCCTGCCAAGAATCCGTTCCTGCCCGATAAAATCCGCCTGCAACCGACACCGATATTCGCGACCGTCTATCCGCGCCCAAACGGCGAAGACGACCGTCGGCATCGCCGTGGTTCCCACGCCGCCGATCAAGCCAGGAGTTCCCTGTCCGGGATCGAGACTCAAGCGCTGACAATCAGACCATGGCAGTGCGCTGGCGTCAGCGCCAGTATCTGGAATGACGTGGTCCATGAGCAGCCCTGGAGAAGTTGGTTGTCTTTTGAATTCCACCTCGATCACCGGTAGCGCTTCGTTTCTGTAGCTTGAGTCATAGGAGAATGACGCGCGGCGCATCTGACTGGGCTCATTCTCTCGGCCAACGCAAGTAACAAAGGGGTGCAACCCTGATTGTTGCGCTGTGTGCAACACGTCCACCGGGCTGGCGCCGGACACAATGACCCGTCCGTTGGCAAACCCAACCCACTGATCGCGATAGCGGGCCATTAGATTAGCGCGGTTGGCCCAGTATTCAGCTTCGTTCTTTTGCCAGTCAGGATGAATCCGCTGAACAACATCCGGTGGTAGACCATTGAGCAAGCTTTGCATTGCAATACCTTCGAGTCATCTAATCTTAGATACCGACTGGATGGATGGTCAAGAGTTGCTTCAGCTTTAGCGTGAGCGTGTCGGTATCCAGCAGGTGCATTTACGAACGTCGCCTGGCGACTTCCGGCCGCTTGCGATCTGAGTAGATCGTTTTGAGCAGGGAAGGTAATGACTCGTCTTCTGTCAGGGCGCCGGCTTGTTGCAGGAGCAACGTCCGACTGTCATAACTTCGCAGCCAATCATCGATCGCGGCTTTGAGGAAGCGCCAGGTATCTTCTATCTGGCGGCCGGGAATAGTGCCTTGAGCCGCTTGCCGCACAATCGTATCCTTCGGCAGCCGCAAATATCTCGCGACTTCCTCTAAGGTCAATACCTCTCGTTTCTTGATGACGTGGTTCATGCCCGGCGGACCCCTATGGGACTAGCTTCACGATGATTGTACTTTTTGCCGATTCTTCAACCTCCGGTGGCAAGCTAATTGTGATTGTCGTCGCCTCTCGTCCTCTACGCGGACATTCTAACATTCAGCGAGTCCGAACGCGCTAGCCAGTTAGTAGTCTCTCGGCTGATTGAATTTCGCGATTCGAAGTGCGCGGTCCGCAATTCACGACGGGCCAATGCCAATAATGCGGTGCGGCTTCGTGCCCGCGCGAATGCCGAGGATCTTACCGTCGCGAATCGCGGCGAGTGTGGCTTTCGGGAAACGGCGTTTTGCGTTCATAAGATTCGCATCCGAAATTCGCAATTCGAAATTCTTACTTGTTTGGTTCAGTGGTCATGGGTTGGATTGCGTGCGTCGTAATGAGATCTTATGGCCGTTGCACTCTAACGAAAGCAATGATCACCTGAGTAACTGCCGTCACAAGGGTAATAATGAACGACGTCACGAAAGCAAGAGTTGTTTGGCTTCCGATCGGCCACTCTCTTACGCCCTCAACTTTAGATTGAATATCCATTAGCTTTTCAAGACTCTCGGCGTCCTCCAAGCGTTTGTTAGAGCTATCCTGAACCGCCCTTAGTGCCTCTTGAACCTCTCTGTTTATGACTGCCAAGTGGGACAGTTTGATGTTTCTCATCAACACATGAATTTGATGCAACGAGACAACAAATATCGCTAATGGGTAGATGGCAAGTACCGTTAACCATACCTCCAAGACACCATTCGACAACCGGTAAGGACTGCGCCAAGTTGCAACCACTAACCAGAGGTAAGCAAAGGCCACGGTGGCTCCAACAAATGCGTAATAGTTCTGAAGTTTTGAAATCGCCCTATGTTCCATCATAAAAAACGGTACTTGAACAGGACGCATGACAAGTTCACGGAGCGTGAGAAGTAGGTCTAGGCACATGTATAAACCGTGACCGCATAGAATCAGTATCACCCCAAAAAAAGAAATCCCGAAAAGATTCAGTCCTGTAAACTTAGAGGGAAGTCCTACTACAAAAATGGTTATCAACCCTGGAACGGCGATTAGCGCAGTCACCACGTAAGATCCCCAAGAGCTAAAAGTGAAAATACGTTTCGCACGCGATTCCACCCAGCTATCCAAGGCTGCTGCATCCTCCGAAAACAACCTGACATCTTTCATCGTGGTCTGAAAATAGTGGGAAAACTGAATATAGACGAGTGGTAATACTACTATACCCATTGAGAATAAGAATTGAATCAACCAATATCGGTCAGCTTCGCTTAGTCTTCTTATCGCCTCCCCAAAGACGAAGCAAATGAATCCAGTTGAAGGCCAAAACACCCAATAGGGTATCGCTTTATGAGGGACTAACTTTTCGTAGGTTGATAGAATCATGTCAGAAGCGCTTGTTCATGCAGACTTTTTCCGAAAGTTCATATTCATCTTGCCGCAACCGCAATGGACGGATTCGGGTGTTTCCCGGTCAGGCGAAACGCGAAGGTATTCGCCACATTCTGGGCAAGCGAATGCGGCGAGAAGATCTCGGTATGCCTTTACCACAGGCTGGAAGTCATCTTTGCCTAAGTTCTCCCACGAATTGAAATGCACTGCAACATTCACTTGCCACTGCTCAACATTTGAAGCGTGGACCACGCCCACGAACTCAGCGCCCCGAGCGGCTAGCTGTTTGACAAGTTCAGTCTGATTCCAGGAATTAGCAGCGTCCTTAGACTTGCCATACAGCTTTCGCATACAGGAGATAGCGGCGGGAAGAAGCTCGCCTAGCTGATAATGGGCATCGCCGCGAAGACCCACGGGAGCATGTAGCCGGTAGCACAACTCCGCGGACAGATACTCGAGATAGTGTCGCAAAAGAGCCGCGGCTGCACGCACGTCATTCTTCTGTAAATAGTCGTCGATTTCTGCCCACACGTCACGCTCATCCCATTGTGTCGGCCCGTGATCTACGCTCCAATTCTTGAATTGAATTCGTCCGCCGATAACACCTTCGGTAGCCATGTGACGTAGCCAGATAGGATCATGAGTAGTCATGATGAATTGAGTGTTCGGGAATTCCTTCTTTAGAAGTGTGCACACCTCGCGACGGTGTCCGGCGTCTACAGACATTAGAACGTCGTCGAGGACCGCAAAAGTGAACTGGTCCTCTTGAAGGTGTCGCATTAGTGCTAGATACAAACACAAGCCCATTCCGTCCTGATGGCCCTCGCTGTGATAGGCACCCGGCGGAAAAAACCCGCGCCCGTAAAAGTCGACGTCGAAGCCAAGCTTCCCGATGGAGGGAACAAGTTGAGCGCTGAACTTCTCTTCGTCTTCGCGGTTTACAAAGCTGTATAGTGCGGCGAAATCCTTTTCAACATCTGCGTAGGATTCCCGCGAGGACAGTATCGCTAGCTCCAGCATAGATATCGGAGACCTGCCGAGCCACTAGAGCCCGCTCTGTGGCGACTTTTCTTTTCCGCATCGCGTCGCGCCAGACATTAAGCCGCTCCTGCGCAACCGTGAGCCACTCCCGTGCAGCATCTTGCTTGCTAGGTTCAGGTAAGACCACAACAGTTTTCTCGAACTCGTCAATCGCATCAGTGACACCCTGCGGAACGACCGGCACGTTCGCCAGAACCGTGATTGTGTCGGCTAGTGGCAAGAAGGAGGCGAGTTGTTCCATCGCAGTTGCGCAACCCGCCCTGTAGCTGCGGACTGCCAGCATCGGCACTGGCCTCGTGGAGAGCCCAGCATAACGGATGAGAGTATTCATGGACGCCTGCGCTTTACTGAGCAGCGCGATCAGGGGTGCAATCTTTTCTTCCACTGCCTTGCGCTTTAGCGAGACCTCTTCCAAGTGATCGATCTTCGCTTGAACGTGTCTCTTGAGTCCAACTGGATCCCATGTAGTATCGCAGAGCGGACACGCTTCGGCCTCAATGAGCTCAATACCAGTCGCATAGAAGCTCTCTCGTTTTACACTCGCCGAAACCGCCGGGTCTGCGGCGAGAACTGCGAGTTCAGTCCTCACTTCATCGACCGACGTAATGATGGTCACGCTGGCGATGTCTGCGACTGCCTCGCGAGCAGCTTGAATGTCGATCAGAGCTTGAGCCTTAGGAATGCGCTGTGGTTGCACTGTTGGAGGCGTTGCCATCCCATCTTTCAGCGATGTCGTTTCGGTTATGTCGGTAAGCGGTGCGAGACCGAGAATTGTGCGCTGAGTGTTGGCGGCTGCAAGCAGCTTATCCTTTGATAGCTGCGACAGATACAATGTGCGAAGGAAGCTATCGCGGGCTTGCGCGGCCGCCGTGTCGAGCCAAGGTAACTGCTTTTCGCAACTATTTGCGATTTTCTGCAGAGCACCTCGAACTTGTTCGATCCGATCGAGATGGAGCAATGCCTGAACTTCCTCAGCGCGCTTGCCGGGCGTGGCAAGCACGTATCGGATTAATTCCCGGCGTGAGAGCACAATTTCAGGATGAGATGTTACATGTCGAAGTACTTCGAGCACATCGGCATCGTTGGGAGTCACGCGTGCAACGGCTGGGGCCTTTAGGCTCCGCTCCACGGTAGCCGTCTTACCAAGGCTTGGGATAATGACCTCGACCGTTACTCTGGCTTTATCTGGATCATTCCGACTGTCTACGTGAGGTCCATGTTGTTTGAGAGAGATTTCCCCAGTCCCCTCCCCTGTAAGACGTGACACGTTTCCGGTGAGTACGAATTCCAGAGCGTCAACGACGCCACTCTTCCCAGTGCCGTTAGGACCACATACCGCGAAGTTTTTTCCCCGGAAGTCCAAGGTCAAATCGCGAATGCCGCGAAACTCCTTGATGGTTATGGAGTTGACGCGGATCATGGCAGCGGCTCCTCTCCAAGGACGGCGGCTCTGAGTGCACCTTCGGTGACGTTTTGATCGTCGACTAGGGTCTTATGAAGGCGAGCGATTAACTCGGCGGAGAGATCCGCATCCCGCAGGGCCTCGATGAAATTCTCGAAAACTCGGGCGGGAACATCGGCTATCTCGTCGCTTGTATTTGGTTCAGTCATCACAGTGATTTACACCTTAGGCGCGCGCATCCGCCTCGAAGACAGTCTGGAATCGGATTCGGGAGTTTGTGAGTCTCGATGCAATCGTCGCCTAAAAAACCAGTCGCGAGTGCGGAGTCTGAAGTTCGGAGTCTCGCGCACTCCCGAATGTCGCCTGAGGTGCGCCTTGTATCACGGTTTGCCTGAGCCTGCAAAGGGATTTCGGATTGCGAATTTCGGATTTCGGATTTTGGGAGGCTGTGACCTAAAATGAGGACACATGCGCAGTTGTGGTGGGCAGGTAGAGCACTCCGGAGAACAAAAGTGAAGTTACTATCCATTGAAACCACGCCTAATCCAAACAGTATGAAATTGAATTTGGACGAGAGGCTAGCCAAAGAGGTCGCGATTACATACACACATGAAGATAGAGGAAATTGTCCAGCTTACATCGAAAAGATCCTTGCCATCCCAGGAGTCAGCAGTGTCTTCCGGGTCGCAGACTTTATGGCTATCCAGCGAAAGCCAACTGCCGCCTGGGAGGATATCTTGTCCCAGGCCCGTCTTGTACTTGAATACCCAGGCGTGAACAACACGAACCGGGGCCAATCCCGGGGTCCCCAGCGGCGCAGCGCCGATGGGGTGGAAGAGGGCAGCCCGATTGGGGTGGCGGCGCCAGAACCCGCAGGAACGTCCGATGAGAAATGGCTCGAGGTAACGGTATCGGTGCAGTATTTTCGAGAGCTCCCAATGTTGGTAAAGGTGTCCTCGGTGTCCTCTGGTAATGAAACGACTCGCTTGCCGCTGCCCGAGAGATTCGGTCAGGCTATTGAGCGAGCGATGGGTGCATCGGAAAACATGCTGATGGAGCGAAAGTGGATAGACGAAGGTCTGCGCTACGGAGAGCTGCGCGACGTCGGCGAGGCGGTGGTGCACGAGATTTCAGCCGTCTATGATGAAAAGAAGTTAAAAGAATTGGTTGAGAGGGCCTATCACCCTGAATTACAGAAACCGGTTAAAGCGAACGGTGAAGAACTGGGCGAACTAGGCGAACTGGTACGCGCCTTTGAATCGCCACGTTGGGAAGAACGGTTCGCTGCACTAAAAGAATTGGGCAGGGATGCAACAGTTCAGATAGGCACCCCAGGCGGGACGGTACCCCAACGGCGCTGCGCCGTCGGGGACCCCACCCTGCCCGCGCGGGAACCCCGCGATTCTCAAGCTCTGTCACTAATTATCAGAGCTACGAAAGATCCGAAGATGTCGATTCGCCGTTTAGCAGTGGTCTTTCTTGGGTTGATAAAAACTCCTGAAGTCTTAGCTCCACTTTGTGAGGCTCTGAAAGACGAAGCAGTTGGGGTGCGCCGATCGGCAGGCGATGCATTAACGGATTTAGGAGACCGACGGGCGATTGGCCCGATGGTTGAGACATTAAAAGACAGAAACAAACTTGTTCGTTGGCGTGCCAGTCGATTTCTTTATGAGTTAGGGGACGAAAGCGCTCTGCCCGCACTCAGAGAGGCCCAGGATGAT